>JAHEGU010000014.1 GCA_024644945.1 Gammaproteobacteria bacterium | reverse complement strand
GTTTCAATCTATCTTCCAGACGCTAATCGCGGATACTACCGTGGCACCCGTTTCGACTGGTCGGGCATCATCGAACGTGTTGACTACGACGGACATCATTTTTATGCCCCCCTGCATGCAACACATGATCCAAATGGTCACGACTTTGTCAGTGGTCCCGCCGAGGAATTTGCGATGTTTAATCCAATGGGGTTTGCTGAGGCCAAAGAGGGAGAGTCATTTGTCAAGATCGGTGTGGGGCTGTTGGAGAAAAACAAAAACAGCAAATACCAGTTCTATGATAAATATAGAATCATTCGTGCCGGTGAATGGCAAATCGAACACGGGCGTGACTGGGTCAGTTTCAATCAGGATTTTAAAGGAGAGCGTGGTTGGGCCTATCGATACCAAAAAACGATTAGATTAATACCTGACCGCCCAGAATTTGTCATTGAACACCGACTCGAAAACAGTGGTGAAAAAACCATCGACATCGACCACTACAATCATAATTTCACCATTATCGACGACATGCCCTATGGCCCGGATTACCTGGTCGAATTTCCGTTTACAACAGACCAACCGGTATCGATAAAGGACCTGGCCTGGTATCGTGGGAACAGCATCGAGGTCATGAAATCACTGCAGAATAATTCGATAGGCATTACTGTATTTGAAGGCGATGACCCCGGGGGCTATAACTCTGCAACAGTGCGAAATCTGCGCACCGGAGCGGCGGTAGAGTTCAGTGGCAGTGCGCCTATTACCCGGATGGCGTTCTGGGCGGTTAAACGCGCCGCCTGCCCGGAACCATTTATCAACCTAAACCTATCTCCAGGACAGGCCCGGGAATGGACCATCCATTACCGCTTTATAAGCGACAGTCAATGAGCAATCGGTTCGTATCATTCACCCGATACCTGATGCATAAGTCTGGGGTATAGAGAAGAATATTCGATGCCTTGATGACGTGCACCATATCTTTCTGGGACATCCTGCGTCCAGTCACTCGGAATTGCCAGAGGAAAAAGCAGAACCGCAACTAGTGCAATTCGCTGGGTCCAGGACGCTTCTTTTTCAGTATTAACATCAACCGACTGTGTCGTTATGTTGCTTGTACCTTGAAACCGATAAGCCCAGATAATCATTCCAAGACCAAATGCAGTCATGAACATATTGAATTCCTGACCGGGCGGAAGGCTCATCAATTCTGTTCGATATTCGCGAAAAAAGTCGACAAAGATTCGTAAAAAGCCATACCACAGCACAAAGTGTCCAAATACTACTCCTGGGGGTGGGCGCTTATTACGAATGAACAGAAGAAACGGCACCAGAAAGAGGTTCTTTATACCGTCATACAAGACTACAGGATGCCGGAAACCTTCCAGATCAGGAAACTTCACCGCCCAACAGACATCCGTGATACTCCCAGAGATCTGACCGTCGATAAAGTTTCCTAGCCGTCCGACCCCCATGATGAACGCCCCCGCTATTGCGAGTTCATCTGCTAGCCGCAGGAATTTACCTCCCGACAGTTTACAAAAAATCCAAACACCGATTGCCGCCCCTAGAAGGATGCCGTGAGTCGACATACCACCTAACCATACGGCGGGAATTAGTTTTAGGTTGCTGCCATAAAATGGCCATTCATAGAAAATTACTTCTACCAGCCGTCCTCCAACCAACACCCCCATCGACAGCATAAGCGTGAGCCAGTAGACCTTCCGCATGTCGTACCCCAGGGAAGCACGGACATGTTTAATCCACAAGAATGCGCCAATAAAGCCGAAGGTATAGCTCGCGCCATACCACCATAAATAGATACCACCAATATCACCGATAACGGGATCAATCTGATGAACAAAAGGTCCGCACATCTAGCCTCCAGAGATCTCAGCAGGACGTTGACACGAATTAAAGGTTGATCAACTTACGAATACTCCCTTAACTTTCGCACCCATCAGTCAATCGATCCTTGACGGCAATCAACGGGAGCTTAAAAAAAGAATCGATATACTTCCGTGTATTGACGCCGGTCAGAGATTTATCAAAACTCGTGGCGGCAATCTGCTTTAATCAGTCGTTGACGCCTCGCGACCATGCGGGCAATGATGGGTAGCAAAATCAGCTCCATCGCCAGCACCATTTTTCCGCCCGGCACCACAATAGTGTTACGCCGCGACATGAACGACCTTTCCAGCATTGAAAGCAAATAAGGAAAGTCAACGCAAAACTTGGCCGGATCGCGAAAACGGATCACCACTAGACTTTCATCCGCGGTCGGAATATCCCGGGCGATAAACGGATTTGACGTGTCCACTGTGGGCACTCGCTGAAAATTAATATCGGTCCGGGAAAACTGCGGGGTAATGTAGTGAACATAATCATACATCCTTCGCAGAATAGTGTGGGTAACATCCTCCGCACCGTAGCCCCGATTGCTGGTATCTCGATGAATTTTCTGAATCCACTCCAGGTTCACGATCGGCACAACGCCGATCAGCAGATCTACATGCGTTGCGACGTTGACTTCTTCATGCTGAAATCCACCATGCAGCCCTTCGTAAAACAGCATATCGGTGTCAGCCTGAATACTTTCCCAGGGTGTGAATTCACCTGGCTTTTGATCAAACCGATTGGCCTCCTCTTCGTTGTGAAGATAATAGCGCCGCTCGCCAGTCCCGGATTGACCGTATTTATAAAATAGTTTTTCGAGCCGTTCTAGATCGTTGGCATCAGCACCGAAGTGACTAAAAGTCCCGCCCTTGGCTTCGCTTTCTCGGATCTTCTGACGCATTGCCTGGCGGTCATAGCTGTGGAAGCTATCCCCTTCGATAATGCAGGCGTTGATATTTTCTATACGAAAAATGTGCTCGAAAGCTGCCTTGACCGTTGAAGTGCCCGCGCCCGAAGATCCAGTAACAGCTATAACCGGATGTTTTTCTGACATGTACTTCCCCCGATTATTGACTCAACGGGAGCAAGCCCATATCGACATTCCATTCCATGCATAGTCCAGGATTCGACACAGACAGATACTTCGAACTAACCGCATCACGCCGGGCAGTCTTCATTTGGTAAAACAAAAAGTAAATAGTAAACGGCATGTTAATAGCCTCGTAAAATTAGAATCTTTCAAGGTCGGGGTAATCTCCCGATCTTTAACTGTTTGAGTGGCGAGACTTGAATCAAGCCGCTTCAGTAACCGTCATTTGACACAACGACCGCGCAGACTCCACGATCGCTTCGACCGTGATGCCAAAATGCTGGTACAGATCTTCCGCTGGAGCTGACTCACCAAATTGATCGATACCAATGATTGCGCCGTCAAGGCCGGTATATTTTTTCCACCAGTCAGTCACACCTGCTTCCACAGCTACACGGGCGCGAACGCCCTGCGGCAATACCTGCTCTCTATACGATTGATCCTGCTGCTCAAAGCGTTCAGCGCATGGCATCGACACTACTCGTATATTGCAACCTGAGTCTGACAGAATCTCTGCTGCGCGCATTGTAAGGCTCACTTCGGAACCTGTTGCAATCAGAATTACATCTGGGGTACCAAGGCAATCTCGCAGAATGTAACCACCGCGCGCGATGTTCTCCAGCTTGTCGTGACTGCGCGCCTGATGCTCGAGCGTCTGGCGTGAAAACAGCAAACTGGTCGGTCCAGACTTACGTTCCACTGCACGGGTCCAGGCAACCATGGTCTCGACACTGTCACATGGCCGCCATACCTCCATGTTGGGAATCAGCCGCAGTGTCGCGATTTGTTCCACGGGCTGGTGAGTGGGGCCGTCTTCACCGAGTCCAATAGAGTCATGAGTGTACACATAGATACTCGGAATCTTCATCAGCGCGGCCATGCGAAGGGCATTTCGTGCATACTCAGAAAACATAAGAAACGTTCCACAAAATGCAACGAATCCACCATGCAGTATCACGCCATTGTTGATCGCGGACATTGCAAATTCCCTTACACCGTAATTA
Organism: Gammaproteobacteria bacterium; assembly: GCA_024644945.1. Taxonomy (GTDB): domain Bacteria; phylum Pseudomonadota; class Gammaproteobacteria; order Arenicellales; family Poriferihabitantaceae; genus VYFG01. The sequence goes on along the minus strand of JAHEGU010000014.1, from coordinate 59,236 downwards.
ATATGACGTCCTGCATTAAAACTTTCCGATACAGGGCTCGCGCCTTGCCAGCAGGTTAGATTTGATCCGGTGAGGTCAGCAGAGCCCCCGACAAGCTCGGGTAACTTATCGCCAATGCGGGAGAGCGCAGATTGAGAAGCTTTGCGGGTCGCCACCGACTCAGCCAGGTTGTCGGTTTGTTTGATCCAATCTGTGGACAGATTAGCCCAGTTGTCCGGCAATTTTCCAGCCAGACGCCGATTCAGTTCTGACGCAAGCTCCGGAAAGCACCGGGCGTAAAGTTGATACTGGTCATCCCACGCAGATTCAGCAACCTGCCCACGTTCTTGAGCATTCCAGGCCGTATAAATTTCTTCTGGGATCTCGAATGGATCATATTTCCAATTTAGCGCTTTGCGCGTTGCGGTGATTTCATCACGACCCAACGGTGCGCCGTGACAAGATTCAGTGTTTGCCTTATTGGGAGAGCCGAACCCAATTTTTGTCTTGCAACAGATCAAGGTCGGTTTGTTGTTAACCTGAGTAGACTCTTCGATAGCGGCGCTAATCTGATCGGGCGAATGTCCATCGACATTTTTAACCACTTGCCATCCGTATGATTCAAATCGCTTTGCAGTATCATCGGTGAACCATCCCTGCACTTGTCCATCGATAGAGATACCGTTGTCATCGTAAAATACTATCAATTTACCAAGCTCAAATGTGCCGGCAAGGGAACAGGCTTCATGAGAAATTCCTTCCATCAGACATCCGTCTCCAACAAACACCCAGGTTCGATGATCGACTATGTCGTAGCCTGGTCGGTTGAACTGCGCTGCCAGCATTTTCTCTGCAAGCGCCATTCCAACCGCATTAGCGAGCCCCTGGCCAAGAGGCCCCGTGGTGGTTTCTACACCAGGTGTATATCCGTATTCCGGATGACCAGGCGTTTTCGAACACAGCTGACGAAAGTTCCTCAACTCCTCCATAGGCAGATCGTATCCAGACAGATGCAAGAGTGCATACTGCAGCATCGAACCGTGGCCGTTTGACAGCACGAACCGGTCGCGGTCAGCCCAGTTTGGATTGGAAGGGTTATGTTTCAAATAACGATTCCATAGCACTTCGGCAATATCTGCCATGCCCATCGGCATACCGGGATGGCCTGAGTTAGCTTGCTGTACGGCATCCATCGCCAAAAATCGAATCGCGTTTGCGAGCTGTTGGGGCGCTTCAGTGGATCTCATAAGAATCAATGGTGAAAAATCATGGCGTCAATCCTGAAGCAATCCATATAATAAGTAAAATAATATGTATTCGAATTTATTAATAAGGTAATACTTATTTTTAATAATAAGTATTACCTTATTGTTTTAATATATATATTAAGTTTTTAGTTATATATTGAATCCCTATAATGCTCTCATCACTTGTCATGCCACGAACCCGATTTCTGAGGTTCCGGCCGACAATCCGGACATAAATTTAGACGATGAGAGAGTAAAACCATGTCAAAAGCCTATTCCGCTGGGGTGAAGCAATATCAAGAATCCTACTGGACCCCGGATTACACGCCTAAAGATACCGACCTGCTGGCGTGCTTCAAGATCGTGGCCCAGGAAGGCGTACCACGAGAAGAAGCCGCGGCAGCGGTCGCTGCAGAATCCTCTACAGGGACCTGGACTACAGTATGGACTGACCTGCTGACCGACCTTGAGTACTACAAAGGCCGAGCCTATGCCATTGAGGATGTGCCGGGTGACGATAGTGCGTATTACGCCATGATCGCCTACCCCATCGACCTGTTCGAGGAAGGCTCGGTAGTCAACGTGATCACTTCTCTGGTGGGCAATGTTTTTGGTTTTAAGGCTGTGCGATCACTCAGGCTCGAAGATATTAGATTTCCCATTGCCTATGTCATGACCTGCAACGGACCGCCACATGGGATTCAGGTTGAACGTGACATTTTTAATAAGTATGGCCGAGCCATGCTCGGTTGCACGATCAAACCAAAGCTCGGTCTGTCGGCCAAGAACTATGGTCGTGCGGTTTATGAATGTCTGCGTGGTGGATTGGATCTGACCAAGGACGACGAAAACGTAAACTCGCAACCTTTTATGAGATGGCGACAGCGCTTTAACTACGTCATTGAAGCGGTCAACAAAGCAGAGGATGAAACCGGTGAACGTAAAGGCCACTATCTTAATGTCACTGCACCGACACCCGAAGAAATGTATAAGCGCGCCGAATATGCGAAAGAACTCGGCTCCCGCATTATCATGCACGACTATCTAACTGGTGGATTCTGCGCCAACACAGGTTTGGCCCAATGGTGTCGGGAAAACGGTATGTTGCTGCACATCCACCGGGCCATGCATGCGGTTATCGATCGAAACCCCTATCACGGTATGCACTTCAGAGTGCTGACCAAATTGCTTCGCCTGTCCGGAGGGGACCACCTGCATTCAGGTACCGTAGTGGGTAAGCTCGAAGGGGATAGAAATGCCACCCTGGGTTGGATCGATCTGATGCGCGAATCCTATATTAAGGAAGACCGCTCTCGCGGAATCTTTTTCGATCAGGACTGGGGCGCCATGCCTGGTGTATTCCCGGTCGCATCAGGAGGAATACACGTCTGGCACATGCCTTCGCTGGTAAGTATTTTTGGTGACGATGCCTGCTTCCAGTTTGGCGGCGGCACCCTTGGCCATCCCTGGGGTAATGCAGCAGGTGCTTCTGCTAACCGAGTCGCTTTAGAGGCCTGCGTCGAGGCGCGCAATCGTGGACAGAACCTGGAGATCGAGGGCAAACAGATTCTAACCAGTGCCGCCAAGCATAGTCCCGAACTCACTATGGCAATGGAGACATGGAAAGAGATCACCTTCGACTTCGATACCGTCGACAAGCTCGACGTAGCCGCACAGTAAACATCGAAATTATTAATGAGGTAACAACATGTCTGAAGTAAGAGAATTCAAATCAAGCCTGAGCGACGCAAACAGTCGAAAGTTCGAGACTTTTTCATACCTGCCGGAAATGGACGCGGAACGGACACGCCGCCAGGTAGAATACATTGTTTCTCACGGTTGGAATCCTGCGGTGGAGCATACCGAGCCGGAGAACGCTCGAAGCTCATATTGGTATATGTGGAAACTGCCGATGTTTGGTCAGACCGATGTCGATACTATTCTGCGCGAAGTTCAGAATTGCCACAATGCGTATCCGGGCAACCACGTGCGTCTGATCGGCTATGACAATTATGCCCAGAGCCAGGGAACTTCCATGGTTATTTATCGGGGCACAGCTTGAATCAATACTTTTTGAACCAATCCTCTTGAGCCCGGGGCGTGGACACAGCGGTTAGTGAGAATGTTGTGTCCACCATTCTGGCAGATCAGCAATAGAATCGAACACCACGTCTGGGATTGGGTCTGCCTCCAGATCCCTCGGCCTGAACTTTCCTGTCTTTACCAACGCTCCACGAATCCCTGCGCGCTGCGCGCCCTGCACATCCCCCACTACATCATCACCTATCATCATCGCTTCAAACGCATCGCAATCTAAAGACAAGAGCGCCTGATTAAAGAATTCTTGTGATGGCTTTCCAAGTACCACCGCTTCGCGGTCCGCGGCATACTCAAGCGCTTTGACGAACGGCGCCACATCAAGCTGCAATCCCGACCGTGTCTGCCAGTAACGCGTCATTCCCAGCGCCACCAAAGCAGGCTTTGGCTCTTCCATCAACAATCGAAAGGCGCGGTTCAGTTCAGAAAATGTCCAGCGGTCACCGATATCACCCAACACTACCGCAACGGCGCCGCTCTCGGCATCAGACGGAAGCTGATCGATTCCAATGAAGTCTTGTTTAGTTGCTTCAGGCACAAACAGTGCCGCGGGGCCTGGCGTGTGTTCCTTGAGCCATGAAGTGGCAGCGATAGGAGGCGTGAGAATGTCTTTTTCCGCCGCACTAATCTGCAACGCGCTCAACTTTTCGACAATTGCAGAACGCGGTTTTGATGTGGTGTTGGTAACAAATCTGTGCGGGATTTTTTCCTGAACCATCCAATCAACCACTACTTTCGCGCCGCTGATCGGTCTGTCGCCCTGATAGAGAACACCATCTAAATCAATTAGAAGTCCGCTGATCATCTACTCTGTCATTATTTAGAACATGGAAAGTCGCATGAACAAATACACTCCCTATATAGTATTTCTGATGCAAATTACGATCAGACCATCTACTCTATAACTATAGTTCCTATCAAAGTCCACCCTTAAATGATCCCGCTCTAAATGCTTGGCATTAACAATTACTAGGTTTAAGGCTTATATCCAGAAGGGCTGAACAAAAACCAGGTATAAGATTACGGTAATTCCATTGTTTCCCGCAGTATCCCTGCAAGCTGATTTGCCGTGGGTGCTTCAAACACGCTACTCATGGGCAAGTTCAAATCAAAGGTATCTCGTATTCGGGCGATAACGCGCATGGCAGAGAGTGAATCTCCTCCATTCTGGAAAAAGTCATCATCTCCAGCTAAAGAACTATCCTCAAGAACTTCGGCGAAGACAGCGAGGATTTTCTTTTCGATCGATTGGTCTAAATTATCTGCACCCAAATCGTTCTCAAAATTTATTTTCTCTTCTGCTAGGTCAAGGAAGAATCTACCGATACGCGGTTTCAGTCCCAATGTGGAGACAATGATCTGAGATTCTTCTCGACAGAGGATATTATTCAATATCTGCCGGCCTTCTAAGGATGTAATACCCATACTAAGTTCGTGGCGCCAAAATTCCTCCATCGCGGGTGATACTTCAACTCGAGCGGCCATTCCCACCTCCCGCCACACATCCCAATTGATTGACATATAGTGTTGACCACTTCGTCTCATATGACTTGCAAAGGCATCCTGAAAAGCATTGGCGGCACAATAAGCGGACTGACTGAAACTTCCGCGTATAGCATCAATTGACGAACATAGAAGAACAAAGTCTGGCTGATCTGAGACAATCTCCGTTGCCAGAACTTCAGTACCCCTTACCTTAGGCTCGAGAACCCGCTCAATAGCATCCACGGTCAACTTATTTATGATCTCAGGTTGGACGATTCCAGCAGCATGGATGACGCCGTCAATTTTTCCGAGCTTTTTTCGGATCTTATCTAGAGCTAATGAAACTTGGCCTTGATCACAGATATTCGCACCAATAGTGAATATCTCCCCCCCCATATCAAAAAGCTTTTGTAACTTGACGCTAGGCGTCTTTTCGATTGTTGCAGTCGCCGCAGGGGTATCTAGTAGAGCTACTTTGTATCCGTTTTGCATCATAGCTTGGGCCAACTCTAGGCCAATGGCCCCCAGACCTCCTGTTATAAGGCAGACCCCTCCATTCAGTATTAGCCTGGAACCATCGTTCTGGCAAAGTGGGATGTTCTGGTAGTCTAAGATATAGCGCAGCCCGCCCCGGTAAGCGATGACCTCTCCAGATCTCTTTTGGTTGAGATCTGCTATCAATTGCTCCACAACTTTGGGGCAAGACGTCTCATGTTGGTCAAGATCAATACTTGCCCATCGAATGTTTGGGTGCTCATAGGGTATCGATTTACACATACCGAGAAGCAGCGCCAGACGAGGATTCAGGCTTTCCTCGCCCGTTACACTCTGCATACTGGAAGTAACAATACCCAAATGCAGATCGTGCGACCTAAGATTTTTTCCGATTGCTTGAAGAAGATATAGCAGTCTTTTGAGTCGGTCATCGACACTTTCAGTTATCCCAGCGCTTTGATCTAGCAGGCTCCAGAATGAGATTATTTTTGTTGGATTTATACCTGTGGCTGCGAGTTCCTCAAACAGTTTTTTATAATCAGCACTTTGGTCGGAGTTTAAGCGGTAGGTATAGTTACCTTCGGCAGAATATGTTTCTGAATGTAAGACTTGAATATTCCGCATTTGGAGGCCCTCAAGATTCGCAGCCAAAACACGGCAAAATTCGGACCCATCGCTGAAGATCAACCAGCAATCCTGGTGTGATTCTGCGCAATCACTCTCCAGTTCTTTCGTCTGCGGAAGACGCCTCCAGATCGGAGAGTAAAACCATTCCTCAAGTGGATTCCTCTCCAATCCCTCTCTATGAATTTCGCCATCGATGCGGGCGATTTCTCTACCTGAAGGGGCTTGCAATGCATCACGGTCGACTTTACCGGTCTTTGTGAGCGGAAGAGAATCTATCAACCAGATTCTTGCTGGCACCATGAAGTGGGGTAACCGTTCACGGGCAAATTTCACGATTTCCTCAGCACGAAGAGAGTTATTGTTGGGTACCACAAATGCCACGATTTGCCGATGGTCGTTCGATATTTCTCTGAGTTTTGTGGCAGTGGAAATGACCTGAGGGTGCTGGGATAGAGTAGTTTCAATTTCTTCTAGCTCCACCCGATATCCACGTACTTTAATCTGATTATCAAAACGCCCTAAGAACTCTAGATTGTTATCTGAATGCAGTACGACTCTGTCTCCGGTCCGATACAGATATGAGCCAGGCTGATCCGTAAGGCTATCGGGAACAAACTTTTGCCGAGTGAGATTGGGCCGATCAAAATAACCACCCGCAACACCTGGACCGCCGATGTAGAGCTCACCAGGCACGCCAATAGGTGCTTGTCGTATACGGTCGTCCAGTACATACAAACTTGACAGACCCGTGGGGCGACCTATCGGTACGCTAGCGCTAATACGATTTATTATTTCATTTGTTTGCCGGATTTTATACATTGCACAATTCATTGTTGCCTCCGTTGGACCGTATCCATTGAAAATCACGCAATCCGGGGGCACACTTTGCCGTAATTTGTCGATCAAATCCCAACCGAGCCGCTCCCCGCCCAGCAACACAATCCTCAAAGAATCCAATTTCGGTTTGATTGTTAAAATTGCCTCCATAAATGAAGGGGTGGCGTAAACCATGTTGATGCTGTTGCACTCAATGAACTCAACATATCTCTCAGGGTCAATAAGCACAGAGGAAGGGGGACAGAAAAATGAACCACCGAATAAGAGTGTGGTAAATATCTCTTGCAAGCCAAAATCAAATGACACAGAAAGAGTTTGCACTGTGCGGGTGTGGCGGCCAAGCTCAAAGTGTTTCTTCTGCCACTGCATTAACGGCATCAGGTTCGAACTTGTAATTGGCACACCTTTTGGCTGACCGGTGGTTCCTGAGGTGTAAACAATGTAAACCAATCCGTCGATGGGTAAAAACTGCTCGGGTACATGACTTTCAACTCCATTTATGGAAATGGTTTCGCAAGATTGAGAGTCAAAGGGATGCAGATTTTTAAGTGCTAAAATCTTGCCAGCACTCCCTGAATTCCTCATTATATGAACGGCTTGGTCACGGCCGGATTGATTCGTGACTATTGTCCTTGATCCACAATCTGTCAGCATAAATCCGAGACGTTGATTGGGATACTCCGGATCAAGAGGCACAAATCCTGCACCCGTTATCAGAGTGGCAAACAGGGCAACTACGAAATCAGGTTCGGAACCAATCAAAATACCCACAGGCCCACTTTGTTTTAAATTCGCTATCGCGTCTGCTAAGGCACTAGAGGCTTCATAAAGCTGCCGATAGCTAAGGCGATTGTCGTTTGCTGCTATTGCGGTATGACTTGGTGTGGATTGAACCTGTTGGTGAAACAGGTCAAGTATGGATTCCGAACGCTCGGTTATACTGGCATGCTTATTAAAATCATTCAGCTGTTGACGATCCCATGCGGTCAAATGGCTGATGCAACTGAGTCTCCGCTCAGGGTGCGCAATCATTTGCTCGAGGATGGCTGCATATCGACTGCCAAGCTGATCGATCTCAGCATGTGTAAATAACTCTTCGTCTGCCTGAATGACCGCACTAAACTGGGATCCGCCACTAGTTGATACGGATAGAGCTGTCTCCGTGCGACCATCAATCAGTCGAAAGCTACGTTTTTCTTGTGCCCTGGAATCCGGACAAACAAGTGTATTCACGTCTTCATGATCATAGACATGAATGCTAGAGAACATCGGTTTCCCTACTGGCCAAGCGCACCAACGACGTATGTCGCTTACCGGACTTAATTCGTGGGACCGAAGCGCGACCCAATTCGCGCGGACTTGCCTAAGCCACGTTAAAATATTCTGGTTCCCAGATACTCCAACCCTTAGTGGGACAGTATTGATCACCAGACCACAAACTGACTGCAGTTGCTCAGGAAGTGAATGCCTGCAAGAGCGTACAACGCCTAGCAGGGCCTCTTCACCTTCCGTGTAGCAGTTAACCACTAACGCCCATGCGGCAACTGACAGTGTGTTTGCAGTCAAGTCGTATTGGTCCGCTATCTTATACAAATCCGCAGTCAATCTCTCAGGCAATTCAATTTTGGTGGTAACTAACTTACTGTCGCTCGCAAAGATCCGTCGGCGCGTCTGTCCCTTTAAATCCATATTTATTTTTTCCGCCCCAAGCAAATACTGTTTCCAGTATTCCTCGGATGCTGATATATCGTGTTTTTGCAGCCAATAAAGGTAATCTGGGTATCTAATCGATGATTCCTTGTCCACAAAAATTGGACTCGACGTGGCATCGTAGGTCGCTAATAAATCCTTAACAATCAGGGTGTGACTGCGACCATCAAGTAAGACATGGTGGAACGTCCAGACCATCTGATAAAAATCGTCTTTGTAACGAAACAATCTAATCCTGTAAGGAATCTCTCGACGCAACGAGAAACCACTTTTCCTGTCGCGCTGAAGAAAATTATCAAATCCCAGAGATCGCTGGGTAGCAGTATATTGGCGCCAGTCCTCTACCTGAATTCGTATTGACGGATCTTTTGCAATGTACTGAACCCAGCCCAATCCGGGATCGAAATCAAAATGTGTACGAAGGATTTCGTATCTATAAGCAAGCTTTGTCCATGACCGGGTAAACCGCTCGACATCCAGCCTTTCACTGAACCCCCCAACGAGCTGGGATACATAGGCCCCCGAAGCAGGGGCATCGCTGCTGACTATCAGCATACCGGCCTGCATTGGAGTGACTGGAAGCCGTGAACTCAAAACATCAGCCTGGGGTACGTTCCAGCAGCCCTGATTTTGAGGGATTGGTGTTCGCACCTATCCCATTTACGGCAAGCTAAGTGATAAACACTCATTTCTTAAGCGTCAGCTGTAAGCATCCAAGATTTATAATGATACGAGAAATGATGGTGAAGCAGGTGGAAATAATTATTCCATATTTATGAATATCAGGCTGCGATTTCGAAAGTAGATATGATTGCTTTTAGAAAACCTGGAATCAAACTGACGAGAGAGCCGATATTCCAAGACGAGGACCTGTATATACTGCCACACAGCCTGTCCGTGGTTTTCAAACAGGCGTAACAACAAGATTACAGATAAAGTTATCAAGCATATTTCGATTCAACACAGGTGATTTAATCGTATTATTCGTTATTCTTTCAATCAGCTCCTCTTCTTGTAACCCGTTGAAACAACTTAATTGCAACCATTGGTTTTTATTCGTAAATGTCACCACAGATAGTTGAATTGCAGGCGAATGATCGACCATTCGCTGACTTGCCTGAGAGAATTCAAAAGGGAGAGATATTTGTAATCAGAAATTGTCTTCAGGAAATTGATCAATTCGATGAGCTCGTGGGAATGACTTATGCCGGTATTTCTGACCTTTTCGGTAGTACCACTTCTCAGCATATTCGTGACGTCGGTATCGAAAAAATACACAAAGTGTTGGCTGCTGCCGACATTCCAAAGCTGACTGAAGTCATCTATGAGATTGCCGCAAGGCGATGCTTTAACTTTCTCAAAATTCTTGTTGATGAGGTTATGATGCAGTCCAATAGGTTCTATTTTGAGAGGAAAGCAAACATTCGCTTTCATCTCCCATATGACTGCATTTCCGAACAAGCGAATCTTTATGAATCATATGTCAAGCGATTTGGCCCTGGTAAAATCACTCCTCACAGCCCACATCGTGACAGCTGGGTGAATCACCCAAGCAATGCTATCAATGTCTGGATTGCGGCTGGGGAGGTCAAATCTGGCAACAGTCTGATTATTTTTCCCGAAGCTTATAGAAGAAATCTCAGAAGGACAGGTATGTACCTCAGCAAGGAGGAAAATCCCGGCGCAGGCGTGATATTTAATATGAATCCTGGGGACGTTCTACTATTTAACGGAGATCATCTGCATAGCTCGGAGATCAACAGCACCGACTGTACACGCCACGTCATCAGCTTTCGATTAGCTTTTGAGAAACCAAATTATCAGTACGGCCATTTTCACCGCTACGCGCACTCTGCATTAGCCGGTGGGTCGTTGGATAAATTTGCTGGCGTCCCGCAAAATATCGCCTTGAGTTACATCAGGTTCCATACTGTTTATCCGATCAAGCGCCATGTAAAACGAATCATCAAAAAGCTGGTAGCGCTCGCTGGTTTCGAGATCAGACGAAGGGCACGGCCGGACACATACGCCATTAACAATCCAGATGACAGTGCTTCAAATAATATGACACGAATCGAAGGTCACGATGTCCTGAGAGGGGAAATTAAACCAGTCTCAAGAGCGGTCTGTGTCGCCCGCACGGAGAATAATCAGGTCAGAACGTTTTCGAGATATTGTCCGCATAATGGCGCTGACCTCTCACTTGGCACAATTCGTAACGGTAAAATCGTGTGCCCTTGGCACAATCTCCCCATTGACCTTGAAACGGGTTCTAGCCCATGCCAGTCACTTAAGAAGCTGAAGATAATTTCTGGCACGATAAACGACAAATGATGCAAACCCAGTTCCAGATCCCATTATCTTATCCCCAGGAGCGTTTCTGGCTGCTGGATCAGCTGTATCCCGGTAATACGGCTTTCAACCTAGCCAGAGTTTTCTCGATCAAAGGAGCACTCGAACGGGAAGTCTTACAAGAATGTTTCAACATTCTATGCGCGCGTCACGAGGCACTCCGCACCACGTTTCCGTCACCGCGAGGCACTCCCTATCAGAACATACAGCCAAAAAGGCAGCTGACCATTGAATACTCTGATCTAAGCACTGGGCCTGACGCGTTGCTTCAGTATATTAATAAAATAACCAATACGCATTATCAACTTGACAGGGATCCACTTACACGCATTCATCTCCTTCACACTGGCCCTGACGAAGCGGTACTCATAGTTGCCCAACATCACATCATTACTGATGGCACCTCATACGAATTGCTGCTCAGTGAACTAGGTGTTTGTTATGACGCCTTGATCCAAGGTCGTCAGCCCGATCTGCCTGAGCTCACGCTCAGTTATTCGGAATACAGTATCGAGCAGCGAGCACAGCTTATTGAGCCGCAGATGCATGAAAAGCTGACTTACTGGGAATCAAATCTGCGTAATGCTCCGGCCCTGGATCTTCCTGCAGATCGACCGCGCCCGAGAAATCAAACCTTTAATGGCGCACTCTACAATCATGAATATCCACCAGAGAAACTGCAGCAGTTGCAAAGGTTAGGAGCCGAAAACGTCGCATCATTATTTATGGTAATGCTCACCGCTTTTTATGCCCTTCTACATAAACTCAGTGACCAGGATGATTTTGTGATCGGCACCCCAATCACGGGGCGTAACCGGATTGAAACTGAGAAGATGCAGGGCCTTTTCCTTAATACGCTAGCCCTGCGCATACAAATGCCTGAGCGAGCCACTTTCAGATCGTTGCTTGAGACTGTCAAGGGCACTGCGTTAAATGCATACAACGCTGTTGAGATCCCCCTCGAAAAGATAATAGAAAAACTTCAACCTGAACGAGATCAGAGTCGTCAGCCATTTTTTCAGGTCATGATTAATATGGTCCCGAAGGATACCCAAACCCTTAAACTAAGCGGATTAGAGGTGAAAGATTACCCCTATTTCAAACCTGAAGCTAAATTCGATATCGAGCTTTATATCCGTCGCACAGCACAGACGAACTATCTATCATGGGCTTACAGTACAGATCTGTTTGATCAGGTGAGAATCGAGCAAATAGCTGGCCAATACACTCACCTGCTCGATCAGATACTTGCCAATCCTGATACAGTCGTTGATGAACTGACACTGGTTACGCCCAGCGCGCGGGCACTGTTGCCCGATCCGGCTGCATCACTTCAGTGGGTGGATCATCCGCCTACACCGAGTCTGATCCATGATTGGGTCTGCCGCACACCTGAGGCCCCTGCTATCCAAGATGACGCGGCGGTCTGGTCATATCAGGAGTTCTCCGATCGCGCTCACCAGGTTGCACAATTCGTTCTTAATAGTGATATTGAGAAAGGAGAAGTAGTCGCCATCACAGGGCAGCCACGCAACCAGCTGTTTGCATCTATGCTTGGGGTGTGGCTTGCCGGCGGTATTCTCCTCACAATACCTCATGACTTTCCTCCGGCTCGCAGAGACCGGATGATCGAGATCGCCAAAGCAAAGCTGTTAATTGATATCGACGCTGAGTTTGCGGTCCTTCCCTTACCGAACCGATCCCTTCCGGATATTTCGAGTAAAGATCCCGCATACATTTTCTTCACCTCGGGCACGACCGGAGAACCGAAGGGAATTCTTGGCACACACGGTGGACTCAGTCATTTTCTTGCCTGGCAGAGAGGTGAATTCGAGATCTCACCTGGGGACAGATTCGCCCAGACCACCAGGCTTTCATTCGATATGCTGCTTCGGGATGTATTTCTTCCTTTAGCAAGTGGCAGTACTCTGGTGATCTCCACCGGCAATGACTTTAAGCTTGATCTTCTAAATTGGCTGCAGGGTGAGAGAATTACGCGCTTCCACATGGTGCCCTCTTTACTTAAGTTCTGGCTCAGCGAGACAGCAAAGATAAAACACCCACAGGACACTTTGAGAACTGTATTCCTTGCAGGCGAACCGCTTTCCTCCAACCTGATCGATGATTTCCGAGCTCTGGTGGGATCGTCTGTAGAAATAGTAAATCTCTACGGCCCAACCGAAACGACGCTCACCAAGAGTTTTCTGCGTATCACGGATACACCAACACCGGGCTTGCAGTCTATTGGCGTTCCACTACCCGATTGCCAGCTTCTGGTATTTAACCAATCGAACCATCTATGCGGTTTATTTGAACCTGGTGAAATTGTCATACGCACACCTTTCAGAACGCTTGGATATCTTAATGCAAGCAATGCGTCATTTTTTACAAACCCGTTTACAAATGAAGATCGAGATATTCTATACCGCACAGGTGATATAGGATGGTATCTTCCAGACGGTAAAGTGGCGATCGGTGGGCGGAAAGATAATCAGGTCAAAGTGCGTGGAGTTCGAATTGCGCTTGAAATGATTTCAAACCTGATTTCAGAACTTGATGGCATTCACAACAACACGGTAGTACCACTTCTCGATCATGACCAGGATCTTTTTCTTGCAGCTTATGCGGTTGCCGATGAAGGGGTCACTACAGAAGAAATTAGAAGATATTTGCAGGAACAGCTGCCTCCCAGTTATGTGCCAAGCTCAATAACGCTAATCCCACGGATTCCACTGACCTCCAATGGCAAAGTCGATGCAGATGCGCTTCCTCGTCCTGAGATAACCCTGCGTCAGATAAAAGTAGACAATGAAGCATCAAACGACACCGAAAAGAAATTGGCCGCAATTTGGGCACAGGTACTCAATACCGATATTTCAAGCATGAACGCCACGTTCTTTGAACTAGGCGGCCATTCTTTGTTAGCGGTAAAAATTATTAACCGAGTGCGCGACACGTTTAATATTGATCTGCCACTTATGACTCTTTTCGAAGATCCAACAATTCGAGAAATGGCAGAACAGCTATTGGACCACACACGTAGTCTCAGTTAAGCTCTTAAAATAAAATTCGTATGTTTCGTGTCTGCGGTATTAATTACTTTGCGGCTAATAAACTACCCTGCAAGAACCGAATTCTTTCGAATGATATATGACTAAGGACAAATACGTCAGTAGATAGCTTTTCACCAGGGCTTAGTCAGTCAGACCATGAGTAATAAATACTAATTGTTCTTACAGATTGATTTCCTCAAAATTTTTTAAGCCTACCTTACATGCCGAATGATATCTGAGACAGAAAACCAAACGATAGACGAATTTGTGAATCGCTCCAAGGAACTGAACGGCCAGGTAGTCACTGAAAGAGAACCGTGGAATACCGTCGCGACAGCAGACGCAATTCGACATTTCGCATACGGTATTGGAGACGATAATCCACTCTGGATAGACCGAGAATACTCAGATCGGTCTCGTCACAGCGGATTGACAGCCCCGCCCTCGTTTCTCACTTCTGTTCTTTATCCTGGACTGCACGGATATCCCATGACGGTCCCCTTGTCGAGTTTAATCAGCGAATTAAGTTTTGAATGGTATCGAACATTACATAAAGATGAGGTCTTGAACGGCTCTGCAAAACAGCTGGATATCAGGGAATACAGAACACGAACAGAGCTTCGTCTGATAAATGTACTTTCACAGTTTACCTATACCAACGGACGTGGAGAAATTGTTGCAAAGGCGGACAGCACAATGTCCCGGCTGCAGCGGGCGAGCTACGAATTACTGGTAGACCGAGACACATACCGGTACAACCAGGAAGAATTACATCGCATAAAAAGCGCTTTAAAGGCGGAAACCCGGACCGGATGCAGGAAGCTCTCACCCGCAGAACTTGAGGTGGGCTTCAAACTCCCGGAATCGGTCAGAGGCCCGCTTACGATTGGCGACCTCATTGCTTGGCAGTCGGCAATTGGACCCTCCTACCGTGCCAGCGCCCTTGGTTTCCGGGACAGTGAAAATGCGCCCCATACCACCGCGATTCATCCCGTAACGGGCTGGCCCTACAGGAATTCTCAACAACACGAGGACAGTATTCTAAGCAACCAGCGCGGCATGCCGGCGCCATTTGACAATGCGGTCATGCGGTTTGCCTGGGTCTCATCCATAGTAACGAATTGGATGGGCGATTCAGGCTTTCTAAGGAGCTTGACCGTTAGCGCCGTCGAACCCATTATTTACGGCGACGCAACATGGTACAGAGGTGAAGTAACCAGGAGTGTAGAAAGCAATTCATACAGAATTATTACAGTCAGAATAAATGGCACCAACCAACTAAACCAGCTGACCACCAGC
The DNA here is from genome assembly GCA_024644945.1 of Gammaproteobacteria bacterium. Taxonomy (GTDB): domain Bacteria; phylum Pseudomonadota; class Gammaproteobacteria; order Arenicellales; family Poriferihabitantaceae; genus VYFG01. The sequence continues at coordinate 44,055 of JAHEGU010000014.1, read as the reverse complement.
GGTCTCGCGGAAATTCTGATCATGCCTCAAGCAAAAGTTGATCAAAAACCTTCTGTGCAAATTGAGGCTTCAACCGTTGAAGATGTAGAACTGTGCTGTTTTATAGAAGTGTTGACAGACTATGCTCGGCGAATACCTGAAAAACTGGCGGTCACCAGCGGAAGTCATTCACTTACTTATCAAGAACTTCATCAGTCTTCGAGTTTGCTGGGTAAATTTCTAAAGCAAAGGAACATCGGGCCTGGAAAGCGGGTTGGCGTTCTCCTTGGGAGATCTCTGGATTCGATAATAGCGCCAATAGCCATACTGAAGACAGGGGCGAGCTATGTCCCCTTACACAGTGAACACCCTGGGCGAGCGTTCTCCAAAATGATTGATGAGATTGAAATCGACTTGCTTTTGACACATGCAGATCAAAAGATAAATTTGCCGAACGGCAAGATCGACACTGTTCAATTGGATCGAAGATGGGAAGATCAAATAGAGGAACCATACACGGAAGAGAGATTGGAGATAAAGAATAGCGATATCGCATACATCATGTTTACATCAGGAACAACGGATAAACCAAAGGCGGTCGCAATTACCCGCGGGAGTCTTAACAGTTATCTCAGATCGATGACTGAAACACTGCACATCAATGAGGATGATGTTTATTTGCATACGGCTCCTTTTTCTTTTTCCGCTTCTATTCGACAAATATTATTTCCCATCTTTTGTGGCGCACGAATAGTAGTAGCTGACGAGGAGCAGCGACGCGATCAGCGTGCATTGTTGAATGCGATCAAAGAAGAAAGCATCACTGTATGGGATACAGTCCCGACTTCGATATATTATTGCGGTGAGTTTCTCAGAGGCCTGGATACACAGGGACGGGCCAGATTACTCTCTAATAATCTGCGATTGATAATGACCACAGGAGAGTCACTGCCCTGGGCGATTCCCGATACGTGGTCCAACGAATTCGGGCATACCGCACGGTTCATCAATTTATACTCTCAAACAGAGACCTCCGGCACTGTGTGTATGTTTCCGGTCCCTGAACATATCACCGAAAAAGAAGGCAACGTGCCTATAGGCAAACCTTTAAAGAACACAACTGTTCACATTCTGGATCAATCGCTGGCAGCAGTCTCTCCTGGTAAGGTTGGAGAAATCTATGTTAGTGGCGATCGTGTTGCACTGGGCTATCTTAATGACCCCCGGATGTCTGGAGAAACCTTTGTTTATGATCCGTTTTCTACAGATCTCAACGCGAGATTGTGCAGGACGGGCGATTTGGCTCGGGTGCTGCCTGATGGAAACATGCAGGTCAGTGGTCGTTCGGATACTCGAATTAAGTTTAGGGGATACCGAATCGAACCAGCTCAAATAGAATCAGAGCTTGAAAAGTTGGATGAAATACAACGAGCGGCAGTAGTTGTTCACGGCGATCATATGTCTCGCCAAAGGCTGATTAGTTACGTGGTACCCAATAAGGGAACGGCAATCAGCGCCAGCCAAATGAAAGAAATGCTTAAAAAAAAGTTGCCGAGTTATATGATTCCAACAGCATTCGTAAAGATGAAGGAGATGCCGTTAAACGCCAATGCAAAACTGGATCGAGAATTATTATCCAAACTTGATACATCAGTACATCAGAAAAATCGGAGCCGCCAGGTCATAAGAACAACCAGGACAGAGAAAAATGTTATGGCAACCTGCACCAAGATATTAAGCATAGAATCAATGATGGGCGATGACAATATTTTCGAGCATGGTGCACATTCACTTCATGTCACGCAGATATCGAGCAGGATTTTGGAGGAATTCGGCATCCATATCAGCTTTAAAGATATGTTTGATCACCCTACAGTCAAGGCCCTGTCGGCTTTTATCGATGAGAACAGTGAGAATTAGACAACCTTAGATCGACGATTCAATATTCTGCCCCAGTATGTCCATTAAGTTATTGAGAAGTATTTGATGACCAGATCAACCAATATCACGCCGCCAAATCTGACCAACCACGAAACCATCTCCGAATGGATTGATCACTGGGCTTCTTTCCAGCCGGATTTGCCGGCGATTGTCGAACCTGGCAGACCTGCTCTAAGCTATTTTGAGCTAAAACGGGAAGTGTTGCGCATCAGGCAGTGCTTGTGCGATGCAGGTCTTGGTCGCGATGATCGTGTAGCAATCGTCTTCGATAGCGGAGTGGATCTCACGCTCGCACTGCTGGCAACATCATGTTGCATGACCTGTGCGCCCGTAAATCCCTCCCTGAAATCTTCTGAGCTTAAATCTTATCTTAAGCTGATCAAAGCCACTGCTGTGCTTTTACCAGAAACCGGCATGCAGATAGCTCGCAGTGTTGCAAGTAGTTCAGGTTTGCCTGTGGTGACTTTGCGAACATATAACGCTGGCACCCCAACGTCCATCAGCGCAGCCGTCTCAAACTCGGCACCAGTGAATGGCAACACTACAGAACCTCATGATATTGCATTTCTTTTACCCACTTCGGGAACAACCTCCACGCCAAAAATCGTTGCAGTATCCCATCTAAGCGCCTGTGCCGATGCCAGAAACATCATTCAATGTCTTGAACTCACCTCAGAGGATGGTTGTCTTAATGTAATGCCGCTTTTCCATGTGCACGCTCTTTTTGCCGGGCTCTTGGGATCACTCATTGCAGGGAGCAGGTTTATAAGCACCCCCGGATTTTCGGCTGATCGGTTCTTCTTATGGTTAGATGAGTACCGCCCAACCTGGTACTCCGCCGCACCGACTATTCATCAATCGGTAGTGAACAGTGCCAGAGATCCAAAAAACCAGAATAACCTATCTCAACATAGGTTGCGATTTGTACGCTCTGCTGCAGCATCTCTTCCCATGCAGCTGCTGAAAAACCTCGAAGACACTTTACGGGTTCCTGTTATTGAGACTTATGGTATGACCGAGGTCCGCACTTTTATCACGAGTAATCCGATGCCTCCAGGACATCGTAAAGCAGGGTCAGTTGGCAAGGCAATAGGACTGGACTTAGGCATTATGGATACAAGAGGCAAGTTACTACCTACCGGTGAATCTGGCGAAATTGTCGTGCGTGGAGAGGATTACATACGAGGCTATGAAACCGATGAATGTACAAACACCTTCGAACTGGAGGATGGCTGGTTTAGGACCGGAGACGAGGGTAAGCTTGATAAAGATGGGTACCTGGCTATTACAGGCCGTATCAAAGAGGTAATTATCAGGGGCGGGATGAATGTTTCACCACTAGAGGTTGAGCGGGGATTATTAAGCGGTTCTGAAGTATGCGAAGCCGTTGTATTCCCGACTTCGCATCCAACCCTCGGACAGGATATCGCCGCTGCGGTAGTGCTGAAACAAGGCAGCACTCTAACTGAATCAGCAGTCCGGGCTCATGCGTTTCTCCACATGGCTGAGTTTAAAGTGCCGAGCCGGATATTATTGATGGATCATATTCCGCGCAGCCCTACCGGTAAAGTGAAGCGACTTATAATGGCTGAGCTATTAAAGACCGAACTGATTCAGAAAATAGTACCGGCTACAGATCCTATAGAAATCGAACTAACCGAATTATTTTGCGAAGTTCTCGATCTATCTTCCATAAGTATCAATGATAATTTCTTTGCGATTGGTGGTGATTCGCTAAGCGGGACCCATGTTATAAACCGAGTAAACTATCGATTTACTTTAGAGTTAAGCCCAAGCACTTTATTTCGACACCCCTCAGTATCAGAGCTCTCTACCGAAATCAAAAAACTCCCAGTAGAGTAGATCCTATGCATCAACGAAAACTCGGCCCTTTTAACGTCTCCGCCATCGGCCTGGGCTGCATGAATATCTCAATGGGTTACGGTCCACGCCCGGATGACGAGGAATCGGGAAAATTATTCAATCTAGCATTGGATAACGGGTACACCATGCTCGATACTGCCGCTATGTATGGTATGGGGCATAGTGAACACGTAATTGGAAAATATCTTTCGCACCGACGGAGTGACTACACTCTAGCTAGTAAATGCGGGATATTTCGTAATGAGGAAGATAAAGCGGAAATCAATTGCCGACCTGAGGTGCTGTTACGGACCTGCGAAGATAGCCTTAAAAGATTAAATACCGATGTCATTGATCTTTACTACCTGCACCGTGTGGACACCAAAGTGCCGGTAGAAGAAAGTATCGGTGCTATTTCGCGCATGGTCGAGCAAGGTAAAGTGCGGACCATCGGTGTTTCAGAAATCGGCGATGAAAACCTGCGTAAAGCACATGCCACGCATCCTTTGACCGCAGTGCAGTCTGAATATTCATTGTGGACTAGAACCCCAGAACGCAAAGTACTGTCGACCTGCAAAGAGCTGGGGATCAGCTTCGTAGCATTTTCACCTCTTGCACGGCAATTTCTGACCGGCAAATGTACGGATCTGACTCATTTCGACGACAATGACATCCGTTGTACCAATGCCCGACCACGATTTGAACCGGAAAACTTCGCAATCAACAGGAAATTGCTGAAACCCTATGGCGAGATTGCCGAGCGCGTGGGTTGCAGTATGGCGCAACTGGCACTGTCTTGGCTACTGGCTCAGGGAGATGACATTATTCCTATCCCGGGAACTAAGCATGTGGACTACATGATTGAAAACGCGGGTGCCGGAGATATCAGTCTGGATCAGGAGACGGTGGACGAGCTGGATCAATTGATCAATGAAAACACGGTGGCCGGAGATCGCTATCAAGCTAACCTGATGAACAATATCGACTCGGAAAAAGATTAATCCGCGTTAAAAGTTCTGCCACAGTCCATACCCGCAAATCAACAACAGTGCTGCACCAAGCACCCGCTTGAACCGGGATCCATCGCCATGAATCAGATGCTGGTGCAGTTGCACCCCGAGCCAATGTCCGATAGCGGCAAAAGGCAGCAGGAACAACATGTATCGAAGCTGCAAATCCACTCCAAACACAACAAAGGTGGACATTTTGATAGAGACCAGGACGATCCAAAGTACGAACATAGTATCGCGAATCCGGGAAATCGCGACATGTCGAACCATAACTGCGGAAATTAGTGGCGCACCGATGAGTGAAACCCCGCTTGCATATCCACCGACCACCAGCATCAGGTTGTCCAACACCTTTCCTTTACTGCTGAACTGATAGTTCAAAATATACGTGATCGCGTAGCCAATTATAATTGTGTAGATCGCATTGCTTACCAGTTCAGGCGGCAGTTTTAGCAGGCCGAGCACTCCTGCAACCTTAGGCACAATGATGACCAACATAACACGCCTGATATAACCCCAATCAACATTGTCTAAACGATCGTAGACCGACCATAAGGAAAATATAAGAAGATGGCTGGAACAGATTGGCAGCCATAAAACAGGGTTGTCAATCAGCAACAGCATCAGTGGCAGCGCCAGAGCGACGCCACCAAATCCGAGCCCAGCACGAACAAACCCGGACCAGATAAAAATCAGACCAACAAGGAGGAGCTGAAACGAAGAGAGATCAGACAATGTAGGTTAGTTGATCAAAACTGCGCGGAATTATAAACGCGAAAAATCAACCTGGATCGGATGCTTGATAAGTTCTAGGATTTAACTTGTATGTCTAGATGGCATCATGAAGATATTCCGGCTCTTGCCAGCATGACGGAGAAGGCGAAAGGCGAAGCTGGAATATTTCAGGTTTCCTCAGAACAGCGAAGTGAACGCTAACGGTGCTTTACTATTCCCGATCAATTCAAGCCACTGCGTATTGTCGACGCTGTGTTGCTTTTTTTGGCGGGCCGCTACGGATCGCGGCAACGTTATAGTGATACGTAAGGTTTTCAGACCCGAACAAGTCACTCAAAGCCTCAAACAACGCCTGATCTGGTCGAATGTTCCAGTCAGCACCAAGGCGCACCGCTCCACTTTCTCCTCCGGCCCGCTTGTAATGAATGGTAATGGCGACTTGGCCACCACTGAATTGTGCCAACAGACCATGCAATTGCTTCATACCATCATTATCGAGTTCACTCTCGCTGATAGTGAGTGCTAGCCTGCCTAAAAACTGGCTGCGCAATTGACCTACCGTGAATACGGTTTCCGCTCGCATCTGAGGATTACCAGTGTATTCGTCGGTACTGAGCTCACCCTGCACCAGTAGGATATTATCCTTGTGTAAAATGTCTGCAAATTCAATGAACTTATTTGAAAACAGGCTCGCTTCAATTCGCGCTGGACCATTGTCGAGCGTAACGAATGCCATTTTCCCTCGACGCGTATTGAGCACCCTCATCGCCACTACCAGTCCCGCAAAAACCCCATTTTTTGGTGTGGCCAGGTCGAGACCCTGGATATCCTGATCAATGATCTGCGCAAATTCAGTGGCATAGCGATTATATGGATGGCCGGTCAGGTAAACCCCCAGGGTTTCCCTCTCGCCAGCAAGTCTCTCATCCTCAGTCCATTCCGGCACTTCAATATTGGATATTGGCGCCAGAGGAGATTCAGCGACGCCAAACATATCCGATTGACCCGCTTCCAGATCCGACTGCTGCTGGCCAGCTGCACGCATAGCTTTTTCAACATCCGCCATCATCGCTGCACGGTTCGGATTCAGCTTGTCCATAGCGCCACTCTTTATTAATGCTTCCAGAACGCGCTTATTCACTTTCTTTCCATCAACACGACGACAAAAATCGAACAGGTTTTCAAAATCACCACCGTGTCCCCGCTCCTCGACGATACTCTCGATTACCCCCCTGCCGACACCTTTCAATGCGCCCACACCATACAGAATTTTACGGTCGTCGATTGGCTTAAATCCATAATCACAGGCGTTGATATCCGGCGGTAATACTTCAAGACCCATATCCATCGCATCGGCGCGCAGCATCACCACCTTATCCGTATTGTCGATATCCGCGCTCATGGTCGCCGCCATAAAAGCTGCCGGATAGTGCGCCTTGAGCCAGGCAGTATGATAGGAAACCAGCGCATAAGCAGCGGAGTGGGATTTATTGAATCCGTATCCCGCGAACTTTTCCATGAGGTCAAAGATATATTCGGCGACGTTCTTCTCTACTCCACGTTCTTCCGCTCCCTGAGCGAACAACGCGCGTTGCTTGGCCATTTCTTCAGGTTTCTTCTTACCCATTGCACGCCGCAATAAATCAGCACCGCCCAGTGTAAAGCCCGCGAGGACCTGGGCAATCTGCATAACCTGCTCCTGGTATAAAATAACACCGTAAGTCGGTTGAAGCACCGGAGCAATATCCGGATGCGGGTACCTCACTTGCTCGCGACCATGTTTACGGTTGATAAAATCGTCTACCATACCCGACTGCAGTGGCCCGGGTCTAAACAGGGCCACTAACGCCACCAGCTCCTCAAAAGTATCCGGACGCAACCTGAGGATCAGTTCCTTCATTCCACGTGATTCGAGTTGGAATATTGCGGTCGTATGGCCAGCCTGAATCAGCTTGAATGTATCTTCATCGTCCAACGGCAGAGTGTCATCCAAGGCCAATTCAGCTTCTCCGGCTTTGCGCTGTTGTTGGTTCACCATCTTCACCGCCCAATCTATAATCGTAAGCGTCCTGAGACCAAGGAAATCAAATTTCACCAGGCCAATAGACTCCAGATCATCCTTATCAAACTGAGTGATCGCTTGGTTTAAGTGGGTATCCGCATAAAGCGGCGTAAACTCAGTGAGTGGTTGAGGCGCGATCACCACGCCACCGGCATGTTTACCGACATTACGAGCGATGCCTTCGAGCTGAATTGCCATGTCGATCAATTCCTGTAGTTCCGCTTCATCTTCATAGCGGTTCCTTAGCACTTCTTCCTGATTCAGAGCTTTTTCCAGAGTCATGCCAATTTCAAATGGAATCAACTTAGCCACCTGGTCGACGAAACCATAGGGCAGGCTCATAACACGACCCACATCGCGAACTACCGCCTTGGCTGCCATAGTACCAAAGGTAATGATCTGAGCGACTTGATCCCGACCGTAGCGGTCGGCGACATACTCAATCACCCTGTCTCTGCCTTCTACACAAAAATCGATATCGAAATCAGGCAACGATACCCGTTCGGGATTCAGAAATCTCTCGAACAGAAGACCGTATGGCAACGGGTCCAACTCGGTAATACCGGTAGCCCATGCCACCAGCGAACCCGCGCCCGAGCCTCGACCCGGCCCCACTGGAATGCCGTTTTCACGAGACCATCGAATGAAATCCGCAACAATTAGGAAGTACCCTGGAAAACCCATCTGCTGGATAACATCGAGCTCCATCTTCATGCGATCCAGATATTTCTGCGGGATCCGCAGACTCCCGTCTGTCGCCCACAAACTATCCACTCCCAATCGATGGGCAAGTCCCGTCTCGGTCTGTTCGGTCAGTACTTGCGATACAGAACGATCATCCACACCTGGATAGTCTGGCAGAAAATCTCGATCGAACCCAAGAAACAGATTACAACGTCTGGCAATCTCAACAGTATTATCAATGGCTTCGGGTAAATCTTCGAACAAGCCAACCATTTCTTCACTGCTGCGAAGATACTGTTGATCGGTATATCGTCGAGGCCGACGGCTGTCCTCAAGCACTCTTCCGTCATTAATACATACTCTGATCTCGTGGGCTTCGAATTCCTCGGCCGTGAGGTAGACCACCCGGTTGGTTGCCACCAGTCCAATTTCGCATTGTGTCGCCAACGTAGCGACCTGGCGAATGTAATCTTCTTCTGCGGGACGGCCGATTCGGCTGATCTCAAGATACAGTCTGTCTCCAAGTAATTCCTGGTAGCGCTGCAGGATGTCAGTCGTATTGTCTGAGTTCTGACTAAGCGCGTTAGCAACCGGTCCATCCTGATCGTCCAACAGTGCAATAAGCCCCTCTCCCAGCTGCTCAAGGTCTTCCCAGTTGACCATTACCCGGTTCTGTTTTTGTCCTCTTAAAAACGCGCGAGTGAGCAATGTACACAAGTGTCGGTAGCCAACATTGTTCAGGCACAGCAGCTTAACTCGGTCCGGAGCGGTTCTATCGGGTGAATCCATCGTCACAGGATTCTGTATCCAGACGTCAGCCCCAATAAGAGGCTTTATCCCCTGTCGCAGGCACGCTTTATAAAACTTAACCGTGGCGTATAGGTTGGAAATATCGGTGAGTGCCACCGAAGGTTGGGAAAATTTCGAAACCTGCTGCGCGAGGGGTTTGATCCGCACGATACCATCAGCCAGCGAATACTCCGAGTGGATATTCAGATGCACAAAAGGTCTGCTCATACGCCAAGCACCCTTCGCACAGGAGCAAAGCTTCTCCGATGATGAATACTGGCGCCATGTTGCACTAAGGCTTGTATATGTACACGAGTCGGGTACCCTTTGTGTCGCTCGAATCCGTATACGGGAAAAGCTTGGGCCAATTCACACATCAGTCGGTCACGAGCCTCCTTGGCCAGGATCGATGCTGCCGATATCTCGGGATGCAGGCGATCGCCACCCACGACAGGCTTTGTTTTGCATTCCAATCCGGGAGCCCGATTACCATCTACCAGTGCCAGGTCGGGCAAAACCGTTAAGCCTGTCACAGCGCGTCGCATTGCCAGCATTGAAGCCTGGAGAATATTTAAATCATCAATCTCTTGCACGGACGCGCAGGCGACGCACCAATACAAGGAATTTTCGATCACTTCCTTTTCGAGTTGTTTACGGCGTGCCGCAGAAAGCTTCTTAGAGTCATCCAATCCTTCGATCGGTCGGGATGGATTCAGAATTACCGCTGCAGCAGTCACCGGACCGGCTAGCGGGCCTCTCCCGGCCTCGTCCACACCAACCACCAGCTGTGACTGCATCACCACTAAGACCGGGTCCCAAGCATCTTGATAACGACCTCCGCTGCCCGTTTATCTGCATCCAGTTTAAGCGCTGCGTGAATGTCAGCAAAGGCAAGTTTTATTTTGTTCATACGTTCTGGATTTTGCAGATATCCGTTCACTGCTTCAACAATATTCTCCGGCGTCACTCGATCTTGTATCAGTTCCGGCACCATGGGTGCCGGCAACAGATGATTTGGCATGGCAAAATGATCAACCTGCCGTAATCGCTGCACCAGCCAATAGCTGAGTCGTGATAAACGGTACACCACCACATGAGGCACACGCAGCAAAGCGGCCTCGAGCGAGGCGGTACCTGAAGCCAGTATAGCCACATCCGCCGCCTCCAGCGCCAACCTCGATTGGCCTTTCAATGTGGTCAACGGCAGATCTTCCAGCTTACCCGTGGCTTGATAGAAAGTCTCGCGAACCTTGTCAGTAGCAAACGGCAGTACAAATTCTATCTCCGGATACTGGGCCAGAAGCGCGTGCGCGGCGTGTACCATGGGTAAAGCCAAACGCTTGACTTCATTCCGTCGACTACCCGGGAGTAGCGCCACCAGTGGCCCTGAGCCAAAACCAAGAGCGTCGCGCGCTGACTGTGGGTTCGGCTCACTGATCTCGTCTGCCATGGGATGACCCACACATGTCACCGGCACCTGGTAGCGACGATAAAAATCCGCCTCAAAAGGAAACAACGCCAGCATATGGCTGATGGAACGTTTTATTTTATGAATACGATAGCCACGCCAAGCCCAAACCGTAGGGCTGACATAGTGAATACAAGGAATCCCCGAATGTTTGAGGCGACTTTCCAACCCAATATTAAAGTCAGGTACATCGATTCCGATAAACACCGCCGGTTCCTGCTGCCTCCATCGCGCCGCAAGCTGTTTTCGAATCCGCAGGATGTCGAGCAGTTTTTCACGTAAACCATCGAGTCCGATCACACCAATACGGTCCATGTGGTAAAGTAACTCACAGCCTTGTTCGGCCATTTTGGGACCACCGATACCAGAGAACCTGGCCTGTGGAATCTCTTCTCTAATCTCCCTGATTAATCCCGCTCCGAGCCGATCCCCCGAAGGTTCTCCCGCAACAATTGCGATATCAATCACACCCTGCACCACCGAAGACTATGGTTAGTTTTAACGGCGGATAACGCCACGCTCTGAGCAGCGCAGGAACTCACTGAAAACAGTCACCGCCTTATTTCCGGGTGCAAGCCGTTCGATTTGCGTTATCGCGGTTTTTAAATCGAGATTACTTCTATAAAGAAGACGATAGGCCCGCTTTAACAACGTGATTGTCTCTTCGGAAAAATCCCGTCGATGCAATCCTTTGGTATTAATACCATAGGGCTGTGCCGAATTACCCGCCGCGACTATAAACGGCGGTACGTCCTGAAAACATATTGCACCGATTCCAGTAATGCAGTGAGCGCCGACTTTACAGAACTGATGCACAAGGGAGAATCCGCCCATGATCGCATAATCGCCAATATCAACATGTCCGGCCAGACTGGCCCCATTAGCAAAAATAATATGGTCACCCAAAGTACAATCGTGCGCAATGTGGACGTACGCCATGATGAAATTGTCATTACCTATCCGGGTCTCACCAAGATGCCCCGCCGTGCCCCGGTTTAAAGTGCAGTATTCTCTGACTACATTGCGATCGCCAATCACGAGTCGAGTAGGTTCTCCAGCATATCCCTGGTGTTGCGGCTGCTCACCTACTGAACTGAACTGGAAGATTTTATTATCCCTTCCAATTGTAGTGTGATTGCGGATGACCACATGAGGGCCGATCCAGGTGTTGTCCCCTATCGATACATCTTTTTCGATAATAGTGAACGGTCCTACTTCCACTCCCGATCCAAGTTCCGCTCCCGGATCAACGATCGCGCTTGGGTGGATAACAGTCATGCAGAATTAATAGTTCCGATACGTAAAAATAATATCCGCCGATGCTGCAAGTGCGCCGTCCACGGACGCCTGACCGCTGTATTTCCAGATCTTGCGCTTATAGTGTGTTTGTCTGACATCCAGCACCAGCTGATCCCCAGGCTCAACCGGCCGCTTGAAACGTGCATTGTCAATTCCAGCGAACAGAAAAATAACATTCTCACCAGGATCCTCGTCAAGGCTCTTACTTGCAAGGATAGCCGACGCCTGGGCGATTGCCTCAAGGATCAATACTCCGGGAAACACCGGACGGCCAGGGAAATGGCCTTGGAAGAATGGCTCATTGACCGTCACATTCTTAATCGCCTGTAAAGAGTCTCCTAATTGATATTCGATCACCCTGTCGATCAACAGAAACGGATACCTATGTGGCAGGATTTCCATTATATGATGAATATCAACGTGCTTAGATTCTTTCATTTCACTTTCCAGTCTTCTTAATACTCGCAGCCAGCTTCTCAAGACGGTTCAGATGTGCCACGGTTTTTCTCCATTGCCTGATCGGTTGCACAGGGATCATCGATGAATATATTCCCGCTTGCTTGATAGATTGCGAAACAAAGGCGTTGGCGTTCAGTACGACATCGTCCGCAATCGTCAGGTGACCAAGCACCGAAGCACGGCCTCCTAGTTGACAGCGTTTACCGATCACTGCGCTACCCGCAATCGCAACACAACCTGCCATGATTGTATCATCGCCCACCTGAACGTTGTGGGCTATTTGAATCTGGTTATCGAGTTTGACCCGATCTCCGATTACGGTGTTATCGATAGCGCCTCGATCAATCGTCGTATTGGCGCCGATATCTACGTCATCCCCGATAACCACTGCGCCAAGCTGGTGTATCTTTCTCCATTTCTTTCCTTCTGGCGCATAGCCGAAACCGCTAGACCCAATCACCACCCCGGGCGAGATCACGCAACGCATGCCAATACGCGAATTGGCACACAGGGTCACCGAAGACTCCACATGAGTGAGATCGCCGATATGGCAATGGGCCTCGACAACACTGCCATGCCCTATCATCACACCCTCACCGATCACACACCCGTTTTCAATCACAACGCCGGCGCCGATCCGGGCACTCTTACCCAGCACAACCGATTGATTTATGCAGGCGGTGTTATGAATGCCTTGTGGCAAATCAGCTGAAGTGTGTACAAAAAGATTACTCACCATGGCATACGCCAGATAAGGATCATCGACCAATATCTTATTGCCGCTTACAAGTGCCTGGTGCTCAGGCTTTAACAGCACCACGCCAGCCAGCGTATCACCTGCCGTGACAATATGCTTTGGGCTCGCCAGAAATGTCAGGCTGTCCTTTGTAGCGTTTCCGATACTTGCGACGCGTGTCACAACGTGAGCGGACTCACCAATTAGTTCTCCACCACAACGGTCGGCGATGTCAGATAGGCTTACCGGGATCGGGGCGCCATGAGACTGTTTCTCGCTGACCAATCGCCGAACCTAGGATTACTGTTTGGAGCGCTTTTTCAGCTCTTCCAGAACGGTTTCAGTCAGATTGACTGAATCACTGGCAAACACCGCCTGCTGCAAAATCAGATCGTATTTGTCACGCTGCGCAACGAAAATCACTGCTTCAGAGATAATTTTTTGCAGTTCACCCAAACTCTTGTTGCGGCGGGCATTGTATTCTTCATTGTAGTCACGCTGATCACGTTTGAGCTCTCTTTGAAGCACCCTCAGTTCCTCTGCTTTTGCTTCGGCTTCCTCCTGGGCCATCAGTACCGCATTCTTCTCTAGCTCGGCCTCGCGTGATTTAAACAGATCAAATTTACCCTTGATCTCCCGACTTCGCACACTGAACTCTTGATCCAGCGCGCTGAGTTCAGTCTGTCCTTGTGGCGATTCTTCGATCAACCTTCGTGCGTCAACATAACCGATCTTCTCTGCTAAAGCGACACCAGAAAACAGCAGTGTGCTCAGAAAAATCGGGATGAGCTTATTTAAACGAATCAATTTTTGTCCTCTATATTTCATATCGTTACTTAATTCTATATTCAGTGTGCGAGCCCACAATCAAAGATTAGCGAAACACCGTGCCGAAAGAAATCTGGAAGTTTTCGATATCATCAAACTCTTCGTCATTTAATGGTTCACCATAACTTAGACTGAACGGACCAAGTGGAGAGAACCAGTTAAACACAATGCCAGCGGAGTAGCGCATATCATCGAATTCGAAGTCCTGCTCATTGGACCACACCTGGCCACCGTCAACGAAAACCCCCAGCCTCTTATCTTTACTTACACCTTCTCCATAAGCAGGAAGCCAAAGTTCTACATTAACCAAGAGACGCTTACTGCCCCCAATCGGGTCAGGCGTTTCTCCACTATCTCTAGGTCCCAATGACCGGGCTCTATATCCCCGCACGGATTTTGACCCGCCGGCGAAGTAGTTTTTAAAGAACGGCAGACCAAATTCAGATAGGTCGCCATAACCATCACCGTACCCCACTCCAGCCCCGGCTTTGAAGGTCAATAAACTGGAAACTGGCACGTAGTAGGCCCCCTGCAAATTAACTTTATAGTATTCAAAATCGCTTCCAGGCACAGTGACTTCACTCCCTAGAGATGCAACCCCGCCTCCTGTTGGAAAGAAGAAATCATTGCGAGTATCCTTGGACACCCCAAGAGTCAACACAAATTGGTCTGAGTCGGGCTGAAGCAAAATGACCGGTAAAAACTCAGGCGGAGTTTCATCAGTAGCCTCCAGCTCCAGGCGCTCATATGCGATTCCAACGTTAAAGGAATTGGATTCAGCGATAGGAATCTTAAATCTCATTCCGACATTAGTCGTGTCAGCCAGGTATGACGCAGTGTCGACTCGGGCAGAGTCAATTTTCCGCCGAGTAAAATTGAATCCGCGGCTGACACCATCGGCAGTATAGTAAGGGTTGATATATTCGATGGAAGCCACTTCGGCGGCATCCGATGTATTGACGTCAACCCTAAGTTCGCGCCCGGTTCCTAGAAAATTACGCTGCTCGTAATTGGCACCAATTAATGGGCCATCAGCGTCGGAGTAACCTACTGAAAGCTGAATACTGCCGGTCTCCCGCTCTACCACCACCACCCGTAAATCGACCTGATCCGTGGTGCCTGGAACGTTTGGAGTTTCTATTGTCACACTGTCAAAGTATCCGAGTCGGTTGAGCCGTTCTCTAGAACGCTGCACTGCCGCGGCGGAATACCAGGAGCCTTCGAATTGCCTTATTTCCCTGCGAATGATCTCATCACGGGTATAAGTATTCCCGCTGATCTCTATCTTTCGAACGTACACCCTTTGCTTTGGATCGATCGTAAAAACAGCGGACACCACCCGGTTTTCTCGATCAACCTCGAAATCCGGTCGTACCTCAACAAACGCATAGCCTTCGTCTGCGTACTTATCCGAAATAGCGGACCGGGTCTGGTTAACCACCTTTCGTGAAAACGGTTTTCCAGGCTCAATGGTAACCAGGCTATCAAGGCCTTCTACTTCATCCGCGACCTCGATCATTGTCTCCCCAAAAACATAGCGCTCCCCTTCTTCAAGGGCAATACTGATAAAAATATTTTGCTTATTCGGGCTGATATCTACATTTGTAGAGAGAATCTTAAAGTCATGGAAACCACGATCGAGATAATAAGAACGGATACGTTCAACATCCGCCTCAAGCTTCTGTCTCGAATACTGATTGCGCTTGGTAAAAATTCTCCAACCCTTTCGTTCAAGCAGGTTCAGCTCGTCTTTGAGTTCCTTGGCCGAAATCTGCTCGGCACCAACGATATTGATCTTCTTGATCTTGGCTACTCGGCCCTCGTCTATTTTGACTTCGACTGCCACGCGATTACGTTCAAGTTCTTCCACCGAGGTTTCCACTCTGGTGGAGTAGCGCCCCATGGAAAGATAAGCCTGCTGGATTTCTCGCTCCACCACATCGAGGCTGGCGCGATTAAATATCCTGCCCTCCAGCAGCTCTGCCTGACGCAAGCCCTGCTCTAAACTTTCGGTTTCGATTTCCTTGTTGCCGGTGATCGTGACGCTCGCAATTGACGGACGCTCCACTACCGTCACCACCAGCACCGTGCCATCTTGCCCCAGCTGCACATCACGGAAAAAACCGGTTTCAAACAGCGCTTTGATCGCCAGTTTTCCCTCTTCATCGTTCATTTCGTCACCCACCTTCAACGGCAGGTAATTAAATATGGTTCCTGCATCCAAGCGCTCCAGACCCTCCACTTCAATGTCCGAAATCACGAACGGGGTCACTGCATACGCGGGGAAACAAACCAGTAGTGCCAACATTACAAGGACTGACTTTTTCATATTGTTAGAGCAGAATTCTCGTTGTGGGATGATGATTAGAGGGGCGCCCCCGGCCAGCGCCAAATATTAACCCAGAACCGCATTTTCTCCCAACGCGCCATTATGACCATTCGGTAACCAATCCTCTCCGAAGTTTGGAGGCAATTCAATCCTGCCTGGCCGACATCGAGTTAACCTACTGACTAAATTAATCCGAATAAACGCATGATGTCGTTGTAAAAAGCAAGGCTCATCAGCAACACCAGCAGCGCGATGCCAATCTGTTGACCGCGCAGCATGACGGTTTCCGAGGGCTCCTTACCGGTTACAGCCTCCACCAGGTAATACATCAAATGGCCGCCATCCAGCACCGGAATAGGCATTAAATTGAGTAGCCCGAGGGAGACACTGATAATCGCCAGAAAACGCAGGAAGTCGACCAGACCGGACTGCACTGTATCTCCGGCAAGTCGAGCAATGGTGATCGGCCCCGAAAGGTTTTCCGATGACATTTCGGCGGTCAGCATCCTGCCCAGCGAGCGAAACGTGATCGCAGTCATCCGCCAGTTATAGTCCACTGCCGCCCACACCGCTTCGAGGGGCCCATAGCGCAGCCGGGCATTTTGAGGATCTGGCATATAAATACCGATACGACCGTATTCCTTGCCATCCACTTCTGTCCGTGACGCGGTCAGCTTTTGAGAGAGTTCCGTTTCCCCGCGCCTGATGGTTAACTCCAGCTCCTCCCCGGGACGTGACGATACGACTTCCACCATTTCAAACCAGTGCGCGATCGGTTCTCCGTTTATCGCTGTAATGACATCGCCCTGCTGCAAGCCGGCCAGTGCTGCTGGCGCATCTGGGACCAGTCGATTGACTTCTGCCCGAGGCGGTGGAGGGTAAAGTCCAATCTGGGATGTGATTGGCTGACCGCTGATCTGGCTCTGGTCAATAGCGGAGAAATCAAGCTCTATGGAGCGGACTGCACTCTGCTCAGATTCCACTTTAAGGGTAATGGGATTGCCCTTCATGGCCTGATGCAGCATGTAAAACTGATGCTCACCCCAAGTCTGTACTTCCCGGCCATCAACACTTAGTATCTTGTCGCCGGCTCGAAATCCAGCAGTTTCCGCGATTGATTCCGGCAAGATTTCACCGACAATGGGTTTGACATCCGGCGCGCCGATCTGAAAAACCAGCCATATCGCCAGTATTGCGAACAGGAAATTGAAGGCCGGACCGGCGAACACCACGGCACTTCGCACCTTCAGTGATTTATTGTTAAACGCAAGATGCATTTCATCGGCCGGCACCTCCCCCTCGCGCTCGTCGAGCATCTTAACGTAACCGCCGAGGGGTATCATGCCGATACTATACTCAGTAGGATCGTTCTTCGGTTGCCATCTGAAAAGAGGTTTACCGAAGCCAATGGAAAATCTCAATACCTTGACCCCGAGCTTTCTTGCCACCCAGAAGTGCCCAAATTCATGCACCGCCACCAGGATGGCAATAGCAAGCAAAAAACCCAACAGGCTGTATCCAAATCCGCTCATCTATTCAATATCGTGTCATAGCACTAACTTACAATCCAGGGATGCGAGCGCTGCACAGAATTGTCGCGCTGCGCGGTCAGCCTCAAGGGCCGTCGCTAGATTAATATCGCTGGTTATCGGTATTTTGTCCATGGTTTCTGCCACCAATTGAGTAATTCTTGTAAAAGTTATTTCACCATTAAGAAATGCCTGCACCGCCACTTCATTGGCTGCATTCAATAATGCCGGAGCGGTCCCGCCGCTCTTCGCAGCGTCACGCGCCAGTTTCAGCGCGGAAAATTTATCGTAATCGGGCGGCTCAAAATCAAAACGGCCCGCGGTAAAAAGATTGAGAGATTCGGCACCCGAATCAACCCGCTGCGGCCAGCCTAGGGCGTTAGCAATGGGTACCTTCATGTCCGGATTGGATATCTGTGCAAGAATCGATCCATCGACATACTCCACCATGGAATGCACCACGCTCTGGGGATGAATCACGATATCAATGTCCTGCTCATTCAGTCCAAAAAGCCCGCAGGCTTCGATCAGTTCCAAGCCTTTGTTCATCATAGTAGCGGAATCCACGGATATCTTTCGACCCATTTTCCAGTTTGGGTGCGCACAAGCCTGCTCAGGCGTGACGTGTTCAAGCTGCTCCAGATCGAATGTTCTGAAAGGGCCGCCGGACCCGGTCAGGATCAACCTGCGTATACCGTAGCGCTCTTTGCCACCTCGTGCCCCCAGTGTCTGTTGCCAACCTCCGGGCAGGCACTGAAAGATGGCATTGTGCTCGCTGTCGAGGGGCAGAATCTCCGCCTCATGACGACGCGCCAGGTCCATAATATACTGACCCAACATGACTAGGGGCTCTTTGTTGGCAATCAGCACCCGAGCACCGGCTCGCACCGCGGCCAGCGTTGACGACAGACCGGCGGCACCGACGATAGCACATACCACGGTATTCGATGCAGGTGTAATCAGCGACTCAAGACTGCCAGCACCGCTTTGCACATCGATCTCAAGACCATGCGCCGTCAGCATCGTACGCAGGCGAATCGCCGCGGCTTGGTCCACCATCACCACTCGCGCAGGCCGAAATTCAATACATTGTTCCAGCATCAACTGCGTGTTCGAACTGGCTGCAAGAGCATTCACCTGATAGCGATCCGGATTCAGTCGAATCACCTCCAGGGTACTGGCCCCAACCGAGCCCGTGGATCCTAGTATCGCAACGCTGTCGGTCATTGTAACAACCACCAGCACGAGGCAAATACCGGCATTGCTGCCAGCAGACCGTCGATACGATCGAGAACGCCGCCGTGCCCCGGCAGCAACTTACCGCTGTCCTTGACGCCGACCTGGCGCTTGAGACGACTGATATATAAATCTCCTACTACGCTGATTGCAGCGGCGGCGGCCGCTGCCATTAACCATGCGATTAGTTTACTGCCGGAAAATTGAAGCAGGGTGGAAGCGCCAATCCAGGCCACCAGTATTGCACCCACCATTCCACCCACCACGCCTTCAATGGATTTTCCCGGGCTGATAGAAGGTGCCAGCTTGTTGCGGCCGAAATTAACCCCAGTAAAGTAAGCGAAGATATCGGCAGCCCAGACCACCATCATTGCAAATAAAACAACTAGTGCACCGGTATCGTCGCTATGGCGGAGCCAGACCATGGCCCCCCAGGCACAAAACGCCACCAGAATGCCATAACCCATCTCGGCGCGAGGCGGTCGCCTGTGTTCGATCCCTTTGGATAGCGTACCGATCTGCAGCAGCCAGAACAGCGCCCCGACGATCGCAATCGGCGGCAACGGGTCGGATAAAGTGTTTTTAATAAACTGGCTTGACAGCAAATAAGCGATTATGGCCAACACCAGCAGAGCCATCGCCGAGATCACAAAAACCCGATTCGAACGTGTAGTGAGGTGGTCCCATTCAAATAAGCCAATCACCATCACCAGCAACAGCACCTCCGCGAATAATGATCCAGGCAGGTACAGGACCAGGCCGATTACGGCGGGCGCCAGTACCAGAGCGGTAATAATTCTTGTAATCATCGGTGACTAATCGGTCTTTGGATATGACCGATCAGGCCAGCCCGGATCCGGTCTTAATCTGTTCCGCTGTTTTGCCGTAACGACGTTGACGACTGGCGAACTGCGCCAGTGCACGGTCGACGCTGTCTTCATCGAAATCAGGCCAGTAGGTGTCACAAAAATAGAGCTCTGTGTAGGCCAGCTGCCATAGTAGAAAATTACTGACGCGCTGCTCACCACCGGTTCGAATAAACAGGTCGGGCGGCGGCAGTTCGCTGGTACAGAGATGAGATTCGATCAACGCTGGTGTGATCGCGTCCGCAGACAACTCTCCCCCGGCCACCAATTGCGCTATCGATCGACAGGCCTGGGTGATGTCCCACTGGCCACCATAGTTAATTGCGATAGTCAGATTGAGCGCTCTATTATCACGAGTCAGCTGATGCGCCTGATCAATCTTATGTTGCAACTTCTTAGGGAAACGCGATAAATCACCGATAACCCGCAGCCTGACATTGTGCTCATGCAGGCGTCGCATTTCAGTCTCGAGAGTGGTATGAAGCAACTCAATCAGCAGCTTTACCTCGGTGCTCGGCCGCCTCCAGTTTTCACTACTGAAAGCAAACAAAGTGAGGTATGGGATACCCCGCTTGCCGCAGATTGGCACCATGTTCTTAACGGTCTCGACGCCACGCCGATGTCCAGCTACTCTGGGCAGGCCGCGCTTGCGCGCCCATCTGCCATTGCCATCCATGATAATAGCGATATGCCTGGGTTTGTTATCTGCCTCTGCATCCACCGCAATTTCCTGCCCCATCAACATCTGCTTGATACCTTGTATGTGAAGTTCCGCATTTTTATTAACGCCGAACTCAAACCTCCATCACTTCCTTTTCTTTATCTGCCACCACCTGGTCCACCATGGCAACGTATTTGTCCGTAATTTTCTGAAGCTCTCCCTCGGACTGCTTTTCTTCGTCCTCGGTAATCTCTTTCTCTTTCAGCAACTCTCTCACCGTTTGAATCGCATCCCGTCGAATGTTACGAATTGCAATCTTGCCATCTTCGCCCTCGCTCTTTACCACCTTAACCATTGTGATTCGACGTTCTTCAGTCATCGGTGGCAATGGAATACGCATTGTTTCACCAGCGGTTATCGGATTCAGTCCAAGATCCGATTCCAGGATCGCGCGCTCGATCACAGACAGCATGTTTTTCTCCCACGGTTGAACCGTCAGTGTACGAGCATCCGACACCGCCACAGTAGCCACCTGCGGAATCGGGGTCGCAGTGCCATAATAGTCAACATTGAGATGCTCCAGTAACGCCGGAGTGGCGCGGCCGGTGCGGATTCTGCTCATCGCATCACGGGTGGACTCTACCGATTTCTTCATACGGTCTTCCGCGTCTTTCTGGATTTCATCAATCATGTCAACTTCTCTAGTAATCGTTATTAATGAGCGAGGCCGTATTATAGGTTTCTTATAGGGGCGACGCCACGAACCCTTAGATTGGGATTAGAAGCAGTTCTCACAGTAAGCATGATTGTTGTACCAAAAGTTTGATGCAAGGCCAGGGACATGGGCTCAGCATAATAGCGGCCTGACTTGCGCCAAATCAAAGGTCAGTCGTCAGGCTTGTCCATGATTAATGTCCCCACCGGTTCGCCCATCATCATCTTGATCAGGTCACCAGGTTTATGCAGATTCAGTACTTGTATTGGCAGCTGGTTTTCCTGGCACAAGGTAATTGCGGTCATATCCATCACGCGCAGGCGTTTGTTCAGCACATCGGCAAATTCTAGGCGCTCAAAACGCATAGCGTGGGGATTCTTCTCAGGATCGTCGTCATAAACCCCGTCTACTCGGGTCGCCTTAACCATGATTTCGGCGTTGATTTCGAGCGCACGCAGGCTTGCTGCGGTATCGGTAGTAAATAATGGGTTACCGGTACCGCCAGCGAAAATCACCACTCTTCCCTGCTGCAGGTGCTTGAGCGCACGGTTACGAATATAGGGCTCGGCAACCCCACGGATTTCGATGGCCGATTGGACTCGAGCCGATACCCCTAGGGCGCTAAGTGCCTGTTGCAACGCCAGTGCGTTCATGGCAGTGGCCAGCATACCGATGTAATCAGAGCCTACCCGGTCCATGCCCTGGGCCGCTGCGCTCATTCCACGAAAGAAATTACCGCCGCCAATGACTACACCAAGCTCAATTCCAAGGTCGACAATTTTTTTCAATTCAGCTGCAGTACTAGCGAGAATATCGCCCTCGATGCCAAACTTTCCATCACCCGCCAGCGCTTCGCCGCTCAGCTTCAGCAACACCCGTTGCCATACTGGAGATGGGGCCTCGGTCATCGGCAGCCCCTATTCAGGCGTTAGCCTGCGCCATAACCTCGGCTACAAAATCGTCTTCTCTTTTCTCAAGACCTTCACCGACTTCATAACGCACCATCTGCGCCACGCTGGCTCCGGTTTCGTTCAGCAACTGTGCCACAGTCTGGTCAGGATTTTTTACAAAAGGCTGTCCGAGCAAAGTATTTTCCTTGAGAAACTTTTTAATCCGACCCCCAATCATTTTTTCGATAATGTCGTCAGGCTTACCACTCTCTTTGGCCTGAGCGATGAAAATATCTTTTTCACGGGCCAACACCTCTTGATCCATTTCCTCTTCCGACACGCAAAGCGGGCTGCTGGCTGCAATATGCATGGCAATATCCCTACCAAGCTCATCGTTGCCGTTTTCCATTTTGACCATGACACCAATGCGATTACCATGCAGGTATGAGCTCACGTTGCCGCCCTCAGCATCGAACCGAATGAAACGACGGACGCTGATATTCTCGCCGATTTTGGCGATCAGCTCCTGACGCGCGGTTTCCACGGTGCCACCAGCACCTAGAGCAGTTTCGGCCAGTGCCTGATTGTCTGTCGGATTGCCACTTAAGACCGCTTCCGATACGTTGCTGCAGAACGTCTTGAAAGAGTCGTCTTTAGCCACAAAATCGGTTTCACAGTTGATTTCAACCAGCGCGCCTGCATCGGTGCTGCTGGTTGCCACAATGACACCCTCGGCAGCGATACGACCGGCTTTCTTCTCCGCCGCCGCGGCGCCTTTAATTCGAAGTTCTTCAATTGCGGCTTCCATGTCGCCGTCAGTCTGCGTCAATACCTTTTTACATTCCATCATGCCAGCGCCGGTGCGTTCGCGCAGCTCCTTTACCATAGATGCAGTTATAGCCATGAGTACTAGGTCCTCTGTCTTTAGCGTATGCTGTTTAGTTCGTAAATGTTCGAAACGTGCGCCAGTAAAGCTCGCGAAAGCCTGCGCTTACTCGCTACTGGCTTCCTTTTTCTTGCGCACGACCTTTTTCTTACTGACCTTTTTCTTGCTCACCTTTTTCTTGGTCACTTTCTTCTCTGCAGCGACTGCTTCAGAGTCAGCGGCGTCGGCTTTAGTGGGTTCTTCGGCTTTAGCGGGTTCTTCGGTTTCAGCGGGGGCTTCTTCAGCTTCTTTAGCTCCTTTAGCTTCTTCAGCTTCTTTAGCTTCTTCAGCTTCTTTAGCTTCTTCAGCTTCTTTAACTTCTGCCACTGGCTCAGAAATCTCGACAGCCTCGCCTTCGCCTGTCGATTCGATCACCTCACCTGACTCATCGAGCTCGATATATTCATCTTTGTCACCGCTCGCTGCGATCGGTGCGGCCCGAACCGAAGATCGCGCTTCTATTACCGCGTCCGCCGCCGCCTGAAGGTACAAACTGATGGCTCTAGTGGAATCATCATTACCAGGAATCACATATTCAATGCCATCCAGAGAGCAATTGGTGTCGACCACCGCCACTACTGGAATACCCAGTTTATTGGCCTCGGCCACCGCGATGTATTCCTCTTCGACATCAATCACAAATAGCGCGCTTGGCAGTCCGCCCATGTCCTTTATTCCAGACAGGGTTTTATCCAGTTTGGCACGTTCGCGCTCGATCGTCAGTGCTTCTTTTTTACTCAGTCGCTGCGTGGCGCCGGACTCAATTCGTTGCTCCAGGTCTTTCAGCCTTGCGATGGAGTTTTTTACCGTCTTGAAGTTGGTCAGCATGCCGCCGAGCCAGCGATAGTCGACGTAAGGGCATCCGGCACGGGTCGCTTGTTCGCGCACCTGACGTCCAGCCTGTCGCTTGGTACCGACGAACAAGACCTTGCCGCCCTGCGCCGCCACTGTGCCAATATAATTCAATGCATCTCGCATCATCGGCATGGTTTTATCCAGGTTGATGATGTGAATCTTATTACGGTCGCCAAAGATATAAGGCGCCATTTTGGGGGACCAGTAACGGGTCTGGTGCCCGAAGTGCACGCCAGCCTTCAGCAGCTGGCGCATGGTGATGTCAGCCATTTTCAAATTTCATGTGATGGGTTAATGCCTCCACGGTTACTATCTGCCGACCTCTGTGACTTCGACCTTGGATGATTTCGCGGACGTCGTTTCAAGAGGCACCCGGGCAGACATAATCGCCGTGTGCGGATTAGATACCCGAAAGCTGCATAAAATAGCGGCCCGGGTGCTTTAGGGCGGCGGATTTTACCTAAAAACAGTTGAAGAAAAAAGCGGAATTTGGGAGCATTAGCCCTCTTTTTTGCGCCCTGCCCTGTAAACATGCCCGTTACTATAAAAAACTCAGAAGAAATCGAAAAAATGCGCGTAGCCGGGCGTCTCGCGTCAGAAGTGCTGGACATGATCACACCGCACGTTAAGAACGGCATTACCACGGACGAGCTCAATACACTTTGTCATGACCATATTGTCAATGAGCAGAAGGCCATTCCTGCGCCGCTTAATTATCGCGGCTTTCCCAAGTCGATCTGCACCTCGGTCAACAACGTCATTTGTCACGGCATTCCTTCTAACAAAAAACTTAAGAATGGAGACATTGTCAACGTCGATATCACCGTGATCAAAGATGGATATCATGGTGACACTAGCCGCATGTTTTTCATTGGAGAACCTTCTATCCGTGCCAAGCGGTTGGTGGACATATGCAAACAATGCTTGCAGGCCGGTATCGATCTGGTGCGGCCAGGAATCAGACTTGGCGATATTGGCCACGCGATACAAAAGCACGCCGAGGGTAATGGTTTTTCTGTGGTCAGGGAGTATTGCGGCCACGGTATCGGCAGGGTATTTCATGAAGAGCCACAGGTGCTGCACTATGGACAGCCGGACACCGGCATGACCCTGGAAGCCGGTATGACCTTTACCATCGAGCCGATGTTGAACGCAGGCAAAAAGGAAACCCGACTGATGCCCGACCAGTGGACCGTTGTCACCCGAGATCGCAGTCTCTCGGCGCAGTGGGAGCACACCATACTGGTAACCGACGGCGGTCACGAAATCCTAACGGTTTCGTCCTGAAGCACGCGCATTCAGACCCACAACTTCTGATCCCTGAAATCTCATGAGCCGCCTGTCCCATCACGAGCTGCTCGATTGCCGACTGCTGGTGGACCCCACCGAAGATTTGCCCGGTGCACTTAAATCCTGTCAGCAGGCCCTGTCTCACGGTAAAACATTGCTTGCTGAGTATCATCTGGAAGGTGGCAGTCCCGCGGTCATGGCGAAACAACATAGCTGGCTGCTCGATCAGATACTTCTATACTGCTGGGGGTGCTTTATCAAGGGCTGTGCAATCAGCGAGCCGGCAGACCTGATCGCAGCAGGGGGCTACGGTCGCAAGGAGATTAATCTCGAATCCGATATCGACCTGCTGATTCTGCTTGATGACAAGCACAACTCAGGCAAGGATGACGCGGGAATCAATGACTTTGCAGAACAATTCATCAGATTCTGCTGGGATATCGGACTGAAAGTCGGTCACAGTATCCGCACTCTGAAGCAGTGCATCGAAATCGCCAGACAGGACATTTCGGTAACTACCAATCTGATGGAAACCAGGTTGTTGGATGGCGATCCGGAACGTTTCCGGTCACTTCACGATAAGCTTCGAAACAAGCGTGTTTGGCCGGTCGAAAAGTACTTCAAATACAAGCTCAAGGAACAGGAACACCGCCATCTGCAGTACGGCGATACAGCCTACAACCTCGAACCGAATATAAAAGAGAGCAAAGGCGGGCTGAGAGACCTGCACATGATCAGTTGGGTGGCCAATCGATATTTCGGTACCAGTGATCTTGGCGAGCTGGTAGAACATGGTTTCCTCACTGAAGCCGAGTATCGCTCACTGATCCGTCATCGGGATTTTCTGTGGCGATTACGAAACGGCCTGCACTACCTGTCCGGTCGCTGCGAAGATCGGCTGCTTTTTGACTATCAGACGGATCTGGCCTTGCAGCTCGGGTACAAGAAAGGGGAAAACCATCTCGCGGTGGAACAGATGATGCAAGCCTACTACCGCACCGCCAAGGAGATGCAGCTACTGAACGAATTGCTGCTGCAGCACTTTCAGGAAGCCATACTGACGCCGAAGAAAGCCAAGGTCCGTCAGATTAATCAACGATTCCAGAGTGTTGGAAATTTTATCGAAGCGGCTCACGATCAGGTATTCAACGATCATCCGGTCGCGATGCTCGAGATCTTTCTGTTGATGCAAAAAAGACCCGCATTGAAGGGCGTTCGAGCCAGCACAATTCGGCAGCTGCGAGCCAGCCTTCACCTGATCGATAAGCAGTTTCGCTGCGACCCGGCACATTTAAAAGTTTTTCTGGAAATTTTTCGACATCAGACCGGACTGACTCACGCACTTCGACGCATGAGTGCATACGGTGTACTCGGTGCATTTTTCCCGGCGTTTGGCCGGGTTGTGGGTCAGATGCAGCACGACCTTTTTCATGTTTTCACCGTCGATGCCCACTCTCTGTTCGTGGTAGGCAATCTGCGACGACTGGCGATGACCGAATACCGCAATGAATTCCCCAGTCTCACAGACCTTCTGGGCAGGCAAAACACCAGGGAACGACTCTACCTGGCGGCGTTATGTCACGATATTGGCAAGGGCAGTGGTCGAGATCATTCCGAAGTGGGTGAGGAAATCGCCCTGACATTCTGTACCCAATTAGGGCTGTCAGAATACGACTCCCGATTTGCGGCATGGCTCGTGCGCAACCACCTTGTGATGTCGTGGACCGCGCAGCGCGAAGACATCACTGATCCTCGCGTCGTCGACCGGTTTGCTGAAATCGTCGGGGACCAGGAACACCTGGATAATCTGTACCTGCTTACCTTCGCCGACATTCGCGGCACCAGCCCCAAGGTCTGGAGCGATTGGAAAGGAAAGCTGCTGTCCAATCTTTACATGACCACTTCGCGACGATTACGCACCGGCCTGAGTGGTGCCCAAGCCATTACCGAACGCATCGAGGCGCGCAAGCAGGCAATCACCAAACTGGTATCAAACAAAGTTACCCAGGAAATGCTGGAAACCTTGTGGGCCCAGCTTGGCGACGAGTACTTTCTGCGCAATGGTCCCAATTCGAGTGCCTGGCATGCGGAAGTGATCGCCTCCGCCGGCGCCCTCGATCTGCCGCTGGTCACGGCGCGCACACGTAAAGATATCGGCGCACAGCAAATCCTGGTTCTTGCGCCTGAGTCCGAAGAACTGCTGCCACGAATTACCGGAGGCCTCGACAAGCTCCATCTCAACATCCTTGACGCGCGCATTCACACTACTCGCTCCGGACTGTCTCTGCTGGTATTTATCGCCTCCGATCCTGACGGCGCTTCTTACAACAATAAATGGCTGCAATCCACCACCCTAGAATTGAAGCAAAGCCTGTTGGCGCCGCAAATCAGTTATCAGCCGGCGGAGCGCATGCTTCCAAGGACCATGAAACAGTTCAAAGTGGCCACTCGCGTCAGTTTCAGCGATGCTGCAACCAAGGACTACACCGTCATGGAAATCGTGTCTCAGGATCGACCCGGACTCCTCTATCATGTGGCGTTGGCGCTATACGAGTGCAAGGTCAAACTGGCATCGGCCAAAGTTTCCACAGTGGGCGAACGGGCCGAAGATACCTTCTTCATTACCGACCGGGATGGCAACCCGGTGAATACAGAAGACCAGCGCCAGTGTCTGCACGATCGCCTGGCGGAGTATCTCGGCTAGCCAATGTCCCGTCAGCTCGAACGCAAGCAGTTCCTGGCTTTACACGGGCTGCGTGAAGCGCAAATCACACCGCTGGTACCGGACGCCTCGGCACGTCGTTACTTTCGCTTGAACCAGGGCAATGACACGCTGATGTTGATGGATGCGCCCCCGCCGGGAGAAAAGCCTGGTGCCTTCGTTCAGGTGACCAGTTATCTGGAAAAACTGGGCGCACGAGTGCCGCACGTTTTCGCAAGCGACCTACAGAGCGGACTGGTGTTGATCGAAGACCTTGGCGATCAAACCATGACCCGGTTATTGGCCCAGGGTGCTGACGAAACCACCTTATACCAGCAGGCCGTAGATGCACTGGTAAAGATGCAGCGGGCTTTTCCAACCGCTAGTGCAGAAATAAACTTGCCCGCCTATGATCTGGACGCGGCTGTGGCAGAAGCAGATTTGATGGTTGAGTGGTACCTTCCGGCAAGATTGATGCGCCGGCTTGATCAAGCAGAGTGCAAGGAGTTCCGCGAAATTTGGACCTGCCTTTTTCGCTCGCTCCCTGCAATGCCTCAAGTGCTGGTACATCGGGATTTCCATGTCGATAATCTGCTGATTGTCGAGGGGGCATGCGCAATGCTGGATTACCAGGACGCTCTGCTGGGATCGCCGTTATATGATCTGGTTTCGTTACTGGAAGATGCCCGGCGTGATGTCGATGTCAGTCTTCAGCAGCAGTTGATTGAACAATGGCAGGCCACTCAGAACATTGATCAGGAGACCTTTACCCGTCATTTCACCTTCTGGGGGGCACAGCGCCACTGCAAAGTGGCCGGAATATTTATCAGGCTGTGGCTGCGAGACCATAAAAACGGTTATTTGGATCACCTGCCCCGAGTCATGGATTTATTGAAGAGGAATCTTGAACCCGCATTCATGGCCCCACTGAAAGATTGGTTATCCACTAGACTGCCCGAGATCGCTCATCAGGAACTGGGAAACGACCCCGACACGCTGCGTCGTATAGTCGTGGACAAAGAAGGGAATCATGCCAAGTGATTGATATTTATGAACTTAATGTCGGCCCTGGCAAAATGCCAGGACCGACAAACTTCCTAGTTACCCTAAACATCCGAAGACGAACCAGCCTGACTCCAACACCCTGATTTTCATCGAGGCTCCTTATCGATGTGGATGCAGAGCAAGAATCCACATGACTTCCCGTCTGTCGGGGCCTCCCTCACGCCGTCTTCGAAAACTCATCACCATTTCGATGATTCTTACCGAATCACTTCGGCCAGCAAATGATGACAGGGGTCGACATAAAAATCTGTGAACTGGTTCACAGAGTTGAAAATCGGTTTAAACTGGCCTGAGACTCCGGATCAAATCCGGGATATCGGATGAAGAGCGCTGGTCGTCCTGACGGTATTGCGCGGCGCTCGATTCAGCACCTCAGCAAGCTGCACGGATAACAAATTAAACTCCAGCGAACGCAGCCAACATTTTCTCACGCACTTCCCAAACCTGCTGAGACCGATCAGCTTCCACGTCAGAGCATGTCACCACGTCACCCTGCTTAACCGGACGCTTCAATTTGGCCTCGGTGGCAAGACCGATCGGTAACGCCTCCATGGCAACACTGTCTGTCGCGGGCATCAGCCTTCCCCACACGGTGTAACCACCTTCACCATCGAGCATTTCACCGGCCACCAGATCACGCTTAGCCACTGATACCACATCGGCATTAAAGCACACTGGCGAACCGGTGGCCTGACCGCGCAGCGCCGCACTCAGGATCGAAATATTGAGTTCGAGCCCGATCAGGTGAAACGGTTTGTACATTGCCGAGTAACGACCGCTCTGATCGGTGTTCATACCGTACTGAGAAAAACAATCCGCGGTGTAATTGTTAGGTGCTTCGAATACGCAATACACACCCCAGCGCAAATCCCTCGCTACCGGTCCACCGCTGCGATCAAGACTCGACACCACCTCTACTTGACCTGAAAATTCAAGTGCGCCTCCTTCGCTTTTAGGCCGCAACACGTTGGCCAGCTCGTCGGCACCGCAGGGCGGAAACGCGAGTCCTGACTCCGGAGCACGCAGGTCAGCGGCATTAGCAATCGCCGCCATTTCAATCCCCGACTTGGTGCCGTCCAGGAATGAATTAAACATCTGGCTGCGCATGCCCGCAGCGGCGGCCTTTTCGGCGCTGAGGCCGTAATGTGACCAAACGGTGTCAGGTGTGGAAGCATGGTAAGCAGGGAGGTATTTGGTGCCTTTGCCCGCGGCTACGATCTTAAATCCGCAAGACCGGGCCCAGTCGATCATCTCCATGGTCAGAGCTGGCTGATCGCCATAGGCCATGGAATACACTACCCCGGCCCGCTTGGCCTCCTGGGCCAGATAGGGCCCCACGAGCACATCCGCTTCAACGTTGACCATCACCACATGCTTACCATTCTCAATACAAAGCTGTGCATGCTTGATACCTGCCGCGGGATGGCCAGTGGCTTCCACTACCACGTCGACATCGTTCGACGCGATCAGATCAGCCGCGTCGTCAACATATCGTGTCGCGTCTATATGCGCCTGCTCCCACCCTACACCGCAACATTGCGCCTGGGCACGGGCAGGATCGAGGTCCGCGATACAGGTAACGTCGAGACCCGGCGTAGTGGGCACCTGGGACAGGAACATGGAACCGAATTTTCCCGCGCCGATCAGGCCCACTCGCACCGGATTATGTTCGGTCTGCCGTTCTAATAGTGAAGAATAAAGATACATCGATTAGTCAAACCGCCAGTTCTATCAATGTGTTATCAGGAAGCGGCTCGATCGCCGTGAAGTCTCGATGGGCTACCCACTCCGGTCGTTTAAATTGTCTGATGTGATTCTCGACGTGACACAATGACAGATAAACAATGGTGCGATCCATGGGGCTGATATTTGGGGGGCTGGCGTGCACCAATAGACTTGAAAACATCAACACAGAACCGGCGTCACCGGTCGGCGCCACACATCCGCCCTGCTCATATAGCTTGGTAACGGTCTCTCGATCCAGAGTCCAAAGCGGGTAACTGGTGGTTTCAAGGTCATGACCCGCTTCCACCACACCGTGTTTATGGCTGCCCGGCAGAAACAGCAGCGGACCGTTGGCTGCGGTCACATGGTCGAGAAACACGGCGATGTTCATCGCCCGGGGTTCGGGCATCTTGTCGTCCCGGGCCCAGGTGCCGTAGTCCTGATGCCATTGCCATACGTCGCCGTCAAATGCGACTTTAGCATTCACCTTATACTGGTGCATGTAAACCGGGCCATCTAGCAGCTGCATGACGGGGTCAATCAAGCGTGGGTGCGCACCGAGCCTTCGAAACGCTTCATTATAGGTATGTGCAGCAAAAGCCGTGCGCGCTACACCAGAGTTCTCGCGCCACACCTCCTCGCGTTGTTCCTGATACACATCCCGCGCCGCCTGCTTCAACACTTCTACCTCTTCGGTATTGAACGTGTTGGGAAAAAACAGGTAGCCAGACGAATCAAATTCTTCAATCTGTTCCTTAGTCAGCTGCATAACTTTGTTCCTGAGAATCTATACTTAAATTTGGCCCGAAGCTCGATATGCTGGGGCGTCAATGTTTATATAATCTGCAAACAGTGCGTAATTAATAAAGCGGTTTCAATGCTTAACTGATCGCCACTAGCGCTAGTGCCACACAACAACATAGCTCTGTCAGTTCGATTCCGGCACCGGCGACGTCACCGGTGAATCCATGTAATCGACGCACGCTCGCACCGCGCACCAAGAAAAACACAAGAGAAGAAAAAAACACGATCAATACACCACTTGACCCGAGCAAGGCGATGACAAGTATCGCAGTAATTGTCGCAACCACCCAAGGTACCTCTCCATCCCTGTGATCCAACCGCAAGCCCTCGCCAAGGCCACCCTGGCGCACATATGCAGTAGTGGCATACAGCAATACCGGAAACAATCGCGCTAAAGTCGGCACGGCAATCAGGAACACAGCATGCCCACTATCAAGAAGTGCGTCGATAGCGAAGAACTTAAGACATAGAAACAAGATCAACACAACCACCGCGATTGCACCGGCATTGGGATCTTTTAAAATTGCGAGTGTGCGATTTTTGTCTCCTAGCCCTCCCATCCAGGCATCCGCGCAGTCGGCAAGTCCGTCGAGGTGCAAAGCCCCTGTCAATATCACCCACAGCGACAACACAAGGCCTGCACTGACCAATGACCCATATGGCAACAAGTAGGCAAAGCCCCATAATATGAGACCAATCAACAGACCAACCAGGGGATAGTAGAAAACCGAACGACGTTTTTCAGTTTCGGTGATGTTTACCGGGTAACGGACCGGCAGCGTGGTCAATAATACAAGCGCTGCTCTCAATGCGTTCATGTGCGATTGCCTGGTCATTTCACTATGCAGACTTCAATTAACAGAGCCATGCGAAACCAATCTATGGTTAGTCCCTTCCGCAGAAAGCTGTATTCGACTCAAACAGGCAAAGGGCACGTCAATCCGACCATGGATGCGTTCAAGCCCCATGATCTCCGCCAGCACGCTCATGATCACCCCGCCGTGGGTCACAATTAATACCTTCTTTGTCCCGTGTTGTTGGACAACATGATACCAACCTTGCAGCACACGATCATGAAACACGCTAAAGCTTTCTGCATTAGGCGGCGTATTAGCGAAGGGGTCATCGAAAAACTGCTGCACCAGTTCTTGGTCCTGGGCCATCACATCGTCATAGCGTTCACCGTCCCAGTCGCCGAAATGGTATTCGGCGAACCGGGATTCGACCAGCACATCACGCTCTAACTGTTGTCCCAGGGCATGGGCAAATAGACTGCAACGGCCGAGTGGAGAGGTCACGATCCTGTCCCATTGCCTTTCGGCCACCGCCTGCTCCATCTGCAGCCAGCCCTGTTCGCTCAAAGGATCTTCGACATGGCCACGAAAAATATCGCTGGCTTCGGTTTCACCATGACGCATCAGGTCGATGGTGCCCAGGGTTTCTTCGCGAGATCGGATACTCATGGTATTAGTATCTCATGAAGATGAAACGCCGGCCTGTTCGAGCTGACCCAGTGAGCCGGGCGGTTTGGTTAAGGTCTGCTGGCGCGCTAACGCGCGGTCTACACTTTCCTGATTGATGGATTGTGCGGATTCAAGATACCAGTTCAAGGTTTGTTATTACGGAAGATTAAAGAGTGAGATGATACTAAAGGTTGGTTGGTGTGGATATTCACAACGCCGTCTCCCCGACTCCGAGTCAGGATCTCAGCCAGATTGATGTGGTCCTGAATCAACTGCGTGGCAACCGGTTCAGGACGATGATATCGCGGCCAGGTCAATCTTATCCCCTTTCTCTGCCACCGTTGCCTTTGTCCCCGCTTCATTCTGCAGCTTCTGTTCCAGCGCGCGGGCAGCTTTGGTTTCGCCATGCACCAGCCATACCGGCGGTTTGTTTTTAAAGCCCTTGAACCAGCGCACTAAATCGTTTTCGTCACCGTGTGCGGAAAGGCCGCCGATGGTATGAACTTTGGCGTTCACCTGCAGCCACTGGCCCTTGATTTTGACCTCCGGCTCACCGTCTACCAGTCGTCGACCCAATGTATGCGGCGCCTGATAACCGACAATAATGATATGGCATTCCTTGCGTTCGATATTGTGTCTGAGGTGATGTCGGATACGGCCGCCAGTGCACATGCCGCTGCCGGCGATGACAATGGCACCGCTTCTGACTTTATTGATCACCATGGACTCTGCGGTGCTGCTGGTCAGGTGCAGATTGTGAAGGGTTGGCATTTCATGCACCGACTTTCGGAATTTGGTCGCTTCGTCATCGTAGAGATGCGGATAGTCCCAGTACACTTTACTGGCCTCGATCGCCATGGGACTGTCCAGGAACACGTGCCAGCGGTCCATGCGCCACGGTTCATAATATCTGCCCAGGGTATACAGAACTTCCTGGCTGCGGCCTATCGCGAATGCTGGGATCAGTATGTTGCCTTTATCGTGATCCGCCTCGCTGATGATTTCGCCCATCTCCGCGTAAGTCAGGTTTCGCTCACGATGACGCCTGCCACCATATGTGCTCTCCATCAGCACTAAATCGGCCTCTTCGATTACCGCCGGATCATGCAGGATTGGTGTTTCATATTGACCAAGGTCGCCGCTGAATACCAGCTTGCGCTGCACACCCTTTTCTTCCAGCCACACCTCAACGCTGGTCGAGCCCATAATATGACCGGCGTCCTGAAACTGAATTGACACACCTGGCAGGATTTCGATCTTCTTCCGATAACGATAACCATTGAGATGCCCCAGGACCTGACGTGCATCTTTGACCGTATACAAAGGTTCAATGGGTGGTTTATTTTTGCGTTTACGATTGGCGTACTCGGCATCGCGCTCAGCCAGGGACGCCGAATCTTCAAGCAGAATCGCTAACAGATCTTTGGTCGCGTTGTGGGTATGAATCGGGCCGCGAAATCCTCGCTTGAGTAACAATGGCAGTCTTCCCGAATGGTCGATATGTGCATGACTCAGCACCACCGCGTCGATTTCGGACGGCTCAAAAGGAAAAGGATCATGATTGCGCGCTTCGTCCTTGCGGCTGCCTTGTATCATGCCGCAGTCGAGCAGGAACTGCATGCCGTTGATCCTGATCACATGACATGAGCCAGTCACCTCCCCGGCCGCACCAAAGAATTCAAGTTCCATAATTTAACGTCGTTGTGATTATCGTGTTACTTGGAGAGTCAACCCAGCAGACTACTCAACTCAGTCACTAGCTGCAGCTCACAGTGGGGTTTATGTGGACCTTTCCATGGCAACCCCTGGGGATTTATCCACAAAGTTTTCATACCGGCCTCAGCGGCCCCGCGCATATCGCGCACCGGATCATCGCCGATATGCAGAATATTAGAAGGATCGATCCCGGCCCTCTCGACTGCCGCCTCAAATATGATCGAACTAGGCTTGGAAGCCCCTGCACCAGAAGCGGTTATTGAAAAATCGAAATACTGGCCAATACCAATCCGATGCACATCGGCATTACCATTGGTAATCGATCCGATGCAATAACGCTGACTGACCTGTTCTAGTAATGCCGTCGCGCCCTCGAACAGAGTCACATCATTGCGCGCCTGCAAAAAAACTTCAAAGCCATCGTCGACCAGCCTCGCACTATAACCATAATCCTTCGCAAGTTGCTCGAGCCAGCGCTTACGCAACCAGGAAAAATCGTGGGACATATCCGGAAAATCGGCGAAGACCTCCCGCCGATGATGGATCAATCCAGGAATATCGAAGTCCTCAACTATTTTCGGAAAATGCTGTTCAAGCCAGGTATAAAAAACAAACTCGGCATTGTGAATGACCGGCTCACATAACCAGAGCGTGTCATCCAGATCAAAAGTTATGCATTCGATCCGCTCGCCCGCAATCACCATCGACTATTCATCCTGCGGATCCAGGCGTTCCTCTATAAACTGTTCAAGGGTCTGCTGCCATAGCGAATAATAATCTTCGCTGTCAGTGACCTGAGCCCGCTGCTCGAAAAGTGAGATGTTCTCCGACAACCGATCAGACCATTCCTTCCAGCTGAACAGACCGGATTCGTAAAGCTTGACAGCCATGGCAAAAGTGCGCGCCTGCCAGGGCGCGTCGAACACCGGTTCACCGTCTTCCTGGGGCTGGGTGGAAAGCAGTTCAACACTCATGACGCCGTGCCTTCGATATAGGGCTCGAACACATCAACAAAAATCGCACTCTTGGCTTCAGCGGCCTTGTCTCCCCACAACTCCTCGCCACTGAACCGCACGCTATACAGATGCTCGGGCACTTTCTCACCACGCTCCGAATGCGCGTCAGGAAAAATATGGGCACCATAATGCCGCATGATCTCCCCGCAGCGTCCACGGATATAGCGGGGCACGCGCGTATGGTGATGGGGATGCTCATTGCGGATCCGCACCCGGTCTCCAACCTGCCATATGGCGCTACGTTCGCATTCCATCAAAGTCGGGCTTCCTTGCTCCAATAAACCCGGCACACGTTCTTGCGGCACCGGCTCGAATACACCCGCTGGATTGGCTATTCCACTTTCTAACTCTTCAATGCTGAGCAACTTACTCTCTAACAACAGCAATTCAAGCCCATGCAGCCAATGCTCGTAGTAACTGCTCCCAAGATAGTGCGCCGGATCCATGCGTTCGCGGGCAAAGCGCGACTGGTCCAGATTCCATTTGCCTTGCATGCCACAAGCCAGGGTCAGTCCAAATACTTTCTCCTCCCACTCTCCGACGAAGTTCTGCTGCTGACTGCGGTCGACAGGACCGAAGCCATGCATCCCACCCAGATCGTGGGCCCCGTCCATCAGGCCGCGGCCTCCGTGGGCGCAGGCACCAGCGCCACACCGATCATCGCGTCGCGTTCCACCAGCTCAGCCAGTTGATCCTGATTGAGATGTTCGGTGTTATCTGGTCGGCGTGGCAACACCAGATAACGAATTTCAGAGGTTGAATCCCAAACTCGCACCTCGACATCCGGATCGAGGTGGACACCAAACTCTTCGAGCACCGCCCGCGGCTCACTTACCGCACGCGCCCGATAGCTCGATGCCTTGTACCAGGTCGGCGGCAAACCCAGCACCGGCCAGGGATAACAGGAGCACAGGGTACACACCACCATGTTATGTACCTTATCGGTATTTTCCACAACCTGCATATGCTCACCCTGACGACCGGCATAGCCCATCTCCATAATCGCGCTGGTGGCATCTTCTAGCAGGCGCTGTTTGTATTCCGGATCCGTCCAGGCCCTGGCGACCACGCGTGCACCGTTGCGCGGTCCGACCCGATGTTCGTAGGTATCCACCAGTTCATCCATAGCCCTCGGATCCACCAGCCCCTTATCCACCAGCAGGGTTTCGAGCTGTTTGACCCGCTGTTCGATCTCGCTCAGCGGCGCGGTGTGATGATGATGCGGATGCTGATGATTACTCATTCGTCTTCACTCAATATTGATTCAACTTTCGCCGCCAGATTATAAAGCTTCTCATCCTGTCCGTGAGGGCAGCAGATCATCAGACCCGCTGGCGGCATGCCCTGTTCATGACACGGCAAGGAGATTGCACAGCCGTCATAGTAGTTGACCGATGCGGTATTGCGCAGGCAGCGCAGGTTGACTGCCCCAATGCGCTCCAGATCCTCGGTCTCCGACACCGCAGGCGGAATACAGGCCACGGTGGGATACACCAGCGCGTCGATTTCCGCTTCAGCAAAATCGTGGTTGAAAAATTTCACCAGCTCGGCTTTCTCCTCGTATCGTTGATGCTGGGTTTCAGCCGTCACAGTCCTACCCCCTCCGATTCGCTGGCGCACAAAAGGGTCATATAAATCACCATACAGTTCCAACATCTTCATGTGATGCTGCCAGGCCTCAAACAACACCACCGGGCGATTGAAAAACATATCGACGCTGTGATCAACCGCGGATAAGGTGCCGGTCACCACATCTACCCCGCCTGCCTTGAGCCGCTTCATCGCACGGCGGAAGGCCATATTGACTTCCATGTCCAGATCCTCCATGACGATACCGTCGGGCACCATCAACCGCATGTTCATGGTATTTTCCGGAGACATTTTCGGCAGCTCACCACCGAGCCTACCAGTCATCACATGATCCAATATGAAACAGGTGTCGACATCTACTCCAAGCGGGCCCGGCGCATCCGAAGTTGGAGACAGGGGATACACTCCGTCAAGTGACAACCTGCCGTAACTCGGCTTGACACCAACGATGCCATTAAACGCGGCCGGTATACGACAAGATCCTGCGGTATCGGATCCCACTGTGCCCGGCACAACCCCCAGGGCCACACTCACCGCGCTACCTGAAGAAGAGCCCCCGGGAAGCCGGCCGGTCTTGCGATCCCACACTGAGTAAAGCGGAGGAAAGTGCGGATTCAGTCCCATTCCACTAAAAGCGAATTCGCTCATATTGGTGCGCCCAAGAAACAGCATCCCCGCATCCCGTAAATGCGCCACCACTTCGGCGTCTTCGGTTGCCTCTGATCCAATAGCATCGAGCACCTTGGACCCCGCAGTAGTTTTCTGGCCGTTAACATTAAACAGGTCTTTAAGGGTGATCGGAATACCGGCAAGCGGCGGCAGATCACCGGACTCCCTGGCAAGATCAATCTTCTTGGCCTGCTCAATCACATTTGGATCGAGCCAGGTAAATAATCCGTCTTCGGTATCCGCCATGACCATACATTCTATGACCACCTCCTCGCAGCTTTTCTTGCCGCTTGAAAGTCGTTTCGACAGGCGTCGTAGATTTGAGTTTCTCCGCATGGGTTTGTTCCCGATTTAGACTTAAACTTATCAGTTGTTCGGTGAATCGAGGTCAATCGGAGCGAACGCTTCGTGCCATAGCGAGCTCTAGTTTTTTTAATTGCGCACACGCCCAGATTAGCGGAAATTTCCTGGCGGAACAAGGCAACAATATCTCCATAGTTCCTGTGAATATGCAGCAAATCACGACATCGATTCTTAACTATTGATTTTATGCCAGCTTCCACTATTCTCCGATGGGTTAACTACCAGGGCAAACTGGACCAAACACCATGATGAAAGGAACACACGATTATCACGACGATCCGCGCAACCACTCGATTCTGATCGATATCAACGGCCGCCTGTTTCCGCGTAACGAGGCCAAGGTTTCCGTATTCGACAGCGGGTTTGTCTTAGGCGATGGGGTATGGGAAGGCTTGCGTGTGCACCACGGTAAGATCGCCTTTCTCGAGCAGCACCTGGATCGATTATACGAGGGCGCTAAAGCTATCGACATGGACATGATGGTGGGCAAAAAACAATTGTCTGAGCGCCTGTATCACACCCTCGCCGCCAACGACATGGAAGACGGCGTGCATATCCGCCTGATGGTCACACGCGGGCTCAAAGCCACCCCCTACCAGGACCCTCGCGTCACCATCTCACCGCCGACTATCGTCATCATTCCGGAATATAAAACCGCTCTGCCGGATACGCTGACCCGCGGCATGAAACTGTTCACGGTGCATGTCCGCCGCGGCTACCCCGACGTCCAGGATCCGAAACTGAACAGCCACTCCAAGCTCAACTGCATCACCGCCTGCATTCAGGCTTCTAAAGCCGGCGCCGATGAAGCGTTGATGCTCGATCCTCACGGCTTCGTCGCCACCTGTAACTCGACCCATTTCTTCATAGTGCGTAAAGGCGAAGTCTGGACCTCAACCGGCGACTACTGCCTCGGCGGCATCACCCGAGGCAATATCATTCGGCTATGCCAACAGAACAAAATCCCAGTGTTCGAAAAAAACTTCAGTCTTACCGACGTCTACGGCGCTGATGAAAGTTTTGTCACCGGCACCTTTGCCGGGGTCGCACCTGTCGGCGCCATTGACGGTCGTCAGATCGGTTCCGGCGGACGCGGTCCGATCGTCGAAAGACTGCAGAAACTTTACCTGGAAATGATCGACGCCGAATCATGACCAGGCTGCGTATTGCCATGTGGTCCGGGCCGCGTAATATTTCCACCGCCATGATGCGCGCGTTCGAGAACCGGCCCGACACGGAAGTCTGGGACGAACCGATGTACGGACACTATTTATTTCGAACCGGTATCGCCCACCCCGGCGCGGAAGAGATCATCGCCGACCAGGGCACCGACTGGGAGTCGATTGCAGAACGCTGCCTCGGTGACGCACCCAACAATTCGCCCGTGTTTTATCAGAAGCATATGACCATGCACCTGCTGCCGGAAATGAATCAAGACTGGGTGCGCGGTCTCACCAATTGCTTCCTGATCAGACAACCGGACCAAGTCGTCGCCTCCTACGGCGCCGTCCGCCCCGACCTCACCCTCGACGACCTCGGTTTCATACAGCAGGCCAAGCTGTTCGACTACGTCATCAAAACCACCAGCACTATGCCCATGGTGATCGACAGCAAAGACTTCCTGCTCGATCCGGACGCCATGCTGCGGGCGATGTGCAGCCAGCTTGACATCCCGTTTCGCACCGAAATGATCGCCTGGCCTGAAGGAAAACGCGACTCAGACGGCGTGTGGGGAAAATACTGGTACGACTCGGTATGGAAATCCACCGGCTTCGCCGAATACGAGGAAAAACCACTTAACCTCAACCCTGAAATGCAGCAGATCGCCGACCAGGCCGAGCCGTATTACCAGGTTTTGTATCAGCATCGACTAACGGTGTAACCAGGCCACGTCCCTCAGGACGACGAACACAAGAAACCCAAGTAAACTAACATAATGCAATTCGTCACCTACAATATCCAATACGGCAAAGGCCAGGACGGCCAGGTCAATCTCGAACGCATCGCTAATGAAGTGCGCGGCGCAGACATCATCGCCCTGCAGGAAGTCGATCGTTACTGGCACCACACAGACATGCAGGACCAGGTCAAAGTCCTCACGGAACACCTCCCCGATTACTACTGGACCTACGGCCCCGGTGTCGACCTCCATGTTGAAGACGCCATGCCATCAGAAAACAGACGTCGTCAGTTCGGCAATATGCTGTTAAGCAAATTTCCGATTCTCAGGAACCGCCATCATCTGTTGCCAAAGCGTGGAAGCGTCGATCCGCTCAGTATCCAGCGCTCTGCAATTGAAGCCACCATCGATTGTAACGACACACGACTTCGCATCTACTCGATTCACCTGACTCACCTGGCCAGCGAAACCCGCATGCCCCAGGTAGAGAAACTTCTCCACATTCATAGAAACGCCATCCACGAAGGTGCCCCCATGTGCGGCGACATAAGAGGGAAAGATTACGAAGCCGGTATTTCAGATCAAGATGTGCCCGCCGAAGCCATTATGATGGGCGACTTCAACTGCCAACCGGGTAGCGTCGAATACCATGCCATCGTCGGTCCAGTGAGCGATTACGGTGGCCTGATCACGAGCCCTGACGGATTCGTCGACGCCTGGATCCAGGCAGGTAACAATCGAATCGAAGGTCACACTTCTGAAGTTGATGACCAACCCGCCACCCTGGACTACTGCTTCGTCAGCGCGGCATTACGACATCGAATTAAAAGTTGTCGAGTAGACAGCGACGCCATCGGCTCCGACCATTTCCCGGTCTGGACCGAGATCGACCTTTAAGACTCAAGCGCTTATAACCATGACCCGCAGCCAGCTCGGGATCGTTCTGTTTACGACCTTCCTGACGTTCTGCACCCTGTACACCCCGCAACCTATTCTGCCGCAACTCGTTACCGAGTTCGGGGTTCCCATGAGTGATGCCGCTTTACTGATCACCGTCACTTTGCTCCCGTTAGGCCTTGCGCCCATCTTCTACGGCTACTTTCTGCAGGCCGTGCCGGCTCGAAGCATGTTGCAGATCGCCCTCGTTTTGTTGATCGTTGACCAGGCGGCTCTCTTCTTCGCCACTGAATTCTGGCACCTAATAACCTTGCGTTTTATTCAGGGCCTGCTGTTACCTGCATTGTTTACCTCGCTGATGACCTACTGCGCCACGATGTCGTCATCCACGGCATTGCGTCGCACTATGGGCCTCTATGTTGCCGCGACTATCCTAGGCGGATTTTCCAGCCGCGTATTGAGCGGCTACCTGGCCTCCACCCTGGACTGGCAATGGGTGTTCCTCGTCTTGGGTATTGCGCTGATCATTCCGCTTCTGCTCACAAACAAAATCGATGCCGACGCCGAGGTCAATTTCAGCCGACTGGATAGCAAAGCCATAGGTCGCGTGCTCGCGGTTCCTGACTACACCTTCGCTTATCTCACCCTGTTCGCGATCTTCTTCGTCTTCCTCGGCATTCTTTCTCTACTGCCTTTTCGCATCAAAGAAATCGATCCAAATGCCAGCAGTTTTCTAATCTCAATGGTCTACTTTGGATACATCATTGGCATCCCCGCTGCCATCATGAGTGAAGGATTGGTTAAAAGAATGAAGAGTGAGCAAAAAGTTTTAATTGCAGCGGTCATCGCTAACATTATCGCTCTTGTAACTTACCTCGCGCCACAACTCGCGATCCTGTTCATCATGATGCTGCTACTCGCCGGCGCTATGTTCCTGATACACGCCACCCTTTCCGGCTATGTCAACCATATTGCAAAAGAACACAAAGGCGTCGTCAACGGCATCTACGTTTCGGTCTACTATCTGAGCGGCACCTTGGGCTCATGGCTCCCCGTCCTCCTCTACCGCCACCTCGGCTGGCAAGCCGTCATCATCTTCTCCATCAGCATTCTAGCCCTCTCCATATACTTTATCCGCCAATTGACCAACCCGGCACACATTGCAACTCTCTCGTCATCCTGACGAAAGTCGGGATCTCCAAAGGCACCCGCAATTTATATAGTCCTTATCCAGGTGCCGCGCGCTTGACTTAAGACCTAGTAAATCTAGCGGAGATCATGGGACGGAGTCCATGATGGCGGTATGGAACCACTCCCAACCCATTGATTTCCAACCCCTCCACGGGTACCATCCCCACCCCCCAAAACCGACCCAAATCAAGTGCGCCACCCCATCGTAGCAGGCA
This sequence comes from Gammaproteobacteria bacterium, assembly GCA_024644945.1. Taxonomy (GTDB): domain Bacteria; phylum Pseudomonadota; class Gammaproteobacteria; order Arenicellales; family Poriferihabitantaceae; genus VYFG01. The sequence goes on along the minus strand of JAHEGU010000014.1, from coordinate 1,591 downwards.
ACTGGAAGATGAACGGCACCCAGGCCATGGCCCGGGAACTTTGCGGCGCCCTGGTTGAAGTCCAAAAGGAATTTCACGCTATTGGTGTTATCCTCTGCCCTCCCGCCACACTATTGGCCGAGGTCAGTAATCTGGTCGAACACACCGTAATACAGACCGGAGCCCAGGATATCGATGTGAATGCCTCCGGTGCCCATACCGGCCAGATTGCCGGCCCCATGATTACCGACGCCGGCGGCCACTATACTATCGTAGGTCATTCAGAACGTCGCACCGAGCATGGTGAAACCGACGACCTGATCGCGGCTAAAGTCAGCGCCGCGGTGGAATTCGGCCTGACTCCTATACTTTGTGTTGGCGAAACCCAAACGGAACGCGAAGCCGATATCACCGAATACATTATCGAACGACAACTGGAAGCTGTAATCGACCATTGCGGCATCGACACAGTGGCCCATGCCATTATCGCCTATGAACCGGTTTGGGCCATCGGCACCGGCCTCACCGCTTCGCCACAGCAGGCGCAGATGGTGCACGAATTTATCCGCAATCTTTTAAAACAACACGATAGTGCGGTCGCCAATAAAACCCATATACTCTATGGTGGCAGTATGAAACCGGACAACGCTGCACATCTATTAGACGAGCCCGATATCGACGGTGGCCTGATTGGCGGCGCCGCATTAAAGGCCGAAGAATTTATTGCAATTTGTAGAGCCGCGACCAAAGCGGCACCCCAAGGATCTGACACATGATTTCCAATCTGTTACTCGTTGTGCATTTAGTGGTTGCCGTGGCAATCGTTACCCTGGTTCTGCTTCAACAAGGCAAGGGCGCCGACGCGGGCGCAGCTTTTGGCGGCGGCTCATCACAATCTCTTTTCGGCGCGGTCGGTGCAGCGAACTTTTTAAGCCGCACCACATCAATTCTGGTCACCCTGTTCTTCATCACCAGCCTCAGCCTCGCTTACTTTTACTCTCAACAGAAAGCCCCAGAAAGTGTCATCGAAGGCTCTGTAATGCAACAGGTCGAACAAGGGGCCCAGTCTGAAACGACCGAAAGTGATGTCCCACAGAGCGAAACAACGGAGCCCGCAACCGCCACTCAAGAAACCGACGTGCCGGCGGCGCCAGAATAAAGTTTAAAGATATAATTCAAACGGATAAAAAAGGATTCCAAATAGCCGAAGTGGTGGAACTGGTAGACACGCAGTCTTGAGGGGGCTGTGCTTCACGGCGTGAGGGTTCGAGTCCCTCCTTCGGCACCAAATCTTTAAGTCGTAAAAGTATTCTGGGGCAGTCTGACGTTAGAGTTTAGAGTTAAGATGAAATTTCCTTTTTAAAGAATACCAATGTCCGACCTCTTTAAAGAAAAAGCTAGTGACTGGGATGCCAATCAGATGCGCGCACAACTCTCTTCTGCGATTGGCGCCTCCATCCTTGCACATGTTCCATTGGCTGAGAAGATGGCAGTCATGGATTTTGGCGCCGGTACCGGCCTTCTGACTTCGCATGTTGCGCCTCGCGTGAAATCAATCGCCGCAGTCGATACCTCGGCGGCCATGCTGAAAAAGCTTGTTGCAAAGCCTGAG
>JAHEGU010000052.1 GCA_024644945.1 Gammaproteobacteria bacterium | reverse complement strand
GTGAAACTATTGCGCCAATACTGGTTACAACCAAAATCAGCGACAGGATAAGGGCTAGCTTCCTCTTACCTAGAAAGTCAAAGGTGGTAGTTTTATTTAAAATTTGCATTTAAAACTCCTAAATCGCTAACTTCTTTACAGACTTGCCACCGTAAAACCAGTTGACCAACACCCTGGTCAATAAAATCGCAGTAAACATTGAAGTCAGGATTCCAATACTCAACGTCACTGCAAATCCCTTTATCGGACCGGTTCCAAAGTTAAACAGCACAACTGCCGCTATCAAGGTCGTGACGTTTGCGTCAATAATCGTTGAAAGTGCTTTGTCATATCCGAGATGAATACTTGCCTGGGGTGAATTGCCAATACGTATCTCCTCTCTTATTCGTTCAAAGATCAGCACATTGGCATCTACAGCCATACCGACGGTCAGCACTATTCCGGCAACGCCGGGAAGAGTAAGGGTAGCCTGAAAGAATGATAGTACCGCCACCATCAATACCAGATTGACCGCTAGCGCAACATTCGCTGCGATGCCGAACATACGGTAATAAAACAGCATAAACACCAACACCAGCATGAAGCCAACCATAACCGACATGAAGCCCTGTGAGATGTTTGCCTGCCCGAGACTGGGGCCGACTGTGCGCTCTTCAATAATTTCGACCGGCGCTGCAAGCGCACCAGATCTCAACATTAAGGCAAGATCGCGGGCCTCATCGACGCTATCCAGACCTTCGATCTGGAAGCGCTTACCAAGCTGATCACGAATAACGGGCGCGGTGATGACTTCTTCGATTTTGCTGCTGATGCGAATAGGTTGACCTGCGTCATCCAATTCCACACTACCGTCATCATCTTTCTTAGTTGCAGAGGTCAACTCGACATAGACCACAGCCATTCGATTGTTGATATTCTCCGCAGTCACTCTGCTGTTCTTTGCTGCACCCGCGGCGTCCAGAGTAATGCTTACAATGGGAGATCCTGTCTGCGTATCAATACTTGCTGCAGCGTCGACAATGCTATCACCGGAATAAATAATCTGCTTCTTAAGCAATATGCGTCGACCGTCACGGAACTTATAGAGACGAGCCCCCGGTGGCGCTTGACCGGATTGCTCTGCCTCAACTGTATTCTTCTCGTCAACTAATCGCATTTCGAGAGTCGCAGCACGACCTAAAATGCGTTTTGCACGCTCCGTATCTTGCACTCCGGGAAGCTGAATAACGATTCGCTCCAGACCCTGCTGCTGCACTACGGGCTCAGCGACACCTAGCTGATCGACACGATTGCGAAGAGAAGTCATGTTCTGTTCAAGAGCGAACGATTTGATCTCGTCCACCATCGTATCAGTAAGCTGGATTTTCAAAACGTCCTCACGCACTTCATCCGGATCTACCCTGAGTGCACCCAGTTCTTTCGTGATTGTCTTAATCGCCTCTGCCCGCTGCGTCGGATTGCGCATGGCCACCTCAATAACGCCATCATCACTTCGTCGTATACCTCGATACCTGAGCTTGCCCTGCCGTAAGACTAAACGCACATCGTCCTCATAACGCTGTCGCGCGTTATCTACCGCAGTATCCATATCGACTTCCAGTAGGAAATGCACTCCCCCTCTGAGATCAAGTCCAAGATACATTGGATTCGCACCGGATTCGGTCAGCCATTTCGGCGCTCCTGTAAGCAAGCTCAATGCTGAACTGAATTCGGACCCGAGATTCGCGTCTACACTATCTCGAGCTCGGAGCTGATCCTCGTTGCTATTAAATCGGATTTGAATGCCATTACTATCTTGAGTCACTGATTTAGGTACAATGTCGGCAGCCTGGAGTACGCCCTCTACCTTCTCCAGTGCTGTCTGGTCGAGGGACAGCCCTCGCGCACCTCGAATAGTCATTCCCGGATCATTGCCGAAGATGTTGGGCAGCGCATAGTAGGAACCGGTAATCAGCACCCCCACTACAACGAGGTACTTCCACCATGGTGTCTTGTTTAACATGTTTTTAGTCTGAAATAACGAGCAGCTTTGGTGTCACGATAATTTCGAAATACAGGTCGAAATTGAAGTGAGCGGGGTTAGAAATCAGGCTATTTAGCAGATTTGATCGTTCCCTTCGGCATCATCTGGGCAATCGCAAGACGTTGGACCTGGATAGTGACGCCACTGGCAATTTCCACTGCGACGAAATTATCATCAGTATCGGTAATCTTTCCCAATACACCACCGTTAGTGACAATCTCATCGCCTTTGGAGAGATCAGCAACCATGGAACGGTGTTCCTTGGCTTTCTTTTGCTGCGGTCTGATCAGCAGAAAATAAAATATTACAAAAATAGCCACCATCGGTAACAGGCCTATTAGGCCCGCACCACCGCCACCACCAGCCTGAGCCCAGGCGTCTGAGATTAGGAAGTTCATCGTATTTCCCTAGAATTGCAGGTTAATTGTTGAAAAATAGTCTTTTTACTGGATGTGGTCCAGTTTTTTAAGGGCGGTATTATGCCATAACAAGCTACATCATGACGGCATTTTATGGCAAGTTGATTACGCCCTGTATTACGCATCTTTCTACGATCTGCTTTGCGCACAAGCAGGTCTGGCTTTAACGCCCGCTAGCGGGCCGTGTTCTTTTCTCAAGTGGTGCTCAGGCCCAAGGAATGCAAGGACCGCAGCCGCGGTTTGCCGAAAGCCTTTAGCAATGGAGACATCTGGATCAGTGAAGCAAGTTTCAAGTACCCCGATAGCACGCTCGTAGTCGTCGGCCACGCAGTTCTTGGCCGCAAGTTGATACCAAGCCCCGCAGTCCTTAGCACTTCTCTAATACCGAATTCGGGAACTTGTCAGGCCCAAGATCAAAGACAAAGCAACTTTGCATGAAGTCGTTTAGTTTTTTGGTAAGACCGTTATTACCGCTGCCCTCCCGTCGAATCCGATTCAAGACCTCAACCCACGCATACAGAACCGGAATAGAGCCTGGGATACCACTTTTTAGTGTCTAACAGGTTACTCCTTCTCATGACAAAGCCACTACAATCCCCTCCATGTTTGACAAGTTCCTGGTCCTGATAATTCTGCTGTTGCTCATTACCATCGGTGCCTGGCTGAAGGGGTGGTTTGTTTATCCATTCGGCATTCTTGTGCTATTGATGGCCCTGATCATCAGGTCGATTCAGATTTTTTCTAAGCGCCAATAGTGAAGAATATTCTGGCAGAACTGGAGCAGCTCCTGGGAATGCCGGTGGCGAGCGCAAAACCCATGGGAGGTGGCAGCATCAACCGGGTTTACCGAATTGAATGCGAAAATCGGCGTTACTGCCTTAAGCTCAATCACAATGCTCCCGCGGATTTCTTCATTGCAGAAAAAATCGGTCTCGAAACACTCGCGGCAAGCAACAGCGTCAGGGTTCCCGGAATCAGAACTCACGGCAGAAACTACCTGCTATTGGAATGGCTTGAGCCAGCCCTAACTTGGGACTGCCAACCGGAGCAGTTGGGTAGACATCTTGCACTCATGCATCAAAATCAGAGCAACCACTTTGGTTTCGAGCAAAATAACTATTGCGGCAAGACACCGCAAGTAAACACTCCTTGTAAAGATGGTTTCGACTTTTTCTCTATGTATCGGTTAAATACCCAGATAGAATTGGCCTCAGCAGCTGGATTGCTGAGTCAAAACGACATTAGTATAATTGAGTCGATTGCCAGGAAGCTAGATCAGTTCATCCCCAAACAACCCGCTTCGTTACTGCACGGAGATCTTTGGAATGGAAATGTTGTTTATTCTCAAAGTGGGCCCGCCTTAATTGATCCAGCGACATACTACGGATGGGCAGAAGCCGATCTCGCAATGACCAGGTTGTTCGGCGGATTCGACGAAACCTTCAACCGCAGCTATCAAGAAGTTCGGCCACTAGAACCAGGATTTGAAGAAAGAGTTCCGCTCTACAATCTTTATCATTTGCTGAATCACCTAAACCTGTTTGGAACTGGATGGTATGACTCCGTTATGGCTGTAGCACGGCGATATGCTGCTGGTAGCTGAATGGTCAAGTCAAATTTTTCTCGCGCCGTATTTGTGATCCTGGTAGCGATTCTGCTGTTTGACTTTCAGGGCGCGATCATCAAAGTACTGGGGGAACGATACTCCGTTCCCCAGATCGCCACATTCAGGAATATCTTTGGTCTAATTCCCAGTCTGTTAATCCTTTACTTCTCTCAAGAGTGGCATGCTCGGGGCCGCAGTTTTCGACTGCCAGGACTAAAACTGGCTCTCCTACGAGGTATCGCAATCGCAACCGCACAGTTCTTCTTCTACTGGTCCATTACCATAATGGAATTCGCCACCGCTTCCACTCTTGCATTCGCTGGACCACTTTTTATAACCGCGCTGTCTGTGCCTATCTTGCGCAACCATGTCGGTTGGGTGCGTTGGCTTGCGGTGATCATTGGTTTTGCTGGGATCGTCTTGGTGATGCAGCCTGGCGGAGAAATATTTGAAATCAAGGCGCTCCTTCCCGTTATCGCCGCACTGTTTTATGCACTCACCAGCGTGCTAGTGCGACTTTTTGATGAATCCGCTCCTACAGCATTGATAAATTTGTACACGACGCTTGCAGCGCTTGCCTGCTCAACCCTGCTGATGTTTACGCTCGATGCATACGAGCCGATTCAGTCCTTTACAGACTGGATTTGGATGCTGGCTCTCGGGCTGGTGGGTGGTCTCGCGGTGTTCTTCCTGATCGCAGCCTACCGTTTAACTCAACCGAGCAATCTGTCCCCATTCGAATATTTTGGCATCCCATTTTCTTTCGCAATCGGATATATCTTTTTCGGTGAAGCCCCTGTAGAAACTTTACTTCCAGGCGTATTCCTGATTATTGGTGGTGGGCTACTGATTGTATGGCGTGAACAGCAATCTCATACAAGCACCGTAACGCAGGTCAAGGGCGGGCGAAGGTACTGAAACTCGGTTGCCATCGCATCTTCCTCCATCATCCAATGGAAATTGCCGACCGCTAACGGGCCGGCAGCGCAGCACAAGCTGACGAGGCGCTAACTCTTGTCAGTGTTAGCAAAGATCTCGACATTTCTTCTAGTGATATTCTACTTCCTCTCTTCATAGGCCTATCTTAGGTTTGATCCTTGTCAAGCTTTTAGAACAGGTATAAGTTGCATAATCTGTTTAATTTATATATATTCGTATATTCGAATATTTGTAGTACACGAAGTTTTATAAATGGTAAATGTGTACAGTTTTAAAAAGTCGTGCTTGAAAGAAACTTTCTGCGGAAAGTGCGTACAGGGAAGGTAGATCCATTATATGAACGTTGAATCTTGAAAGTCTTGGGTATCAGCCGTTTGAGATCCTGACATGCCGGTTTGATCTGGAGTAGTTTTATGAAGAAAGAAGAGCTTAAATCCAAGGCCATGGAGGCCAGTTCCCTGTTGTCATCCATGTCTAACGAGAAAAGGTTAATGATCCTCTGTCAGCTAATCGACGGTGAACGCACGGTATCCGAATTAGCGCAAGAGCTGGATGCAAGACAGTCAACGATTTCACAGCACCTTGCATTATTGCGTAAAGATGGTCTGGTGGCTTCTCGGCGTGAGGCTCAAACACAACATTATTCTCTAGTTGGTGACGCCGCCAAATCAATTCTAGAAACGCTGTATTCAATCTACTGCGCACCGAGGAAAAAGAAGTAATCACATGCCTCAAGAGTCAATTAAATATAGAAAGCTTGGCCGTATGCATACACGATCACGCGATAAACCAAGAAGCCTAGCCAGAAAGTCTATTTTTCTGATAGGAATCTTATGCACCCAGGGTACTCTGGCGCAACAAACCAGCAGTGATCAATTGGAAACTATCCAGGTGGCTAAGGAACAGGTGCCATTGGAACGCCTGTTCGATGGCACTGTAGAGGCGGTAAATAAATCCACGGTTTCAGCTCAGACGTCTGGCAGAATCGCTGAAATTTTTTATGACGTGGATGATCAGGTAAAGGCCGGTTCACCCATCATCCGATTTACCGATGTAGAGCAGCAGGCAGCATTGCGCCAGGCACAGGCACAGCTTAAGGAAGCTCAAGCACGAAAAAAAGAAGCGGACGAAGAATTTCGCCGTGCATCCGATTTGTACAAGAAGGGCTCGGGAACCAAACGGGAATACGACAGAGCGCTGGCTGGCCGGGAAGCCGCAGGTGCGCGCGTAGTGTCCGCCGAATCGGCGATCAAAACCGCGCAGCAACAGGTTGACTATACATTGGTTACCGCACCTTACCCGGGGATCGTTACTGAACGCCATGTTGAACTTGGTGAATTCGTTAGCGTCGGACAACCACTCATGAGCGGTCTTTCACTCGGGCTACTGCGAGTTACAGTCGACCTGCCTCAGCAGATCGCGGCAAAAGTCAGAGCAAACCGGCGCGCTGAGGTGATCACGACAAATGGCCGCATTACCCCAACTCACATCACCATTTTTCCATTTGCCGATAAAGCCACCAACACTTTCAAAGTTCGTCTGGAACTTCCAGAGGGCCAGTTTGATCTTTACCCAGGAATGTTCATCAAAGTTGTCTTTGTTCTCGGTGAATCCGAAAGACTATTGATACCGAGTCCCGCGCTGGTTCAGCGCAGTGAAGTAAGAGGCGTGTACGTGGTCGACGACAAGCAGACCAGACTGCGGCAGGTGCGTATTGGCAATCGTTTTGGTGAACGAGTCGAAGTATTGTCGGGTCTAAAACCCGGTGAGAAAATTGCACTTAACCCAGTGCATGCAGGCATCAAGGCAAAATCAAGCACAGCAAAAAACGATGTCCAATAAACTGGGGATATCAGGCGCAATCGCCAAGCGTTTCCAGGACAATGCGCTGACGCCTTTACTCGCGATGACCGCATTGTTGCTGGGAGCATTTGCAATATTGGTGACGCCGAGGGAAGAAGAGCCACAGATCGATGTGACCTTTGCCAATGTGTTTGTCGCCTTTCCTGGTGCTGGGACAAGTGATGTGGAAAACCTTGTCTCTATTCCGATGGAGCAAGTCCTAGCGGAAATTGAAGGTGTGGAACATGTTTATTCCGTATCGCGCCCTGGTTTAGGCGTTCTCACGGTGCAATTCGAAGTCGGCAAGCCGTCTACTGAAGCCTTGGTTCGGCTATACAACGCCATTTACTCAAACCAAGACTGGCGGCCCGAGAACACCGGTATCATGCCACCTCTGGTTAAACCCAAGGGGATCGACGACGTGCCGATCATTGCCGCCACGCTATGGACGCAAGATCCAGAACGCGGCACACACGACCTATTGATGGTGGCGCATGCGGCGGAGGCGGAATTGAAACGGGTAGCGGGTACACGTGATGTCTACACTATTGGCGGCGCTGAAGATATTGTCCATGTGGAACTGGACCCGCAGCGTGTTGCCGGATTTGGACTGACTCTGGATGATCTTCGATTCGCGCTCACGGCAAGCAACACGGTACTGCACGCCGGGTCCCTGGTGGCTGATAATAATGAAATTCCCGTGCAGGCTGGAACTTTTCTAAGCACTCGGGATGAAGTGGCCTACCTGGTAGTAGGCATGTTCGAAGGTCGCCCTGTATTTTTAGAAGATGTTGCTCAAATCAAGGCTGGAACAGACCAGCCTGAAAAGTATACCTGGTTCGGAACCGGGCCCTCTTCAAACCAGATCGGCCTCGAATCAGTCACACATGCTCCTGCGGTAACCCTGGCAATTGCAAAAAAACCAGGCACAAATGCCGCTGCAATAGCGAACGCCGTTATTGGTCGATTTGAACAGCTCAAAGGGACGGTTATTCCAGAAGGTGTCAATGTCACCATCACCCGTAACTATGGCAAGACTGCCAACGATAAGGCGATTAAGCTGATTCAGAAACTTGTATTCGCAACGCTGTCGGTAGTGGTCCTGATGTTTTTCGCCATGGGCTGGCGAGAGGCATTCATTGTTGGCAGTGCAGTGGTAGTGACCCTTGCTGCTACTCTTTTTGCATCCTGGGCATGGGGATTTACGATTAATCGGGTATCCCTGTTTGCACTCATTTTCTCCATTGGTATCCTTGTTGATGACGCAATTGTCGTGGTTGAAAATATTCATCGTCACCGCGGTATCCGCAATGGTGCGCTCGGTGAAATAATCCCTTCAGCAGTGGATGAGGTAGGCGGCCCGACCATACTCGCCACTTTTACCGTGATCGCAGCTCTCTTACCCATGGCATTCGTCAGTGGATTGATGGGGCCCTACATGAGCCCAATTCCCATCAATGCCAGCACTGGCATGCTGATCTCTCTCGCGGTGGCGTTAGTATTCACGCCGTGGCTGAGCCACCGGCTGTTGGCCCGGGCGCGCGTGCATCAACACGATGAAGAACAGGAATCGCTATTACACGGTCTGTTCAAAACGTTGATGCTGCCCTTTCTGAGAGAAAACCGGGGGCGTCCAGCACGCGCCCTGCTTTATCTCGGCCTGACCTTAATTATTGGACTCGCGATGAGCCTAGCGGTCGCGCAGCTGGTGGTACTCAAGATGCTGCCATTTGACAATAAATCTGAATTCCAGATCGTAGTCGATATGCCTGAAGGCACTCCGGTAGAAGCCACCGCCGCAGTTCTTGATGCGTTATCAGAAAAAATTGAGCAGGTCAAAGAAGTAACCGACTATCAGGTGTATGCCGGAACCGCGGCACCGATTAACTTTAATGGACTCGTCAGGCAATATTACCTGCGAACTGGGGGCAATGTTGGTGACATTCAGGTAAACCTGACAGATAAAAAACATCGCGATCGTTCAAGCCACGAGATCGCAAGATCGGTTCGAAACAGCCTCAACGAAATAGGTAAAAGTTTCGGCGCATCGATTAAGGTTGTAGAGGTTCCCCCCGGACCACCGGTAATGTCACCCATTGTTGCGGAGCTGTATGGTCCAGACTATGAAAACCAAAAACAGCTGGCCCGCACTCTTGAGCAGATGTTTTCCGACACCGCAGATATTGTCGACGTAGACAGCTCTGTGGAATCGGATGCAAGTCGATTTGTAATCGAAGTTGACCGACAGCGGGCTGCATTACTCGGCGTATCCCAACAAAGCGTAACCTCTGTACTCAGCATGGCCCTCGGGGGTGAAGACGTTACCTATATTCACCAAGGTAACGAAAAATATCCCATACCCGTGCGCCTGGAAGTACCCGTGGCGGCCAAAGCCGACCTCGACAGTTTGCTTGCATTGGAGGTGCGCAGCCGCACTGGCCAACGGGTTCCTGTATCCGAGATTGCCGCGGTAAGCGAACTACCCTGGGATGACACAATCTACCATAAAGACTTGTTGCCGGTCGTTTTTGTAACCGCGGATATGGCGGGGGACCTGGATAGCCCTTTATATGGAATGTTCGACATCTCGGGACAGATAACTGAAATGGCAGAGCAGGGCCAGAATCTGCAGCAGCGTTATATAAGCCAACCGGATAATCCGTACTATTTTTCAGTTAAATGGGATGGTGAATGGCAGATCACTTACGAAACATTTCGGGATATGGGCATCGCCTATTCCGTGGGGTTGATCCTGATATACCTGTTAGTAGTCGCACAATTTCGTTCATATCTGTTACCACTGATCATCATGGCACCCATACCATTGACGATAATTGGCGTAATGCCTGGCCATGCCCTGTTTGGCGCTCAATTTACTGCCACATCTATGATCGGCATGATTGCATTAGCCGGGATCATAGTTCGAAACTCAATCTTACTTGTTGACTTCATCAAACAAGAACACCGTAACGGCCGAAGACTTGATCAAGCGGTGATCGGTGCCGCCGCAGTGCGGGCCAAACCGATAGCACTGACTGCGCTGGCGGCAATGATGGGGGCGTTCTTTATTCTCGATGATCCTATATTCAATGGACTTGCAATATCCCTGATCTTTGGCATCCTGATTTCCACCCTGCTTACCCTTATTGTGATTCCCGTGTTGTTCTACAGCTTTAGAAAAACACTTTTAGCCACGCATTAGAGTCAAGAAAAATACACTATGCGGAAATCGAACACATCGACATACTGAACTGGATTCGGCATCTGATAATCATAGTCTCTATCTTGGTCAACTATCCCTATTGATAAAACGACTCAATAATCTCCCAACCTTGCTCCGCCGTTTCAACAAAGGTAAATAGGTTGAGATCTGCCGGCGAAATCATGCCCTGTGTCACCATGCCGTCAAAATTAATGATCTCCCGCCAATAAGGCTCCCCAAACAATAGGATTGGAATCGGTTTTATTTTTTTTGTTTGCACCAGGGTCAGTGTTTCAAACAACTCATCCAATGTACCAAATCCGCCTGGAAAGGTAACCAGGGCGCGCGCGCGCATGAGGAAATGCATTTTCCGTAATGCAAAATAGTGAAACTGAAAACAAAGTTCAGGGGTAATGTATTCATTTGGAGCCTGTTCATGGGGTAATGTAATATTTAGCCCAATACTGGGCGCCCCTATTTCGCTAGCCCCGCGATTAGCTGCTTCCATGATTCCTGGACCACCACCAGTCATAATCACAAAATCCTGTCGCTCTCTATTCGGATCCTTCTTGCGGCCGGCAATTAACTTTGCCAGGCGACGCGCTTCTTCATAGTACTTACTATTGTCGGATTGGTTTTTCGCAATCTGCACCCGACGGTCTGCCTCAGCATTTCTTGGATCCGATGCCAATTCCGCCGAGGCTTGCTCATACTCAAGTCTGGCTTCATTGGGCTCAGGTATGCGGGAACTTCCAAACACTACCACAGTGGAGTGAATTTTCTGCTCCAACAACGAAAGTTCAGGCTTGAGCAGCTCCAACTGCAGACGCACTGGTCGGGCCTCATCGCTCAGCAAAAAATCATTATCGGTGTAGGCGAGGCGATAGCTCGGGGATTGGGTTTGCGGACTCGATGGAACTACTTCAGCTGCCAGAGCATCCTCTCCGGCATCAGGGAAAACTGACTTTTCAACAGGTTCCTTCATCGCAATCTTCTCAAGTTTATGAATAATTTAAATGAACGGCGTTAAGAGTAATCACGATGCAGCCTCCACATACCCCAGATTCCCCATAACGCGATCAACGGCAGCACTACCCAGTAGGCGAATTCTCCCTGCAGATTCCAACCATCGGCATGTCGTGCAGCATGCACCGCCACAAGACTCACCATAGGCCAGTAGATAGTTATCCCGAGCGCTGCCGCAAAAATGATTTTGCTCTGTACCGGAGTGCGTAACTGTCCCAGCAGACCAATCCCCAACAACGGCACATAAAAAAGATCTGACACAGCAAAGCCCTTCCAAAACGCTACACCGACCTCCGATATCATTTCCGCCGGCTCCTGAGTTCCCATAGATACTCCAAGGTCGTAACTAAACGCAGAGACCACCTGAGCGTAAAGCAGGTAAAAGAATAACAGCCAGCCAAGCCCTTGGAAGAACCAGAATTCGTACGTTCGATGAGGTTTCCTGTTCTTTTCTGAATTCATCATGACAAGAAATGATCCAACATATCTCAGACTTTGACAAACAGAATCATAAGCACGGCCAATTAACTGTTAAGAGCGCACCGGGATCCGGTCAGAAATAATCTGAACGTTTTGTAGACCCGAAATAAAATATGGGCTGGTACTGACGCGAACGATCTAAGGCAGTTGGGATAAAAACCTAGAACCATAAATTTCTTTCTCAGCACTTAAAATCAAACAAATTTTGCGGTAATGATGGCCTAAAAGTATGAACGGTGCAATTTGCCCTCTGAATGGCACATGGAAGCTGTCTAGCACTATTCACTTTCGGTGCTGTTCAGGATATAAAGTCATTAGCGAGGAAGTGACACCGGAAAAAATGTTAGGCTGAAGAAAAACTTTCCGCATACGAAAAAGTGAGATTAAGATGGCTAAGCTGAGCAATAAGACGTTGACTCAGAATAAACATATTGAACAGCCTGTCACTGTCAAATATTTCTTTTAGGAGAGCCTTAATACTCATGTTCCAGAATTCAGCCAGATTGCTCCCCCTGTTTTTTACATTGTTATTCTACGGATGTAGTTCTACCCCACCTCCTCCGGAGGTCTTTCAAACGCCAAACGAAGAGCTAATAGAGGAAATCAAGCTCTACGATCTTGAAGCGGACGAGGTCGATCTTGGCGTTAAAATCTATTTGCCCAAACTGTCTTTTGAATTTGACAGCTTTGACCTATCTGACGTCGCCCGAGACAAGCTCGCTTATATCGTTCAGCTATGCCAGGAGGAGTCAGCGCTCAATCGTAACGTACTGGTAATGGGCCATGCTGATTCAAAAGGCACGGCTGAATACAACCTCCAGCTTTCACGAGAAAGAGCAATAGCAGTAAAAGATACACTGCTCGGACTTGGATTGCAGAGTTCACGTGTAACTGCAGCGTGGTATGGAGCCACCCAGCCGATCGTCCCCAATAAATTTAGCGACGGAAGCGATAACCCTGAAGGGCGTGCGGTAAACCGCCGAGTTGAAATCGTGATTCTAAATCCTTGACGAGAAGATGACCGTCAAGTTGAACACGTTTTCTCTGTGGAAAGCGGCCTCGAAACAAGCAGTGGTTTTGGTTTGCCTTGTTGTCGTGACGGCACTGAGTGGCAAGCCAGTAGTTGCCGACTCACAGCCACGAGGAAGCATATTAATTATCAGCTCTTATCATAAAGGGTTTAACTGGAGCGATGGGATAATTCGCGGGATATACAGCCGCTTCCGAATCGGCAATATCACAACCAATACATACTACATGAATGCCTGGGGAAATCAGTCTGAACAGGAATTAAACAAGGCGGTTCACCATATCGAATCTTTAATGAAAAACCTGAATCCGGATTTGGTCATTGTCACAGACGATATAGCAGTAAGACACGTCGTTTCACGACTGTCGCACAACACACCCACACCGTTTATTTTTGCCGGAGCAAATGGCGCAGTTTCGAACTACGAATTTTCATCAAAGAATGTCACCGGAATTGTTGTAACTTCATTTATCAATTCCCTGGTTGGTCTTCTTTCGGACTATTCCAACGGCGACAGGATCGGTTTTCTTGCCATTGATACCCTATCCGCTAGAGAAAATATTAAGAGCTACAGAACCAAGCTCAAACGAGATTTTAATAAATGGCACTTCGTTACCAACCTGGCTGAGTGGAAACAGCGTTTCAATGAACTGCAGGAAAGTGTTGATATGATTATTCTGGAGAATCCAGATGGTTTGGGCGGCTGGTCGGTTGAGAAGTTCAATCACTTTGTCGAGCAAGAATCCACTATTCCAGTTGGTTCGACATACTTAGAACTTGCCCCTCTATCATTAGTCACCATTAGCAGGGTGCCAGAAGAACAAGGCTGGTGGGCGGCTGACACCGCGCTGAAAATACTTAACGGTGCAGAACCAAAGGATATCCCGTTTGCTCAGAGCAAGGAAGGAAAATTAACGGTCAATTTAAGAGCTGCTGAAAAGCTGGGTGTTGTGTTTAAGCCAGAGCTGCTTGAGATCGCTGAAATCATTCGGTAATCAATCGATACCCATCTGTTTGAATGAATATTCAATCCAAATTTTTCATCATGCTTGTCGGCCTCTCTCTAGTTTTAGGGGCGGGCATCATTATTCCAGGCTTCGTTAAAATCAGAGAGTTCGAGTACAATGAAGCCGAAAGTCACCTGCATGAAAAAAATAAATTACTCCAACAGGATATCGTCAGGAGCATCAATGTTCTTAACGATGCGGGAGTCACGGAAATTGAATCTTACGTTACCGCAAGCAAGACAGAAGTTATCGAACGGTATCAAACTAGCAAGCCGGACGACAGGATTAATACATTCATTTTCGACAGTGCCGGTAATCCACTACTAGCACGAAATAGTCCTCATGCACTGGAACCTCCGGCAAACTTTGTTGCGCAGATTCAAACCAAAGACGATGAAACATTGGTGCACAAATTTGGTGGTAACACATGGAGAATGGTAATCAACCGCAACAATGACTGGGATTGGAGCGTAGTGACCGCGGTCTCAGACCAGGAGATTTATCGTGATTCAAAGTCCTATCTACGGTTTGTCCTGTTAGTCAGTACCGTAGTTTTACTAGCTGTATTGGCGGTGTACTCGACCCTCACACGACAAGTCAGACGAAGATTTGGCGAATTAATTTGGGGCGTCAAAGAATACAAGCTAGGACAAAAACCGCCAAGGATGGAGGTCACAAAGTCGGATGAAATGGGACTGCTGGAACGCCATATCCATACCATGATGGGTCGCGTCAGCAAGGAAATTGAAACACGCAAGCAAACCGAATCGGCTCTGGAAGCCGCAAGAATCGAAGCCGAAAATGCCAACCGTGCAAAGAGTGTGTTTTTGGCAAATATGAGTCATGAAATCAGAAACCCACTTAATTCAGTGATTGGATTTTCCGAATTACTATCGAAAACGAATATGGATAAGGAGCAGTCGGATTATCTAAAATACCTGATGCATGCAAGTAATAATCTTTCCGCCACCATTAACGATATTTTGGATTTATCCAAAATTGAATACGGAATCGTGGAAATCGTTCCACAACACTTTAATCTTGGTGAAGAGGTTCGCAGAACATATGGCATGTACCTGCCCCAGGGGAATAATAAGGGTTTGGATATGCATTGCGAAATCAACGATCAGGTACCCGAACTTATTTATGGCGACAAGGCACGGTGTTCCGAAATTGTCAGCAACCTGCTCAGTAATGCGATTAAGTATACGCAACAAGGTCATATCCGAATTGAAGTCGATATCGACCACGAAACTGATTCCCTGCTCGTACTGCGTATCAATGTGAGCGACACCGGCGTTGGAATCAGTGAAGAGGAACAAAGAAATGTTTTTCAGGCATTTACACAAGCAGGTAGTGACAGAAACAGCGACCAGCAACTCGGCAGGGGTGCTGGCCTTGGCCTCGCTATAGTGCGCCGCCTGGTTAATCTTATGAACGGGTCTATCAAGCTCGAAAGCAAACCCGGTGTGGGTTCGACGTTTTCTGTGGTGATCCCGTTTGAGAAGCATACTTCACACCAAGGCGAGCTTTTTGATGCGCCGGAAATAGCCCATCGCACCCGGTCTGGCCTCACTGCTTTAGTCGCTGACGATGATTTCCTGAATCAGAAGTATGTGGAACAGATCTTAACTCAGAACGGTATTGAGGCCGTTTTAGCCAATGATGGCAAACAAGCGCTGCAGAAAATTATGGCCCACGACTTCGATGTCTTGTTATTAGACATTCGAATGCCCGAAATGACGGGCGTTGAAGTGATGGAATATGTGCGCACCAAACTGCCCTCTCCGGCCAGCGAAACACCCATTATCGCGCTTACCGCCAACGCATATGAAAATGATATCAAGCGATACTACGAAGCGGGCGCAACCTCTTGCATGTCGAAACCGTATAGCGCAGATGCACTATTAGATACCATACAGTCGGCAATCAGCTCGGCAGCTGCGTAATAATCTGTTGCGGAAAAAAGGAAGCTGCGATCGGCTTTGCCGAAACCTTAACCATCGATTACGGAGGCGGGGGAATCAAGCTCTCTTTAATTTGCATCCTAAGCCCCCTTACCCTCTGTTGTTCCAAGCTGGCACCAGTAGAACCATAACCAAAGAAAACAGGATCAAGGAAAGTGCGATTAGCTCGTTAACCCCCACCTGCTCATCAAGAATGAGAAAACTCGAGTACACGCCGATCACAGGCACCATCAATGTACCAATTGCAGCCACCGATGCCGGCAACAATCGCACGGTTTTAAAGTAAGCCCATTGACAGAAACTCATCGGAAAAAGATAGATATAAGCTAACGCCACCATTACACGAGGGCTAAACGATTCGATCGCTGGAAGTGGTTCAGTCATCATTGCTATCAGCAAGACAGGTGCAGCACTGAATAGCAACTGCCAAGAGACGTTGCTGATTACTGGTAACTCCCATTCGCCTTTCTTGAACAATATCGTTCCCAGACCCCAGGAAATGGCAGCGAGCAGCATATAAACTGCGCCAATCGGCGCTCTTTTAAGCACAATCAGATCTGGCCCGATTAAAAAACCAAGACCGGCAAGTCCGAGAGCAAGACCCGTAACCTTGCTTACGCTGATCCGCTCTCCAAGCCACAGCGCAGAGAACAGTGTCGCCCACAGTGGCATAGTAAAAGCGATTATTGATGCCCGTCCCGCAGGCATTTTTGAAACACCGTAAGCGGAAAAAACCATCCAACCAAGAATTGCAAACAGACTGCAAAACGCCACCGCAGGAATCTCACCCAATCGAATTTTCCATCGATTGCCAGAGAGTGCTGACAACATTAGCAATATGCTTCCGCCTGCAATCAGGCACGACCCTCGAAACCACCATACTGTCATCTCCCCCAGAATAATTTTCATTCCGGGCCAGTTCAGGCCCCAGAACAATGACACCGACCCGAGTAACAGATAGGGTGTGATGTGAAATGATCTAAATTTCTCCGGGCGCACTATCAGTCCGGAAATCTAGTCATCAGCTTCGTTTCGGAATATCAACCAGTTTACCGCGAGGGATTTCAGCTAGTTTGTCGTAGAAAGGCAGGTTCATCAGTATGCCATCATGATATTTTCCGTCGATACAACCTATGGATACAGAATCACCCGGAACAAAACCCGCTTGATTCATCAAGGCAATACCAATCCCCTGTTTCAGGAAAGGTGAATACGCACCTGCGGTGACCGTTCCCGCTAAGTTTCCTTCAATTTGAATGGCGGCGCCAATATGAGGTTCCCCTGACGAGCATTTAACGCCTGTCAATCGCACCTCCCTGGATGCGTGTTGGAGTGCTTTTTTGCCAACAAAATCCGCTTTATCCATGTCTACAAATCGTTCCAGTCCCACCTCGAAAGGCGTTGTTTGGTAGCTAAAATCAGACCCGGCATTCAGGATACCTGCTTCGATCCTGCGGATATGCATCGAGTCAAGGCCATGCAATCCGATGCCATGAGGCGCTCCTTTAGCGGTAAGGTGTCTCCATAAAGCTTCTGCATCATGGTGGGGTTCGGTGTAAAACTCCCAGCCGAGTTCGTTGGTATAGCCGGTTCGCGTAATCACGACTTCCTGGCCCCCGAATCTCACCCGAGCAATACCAAAATAATGGAAAGGTTCCGGCAGACCTTCATCCGAAGCGAGCTCCAGTATTTTCATGGAATTCGGTCCCTGCACCTGGGACACATAGACCTGCGGATCGCTGACTTCAACATCCAGATCCACCGCATGGGCGCGGGCCCAGCTATAGAAATCTCCGTCGGCTTGGGCATACCAGAAACGGTCCCCCTCGAGCCGCAACACGATGCCGTCAGTGATCATACCGCCGTCTTCGTAGCAAGCCAGACCGTAACCACACCGACCGCTTCTGACCTTACTAATATCCTTTGTAAATAATAGATTTAAGAGTGTTTCTGCATCCGGTCCCTTAAATTCAAGCGGGAATTCACCGGTATGCAAAACCGCTGCCTTTTGACGTAATAACCAGTAACCATCTTCGGTATCGATCTGATCAAAATAGCAAGCCATCAGGCGCCGATTGTAGACCGTATAGTGCGGTCCAAAGGGCCGTTCAATTTCATGATAAGGATGACGGGAAAGTCCAAAATCCCACCCCGCACCGGGAGTGGAAGAGACGAGGTCCCGTGTTTTTCCGTCGCTGGAATTCATAAAAATATCGCCTACCACCTACGCTCAGGTTAATAACATAATACCTTAGAACCAGCCCGCGCCGCTGATTGTCTTTGTTCAAAGTTTGAAAAGCTGGCGCGGCTTGTGCTTGCTATAAACAATTGGATTTCGCTTTGCCGGGAAACGGCCACAAGCATAAATATTATTCGGGTCATCACATTATTTTTTGGGACACTTTATCCTGGTGACCGTCGGTAATCTTGTGTGGAGCCTGCCGAATGCCCCTAGCCTTGGTATTGCCGCCTAAAGACCGGCAAACCACCACAGACAGTAATTCCAGGTTGGTGCGCCAAAAACCCGGGCCCGGTTCGGGGAGCTGCTGTTTCAATGCCTGATTCAAATTCGGCAGTGAATAAAACGGTATCTGAGGATAAAGATGATGCGCAACATGATGCTCCATATTCATATAAAGAAACGACGCTGGCCATATTGTTTTGAATGAACGGGTGCTTTCAAGAATGGACGGTGTATTCTCTTGCATCTCCGCATGCTGGATTATTGTAAACAGCAACATTGAAACGCCACCGATTAATAGTGGCAGCACTATAAACCAGAATAACCACATGTGACCAAAATCGATCAGCATTGCGATCACGCAATAAATAAGAATAAAAAGTCTTGCATTGCGCGTTAATTTCGGCAATTCACTTTCAGGCACACAATCCAATACTGTTTTCGAATACCGACTGGCAGCGAGAGTCCAAAGTGCTGAAATATGAAACCGATACATACTAAAGCCCAATACCTCATCCAACCAACCTGGAAAATCCATGGTTAGATGCCCGGCAAGCTGTGCATCTTTTTCAGTGTTCCAGGTGTAGGTGTGATGCTGAGTATGGGTGTAACGACGATGAAGCGGCTCTTGCAGGTAGACCAACGACGTAATCCAACATACAGCGTCATTCAGCCAGCGAGTCCTGAATGCCGTGCCATGAGCGGTTTCGTGACTCATCGCGCACACCGGCACAACTAATATCGTGCCATAAAGCAGTTGCGCCATCCACAGCCAACCCGTCTCCAGCGTGAGCGCTACCAGATAACCCGAGCCGAGCAGCGCGATGCCTCATTGCACCAGATATCTGGCGCCTGGTCGATCACTGCGTCTCGCTAGATCTTTTAACATCTTGCGATCGAGCTTGACCCCACTGGATGCGGCAATGGTCGGCAGGAGCGCTTGAGTCATTTTTGGATTAAAACGTCTACCGCAACCACCTGTTGTTCAGATACCAGTACCGGATTGATATCCAATTCCTCAATTTGATCCTGAAAATCAACTGCGAGTTGTGAAACTCTGGCTGCAGCATCACAAAAGCTGTCGAATGCCAGAGATTTCTGACCACGATAACCGGTAAGCATTCTGGTCGCACGCAGTTGGTGCAACTTCATCGCCACAGTAGCGGCATCAAATGGTGCCATCAGAATTACCCGTTCATCCAGCAGTTCAACCATTACCCCGCCGGGCGCAATGATCACTGCTGGACCAAAATCGCGATCATTGATCACGCCAATTACCCATTCTGTTTCGCCACTGTGCATCTTGCAAACCAGAACATCTGGACCAAGCCGCTCAGCCAGATCCATATACGCTTGTTTAACTTTCGTTGCATTTTTCAGATTGAGCTTTACGCCTTTGACCTCTGTCTTGTGTGCGATATCCGTATTGGCGGTCTTCAACACCACCGGATAGCCAAGCTGCTCCGCCGCGATAACTGCAGCACCCTGATCTCCCACTGTCATATGTGCGGGCGTGCTGATGCCATAAGCGGACAGTAAGGAAAACCCGCTGGCTTCACCGATCCGTTCCTGTTGCTCAAATATGTGCCTTATGTTTGCGAGATCAGGATGCGGTTGATGCTGTGCTTGTGATACAGGCTGATAGTCTCTTTTATTCAACAGATGCTTGGCCGCAACTAAAGACTCACGTGTACCTTTCAACAGTGGTATACCCTCTTCCGTAAGACGACGCGCAAGCGCTTGGTCGCGCGTCATCGCATAGTTACTGACTGCAGCGATGGGTTTGTCAGTTGTTTTTGCCGTATTGATCAATATCCTTTCGTGCATTTCATGGAGATAGTAGTGATCGCGCCAATCCAGTACGTAAAGCCCAAGTGCGACGGTCTTATCCTCCATCATTGCCTGCAGCGAGTTCTGAAACGTCGTTTCGGCACCATTGCCTGAACCCCAGGCGTCCAGGGGATTCTCAGCAGTCAAACCAGGCTCCAAATTGGGCGCTATTTTCGCCACAGTTTGTTCAGATAAAGTCGCTAGAGGCAGTTTAATGTCACTGGCAAGATCGGCAAATAACTCGCGCTCCCCACCAGAATCATGAATCGACGCCACGCCTCCCGCTGCAGCATTTCTTCCCTGAGAAAACAGCTGGAGGCTCGCTGCCATCTCATCCATATTATCGACCAGGTGCACGCCGGCTTCATTCATAACTGCCTCAAACACACCATGATGACCGACAATCGCTCCAGTGTGTGAAGCCGCCATCCGCTGCGACGCGGCGGTGCGCCCGACCTTGAGCATCACCACGGGTATGTTTCTGCGGCGCGCTCTTTCCAGGGCATTAAGAAATTCTGCTGGATTACGTACACTTTCGAGAAACAGCCCAACCACCCTGGTTGTGGGCTGCTCCAAAGCCCAGTTCAGATAATCAGCAGCGGATACCACAAACTCAGACCCTGAAGACACAAGCAGATTGAAGCGCAGACGCTGGTCATTGTGGGCCAGCGCTCCCATAACTGAGCCAGATTGAAGAATCATTGAAATGCCACCCTGCACCAGGTCGGTAGGTGCAGGAAATGGCGTCACACGCAGCCCACAATTGAGATTATGAAACCCCATGGTATTCGGTCCGCAAATCAGAATTCCACTCTCCTTGGCGATAGCCTTAATTCGAGATGGCAGAGTAGTGCCGTAGCAATCAGCAAAAATGGTAACGGCTTTTGCACCATGTTCAGTCGCTTCGAACAAGCAATCCTCAACGCCTTCGTTTGCTACGCCTAAGACCACATGCTCAGCGACCACCGGGAGCGTATTGAGATTTGGATAGCACGCAACACTGCTCAAGGTTTCATATTTCGGATTGACGGGAAATAT
This sequence comes from Gammaproteobacteria bacterium, assembly GCA_024644945.1. Classification (GTDB taxonomy): domain Bacteria; phylum Pseudomonadota; class Gammaproteobacteria; order Arenicellales; family Poriferihabitantaceae; genus VYFG01. Next base: position 2,877 of record JAHEGU010000052.1, on the reverse strand, counting down.
GTCTCCCTGAAAACCACCCGCCAACGCCATTTCCAGCATTGCGCGTCCATAGCTGTTGGCCCGCTTGGAGGCGCCTACTAGAGCGATCGACCTGGGTTCAAGCAGCGGCTGGAGGTATTGACTCGAGGCGTGATCAGCTACTTCGACCAACATATGCAGTTCAAGTTAGTGACAGAAAAGTATTAACAGTCGGGTTGGCTCGATAAACGGCACCGTAACTGCAGCTCAATCCGGTAATTATATTTCGTCGTCCAGATACTGGCGAATCAAACGTATATGCTCCGGTCCAGTGCCGCAGCACCCGCCAACGATTTGTAATTGATAGCGTTCCACCCATTTCCGGACATCGGCCAGGTAATCCTGCGGCGAGCACGCTTCCTCAAAATGCCAGTCCGGTTGTATAAATTCCCCGGTTTCAGCATAGGCCAATTTTGCACCCGTCCAATGTTTATTCAGGACTTCTAAGGCCTGATCGATACCACCTATTCGTGTATGCATGATTCCGGCCGCCTGGATACTCTGGCTACAGACAGCGTTGACGATGGCAGAAAAATCCTCTGCGTTTTTAATATCATGCGTATTCTTCCAATGAAGTCCCCTGACATCCATACCTGAGTCATCGACCATGGTGCTGAACCCTACCCATACAGGCAGACCGGTGGCTAGCGCTGCATTGACGACCATGGTGGCGTTCTCTATATCGCGCATCATTTCGGTAATAATCAAGTCCACCCCAGCCTGCGCCAACACTTCTGCCTGCTCCCTGTAACTGGCCTCGGCATGGGCGTCGATAGCGACTTCATGGTCACTGGTTAAAGGCGGCATGCTGGACATTGAGCCTGCAATCCAAACATCCCGATCCGCGGTATTGTCCCGGGCCTCTTTTGCAAGCTGTACCGACTTAAAATTGATCAATTTGGCTTCGTGACCCAACATGATACTTTCAAGCACGTGGCGTGCAGTGGAATAGGTATTCGCAGTTATCACTTCGGACCCTGCACGAATGTAATCCTCATGCACCTCCCGCACCACATCCGGATTGGTCTTAGTGGTCAAACCGCTCCACACATTAGGATCCATTGATGCGCCGCGTTTCTGGACTTCAGTACTGACGGCACCATCAAGGAGAATAATTTTTCCGGTCGCTAGCCGTTCTGTAATACTTTGCATGAATGTTTACCTGTAAAATAGTTTTCCTCACGCCACAGCGGTCGAGTGTATCCAAACGCGCACTTTACCGGAACCACTTCCTATCAACGATAACAAACTGTTGACGATTTCGACAACTTTTATCCGCTCACTATCCTCGGTCATAATAAGAGCAAGCGATTTTGCTAATATACAGCGATGTCTAAGGTTCTACCGCTGCAAAACCACACTTTCCAAGCAACTATTAAAGCAATGATTCGTCATTATCAACCTAGCTGCATGCCTGAGTCCGAGGCGCCTTTTTCGCAGGTCGTAATTGATGACCGGTATGCGCATATAGCCGGTATTGTTGCCGCTGATTTTCCTGCGGGGCAGGCCGTACTAGGAGACCCTGGCCCGGAAACTTCCGCGGTCATGACTCTGGTCGGAAAGATTCTCGGGGAGCTTGATCTCAATTTCGGACATGTTGTGCGCACCGACGTGCACCTGCAAACGCTCGATGATTTCGACGCTATGGATGCTGCGTATCGGCGATTCTTCGAAAATGACCTTTACCCGGCGCGGACCACTACTGAATCGCCCCACTTATTCGGGGGAAGCAAGGTGGAGATCACCTGCACGGCCCAACTTCCATGAACTGCGAGAGTGTTTATTCGACCAATCGCCATTAAAATGGTTTATATTCAAATTTTGCGGATTTAGCCTATACTTCCCGCAGGTGGATTCGTTTGAGAATATTTAACCAAAATTCAGGCTTTTGAGAAAATTATCTCGTTCAGCCTGAAACACCCAAAGTTGTGCAAAAGACGACAATCCCCGCGCGACTTAACAGTCAATATTTAAATTTAACTCTCTGGAGAGCCATTCATGAGTGAGAAAACAGCAGATTTTAAAACCCGCGAAGTCCATGCAGGCGTCAGTCCTGATCCGGTCACAGGCGCTATCCTCACGCCGATATACCAATCGACTACCTATGTGCAGGAGTCTGTGGATGAATACCTTGCGAAGGGTTATTCCTACAGTCGCTCCGGTAATCCGACCGTAGCTGCTCTGGAAGATCGAATCACGTCATTGGAAAATGGATTTGGCACCGCATGTTTTTCAACCGGCATGGCGGCAACAAGCTCCATTATGACGGGACTGCTTAATGCCGGCGATCATGTTGTTCTGTCAGATGTGGTATACGGCGGTACACATAGACTTTCAACTAAAGTCATGTCTCGATTTGGTGTGACTTTCAGCTTCGTCGATACCTCAAACCCGGATAATGTGCGCAACGCGATTAAGGATAATACACGCCTGATCCTGACGGAAACTCCCGCCAATCCAACATTGAAAATGACCGATATTGCCGCGATTTCGGAAATCGCCAGCGGTCGAGATATCCCGCACGCGGTCGATAATACATTTCTGACCCCTTTTTACCAGCGACCGCTGGAGCACGGCGCAGATATCACATTCCATAGCACTACAAAGTTTATGGACGGTCATAATGTCACCGTCGGGGGTTCTGTCACCTGTCGAGACGAAAAAATGTTGGAGGATATTAAATTTGCCCGCAACTGCCTGGGCTCCAACATGTCTCCCATGGTGGCGTTCTATACCCTTCAAGGGTGCAAAACGATGAGCACCCGGCTGGAAGCACAGTCTGCCAATGCATTGAAAGTCGCGCACTTCCTTGAAACTCACCCTATGGTCGATCGGGTCGCGTATCCGGGTTTAGACTCC
>JAHEGU010000001.1 GCA_024644945.1 Gammaproteobacteria bacterium | reverse complement strand
GAGTGATTGGACTGAGTTGCATAGCACGCTGAGTCATTTCGATGGCTTTCTCAATCTGGCACGCGAACACTAGGATGTAGGCACAGGTGGCAACAATTTCAGTATTTCGAGGTTCTAGCTCAACGGCCTTTTCCAACATCTCGACAGCACGGTCGTGTTCTCCACGAAACGTATACACGTAGCCGAAAATAGTATATGCCGTGGGGTAATTCTCCTCAGCTTCCAGCGCCTTTTTAGCAGCATCCAATGCATTTTCGAGGGTATGCTCAGGGGATTTCGTATGCCCCATTACAGCATCCACTACATAGGTATTGGCAAGTTGAGTCCAGGCGGCGGCATAATGCGGATCAATGCGTAACGCTTCTTCCAATAAACTACGTGATTCCAGGTTATCCTCATGGATGCCCGTATTTGTAAGTTCATCGGCTCGAAGCAATAGCTCCCATGCTTCTACACTACTTGTGCGACCTGCCAACACACGCACTTTCTCTCCCTCACTCAGCTTTACTCTCAATTCAACTGTTATCTGGCGAGTAATATCATCTTGAACGGCAAAGATGTCGTCCAAATCCCGGTCGTATCGTTCGGCCCATTGGTGATGACCCGTCGTTGTATCAATTAACTGGACCGTCACCCTGACCCTGCTGCCAGCCTTTCGTACGCTACCCTCTAGTACGTAGTGCACTCCGAGCTTTCTTCCAAGTGATTTGTAATCAATTGCGTTTGTCTTGTCGCTCAATGCAGGGTTGCAAGCGATCACCAGCAATCCGGAGATCCGGGATAGTGCCGTGGTAATATCTTCGGTGATGCCGTCCGAGAAGTAATCTTGCTCTGGGTCGTTGCTCATGTTCTTGAACGGCAGCACTGCTATCGAAGGTTTGTCAGGTAGTTTTTGTGCTACGACAGCTCGATTGGTTTGCGATTCAGGTTGAGGAATATCGGCTCCTGATTTCAGTTTAACCGTATAAGCCCTGACCGGCTCGTCAAATCCCTTGAGCTCGCACTCACCTAGAGTCTTGCATTCAAACGGTAAGCGTTTAGGGATGGTCTGGTAGGCAGCATCTTGGATACAGACTCCGCCAGGCTCAGCCAGCTGTTCTAATCGCTGTGCGAGCACTACTCCCTCACCGGTGACCGTACTGTCAGCTATCACCACCTCTCCCATGGAGATGCCCACTCGAACCACAGGGCGAATTTCGTCGTGCAACTCTTCGTTGTGGGTTGCATTTGCGGACTGGAACGCCAGCGAGGCGCTGACCGCATCCGACGCTCTCGCAAACTCAGCAACCAAGGCGTCGCCTCGGATCTCATGCGCGATGCCATCGTACCGCGTAATGGTCTCGGAGAAGGTTCGGAACGTATCTTGAAAGCGCTGATGAGCGAGGGTTTCGTTTAGCTGCACAAGAGCAGTCGAACCCACAACGTCAGCATGTGCGAGGACGGCAAGTTTGCGGGTGGGTTGATCAGCCAAGAAGTAGCCCTATTCTGATTTCCGAGAAGCAGACGAGGTGATAGTACCGTTATTGATCCGGGGTAGCGAGCGAATGCGGTCTGCTTTTCTATTGTAAGAGCTATCGAATCATGTAGACCTTACGGATGGTGTCGCTTACTTTACAGATGCCGCGCCAACCTTTAGGGAAGAACGCGAGTGTGCCTGGAACAACTTCTATGATCTCACCCTCGACACTCGTATAGGTACAATGGCCCGCGAGAAAATGGCAGAACTCGTCGCTGGTGACATGGCAACGCCAGGTTCCCGGTGTACAGTTCCAGATGCCGGTCTCAGAACTTCCGTCTGCATTTCGATTAAGCAGCTTTCCATAAGTATGCGATTCGCCTTCAATCATTTCGGGCACGGCACCCCAATCATCGAACTCTCTATCGGCTAACGGATCTTGCAGCACACTCACTCTGCGCCCGGCCTCGTCGCTCATGACAACATTTTATTCAGTATGTCAGCAGCCTTGGAGGGGCCATGCTGGCTCTGCATATGTGCACTGGTATTGGTCAGATTCTGTTTCATTTCAGAGTTGCTCAAGGCCTGATTAATCTTATCCGCCAGCAGTGCCTGATCCCAGTTATAGCGATCCAGTTTGAATCCATGGCCGGTTTCTTCTACCCGGGTTGCGTTGTCATGTCCGTCCCATACGTACGGCATAATGATTGCAGGCTTACCAAAGTACAGGCATTCGGTGAAGCTGTTGTTACCGCCGTGGTGGATAACGAGATCCGCCTGGGAAATTACTGAGGGCTGCGGGTACCATTTGTCGATGATCACGTTATCGGGGATATTACTGTATTCGCTCATGTAATCGCCCACATTGACTAGCGCCCTGATCGGCATGGTTGAAACCGCGTCGATCATGCGTTTGAGTAAATCCACATCGCCGGCACCAAGAGAGCCGTAGCTGATGTACAGCAAAGGGTGCTCATTATTGGCCTTGAATTCAGGCACACTATAATCTTGGTCTTTGCGCACGCAACCTTCTAGGTACTGAAACCGCGCAGGGTCCAGCGGGGTTGAGCGCTTAAATTTTACCTGCTCGGGATAGAGCAGAAGGTTCATATGGGGAGACGCTTCAAAGAACTGGCCCAGAGGATAAGAATGTTCCCCGCAATTTTGTATAAACGCGTTGTAGTCATCGTGTATTGGTTTAATGACCTCATTAAAACGCATCCTATACGCTTCATGGCAGGTGTGATCGTCCTCGCCGCACCCCGACAGGTGGGGAGGAATCGCTGGATCTTCGATTTCATTCTCAGAACAGGAAATGATACGCACCCAAGGCACTTCATTTTGTCCGGCGTAATGCTTGATAGCTGGAAACATGATCACATTATCTACGCAGACCATATCCGGCTTGATAGATGAAAGCACAGCTGGCAGATCTTTTTCGGCCCATTTAGCGCTATCGACAATCGCCTCCCAGCACTCCTTGACATAGTTATCGATTTGATCGATCGGCGCCTTACGGAAATTCGGGATGTGGCCGTTAATAAAATCCTCCCAAAACTTAGCCATTTCTTCCGCTGGCATCGGTTCGGACAGATTGACCGGGTGGGCTTCAAATCCATAACCCTGGTATACCTCGAGGAAGCCTGGGTCAGACAAAAAGACCGCCTTGTGCCCCAGCTTTTCTATTGCCTGAGCAATGCCGACTGAATTCAGCGCTGGCCCGAAGGCCGCCTCCGGAAAAAATGCAATGATTTTCTGACTCATGTTTCTTCGACCTTAAAAATACCGTTAATCTATTAATAACCAACCTTATCTTTTCTATCATCAGTTTTCATGACGATAGCTTTTGCACACTAAGCCAAACTAATGGCCTCGCGCAGCATACAATAATTATATTGCGCCGATCATCGCGGTGGCGCAAGTCTTGGTATCTGCACTACCACCGAGGTCGCGAGTCCGAGCTTTATCGTCCTGTAATACCTCTTCCATCGCACCTTCCAAGGATTGTGCGGCATCCACTTCTCCAAGATGATCCAGCATCATTGCTGCGGTCCATACCGCTGCAACCGGATTGGCGATCCCCTGACCCGCAATGTCAGGCGCTGAGCCGTGCACGGGCTCAAACATAGAGGGATACTGCCGGCTCGGATTAATATTTGCCGCAGGGGCAATTCCGATTGAGCCGGCAACAGCGGGGCCCAGGTCAGAGAGAATATCGCCAAACAAATTCGATCCAACCACCACATCAAACCAATCCGGATGTTGCACAAAATGCGCGGTCAGAATATCAATATGATATTGATCGGTTTCTATATTTGGATAATCCGCGCAAATCGCTTTAAAGCGCTCATCCCAGTAAGGCATGGTGTGGACGATTCCGTTTGATTTGGTTGCGGAGGTCACTTTCTTACGCGGACGTGTGGCGGCCAGTTCGAACGCATAGTGCAAAATGCGGTCTACACCCTGGCGCGTAAAGACACTTTGCTGTGAAACAAACTCTCTATCGGTCCCTGCAAAAATACGCCCACCGATTTCTGAGTACTCTCCCTCAACGTTTTCTCTGACCACCACAAAATCAATATCTTCGGGCCCCCTTCCCGCAAGCGGCGACTGAATACCTTTGAGCAAACGAACTGGCCTGACGTTGGCGTACTGGTCCATTTCCCGTCGAATCGGAATCAACAAGCCCCAAAGCGAAACATGATCAGGCACGCCCGGGAATCCCACAGCGCCAAGATATATCGCGTCAAACTCCTTGAGTTGTTCTATCCCGTCTTCCGGCATCATTCGGCCGGTTTCGGTGAACCGCTGACACGACCAATCGAACCTTTGCCATTGGACTTCGAAGTTAAATCGGGTGGCGGCGGCTTCTACCGCACGTTGCCCGATCGGGATCACTTCCTGGCCAATTCCGTCGCCGGGTATCGCCGCAATTCTGTATTTCTTCGATTTCATTGATTATCAATATACTCAGTTAAAAATTTTTGCAGATGGTCAAATAGCTCTGCTGGATTCTCCTCCGCAAGATAGTGACCTCCCTGCATGGCAAAACCGTCAACATCTATGGCACGCTGTCGCCAGAGACCCAAGGCATCGAAACAGCGTTCAATCACTCCATCCTTTCCCCAGATGACCAGTATCGGGCACTCAACCTTGCGATCTCCATCTGCGTTGTCATGCTCGATATCGATTCCCGCCGCCGCCCGATAATCCTCGCAGGTCGCGTGAATAACCGCAGGGTCGCTAAAGCACTCTAGATACTGTGCCCGTGCTTGCTCGCTAAAGGGATGCAAGCCTGCTGAACCACTGCCGCACGTAGCGAGCCAGTAGCCACTCGGGTCCGCCCCAATCATATTTTCCGGCAACGGCGCATCCTGCACCAGGTAAAACCACCACCAGTAAGCCTTGGCGAAGGTGTCGTCGGTATGACTGTACATCTCCCGAGTGGGCGCGATATCGAGCACCACCATTCTATCGACCCGTTGCGGCCAATCCAGGGCAAGACGGTGCGCCACTCGCCCACCTCTATCGTGACCACAGATCGCAAATCGCTGATGCCCCAACTTTGTCATCAGTTCCACCATATCGTCGGCCATGGCACGCTTGGAGTAACTGCTATGGTCGGGGGTCGTAGCAGGCTTTGCGGATTTCCCATAACCGCGTAAATCCGCTGCAACCACGGTATGCGATTTGCTCAGACTGGGCGCTATTTTATGCCACATGGCATGGGTCTGCGGATAACCATGCAGCAGTAACAAAGCAGGTCCCTCACCGCCGATGACGCCATGAATATTGGTGCCTTTACAATCAATATCGAATTTTTTGAACCCGTCAAACACGCTCAATCTTTGGCACCGCCTTCGCAATACTCTGCCATCTCTTTCATACTCGTAAAATAAAAATCAAATGCCGGGCGCGCATCCACTCGAGCCGTAGCGCCCCAGCTATCGCTGTTCTTGAGGTTTTGTCGATCTACCCAGGCGTTGGCGAGGTCAAACTTCTTTGCCTGCACATGATCGTGATGAAGGCTTTGTGCAGTATGTAAAATCTTTTCCTGTGTGACACCGAGATCAGACTGGAGATGCTTGAGCATATAAGAAAAATTCTCTGGATCAGGTTTATAGCTACCGATATCTTCAGCAGTGTAGATCGCATCAAACTCGACGCCTAACTTCTGATTCGATGCAGCAAATCCATCGCGATTTACGTTTGAAAGAATCACCAGATTGAAGTGCTTCTTGAGTGTGCGTAATGCATCGGCCGTATCGGGAAACGCTGGCCAATGTGGCACTGAAGCGCCAAATGCACGATCGAGCACCGGTTGGGTGTTCAGCTCGAATTGTTTTGCAAAATTTCGATGTACTTGAATCAGCAACTCTGGGTACACCATATCCGGTGTATCCGCTTCCTGGGCAGTCTCTATTCGCGCAAAGGCTTCCAGGCCGGTTTTGCGATCAATTTGACTGGCATTACTGGCCATCAATAAGGGCTGCAAGGCATCCCAAATGCCGCTTTCCCAATCAATCAAAGTGCCATAGCAATCGAAAGTCAGGGTAGTAAATTGGTGAATGTTTTGATCCATCGTAAAACTCTTAGTTTTTACTTGAACTCTAATTGATCCGCATCCGTCGATGCAGGAAAGTATGCTCGATACGCCGTCAGATCACTCATTTGATAGTGATCCAGGTGACGCCGTGCAGGAAATTTCTCCAGACGCTACAAGGTACACAAAATCTCAGCGGCCTGCTCGAGTGTTTCATTCTGCTTAGCGAAACAAAAACGCACGATTCTCGTATCTGGCGGTTCCTGATAGAACGGAGACAGAGGAATAACCGCCACGCCTTTTTCCTGGGTAATCCAGTTGGCAAACTCCATATCTGTTACGTCTGCAATCTCACTGTAGTCCGCAAGCTGGAAATAAGTGCCGTGAGAGGGCGGCAACTTAAATCGAGAATCTGCAACTTGTTCTCTGAAATAGTCGCGTTTCTCCTGGTAGAAAGACGACAAACCCAGGTAATGCTCTGGTGCCTGAGCCACGAAATCTGCCAGTGCCCACTGCATAGGAGTCACCGTTGTAAACACGTTGAACTGATGAATTTTGCGAAATTCAGTGGTCAGATCAGGTGGTGCCACGCAGTATCCAATTTTCCATCCGGTTGCGTGGTAAGTCTTGCCGAAGGAAAACACGGCAAAACTTCGTTCACGCAGTTCAGGATGGGCGACCACACTGGAATGCGTTTTACCGTCGAATACGATGTGCTCGTAGACCTCATCACTCAAGACACGACAGTCATAGCCGCGAAGAATTTCAGCCAACTGGTCGAGGTCAGAACGATCAAGGGTAGTTGCAGTTGGATTATGTGGGCTGTTGATAATGACCAGCCGTGTGCGTTCGTTTAATGCTTGTTTAAGACTGTCCCAGTCAATACGATAATCGGGCAGAGTCAATGGTAAGTGAACGGTTGTTCCTCCGGCCAACTCTACTGCCGGCTCATAAGAATCATAGGCCGGATCAAATACGATCACCTCATCGCCCTGAGCGACCACCGAATGGATTGCACAAAATAGCGCTTCGGTAGCGCCGCTGGTGATGGTGATCTCGCTCTCCGGATCGACTTCGATTCCATTTTGGTCGGCAAACTTTTTCGCGATCGCTTGTCGCAACTCCGGTACTCCAATCATCGGCGGATATTGGTTTTTGCCGGCCCCGAGATAATAAGTCACCTTATCAAGTAATTCTTGTGCAGGTTCGAAATCTGGAAACCCCTGGGACAGATTTATAGCACCATAATCATGGGCCATCTTGGACATCACCGTGAAAATTGTGGTGCCGACATTGGGTAATTTACTGTGGATTGGGCTTGGCATCTGGTCCCGGGTTTAAGTCAAAGGGAAATGAGTATAAATCAAATTGGTTATGTTTCACTCATTGTTAGCCATAACCGCTCCTGCTTTGGAGGTAAAATAGCCGCAAGAAAAAACACCGCCCTCAATGAAAATTATCACCTGGAACGTTAACGGCATTCGCGCTGTTGAGCGTAAAGAAGAGCTGCAGACCTTATTGCAGCAATATCAGCCGGACTTTCTGATGCTGCAGGAAATTAAAGGCAGCGTCGAGCAGTTCAGCAGTTTTCTAAAGCAGCATCCGGACTACCAACAATATTACAGCAGCGCTGAGAAAAAAGGCTATGCCGGCACCGGCATCTGGATCAGCAATAAGCGTTCACAGCAGGTCCAAAAACTGAGTTTTAATACCGACGTGCCCAGGGTGCCAAACGCCGATGAAGGCCGGATTTCCCATCTGTCGTTTCAGTGGAAAAATGCCGACTGGGATCTATTGTCTATTTATTTCCCCAATGGAGGTAAGAGCGAGCAGGCCTGGGAGGAAAAACTTGTTTTCTACGACCGCATTCACGACTACATGAATACTCTGCGCGACCAGAAACGAATCGTTGTCGTCGGAGGTGACATGAACGTGGCCCACACCGAAATCGACCTGGCACGGCCAAAAGCAAATGATGGAAAGATCGGCTTTCATCCCAGTGAGCGTGCCTGGATGGACAGGCTCGTTGCAGACGACTGGTCCGATGTATGGCGACAGCGCAATCCCGGCGTTACTGATGTTTACTCCTGGTGGCACATGATATCAAAAGGACGAGAACGCAACGTTGGATGGCGCATTGATTATTTTCTGATGGAAAAAAAGCATCTGGACAGGGTCAAACAGGTGGACTATCTCCAGGATCAAATGGGCTCAGATCATTGCCCGATGGTTATTGAAGTAAACTGACGACAGACAGACCACTGCATTGGAAAAATTTGCCGGCTTAGCCGGCTATGTCCATTTCAGTCCGTGCGGTCGTAACGGGAAGACCCATAAAGCAGATAAACAAACGATCCCGCGGCGGCTATCCAATAAATTGGGATCAGCATTCGCTCGCTATCGGCCGCATGCAGGATGACCACGCCAAAAGCTAAAAACACTACTGCAATACCTATCTGGGAGTAATAGCTCTTGAGAATCAGGTACCGGTGAGACAGCGTATCGCGGGCCAGGTCATAAAATCGCTTATTCATGGCAAGACGAAAAAACGAGGTGCAAAAGGTGATGAGCACCAGGTAGATAAACATAACCGCTAACGATTGCTGGTCGTCCACCAGTGCCCGCAAGGCCCAGGACAGGGCATAAAGCACCACGGCAAATCGATAGATATGTCTGCGCGTTAGCCGGTCAATTGCGTTCTTCAGCAGATAAAACAATACGCCGAATATGACGGCCAGGGAAAGCACCATGGCGCCGAGACGAGCAAAGCTTTCATGCGCCAGCAGAAAAAGGGAAACTACCCAGAAGAAACTCTCAAGAAACAAATAGATCCCATCCACAAGAAAAATCAGGCGGGAAGCGTCATTGTCACGAAACTGCCGGATCTCTGAAATAGTAACGGGTTTAAACGATGACAGAGAATCAGGAGCCACGGGCCGGGTCACTAGAAACATACCAAAACCCAACGCGCACAATAGCATGCTGCCGTAAACAATATAGTTGAATCCGCTCCTTTCCAGAAGCAGGCCGCCAAGAAGAATGCCTACTTGTAACAGGAATCCAACATATATCTGCAGGTTTCCATAACTACGCCCGGAATTACTCTGATCGACTCTCTCGAAGAACAGTGCACGCTGAGTAGTCCAGAAAAAACTGTTATAAACACCGTAGCTGATGCCCAGCAACAGCAGCACACCCAGGCTCATACCGAGAATCTGGACGTTGAGCAAAAGTAACACCTCCAGCACCAGCGATACCCCGATCAGTTGAATCAAACTTATCGAGTGTCGCAGCCTGTCCCAGGCCCAAAGGCCAATGCAGAAGCCTGCTCCCGCTGAGCCAACAAATAGCGATATCGCGCCTAATTCAAATCCATGCTTCCAGAGAAACACTGGAATGAAAAATGGAAATATTCCGATCAGCAGCGAATGCAGGCCCAAATATTGATAGAAAGTTCGGGAAAGTCGCTGTGTACCAGAAGCCGCAGCTGGCGTGTCTAGAGATGCTAGTTGCATTAAAAAATATGCTTGTCCTCGATCTCAATTTTATCAAGTTCAGCCAAGTCTGCGGAGAAATCTTCCTTGCAACCAAAGCGAGGGAAATGATGCATGTCCATATAGGGTCTTGAGTTCACTTCTATAAAAATACATTTCTGGTCCCGATAGCTGGTTTCAATGCCTTTTTCGAAAATCACATCAATACCGAATACATTGGCATCAAACATCTTGACCACCCGCTGAAAAAGTTCGCGGTTCTCATCCGGGATTGTTGTCTGATCAATGATTTCTACCACCCCACCCGGCGCCAGCGCCACCCGATGAAATAGCTCAACATTCTGGCCCTTTTCTGGAATCGAGTCCAAATTGAACTTGTGCTTGGCCAGATGACGAACCACTTGATCACTCTTTTTTATTGGAAAGATCACAGGGTGCAGGTTCATTTCCTGTCGCACTTTATTTTCTTCGTCGATTAGCTGGTCAATAGTGGAGCTGCCATCACCCACTACGAAAGGCGGATAGCGGCGAATGACCGAAATCATATGATGGTCGGTTGCCAGCACGCGATAGTTGGCCCCCTGCAAATACTGTTCAATTATGGTTGTGGGCCACCAGAGTTTGGCCAGAAAAATCGCGCGCCAGAGTTCGCCGAAGCTGTTGATCGGAAAATAACTGCCACGAGAATACCCACTTACATTTGGTTTGACCACCACAGGAAATCCATACTGGCTGGCGAACCGGTGTGCTACCCATGGCCACGTGAACACCATACCGCGCGCGTGGGGCACATCATTTTCAGCAAAAACGGCGCGCCCCTGCGCCTTAGATCTGCATGATTTTCGGACATCGAGGGAATTGTAGCTACTGCATCCGTGCATGTATTTTTCACTGATCCAGGCGTATATCAGCGCCTTCAGCTTCTTCATATTTTCGCTCTCAGAAAATTCAGGAGTCGGCTTTCTCGGTTATACAACATGATTTTGGTAAACACGGGCTTTTCGGGCAACGATTTGTCACGCGCTTTGGTAATCCGGGCAAGACTCATCATGTAGCGACGAATCATAGCGAAAACCTGTTTCACTCCATATTTTCTATCCAACATATTGATTGGCATCGGCAGAAACAGATTGACTTCAATCACGTGAAAACGTCCCGCCATTAAATCCTCAAGGGAATTAGCTCGCACACTGGCGCGTGATATATTGAAATGCCCGATTCGATTCATGTGCTGCCACAATTGGCCTAGCTGGACCGAATCAAACTGCTCAGTGATTTCAACGTATTGTGTACTTGAGTTATAGATACCGTTTACTGGGTTTGGTTCCGATTCGTTTACCGCCTCGGTAACCGTCAGCACCGCATAGTTATTCTTGTCATTATGGTGACGCATTGAAAATATTTCGAACTCCCGCGACTCGGGTGCAGCTTGTTGTAAGAGGAATTTAACGCGTTCATTCTTAGTGCGTTTACGAATTTCTGCCAGATCCTGAGGAGAGTCCGCACGCTCAACACCTGCAGCATTTTGTCCCCACTCTGGTTTTACAAACACCGGCCAGTATTCAGGTACAACCTCGCTATTATCGTAGCGTTGTTCCAGTCGCCACTCCTTCGGGATGAACTGATCAATATCGAGCTTGGAAAAGATCCCCTCCTGGCGGTCAAAACAAGGGGAGTTGAGTTGAAAGTACTTACACGGCTTGGTACCGATACGTATGCAGTACAGAATATATAGAATCACCATAGTCACGGTAATCTTCATAATGCGCCGCTGGTAGGTTTATCGTATACCTGCAATGGTTTAATCCCTGGCAGAGAGGTGCCAGCCGAGAGCCAATTGATGTGGTTGACTAAGGTTTAATTCGTGAATTGATGAGAAATAAAACAATGCCCAGGATCAGTATCGATACCGCGGCGTAAAACAATGAGCCACCATCTGATTTGCCTTCATGCAGCACTTCTACGCCGAGTGGCGTAAACAGGTGGAAAAACACAGCTCCAGCCATCACTGCAGAAGCCATTAACCCACCAAACTTATGGATCTGAGACCTAATAGAGCGTTTACTGGATTTCCCGGCTAACCCGATCAACCAAAATAAAATGGGTGACAACAGCACTATCGAGGTAAGAAGCTCGACACTTCCTACAACATAAGCACCGTATTGACCAAACAGCTGCCCAAAACCCTGGCTGAAGGTATCCGACATCCAGGCCCCGATGGTGCCGAAGATATGTTGGGTATCAGGGTGGCCAGTGAATTTGTAGGGCAAGGAAAATAAAAACACCTTACAAATCCAGATCACTATAATCCAACTTACCAGTGCGACAGCTTTTTTGTTCATATAGGAATGTTGTGGATAAAGAGAAGGAACATCGCGGATCGAATTTCCAATGGACCGATTATATGTCGGATAGTTCGATTTCAGATACTTAGGCTCTGCAGAGTAAGATCATGCCTGCAGTCGCTCGATACTAAAACTGGAAGCATGATGTGGACCTGTTGCCAGATCTTTAATCTAGGCTGTTTTTCGACTATCACTTCGGCCGCAGACCTCTAGACGACCTGCATACCCGCAAGGACGCTGGCAAATTGTCGATACTTGACGCTCAAAGTTACTCCAGATAAAAAGATGTCAGAGAAAATGATAAGCGAATACTTAATACTGCCCACTTTTAACCTGAACCCAGGAGATAAAATCCAGGTTACTATTTCAATTCCTGGATAGCGCAGCACAATCAGATGTGCAAACTAGCAAAATTCAATGCTGCAACCGTTTGAAGTAGTGTTGTTGTTCGTGTTTGTAGTGATTGCAATCATGTTACTGCGAAATCGGCAGGCCCATGAGCGAGCAGACCAGGTGGCAAGGCAATACTGCCGGCAAAATGGACTGCAGTTCCTTGATGGCACCGTGGTTTTCAGGGGCATGCGTCTTGAACGTAACAGGCTTCAATTCTGTCGAAGTTTCCGGTTCGACTACTCTCTTAGCAGTGCTGATCGTCATCAAGGGTTGCTGACATTATGTGGCGATCATATTCAGTCATTTCGAGTAAACCCAGATCATCTCAAAGCAACCACAATTCTGCATTAATGAGCGACAAGGAACTTTCCGTTTTCACATAGCATCAAAGCTGTTCTACAATGTCATCAGTCCTAAGCGTGAATTAGCCATGTTTATCTCTACAAAATCAGTGTTTAATGGTTTTATTGTGACCGTGATGTGTTTTACATTCGTCTCGCCCCTACAAACTCTAGCTGCTGACAATGTTTCTCAGGGGCCGGTCAGTACCAGCAGGTTGGGCAAGGTCGCAATCGGTGGCTACGATACCGTTGCCTATCATGATCAAGCCGCTATCGATGAACATATCGCGACGGAAGGTAAAAAAGCATGGGTGCATGAATGGCGAGGGGCAAAATGGCGGTTCGGCTCGGAACAGAGCTATCTGGCATTCAAGGCTGATCCTGATAAATACCGCCCGGCATTTGGCGGTTTTTGCTCTAACGCGCTCAGTATCGGTGAAGGTCTTATACGAACCGATGGTACTCAATGGGAAATTCTCGACGGTCGATTACATTTATTCTACGCAGCTAGAGGGCGGGATCGCTGGCTCGATGGCAATCACGCTCAATATCTGCAACAAGCTAACGAGGCTTGGAAAGAAATCACCGGTTATAACGACCAATAAAAACTCTCTTTAAACAAAAAAACCTCTTTTAAAATACCTCTTTTAAAATGATTGACCTTTATACCTGGACCACACCAAACGGACGCAAAGCGTCCATCATGCTCGAGGAGACTGGTCTTCCGTACGCAGTACATCCAATTGATATCGGCAAAAACGATCAATTTGACGAAGACTTCCTGGAAATCAGCCCTAATAATAAAATACCTGCAATCGTTGATCAGGATAATGGCATGAGCCTGATGGAGTCTGGAGCTATCCTGATCTATCTGGCAGAGAAAACCGATATGCTGATGCCAAAACAAAACCGGTGGCAAATTCTCGAATGGCTGATGTTCCAGATGGGAGGCTTTGGCCCAATGCTAGGCCAGGCGCACCACTTCCTGCATTTCAAGCCCGAGGTCAGCGAGTACGCCTCGAAGCGTTACAAAGTCGAAGCCCAGCGTTTATACGCTGTGATTGATCACCAGCTTGAGCAGAGCGAGTACATAGCAGGTGAGTATTCCATAGCGGATATTGCGCTTTGGCCATGGGCATCCCGATTCGACTGGCAACAGGTTAATCTCGACGAATTTGAAAACGTTAAGCGTTGGTATATATCAATCGCAGAGCGCCCTGCAGTTCAACGCGGCTATGACATTCCTATCAGGGTTGGTGACATTCCCATGCCGTAAGGTGCTAATGTATTTCGACTATTCATGCGGCACCAGATCAAAACAACTAATTTCGTTTAGTGATCCGAGCCGCATCAACGGCCCCCACGTACCTGTTCCACTAGAAACGTATAGGTGTGAATCCTGCTCTCGATAGAGGCCACGGATCCGGCTGAACTGCTGTCGCACCACAAAATTAAATGGAAATATCTGGCCGTTGTGCGTGTGTCCTGACAGCATCAGGTCGACGCCATGTTCGACTGCCGCCTCCCAGCCCAATGGACGGTGGTATAGGAGGATGCTGAAGTGATGGTCATTGACCCCTACCCCAGGAAGATGATTGGCCACCTGCTCTTTGTGGTCAGCATCATCAATCCCGATAAACTGAAGCTCATCGTGCTCGACTTGACTCTCCTGACGTAACGGGATTACCCCAAGCGTTTCCAACATTGACAACGCCTTTGGCAAATCGGCGTAGCGCTCATGGTTGCCAATCGAAAAGAAAGCCCTGGCACTAAGGTTTTCAAGCGGCTGCAATGCGTCGATTTCCACTGCACTCGAATCGATCAGGTCGCCGGTGATCACCACAAAATCTGGTTCAAGGCCGTTAACCCGACTAACGATGCGATCCATAAACCCACGCTGACGCGATCCAATGTGCACATCGCTGATCTGCACCACGCGGCGGCGCTTACTAATTTTGGGCGATCGAATTTCGAGACGTCGCACATTAAGATGATGGGACATCACCCATGCTATCAACACAAGCAGACACGAAATTCCAAATATCCAACGAGCCGCTTCCGGGTCGTTAAAGTTACCGAATACTCTCAGAACTTCGTATACCAATACGGTCGTTGCAAAGACAAAGCTGATCCCCATCCAGTGCACCACCAAATAACGGACCACCATTCGGGCGCCGCCGAACGAATACCACATACCAAAAAACCCGGTGACCCAGAGCAGGATCCCGCCTTGCCATCCAATGTCATAATGGGGCCCGGCCCATGCGCTCAATCTCATCACCGGGTAAGCGAACACAAAAAAGCAGACCAGTCCAAATATCACTGGGAATATTAAGCGAGAACGAAGCATGTGCGGAACGGCGCCCAGAATCTATAGCCAGTAGACAACAGATTCTAGCAACCATTCCATGATATTGATGCAGGCATTCGGTTTGGTAGTGGCCACTACCCGGGATTGCTCACTGATTTTTTAGTGTGTCAGGAAGTATTTCCGGTTTGCTCGCCTTCCATGCTGGAGCCTTCTGATCCGCTTCAATCCGCACAAGATTTGCGTCACTACCAGCTTCTGCATTATGAGTTTCCTTATGATGATTCCTGCTGGCCTGAATGACAAATGTGGTTGGCGGCAGCAGCTGTACATGACCTTGATCTCAGTCGCGGCTTGGGCTTGCTCGAAGTCAATCTGCGCGTCTACGCCGCTATTCAGGGCCTAGGGTGTTGCCCTGGCGGGGAGTATCAGCGTCAATGATGCGATCGAGAAAAGTCAGCTGATCAAACCATTTGATCTCACGATTCCGCAGGATTTCGCCTATTTCTTCGTCACCTATCCAACCGAGGCAGACGAGCGTAAGGTGCAGGCATTTCGGCACTGGATACTGGAACAGATTAAGGCAGCCGCGGATTGCTAAACTATCTGATTTAGTCAGGGGGTCGACTCAGCCGATGGAGAGGGCCAAAACACGGCTTATTTGTGCGAGATTCAGTCCTGTCTCTTCCCGCCACTGGTTGAAGGCATCCTGTACCGCTCGCTTGGCCGTTTTTGCGGTGGGAGCCTTGTCGATGACGCCAGCATTAATTAACGCACGAATGACATCGGGTGTTAGCAGGAAACCATCTTTGCCAACAAAACGCAGGAAGTACTGGCAGCTGTTGCCGCCCATGCGCTCGCCATATTTCTTGAAGTAATCTAGAAGACCAACATAATCTTCTGACGGCCATGCGCCCAGAAACCGCCCGAAGCAACCATGCTGTTTAGTGATCTCGGCAATCATGCCGGCGTTGCGGGGCACGGTAAGTATCTTCTGCCGATTTCTTACAATCCTTTTGTCCGTGCACAGCCTGTCCTCGTCTTCCGGCGACATATGCAAACAGGTTTGGATATCAAAACCCCAGAACGCCTGCTCAAACGCCGGCCACTTATTGTCGATCACTTTCCATACAAATCCGGCCTTAAATATGGACTTGGTGATTTCAGCGAGATATCGATCGTCAGGTACAGCAGACAGCTGGGTCGGTGTTTTGATGCTGTCGGGCAGCAGTTTTTTGAGTGCCCGTCGACCACCCTTACGGTCTGCTGCCTGCTCGAAGATTTTTTTGAACCGTGAAATTTTCTTAACCATTATAATCCGTTCTCATTTTCAACATTTAATCATAATGAAACGCAACATAGCCACGCGACTAAGGAAAACCAAGGTTATCGCAACTATTGGTCCCGCCTGCGACGACATAGAGACACTTAAGCAGATGATCCACGCCGGCATGAACGTCGCAAGATTGAATATGTCGCATGGCAGCCCGGCAAGCCACAGCAAGTCCCTTGCCCGGATTAAACAGGCAGCACAAGAGGTTGGCTCAACGGTCGCAATTATGGTGGACAATCGTGGTCGTGAAATTCGTACCGGTAAATTAAAGCAGGACTCTGCATTATTACAAAGAAATCAGATCTTTTACCTCTTTGGCGACGGACGACCTGGAGATGAACACGGTGTATCACTCACCTTTCCGCGCCTTCATCTGCATGTCCGACCCGGGGAACGTATTCTGATTGATGACGGGCAGATTGAACTTCGGGTAGAAGCGATAGAAGACCAGGCTGTGCAGTGCAAAATCGTCTGCGGGGGATTGCTTAAGGACAGCAAGGGTGTCAATTTTCCGGATAACACCAGCGCACTCGACGATATGGATTATGATGACAGCGTGGAAGTGGATTTCGCCGCCCTGCATGAGGTCGAATATTTCGCAGCATCTTTTATCCGTAATGCAAGTGAAATCGAACGGCTGAGAAATCGCTTTGAGTCCCATGGTGCGGATGTCGCGATCATCGCCAAGATAGAAAATCGCGAGGGGGTTCAGAATCTTATTGAAATTGTCGAAGCCGCAAATGGCATCATGGTCGCGAGAGGAGATCTCGGCGTCGAGCTCGAAATTGGAGAAGGCCCTAAAATCCAGAAGCAGATTATTCGCTCCACTGTTTCGAGGGGCAAACCTGTTATTACCGCCACCCAGATGCTCGATTCCATGGAACGTAATCCGCGCCCGACCCGTGCAGAAGTCAACGACGTAGCCAATGCCATATTTGACGGCTCTTCGGCTGTGATGCTCTCTGGCGAGACCGCGGCCGGAACTCGCCCGGTTGAATCGGTACAAACCATGTCAAAGCTTGCGCTCGAAGCGGAATCCGGTCTTAAGGATTACGGTTATCTGCAGCGTATCGAACCAAATCCTTCGAACGAAGTGACGGAAGCGGTGGCTCAGGCATCGATAACCATGGCGAATCATTTGAATGCCGCCGCCATTGTTGCACTGACAGAAACCGGTTTTACCTCTCGTCTTATTTCAAAATACCGACCGGAAAGCCCGATACTTGCAATCACCTCATCGGCCAAGGTGGTTCAGCGGCTGGCGATGAACTGGGGTGTGCTTGCAATATTGTATGACGGAGATGGCGACGATGACGACAAAATCCAGTTTGCTTTTGATAACGCGCGGCACCTTGGATACGTGAGAAGCGGTGATCTGGTCATACTCACTGCGGGTAATCCGCAACAGGCGGGAAGCACCGACCTGATACGCGTTTTGTGGGTGCCCTGAAAATTCGATCAGCCGTAATTGTCCTCCAAAGGATAATCGGATAACAGCACCGGTCCCCGCGCAGTGATCCAAACCGGTTGCTCAAGTTTGACACCCTCCGCACCTCCGACACCGCCAACATAGCTTTCTATGCAGACCACCATATTTTGTTCAAACACGCCATCGTAAGCCCCATACTCGGTGTCTTCCGGATACCACAAAAACGGATACTCGACCCCGAGACCGCAGCCGTGTCCTACATCTGCATACCGGTTGGCGAGGTATTCTTCAGGCAATACGTAGGCCTTGGAGGCGTATTCGAGAAAACCCAGCCCTGGCTGCAACAGTGAAATATTTGTCTCAAGTTGCGCCCGTGAGACCTCATAAAGCCTGCGCTGCGAATCACTGGGCATGACATCACCCACTACCCAGGTGCGCGAAATGTCGTTATAGAATCCCATAGGCCCTATCAGGTCGGTGTCAAAAGACAAAAAGTCCCCTTGCTCGATCACTCGATCGGAAGTTTCCTGGAACCATGGATTGGTGCGCGGACCAGAAGTCATCAGCCTGGTCTCAGGATATTCTCCTCCTCTTTCGATACTCCCTTTCAGAAGTATCCCAAGGGCTTCTTGCTCACTGATGCCAGGAACAAGTTGCTGGCGCAGGTCGCGCATCGCCGCTTCACAAGTTGTAAGTGAGTGTTTCAGTGCGCGAATTTCTTCGACGGATTTTATAGATCTGGCATGCTCAAGAACCATTTTTCCATCCAGCAAAGTAACACCGGAATCAGCGAGCGCATATGCCGTGACTGAATCCAATCGGTCTACTGCAAGACGCTTATTGCCTGCGCCGTGCTGCAAAACCAGGTCAGCAATTTCCGCCGCCCATAGGCGAGCGATCTCATCACTGCGATATCCAGTCACCAGATAGTCGGTCGACCATGCAGTGCGGATTTCATCGATTGTGCCCAGACCCTCAAGTAAGTGTTTACCAGTAGGTAATTCAAACATGATCGATGGGCCGTCCGCACACACCAGGGCATAGCGACAGAAATTATGCATGCTCCAGACCTGCATATTACGCGAGCCATTGGTGTAGCGGATATTAATCGGATCGAACAGCAATACTGCCGCAATATCATGCTGCCTGAGTAAGGTGCGGACACGTTCGAGGCGATAGTGGTGAATCGCCTGTTCATCCAATGGCGCGGCATCGCTCAATAGGTCGCTCGGGTTAAGCACCGTCGGCTACCCATTTATCTACTATAGCCACAAGCTGGTCTAATCCGTCGGTTAAGGCCGCAGGTCCGGGTTGCAGAATCAGTGGGGATTTTATTTCGTAAAGATCATTGTTTCTGACCGCAGATATTGTCTGCCACTCCGGTCGTGCGGCGACCTGTTCAGGCCTGAACTTTTTTCCGCACCAGGACCCGATAATAATGTCTGGAGAACGCCTGACCACCTCCATCGGATCTGCGAGGATGCGGTCTTTGCCCAGCGATTGGATCGAGTTTTCCGGGAAGCAATCAACCCCGCCAGCGATTTCGATTAGCTCCGCGACCCAGCGAATACCGGTCATCAATGGATCGTTCCATTCTTCGAAATATACTTTAGGTCTGCGACTCATCGACGACGCTTTCTGTTTCAACTGGTCTATTCGTGCGACCGCAATCTCCACCCAGTCGATGGCCTTTTCAGAAGCGCCCACTATCGCACCAAGCTGGCAGATCATTGAGAGTATCTCCGCTACAGAACGTTGATTAAAGATATAAACGTTGACTCCGCGACGAATCAGTTCACTGGCAATATCCGCCTGCAGATCAGAAAAACCAAGCACCAGATCCGGTTCCAAAGCCATTATCTTGTCAATTTTTGCCGAGGTAAAAGCCGATATTTTTGGCTTTTCTTTTCGTGCCCTCGGCGGGCGCACGGTAAACCCGGATATCCCGATGATGCGATCTTCCTCACCTAACAGGTAGAGCAATTCCGTCGTCTCTTCGGTCATACAAATGATCCGACCAGGAAGCAGGTCGGAAACTGAAAATTCGGTTTTCTTCAACATGATCGTTAAATTATTTGTTTAACGCTGAGCGCCTTACTTGCGGTCGACGGCATCAGCGCCAGAAAAAGCGGCGATTCCAACGCTTGCTCAGGTCTATGTAACATCCATTACAGGAAGTGATCGGGCATGATCTTATTCATTTCGCTCTGCCGCTCCAGTTTGCCTGTCCCATTGCGGAAGATCGCCCATTTGCTCCACCATAAAATCCACCCACAGCCGGACTTTAGCGGATAGCATTCTCGATGAGGGGAAAACGGCATAAATACCCGCCGGTTCTATTCGGTAATGCTGAAGCAATGGTAGCAGCCTGCCTGCCCTGACCGCATCACACAATATAAAAGTTGGTAACAGCACAATACCGCCTCCGTGCTCCGCGGTTGCACACAGTAGATCGCCGTTGTTGCTGTCAAAATTTCCGTCGATGGTAACCTGGTGAACCTGATCGCCTTCGTGAAAACTCCATGTTTTTCCTCTTGGACCATAGGTATACGTCAGACAATTATGGTTTGCTAAGTCCTTGGGCACGTCTGGCCAACCTTTACTTTCCAGGTATTCCCTGGACGCCGCCAGCATAAATCGGCAGGGTGCGATTTTCCTGGCTACCAGAGATGAATCCTTTGGCTGAGTGATTCGAATTGTGACGTCAAAAGCTTCTTCGACCATGTCCACTTTTCGGTCCGAAAGGATCAGCTCAATACTGATTTTCGGATATCGCCGCTGAAACTCCGCCACCAACGGCCCCATTTGTCGATGACCAAAAGACATCGGCGCATTGATTCTCAATAAACCGGTGGGTGTGGCCGTCAGGCCGGATACGATGCAGTCCGCCTCCTCCACCGCCGCCAGGATTTCCTTACATTTTTCGTAATAGGCTTTTCCCGCATTGGTCAGGCTGACCTTGCGCGTGGTCCGGTGAAACAACTGACCTCCCAGCTCCGTCTCAAGATCAGCCACATACTTACTAACGCCGGCGCGGGATACCGGAAGATGCTCAAGGGCGGCGGAGAATCCACCTCGTTCGGCCACGGCTATAAAAACTTCCATTGCCAGCAGCTTGTTCATATTAGATTAGATTAGATTAGTTTTATAGATAATATTTCTAATAATATTATATTTATCTTTTATTTTACCCCAATATAATCTGCAGCAGTAATTAACTATTGAACCGAAAACGATGATTAAAATTAGACCTGGCCAGGAACGTGGCCACGCCAACCTGGGCTGGCTCGACAGCCATCATACTTTTTCATTCGGAAGCTACTATGACCCTGCCAATATGGGATTTCACGATCTACGTGTGATTAATGAAGACCGGGTGATGCCATCGGGTGGTTTTCCGACCCATCCGCACCAGGACATGGAAATCATCACTTATGTCATCGAAGGCGCCCTCGAGCACAAAGACAGTATGGGGAACGGTTCGATTATTCATAAGGGCGACATACAGGGCATGAGTGCAGGGACCGGCGTCGCGCACAGCGAATTCAATCATTCCTCTCTGACACCGGTGCACTTCCTGCAGATCTGGATACTGCCTGAAGAGAAAGGGATACAGCCCGGTTACGAACAGAAGCGGTTCGTCGATCACGCCATACCAAACCAGCTCAATCTGATCGCGGCAAAGGGCGGGCGCGCGAACGCCATTCACATCAATCAGGATGTTGAGATTTATTCCGCGATATTTGAAACCAGCGGCACTATCGACTGGCAGCCTGACCCAGGACGCCATACATGGATGCAACTGGTAAATGGCGAGCTAAATGTGAATGGAAACCTCCTGGCCTCGGGCGACGGTGCAGCCATCAGCGATGAGTCTCTGGTTGAGTTAGAGGCTTCGAAGGACAGCGAATTTCTGCTGTTCAATCTGAAATAAGGAAACCAACCAAGCGAGCAAGTATCCCCCAAAAGGCACCGAGACAGATTCTGACCGAAGCACGGACCTACCCGAGCTGGCTGGACCAGCAGCGATCAAGGCAGCGCCCAGGTCGGCCACCATGATCGCCACGGAGGTGGCAATACTTCGTGGACTTCCGCCCATCCAAGCAGAGGCTGCAGCCAGGAGGCATTGACCAAAACCGCCGGATCGGGGCTGTTCTACTGTTTCGCTGCGGATTGAGGTGCTGATTTTCTAGGATATAAACCCCCATCGAGAGATGGGGGTGTTACACCGATCTTATCCGCATAGCCGCGGTGCGCCGGCGTCGTTTGCCATTCGGCCATGAATCAATCTTTCGATACCGGCCCAGTAAGCCGCAGCTTCACACATCGGACATGGTGCCGAAGAGGAATACATGGTGGCATCACTTAAATTTCGGCTCTCAAGCCGCCGTGCCGTATCCCTGATCGCAGATATCTCGGCGTGCGCGGTGGGGTCTTGATCTAATATCACGCGGCTCCAGGATTGGCCTACGATTGCGTCATTGATCACTATGATAGCGCCGTAGGGCTGGTCCCCATACTCTATTGCCCGGCGACGCATTTCAAATGCCCGCTCAATAAATGCCATAGTCGTCGGCGTCTGCGGCTGCAGTATCGGCCCAATCTTTTCCTGCTCGACAGCACCCTGTGCAGGCTGATGCGCAAGCCAAAGAGCGGCAAGTCCATAGGTACCGAGTACTTTTCTTCTGTCCATAGGGTCAGCTAGCTATACTGATCTAATCTAGGTTCTGAATATACTGAAAAATTAGCTTGTCAGCTGATTGCAGCTAGTGTTTTAGACCTGCTACAAACCCCTCCAGACCAGCAGCAGTCCAATCAAAATAAATGCAATACCAGCAATATTATTAAGAAGTTTCTGCCCAAAATAATTTGAAACAAAGCTTCCGGCTAACACGCCAATACCTGCTGCTAATACCAATGCAGTCGATGCGGCAGCAAAGACAATGTATTTACTTACTGCTTTGTCGGTCGCAAACACCATCGTGGCGATTTGAGTTTTATCCCCAATTTCAGCCAGAAAAACCGATACAAAAACCAATGTGAATGATTTCAAATCCATCAAATACTCCTGGGATCCGTCACAGAAACAAGCCGGTATACTTACACCGACCGAAACGAAAAACGACTACGAGTGCAATTGTACTAGCGAGGCGCAGGGCAGGGTATATTTTATAAGGCGCAGCGCAGTGAAGGACCTTAGCGAGCCAGGTGCGGGGTATCGATGCTGGCATGCATTACCCCGTCATTAGTACCTCCAGATTATAGTTTGAACCGACTTCTAGCTTTATGAGTATGACAGTCGGTTCAATATACCCATCGCTATCGGCAGTATTAATCATCGTCAGAGCCAGAGCTTCCAGAAGAACCGCTGGAACCGGAACTTCCGGAAGAGCCACTTGATCCTGAGGTGCCTGAGGTGCCTGAGGTGCCCGAAGTGCCCGAAGTGCCCGAAGTGCCCGAAGTGCCCGAAGTGCCCGAAGTGCCCGAAGTTCCTGAGGTACCCGAAGTTCCTGAGGTACCCGAAGTACCGGAGGTACCCGAAGTACCGGAGGTACCACTTGACCCAGCAGGCGCCCCGCTTTGGCCAAGTGCTGCACCAGAGCCAGTGGTAGAGCTACCACCACCTCCGCAACCCGCCAGTGTGCCAAGTCCCATAACACCAATTAATGCGATAAACCGACGTCGTTTCGTAATATCGTTATTCATAATCAATCCTCTTAGTGGTCAGTGCTGTCTGCTCTCAGAAGCACTCTTAATGAAGCCAGCAATAATGAAATTTATACCCGGACTAGCATTGCAATTAAATATAAATGGAACTTTGTTCCATGTCAAGATATAATCAATAACAAATCGAGAATTCGATTAGTGATTCTTGGTTAAAATGATGAGTTCAAATGGTGAAGCCAGCAAAAAGCAGTGATGAAGAACATCTAATTCAGGCGTTAACCCGCCTGTTGCGTCCACTGTTAAGGTATCTGCTTACAAAGGGATTTACCTATATTCGGCTGATTCAAATTATCCGTCCTTTATATGTAGCGCTGGCTGAGGAGGAATATGGCAACAATCAGCAGACGCTCAGTGACAGCCGTATCAGTGTGCTTACCGGGCTGGCAAGACGATACGTTAAAGAACTGCGACAATCTCCTGTCCCTAGTGACCCTGCCACGCTCAAGGCGTCTCCAAGCACCAAGTTAATAGCAGAATGGATAACCAATCCACGCTTTCTCGACAAACGCGGAGCACCACGCAAACTCGACCGATTAAAAACGGACCACAGCATTCCAAGCTTTGAGGAGCTCGCTAATATAGCGACAAGTGATGTTCGGTCGCGAACGTTGCTTGATGATCTTATTGAAAAAGGCATGATCGAGGAGACCCCCAGGGGTAAGTTAAAGTTACTCACCAATGCGTATAAACCAGATCGGCATGCAAACGAACTGGTCGACTATTTTGGGCAACATATTCATGATCATCTGGCCGCCGCTACCAACAACCTGCAAGAGAACAATTCGCCATTCTTCGAACGTAGTGCGTTTCAGGATCGACTATCTCCTGAGTCGTTAGAGGCGCTAAAAATATTCTCAGATGATCAGGCAATGAAGATGCTGAAGGCAGTCTATACCAGGGCATCAGAACTTTCTGAAACAGATAAGGGCAAAACCGACAATACTTTTAGATTCAGAATCGGCGCCTACTGTTATTCAGAGGATGAAAAGCCCGCTTCCGATCCAGACTGATTCAGCATCCGGACTTGGACTAGTTCACATACATGCCTGATTAAATGCTCATTTTCAATCGATTAAGAAAAAGACCGGAATTCAGAGTGGACTTCAACGATGGACCATGCGTTGAAATCATTAACCGTGCAGCTGCCCATCAAATATTAATGTTTGACGGTGAAGAGGTCGTTCACAACGCAACCATCGATGGTAAACACTGGACCAGGGCACACCAAAAGTATTTCACAAACTGGAAATTAGAGGCTCATCAATCCAGCGGGGAGAAAATATTTGAGCATCGATTCGACCTTACGAACCAGAATGTTCGGATTAATATTGACTCCAAAAGCCTCGGTGACAGTTTGGCGTGGCTGCCCCAAGTTCAAACTTTTGCGCAGCGGCACGCAACCAGCAGAGTTTACGTCTCCCAATTTTGGCCCGATCTATTTGATCAATCTGCTTATCCAGAACTTATTTTCATTGATCCTGCGAGCACCGTAGAAAACTGTTATGCCACTTACAACATTGGATACTACTTCGATCACATGCCGTGGCATCATCCAGCTGACCCACGTACACAGCCACTTGGAAAGATTGCATCCGATATTCTTGGGTTGCCATATACTGAGAAACGCCCAGTTTTAGCCGCTCACAAGAAATACAACTACACCACGAACATACCTTATGTCTGTATTGCTACCGCTTCCACGGCGGAGTGCAAACACTGGCTGTATCCGGGCGGCTGGCAAATTATTATTGACCATCTGAGGCAAATGAATTTCGATGTCATGGTGATCCAGAAAGAAGAAACCAGGCTTCAACGAATTAGCGATCAATCTGGTGATCGGTCCCTTGGAGACAGGATTTCTCAACTAGAACATTGTGAGTTTTTTATCGGGCTGGGGTCTGGCCTCTCCTGGCTGGCCTGGGCGGCTGGAAAACCAGTGGTGCTTATCGCGGGGTTCAGCGAACCTTATACGGAATTTGAATCAGATTGTTACCGTGTGTTCAATCCCGAAGTCTGTCATGGATGTTGGAACGATACAAAATATAGCTTTGAACGCGGCGACTGGAACTGGTGTCCGCGCCATAAGGGTTCAGAGAGACAGTTTGAGTGCAGCAAACTGATTGATCCGGATAGAGTTAAAGCGGCAATACAAAAACTACTAGACAATCGGCATTGATGAACTGCTCTGTAACAGTGTAAAAATAATTGTTTATTGAGCGTCTTCAGATAAATAGGAAAAGATATCGATTGACCGGGCCAGAAGATTGTGAAAAACGTTTCATAAGTCTACGGAAATAAAAATTACCTGTCCTTAGCCCTGTGAAACAGCAAAATTTTCTTCGACAGGTTAGTTGTCATCATCGCCACTGGAGCCAGAGGACCCAGAAGATCCTGAAGAACCACTCGAGCCAGACGACCCAGAAGATCCTGAAGAACCACTCGAGCCAGACGACCCAGAAGATCCTGAAGAACCACTCGAGCCAGAGGTGCCAATGGCGCCGGACGACCCAGAAGATCCTGAAGAGCCACTGGAGCCAGATGCACCTGATGAACCGCTCGATCCCGAGGAGCCGTTTATTGAAGATTTAACATCATCCGCTGTCGCAGTGGTGCCGCTTATTCTCACATTTAGCAGGTTGACACTCCCACCGCTTGGCGCATCAATCCTAATAGAGGAAACAATACTATTGGAGCTAAATTTTACATCTTGAACTCCCGACAACACCTCACCCAAAGAAAAACTACCTGAACTGTTTGTGGTTGTGTTTTTGTCACCAGCAGAAACACCAACTCCCCCTACACTTCCAGTCACATTATTAGCAACGACGTTGCCAGAGATAAGAGCCTTTCCTGTCGCTACGATCCCACTTCCACTACCTGAAACTGAACCACCCCCTCCACATCCAGCCAGGCTCCATGATCCACCAGCCATAATCAGGCTCAACCTAAGAAAGTTTCGTTTTGTAAAATTCACTGTTTAATCTGTCAGTATGAACGTTTGAAATAATGCTCGACTTAAAATTAATATTAGATATATAGGCATTTCTAAATAATCGTTAGTTTATTTTTATTGAAATAAACCACGTTTAATGAATATATTATTGAGTTGTGCGATTCCAAAACAGGAGCGAATGTCGCACTAATTTACACAACTATTGTCTCAATTTTTTCAGACCTAGGTCTGAAGGCGGCTGACAATTCTCAGCGCTACCGATTGGGAGCGATTTCTGCCATCTCTATCCGTACACATTCATCAACTATCAATAGATGCATTATTAGAAATTGGACGATATATATGTAGCGACCTGGACTAACGTACCGCAGTATCGATATTCCAGTCTCAACGGACCATAGTCTGATTGGAACAGAATTTGCGTAAAGGTAGACTATACTGATCCCTGCTAGACACCTCTATGTATCAAATATATCTTTGAATAAAGTCAATCATTGGTGGAGTTCTAAAAGCCTGGCTCAACAGTTCGCTTGGGTGAGTTCGATGGTTGTAATACCAGGCATGCTTATAATTGGATCATGGGTGTCTCAGGAGATTGAGAGGACCGTAACCAGGAATGCAGCTACCACAACGGCACTCTATATGGACAGTATAGTTGCCCCACACATTCAGGAACTCAATCGCAAGGACAGATTATCAGAGGAAAATCAGGCCGCATTAAGTCAGCTGCTTGACGAATCCGAATTGGGGAACATGATCACTTCTACAAAAATCTGGAAGGAGGGGGGATTTGTTGCTTACAGCAGTCAAAAGTCAATCATAGGTGAAGTTTTTCCGGTGACAGATAGTTTACGCCTTGCCTGGTCGGGCGAAATTCAAGCCGAGTTTGACTCGTTGGAAAATGAAGAGAATGTGCTCGACCGTGCAAAGGGCATACCCTTTCTTGAGATATATAGCCCAATACGTGAGCCCTCAACCAAGAGAATAATTGCTATAGCTGAGTTTTACGCACACGCTGAATCGCTTAAGAAGGACCTATTTCGAGCCAAGTCGAGCTCTTGGATCGTTGTAGGCCTGGTGACCGTATCGATGATTGGGCTTCTATCTGGAATTGTACTAAGAGGAAGTCGTACTATAGAAACCCAGAGACACTCTCTTCAAGAGCGTGTTCAGCAACTTACCAATATGAGGGATCATATTGAGTCTTCATCCCGACTCTCAACGGAACTGAATGAAAGATTTCTCAGGCGTGTGGGATCGGATCTGCATGACGGGCCCGCGCAGCTAATCGGCCTCGCATTATTGCGTCTAGATAGGATAAAGAACCACTCTGAAAAGGACCCCCCTATAGAGCAGCAGGAATTCGAGATTGTTAGAGATGCACTGAACGACGCGTTAACCGAAATTAGAGGCGTCTCCTCTGGTCTGACTCTTCCAGAGCTTGAAACCCGTCCGTTAGAAGACGGTCTATTTAGAATTGTCTCAATGCACGAACAAAGAACTGACACACGGGTCGTTAAGGACATTCATACGCTGCCGGAAGAGGTCAACAAGTCGATAAAGATAAGTCTATATAGAATGGTGCAGGAAGGGCTTAACAATGCTTTTCGTCACTCAAATAGTGTAAGAACAAGCGTAACAGCCTTGTATAAAGATGAAGCAATTGAAGTAACGGTTGCCGACCAAGGCTCGGGATTCGATTTGACTCAACCTACTGATAACAGTTCTGGTTTAGGTCTTCCCGGATTGCGTGAAAGAATAGAAAGTATTGGTGGTTCATTTGTAATTGATACAAACCTCGGTGGCGGGACAACCTTGACTGCAAGGTTTGTCATTGGTAACACTGCTTGAATAGAATCATATGAATGAGGAAATCCGCATTGTCTTAATTGATGATCATCCGTTGTTTCGTGAGGGAGTAGCCCATACGTTGAACAGCGAACCGGATATCAGCATTGTTGGCGAAGGGGAGAGCGCCGAAGATGCGGTGCGCCTGGCTACTGATCTATTGCCTGATATTATTCTTCTTGATATCAGCATGCCCGGAGGTGGAGTTAATGCTGCAAAAGCAATTTCTGCGGCTTGCCCGGTAGTGACTATCGCCATGTTGACAGTTTCTGAACACGACGATGACGTACTTGGATCACTTCATTGCGGCGCACAGGGCTATATACTAAAAGGCATCGGTGGAGGGGATCTGATCAGAATCGTCAAGGATCTGCACGACGGCAATCCCTATGTCTCTCCGAATCTTTTCGCTCGCCTATTGTCCGAGGTAAAAGAAGGGCGTAAAAGTGAAAAGCAGGTTACTGCTGAAGGCCTCAGCGCACTGACTTCAAGGG
Organism: Gammaproteobacteria bacterium; assembly: GCA_024644945.1. Classification (GTDB taxonomy): domain Bacteria; phylum Pseudomonadota; class Gammaproteobacteria; order Arenicellales; family Poriferihabitantaceae; genus VYFG01. Next base: position 279,448 of record JAHEGU010000001.1, on the reverse strand, counting down.
AAGAGCAGATATTAGAGTTAATAGCGACAGGATTGAGCAACAAGGAAATTGGAGCCAAGTTGGGTATCGCTGAAAAAACCGTCAAACACTATGTCACAAATGTTTTACAAAAACTTCAGGTGCGAAACAGAGTAGAAGCCGCACTGATCGCCCAGAAAGCGATGTCCGATAACGGTTCTTTTAACTAGAACACCCGGCTATAAAGGGACGCCTTAGGAATTGAAAGTGAACGCGACCATTCTTAAAGCACCTCAGCAAAAGGCCTTGAGAGAAGGAGTGGGGTGCTGGTACAAATTGTTTTGTGGCCTCGGAATTTTGGTTTTAACTACGATCACTTCAGCGCAAACCGCGCCCTCACCTTCTGACATCGACAGTTTTACAGGTTTACACCTGGCGGCTCACGTTGGAAATGTCGATCAAATACAACGACTGGTGACAGAAGGTGCGAATCTTGAGGATGTAGACCGCTTTGAGCGCACACCAGTGCATGTCGCCGCTTTTGCATCACAGGAAAAAGCACTTAGAGCATTAGCAAATGCCGGGGCTGATCTCAATGCACTTGAATACCAGGCCTACGATATCGTTACAATTGCGGCGGTCGCGAACGACATTGGAATGCTCAGGCTTTCGCTGGCACTGGGTGCAAGTGCGGAAAACCTAACCAGCCCCTATGACGGCACCGCGCTCATCGCTGCCGCTCATTTGGGACATCATGAGGTTGTAAAGACTTTAATAAAGTATGGTGCCCCCCTCGATCACGTCAACAATTTAGGCTGGACCGCCTTGCTCGAAGCAATAATTTTAGGCAAGGGTGGCCCAAACCATGTCGAGACCGTTCGTGCACTTGTATTAGCAGGAGCAAATAAAAACATAACCGACAGACGGGGATTCTCGCCCCTGCAGCACGCCCTAGTATTGGGATATACAGAGATTGTAGAGATCCTGGATCAACATTGATTCTAGACTTATCCAGAGCCTGCAATGTGCGGACAGTGTATCGGTTGAGCATTTAAGTGTTGAAGTTGGGATCTCATCAAACGGCAGGGACATCCAATTTCAATCTGTTTATACAAAGTGGTGGATATCTAAATTTCCCGATAGTGGACCTTTAAAAACACCGGTTGAAACTTCAGCTCTTCGCCAGCCTCAGGCTTTCAGAAACAGAAGGCGACTTCTTACCCTAACCACTCACTCGCAAACCGACAAAATGTCACCTATCCCTCTCTATATCTTAGACCCCATCTCTGCACTATTCAGGAGGTGGCGCAGGAAATGTGGCGAAAGGTGGATTCGGCTACTGGTCCGGGGGTACGTAGCCGGGCGCAGACTCCCCGGTGGGGCCCAGAGAAATCACGTGTTTTTCATGGCCACGGCTATATATTAGTGACATGAATATCACTAATCCCCCACTCCCCACATCAGATATCCGGGGTCAAAATATCGACCCAAGCGAAGTCGAGCACTACAAGAAGCTAGCTGACACCTGGTGGGATCCGACTGGCCCATTTTGGCCATTGCATAGACTCAATACCCTGCGAGTACATTTTTTGAAACAGCGGCTATGTCGCGAATTTGGACGCGATGCTGAAGCGTCTAAACCTCTCAAGGGATTGACTATTCTAGATATCGGGTGCGGTGGCGGCATTTTGAGCGAATCAATGGCTGTGCTGGGGGCAACTGTGCATGGAATTGATGTGGTGCAGCGCAATATTGCGGTAGCAGACGCGCATTCTGCTGCCCGGGGCCTCGAAGTTGAATACGAGACAGTTGATATCAACCAGCTTAAATCGCGCGCCAGAATCTATGATGTGGTGCTGAATATGGAAGTTATTGAGCATGTCCCGGATTACAGTCAATTTTTGCGTGACACTGTCTGTCTGCTCGCGCCTGGAGGAATTATGGCGGTGGCAACAATCAACAGAAACCTGATTTCTTGGCTATTCGCGATCGTAGGTGCGGAATATGTTTTGGGTTGGTTACCAATGGGAACACATCGCTGGCAAAAGTTCGTTAAACCTGACGAAGTAATACATATACTTCGCGAGGAGACACTTGAAATTAGAGAATCGAGTGGTGTGAGCGTAAATCCATTCAACAGAAAGTTTAAGCTCAGCGATCAGATGTGGGTGAACTACATGTTGCTGGCGAGAAAACCAGCGTGATACCAATGCGCAACGATGAAAGCCTATTGCCAATGCTTAAACAGTTATAGCTTATTTTTGAAGTAACGGAGCAGAATATTGTGAACTTGAATTTCATCGATACCGATAAAGAACACGCTCAGTCAGCAGATCAAAAACTGACGGTGTATTATGATGGCGCCTGTCCGCTTTGCCGCAAGGAGATTGGTTATTATCAGCGAAAGGATCATGCAGAAGAAATTCTCTGGCTTGATATTAGTCGCTGTGATAAATCGAGTCTCGGTTCAGATTTGAACAGAGAAGACGCGCTAAGGCGATTTCACGTAAGGTCCGCAAAAGGAGAACTGATCTCGGGTGGCAGGGCTTTTGCCGAGATATGGAGGATTCTGCCAGGTTTTAAATGGCTGGGAAGACGTTCGCAAAATAAAATCATCGGCGGACTACTTGAGATTTTTTATCGAACATTTCTGGTCGCTAGACCCTCAATTCAGCGCCTTTATCGCGCGCTTCGCAACTAATAAAGCCGCTGCTGCTCTTTAGCGCAATCACTGCCTTAAACCAACCCGCTATGCTTAAACCTGAGCGCTATCATTTGACCTTGTCCGGGTAATCGCAACACGTCATTTGAGAAATTGTCCCTTAAGAGATTTAGTGTGCGCCTGAAAAGCTCACAAATAAACCCGGCGCGACCTGCACCTAGATCAGCGGACATTGAAACCTTAGATACGAAAAATAAATCTCGTTGTATAGAATACCTTTAGTAGCAATTTATATTTAAAAGCGTAGGTTGTCGCCGATTTCACAGAATTTCTTATGGAGTCGGGGATTGAGGCCTTGCTGCGTCAGCCGCGAATTGGCGAAAAGCAACCTGGTCATTAATCGTTTCATTACACGATGTCAAGATTGCACATGTTTTATCGTGAGACACATGCCAGCGCCGAGTAGGGATAGAATAGTCATCACTGCTAAACCAATTTCAAGACTATAGCTGATAAAAAAACTGCTAAGTGTCCCTAACACAATAAGGACTAAACCAATGAAAGTGTTGCTGATTGCAACATATTCAGCCTTTTTGTCTCCACTGGCAAGGTCAACGATGTGTGTCTTCCGACCTATTCTTACTCCTGCATGGGCGATACCAAGCACAAATAGAACTAGAGAGTAGAAGGCGATGTTGTGAGTATAAACAGGCGCCACGGCTAGGATGGCCAAGACAAAAACACCCAATGCTCCCGCTATTAACGCCGCGACAGACATAGTTAGCTTGCTGGATCTGTCGGATAAAATGCCCCATACAGAAGAACTCAACGCGCCCGCCAGCCCTGTTGATATGATTAACCAGCCTAGATTATCAAGTGTCTGGCCGGTCTCTCGTTGAGCTAGAGCGACGTACACCGGTCCAACTAGTGCGGTAGATACCATCAGCGCCCGTGCGATCAGAAATTTCTGCAACTCCGAGTCTTTAAACAGAAGGATGGTTTGGTGTTTAACCAAGTCGAAGATACCCTGGCCACCCGACGTGGCGCCTGGTATTTCTCTGATTAGTGCAAAAACCGCAGCCGCTAGAAACCAAAACGATCCAGCAGCAATAAGGATCGTATACAGAAGCCAGTCAGGTCGAGACTGCCCAGGGCTGAGGGCAAGGTAAATACCAACAACTGCCGCAACTATCCCCGAGATAGTAGCCGCATAGCCGCTAACCCGACCCCGACGGCCTTTAGATACCGTTTTCCCCAGTGTATCCTTAGCAGCAATCGATGCAACACCTCGCGCCAGGCTGAAAAACACCAACAGAATAATAATAGTCCAGCCTGCTGCACTACCCACCACTCCAAGTGCGGCGACAATACCCATCAGGATTACGCAGGCTCCTTCAACTATGCTGCTAGCGATCCAGAATCCCTTTCTTATTGGAAATCTTCGGATGACCCCACCGATTAATACCTGGGGTAGCAGGGCCAGCGACTCTCGTATGGGTACCAGTAATCCGATGAAAAATACTGGAGCGCTGACAGAACCCAAGACCCAGGGTAAGACAACTTTGCTGTCGGCTAGTGCGTCCCCAATCTTACTCAAGGCTTGCGCTAAAACTTGATACAGGAAATTCCAAGGCTGTTCTCGACATTGGCTTTCTGGAATATCACGGCATAGGCGGGCATCATCTTCACCGGTGGCAAGATCGTACAAGCGGAATGCCACGTTGTTGCCGATTTCCTTCTTGGTATTGGTGCGTTCTTTTTGGGGCAAAGTCTGATTACTGAATGAAAATTTATGCTTCTCTATTCCTGTATCGAAAGGCGTTCGGCGCCAAAAAAAGCGGTCAACGTTATCGCTAATATACAGCGATCCTGCGCTATATTTGTTCAAGCGAGGCGGCGATATAAGGCATACTTTCGGCGCGCAGATTTGGCGTGATGCTACCCTGAAGGACAGCAATCGATTAATGCCAGTTGTTGCTAAATATTTCCTTTTTTCAGAATAGTCCCCTTATGCTTGTAATCCACATAATAAGTGGGAAATCTACCTTGAGTATAACTGAGCCGGTGGGCCGAATCTTGTGACAGCCGGCCTCGGAGCAGCTTGAGCCGTTCGGGCGATTTTTCTGAACGGCGGATTTTCTAATGTCAGACTCAATCGAGTTCTAAACTATAGATCAAAAGATTTGAAGGCGACCTATACCAGTTATGAAATCGAACCGCCCTTGAGCTCAACTACATTTCCTTCAGGATCTTTAATGTAAATAGATGGACCTTGTCCCTGCGCACCATATCGCGATTTAGCTTCACCTGGGGGAACATCTGAATTATCCAAATATCTGGATATCGCCTCAACATCGAAATGCGCAAGTCGAAGGCAAAAATGATCCATATTGTGGCCTCCGTTCCCCGGCGCAGCACCACCTTGTGCACCAAGCTCTCCGTCAACCGGTACCAGATCGATCAGCGCACTGCCCGCGCGCAACTGAATCAAACCGATATTCTCCTCGCGCCGTTCGATCTCACAACCTAGAACACCGCAATAGAAATCAAGCATCTTTCCAAGATCCACAATGCGGATCACAATATGATCAATTGCTTCGATCTTGATTGGACTATTATTTTGGCTTTGAGATGCAGTCATGTTTTGCCAATCCCGGTAAGATTTATCTCCCGATGTTATCCTATCACCGTGCGCTCTTGCGCGGACTATCGGAGTCATTGACAATTACAGGCAGCTGATTATTCGCTCCATTCAATTTTCTATGTATGTCATCACAGTTAAATTCACCGTCAACCCAGCACACCTGCCTGGTTTTCGTGAGGCGGTTTTAGCCCAGGCTAAAAATTCCTTAGAGCAGGAAGCTGGATGCCACCAGTTTGATGTGTCCGTGGCTGAGAACAATCCTTGTATCACGTTTCTTTACGAAATCTACAGTGACAAAACAGCATTTGATGCGCACCTCGAAACTGAGCATTTTCTTGCTTTTGACCAACTGGTTACACCGTGGATCATAAATAAAGTGGTGGATAGCTGGGAAAAGATGTAAGCGATGCTGCGCTTTTCCGCAAATCTCGGGTTTTTATGGCAGGAGTACCCCTTGGTGGACCGTGTCTACGCCGCCGCAGAATCACGATTCAGTGCTGTCGAGTGTCACTGGCCATATGATGTCAATGCACAGCAGCTCAAAGCGGCACTGAATCAGACCGGACTAAAAATGTTAGGGATCAATACCGATTCAGGTGACCTTGAAAACGAAGAATTTGGCCTGTCTGCGGTACCGGGTAGGGAGATCGATGCACGTGAACACATCGACCAGGCAATAGAATATGCCACTGCAATAAATGCCCGCTATGTGCATGTTATGGCGGGGCTGTCGGAAGACAATTCTGCAACGCAAAACACCTTCCTTGATAACTTGGGATACGCTGCAGAGAAAGGCCAGGAATCTAATATCGGTATACTGATCGAGCCAATAAACCGGGTCGACCGGCCAGGATATTTTCTTTACCACACCGGTCAGGCATTGGAGCTGATTCAAATACTCAGACAGTCTGGTGCTCCCGACGTGGTCCAACTGATGTTCGACTGCTATCACACGCAGATGACTGAAGGAAACCTCAGTGGCCGGCTGCGGCAAGCATTACCTGAGATCGCGCACATTCAGATCGCCTCGGTCCCTGGCCGAACGGAACCGAATAGTGGTGAAATCGATTATCCCTGGTTGTTCAGTTATATCGATAATCTTGGGTATGACGGTTACATAGGTGCGGAATATCAACCCAGGGGATCAACCAATGAAGGGCTGGGTTGGTATAAACCCTATCGCGCAAGTTTAAATGAAGTACATGTTTACAAAAACCTGACGCAGTCCGCACTCGATGCAGAGTATAACAACCAGGATAAAGTCCCTGACGCGAAGGAGCATATTGCCTGGTATACCGAAACCAGTCGGCAGGTGCGACAAGCCATGGCTAGTGAACGCGATATCAGATATGGACCGTCCGAAGCTGAAACCCTGGACCTGTTTTTCCCGAACGGAGAAAGCGGCGGTCCCGCAGCACGTCCAGTCCATGTATTCTTCCACGGAGGGTACTGGCGGGCCCTGCACAAAAATGATTTCAGCTATGTGGCCAACGCCTTTTCCGGCACCAATGCGATTTGTGTAGTCGTCAACTACGCCCTGGTGCCAACAGTGAGCCTGGACCAACTGGTGGGTCAATGTCGACGGTCCATGGTCTGGTTGTGGCAGAATGTTGCCACCTACGGTGGCAGCCCACATCGCATTACGGTATCCGGGCACTCGGCTGGTGGCCAACTGGTAGGAATGATGCTGGCAACCGACTGGCCGCGTCTCTATCACCTGTGCCCTTCCGACCTGGTCAAGGGTGGAGTATCACTGAGTGGACTGTTTGACCTCGAACCAGTTCGACTCAGTTTTCTTAACCAAACGCTGGACCTGGACGCCGCCCGAGCCCGTCATAATAGCCCACTGCACCTGCCTAACCGCAACCGAGGTGAACTAGTATGTTATTTTGGGTCTTTAGAGGGCGCGGAGTACCGATGGCAGAGCGAGTCCTTGGCCGAGCAGTGGCCGCGCACTGCAGCCATCGCCCTGCCCAGCCACGATCATTTCACCATCGTTCGCGAACTGAATGATCCGGGTAGCCAGATTTCGAGAAAAATAAGACGTCAAATGGGGATGTAGAAACGTCTTTCTGATCTCCCACCTAAGTCCATTTAATCGAACATCCCATACTGGCGTGTTGCACAGCCGGGCCCTTGCCTGTTTGAGCGATCATTCGCATGGCTTCAAGTAATTCTGGAGTTCTATTTGAATCATCTCCCATCTTGGCGTCATCAAGACGTCCTCGATATTGCAGCTCCCCTGCCGAGTTGAAGCCAAAAAAGTCCGGGGTACATACCGCGTCATAGACTTTGCCCACTGATTGATCTTCATCGATTAAATATGGAAAGGAAAATCCGTGTTTGCTGGCGAACTCCAGCATATTCTCTGGGCTGTCCTGGGGCACTATACGATAATCATTAGACATGATCGCTACCACGCCAAAACCTTCTTTCTGAAGCACAATGGCGTCCTCGACCAATCGATCAATTATTGCTTTTACATATGGACAATGGTTACAGATAAAAGCCACCAGTAACCCCGACTCTCCCATTAATTGTTCTGAGGAGAATGGTTGGCCCTTGGCATCCTTGAGCGTAAATCCAACAGCCTTCCAACCGATTTCTACATCTGGAGATTCGAGTAACATTTTTACAATCAATTAGTCTGTATACAGTACGTTATCCTAACATCTCTTGTGTCATCCTAAACGGATCCAAATTATGCGAGACTACGCGGCAAATATGAAGGCCCATTAAGATGCTCATTAGTAAAATTGAAACCTTCAGTAATGAATTTGTTTGCTTTGTCAAAGTGACATCAGATGACGATCATCAGGGATGGGGCCAGGTTGCTCCATATCATGCTGATATCACAGCACAGATTGTCCATCGACAAGTGACGCCCCATTGTCTTGGGCAAAATGCACTGGATATCGACAACCTGGTTCAGCGGGTACTGGAGCGCGAACATAAATTCCCGGGATCATATTTGCGGCGTGCAGTGGGCGGACTGGATACGGCGTTATGGGACTTACGTGGCAAACTGGAAGACAAAAGTGTGTGTGAACTAATTGGCGGTTCTCCGGGCAAGGTGCGCGCCTACGCATCTTCCATGAAGAGGGATATTACTCCACAGGACGAAGCTAACCGACTGGCTAAATTACGCCAGCAGTTCGGGTTTGATGCATTCAAGTTTCGGGTCGGTTCGGAATGCGGCCACGACCAGGACGAGTGGCCGGGGAGAACCGAACAGATTGTGCCCGCGGTTCGTTCAGCCCTGGGTAAAGACGTCGCATTGTTAGTGGATGCTAACTCCTGCTACAGCCCTGAACATGCCATTGAAGTAGGAAAGATGCTGCAGGATCACGACGTATGTCATTTTGAAGAACCCTGCCCGTACTGGGAGTACGATCAAACCCGCCAAGTCACAGAAGCGTTAGACATTGACGTCACTGGAGGAGAGCAAGACTGTGAGCTGCAAAACTGGAGATTGATGATTGCAGGCCGTGTGGTAGATGTTGTGCAACCGGATGTCTGCTACCTCGGTGGTATCGATCGCACACTCGCGGTAGCCAAAATGGCCGAAGCTGTCGGGCTTCCAGTCACACCACACTGCGCCAATCTTTCATTGGTTACGCTATTTACAATGCATCTGCTGCGTGCTTTGCCCAATGCCGGTGAGTACCTCGAATTTTCGATCGAGGGTGAAGACTACTATCCCTGGCAAATGAACCTTTTTAAAAAATCGCCATTTGAAGTCGTAGATGGGCATGTCACTGTACTGGACGAGCCTGGTTGGGGCGTTGAGATCAATGCTGATTGGCTGGAACATTCAACCTATCAGTGTAGTGAACTTGATCACTGATGCTCTCTGATTACGCGACAAACCAGTTTTAAGCTAATGAGATAGTGCAGATTGGTTGAAAATATTAAATCACTCAGGTTTAAAGTTCTTATTCGAATCAATACTTGTAGACCGACCTACCAACCATATCTTCACAGAAAAAACGTATAGATTGTCCCATGAGAAAACTGGTTTACGCTGGCAATATAATTTCGATGCTTCCGGCGGCGCTAGTGGTACCGCTGGTGCCATTTATATTTATCCTTATCGAGGGAGAGGGCCAAATACCCGGATATTTTCACGAGTATGCGCTGCGCACTTTAATGGTGCTTTACCCGCTGACATTAATCACCTGTCTGTTTAGTTCGGTCAGGTTGCTACGGCGAAATCAAACTCGACCAGCGCTGATAATCAGTCTGATACCGCTTCTGGTGTTCGTGCTTCTGCTATCGACCTATTTATTTGGTGGGATAGTGCTGCGTTAGCCTGTGACTCAGCGCAGGCGAAAACCCGTTTCAAACAAACTGGCCGACAGCTTGGCGCCCATGTTACGAGCGAATTCGTCAAGCAAAGAGCGTTTGGGGTTATAGGTCACCACTTTGTTTGCGCCTAATACATCACGTGCGACATTACCCACATCGCCGAATTTATCTATCAGCCCTAGCTCTTTAGCTCGAGCGCCGCTCCAGAACAGACCACTAAAAATATTCTTATCCTTTGCCAGCCGGTCTCCCCTGCCTTGCTGCACCGCCTCGATAAACTGCTCATGGACCTCCTTTATCATGGACTCAGCATGTGCGACCTGTCCGGGTTCAATCGGTGAGAAGGGATCCAGCATTCCCTTGTTCTCCCCCGCTGTGATCAGTCTCCGCTCCACCCCAAGCTTGTCCATAGTGCCGACAAAACCAAACGCATCCATTCTGACTCCGATGGAGCCAACAATACTTGAAGGGTGGGCATAGATCTCGTCAGCCGCGACCGCCACATAGTAGCCGCCCGAAGCACAAACATCGGAGATCACCACATAAAATGGTTTGTCCGGATACTTGCTCTTGAGCCGCCTGATCTCGGTATTAATACTGGCCGCCTGCACCGGAGTACCACCAGGACTATTGATTCGCATTATCACGCCAACAGAAGTTTTCGCCTTGAACGCACGTCTGAGACTGTCATTGATATCGTCGGCACTGGTTGAACCTGGCGCAATTAACCCTTCAAGTTCTACCAATGCGGTATGATTTTCTGCAATTGTGCGATCCTGTGATTGAAACCAGACATAAAGAGTGACCCCAAGATACAACGCGATCAGGCCCTTGAAAAACCAGCCCCATCGACGCTTGGATTTTCGCTCCTTAAGATAATCCTGAGCCAGCATCGCCAGTATCCGAGTATTTTCGGCATTGTGGCGGTTTGAGGCATTGATCGCTCCAGCCAGTTCGATTTCTGGTTCGTTTTGCGGTGTTTTCTTGCCAAACATGATGCCCTCTAGCAGTAATTCTTGCTTTGGTAATCGGTTGTCCGACTACCTTCCCGGCGGCGCCGTGGCGACAAACTCTCTCTCTTCATTAGCGACCGTTAGCAGTCCAGCCAGGTTCTCACAACCACCTATGTCGATTCGTTTGCGAAACAGCGCCCAGTCTATAAAGCAAACACATCGAAGCGCGCTATCTTTCGCTATTCCTTCGGCCGGGTCGAAGCGTCGATTGAGCTCACCCAGTCCAGAATTAACGCGTTCTTTTTGTCTTGCCAGATATCCGACCTGATCCGGAGTTACCCCGTCATTTTCCAACAGAAAAAGGTTAATCGCGCTGTCCAGCAAAGTATTTGCCATGCAAAACATTTCATAGTCTTGAATGTCAGGCAGGAAATTTTGCCCGGCTTTTTCCCTGACATATTTGAGTATTGAGCTCGAATCAGTCAAGGTCAAATCGCCATCTTCAAAGAACGGTACTTTGCTGGTTGGCGATTTTTCAGCGCTCACAGCATAATCGGCTTCGACAAAATCGAAATCAAATCCGTTTTGCAGCAGGGCTATCCGGCAATGTCGAACGAAGGGCGAGGTATAACTTCCGTAGAGTTTCATTTTTTCCGGTTGTTGAAAATAAAAAAGAGCCGAAATTCTAACAGAGGTACCGGTGAAGTAGCTGCTGATTACCCTTTGTTTTGCTTTGTTAAAAACGGGGATACAGCGAGGCGCGTGGCCTCATACCCAAGTTCTATCATTTCTTCGGCACGATCAAACTCCATGATACTAGACACGTTACGAGGAATTTCAACCAATACATCAGGCGGGTAGGCCGCCAGTTTCTGTCTTGCGATCGTGCTCTGCATTGCGTCAAACGCGGTAAACACGACATCGGAGATTGACTCTTCATCCAGTTTAGAATCGGATTTTTGGTTTATCAGGGAATCCAAAAACTGGCCAATGCGCTCTTGCAATGCTGATTGAGGTTCCCTGTGCCTGGGTATCTTGCGCGCCTGCCGAACACCTTCGGACAATTCACCACTGACATTGATTGCCACCACCAGATCGGTATGGTCGCCAACCGTGGGGGCGATTGGAATCGGATTCATAACTCCGCCATCAATCAGTTTGCGCCCATTTAGGTCGACCGGAGTGAACAACAATGGGATCGATACCGAAGCACGAATCGCATCAAAAACTGGACCATTCGTTATCCAAACCTCTCGGGACTTGTAGATATCTACTGCCACAGCCGTGAAGCGGATGTTTAAATCCTCGATCAGTCGATCGCCAAGCAAGCCTCTCAAAGTATTAAAAAGTCGATCGCCCTTGACCAGGCCCGCGCGCCTGAAGGTCACATCCATGAGCGCCACAATATCCCGTTTGCGAATCGCGCGCACCCATTCCTCAAACTCGTCCAGCTTTCCAATCGCATGAATACCACCAACACATGCACCCATGGAGCAACCAACCAGCGACTTAATCTCACAGTTGTTTTCCTCGAGCCAGCGGATAGCGCCAATGTGTGCCAACCCTCTGGCCCCACCACTACCCAACACCAACGAAATTTTCTTGCTCAAGCGGCTCTCCAGTGAAACAATTTGTTCAGGTGTATTGTAGCGTGACTAGAAAAGAGTCCAGCCTTTTACCCGCTTATCCAACTCAGGCTTGCACGAAGCAAGCTGACTGCGATAACGAAGGGTTCGCTGCTCAACTAGGCGAGCGGTATTGATCAACCATCGTTTCTTTTTCCACGTCCCGCGCTTGTAGCCTCCCTGCCCTTCATGGTAGTTCAGATATTGCGCAAACGCATCATTCTTATCAACTCTATTAACCTTCCAGCTTTTGTGCATGTACCACTGAATGAAGTCAATTGAGTCATCAAACTTATCTCGTTGACTGAACATCGAACCCGCTTCGTTGCGATATCTGGACCAAGTACTATCCAAGGCCTGCGGATACCCATATGCATCACTAGCACGTCCGTAAGGAATAAAACCTAGAAAAAAACGTATTGGTGGTTTGGCATTCGCTCGAAAGCTTGACTCCTGAGCCATTATCGCCATCGGTACTTCGAGCGGTCCGTTCCAACGTTTAGCTGCTTTTATTGAGTCGGAGTACCAGTTCGGTTTTTGCCTGTATACGGCACAAAGATTTTCGCGATCTGATGGAGGGCGGGAAGCACAGCCAGCTAGTAATACGGCGACTAAGATTGCTGAAAAACTTCTGTGCCAGATTGAGATCACGCAAGTATTCTATGCTGTTCTCCATATGGTATATACCACAAACCGTGGAACTGCTTTGTAAAGCTGGGAAATTTCTTGAAACTATCGCAAAAAGCGACTGCGTAACACGTCAGGATGACGCTGATAGGTCAATTTATTGGGAGTGACTTTGCTTTCAGCAAGCCAGAACGTTGGCAGGTTGAACAGTCGATACCATCGTTGCAGGAATGACAGGCACAATTTCGTCTGTTGATTGAAGTGTTAAGTCTGTATTACCAGTTCGGGCCATTCGAACAAGGTCTCTGGTGAGTGTGTAAAGATCGAGTTTACGGAAAGGTTTGCATAAAACGATACTGCGCGCGTCAAACAGGAGCTCGTGGTTACCGTAGCGGGTATCAAGTTGACTGAGTAAGTGAAGAAATGTAATTCGGTCTGAGTCGAAATTCTCGTTCTCAGAAAAATCGACACTGTGCACCATCTTGCTCGAAAGCTCTGCCAGACTATCCAGGTCCCGTTGACTAATTTCAGTATGCATCGTTTTGTCTCCTGTTGATCGTCATCACGGACGATCCTAAATGCCTTTCGGGATCCAGCCGGTATTCAACGGGACCCCCCCAGGTCCCACCTGCTGAAAAAAAAGGGATCGCTCAATACCAGCGGACTAATCCGCTGGTATTGAGTCGATCCACTAACGTACCACTTTCACCTCTACATATGGTTCGGTACTGGTCTCAACCCCCAGCATTGCTGTCTGATTTGTTTAAAGCAAAGGCTGTGCCAACCTTTCCCATTCAGTTTAAAAAAATTAGATAAATATCCGTATCTTGTTGTTTTTATTAGTTTATATTTATTTGTAATTATTGATCACTCTGATCAGCTGCGCTCACAATTTTTAGTTTTATCCCCTTGGAGGCAAGAATTCGGCTGACAATGATTGTCACAAGTGGTCAAAAATTGTTGCATATGTCTCAGTCGTGTCACCCAATCGCTATCGCATATTTGATCTGAATTGAGACTTCCATGCTGCCTGACCGAAAACGACGGTGCGCTATACTTCACGCAATATTCCCCTTGTCAGTCGTTTATGAACAGCCAATCCGTATCCGAACTTCGGTCTCGCTTTACCGAGGCGGGATATATCGCCGATACGGCATTAATTACAACTATTGTATTGATGCAGCAGCTGGAACGGCCGCTTTTGATCGAAGGAGAAGCCGGCGTAGGCAAAACGGAAGTCGCTACAACCATGGCAAAAATTGAGGGCTGTAAACTGATTCGGCTGCAGTGTTATGAAGGATTGGATACCAGTGCAGCGGTTTATGAGTGGAATTACAGTAGACAGTTATTGTCGATCAAGCTGCATGAATCAAATATAAAGCAGCAAACGCCACATATATTTGATCGGGAGTTCCTGCTGGAGAGGCCACTATTACAGTCAATAATGCAGGACGAGCCACCGATTCTGCTGATCGATGAAATAGATCGGGCGGATGAAGCGTTCGAAGCATTTTTGCTCGAATTGTTATCGGAGTTCCAGATTTCAATTCCAGAATTAGGGACCATCAAAGCGCGTTCCTTTCCTCGCGTTATTCTGACCTCAAACGGAACCCGGGAGTTGAGCGATGCTCTGAGGCGACGCTGCCTCTATCACTATCTGGACTACCCGGATCGAGAGCGAGAAATAGCGATCGTCGAACAACGCGTTCCGGAGTTCGACCATAGGATGACAGCCCAGGTGGTTAATTTTATCCAGGCCCTCAGAATGCAGGATCTAGCCAAGTCACCAGGAATTGCTGAAACATTAGACTGGTGCGCCGCGCTGCAGGGCCTGGGTATCACCGAACTTGAGGATAATGTAGAAGCTCTGTTTCAGACCCGAGGATGTTTTCTCAAAACCAGAGACGACCTCGAAGCAGTTAATCAGGAGCAAATGGCGACGCTGCTTAAAAAAAGCGCGTGACGACAACTGCGAACACTCTGAGTCCGCCAGGTAACCGCCTACTCGATTTTATCGGTTACCTTCGAAAACAGGGTTATGTCATCGGGGTCGGGGAAACCACCGACATACTAAAAACCGCAAGTGAGTCCGGCTACCCAGATCCTGACCTGATCAAAGCGAGTGTGCGAGCACTGAGTTGCCGCAACTACGAAGACTGGCAGCAATTTGATCGACACTTCTCGGCTTTTTGGCGCCCTGAGGATATACCTGACCCTCAACAGGAACTGTTGGCCAGAATCGACCCTCGGTTGCGCCACAAAACAGCCAGCGGAATTTCCGGATCCAGCAGTCAAGATTCCGAGCACGGTCAGCACGATCTACCCGTCGATGGCGCAGGAGCTGGGCGCAATCGATCCGTTGGTAAGGCGGATTTCCGGTTTCTCGGCGACAAAGTAGCGATGCGCGAGGCAGAATTAATTGCAGAGCATCTTGGTCGCCAGTTACGAAAGCAGCTTTCAAGGAAGCGAGTGGTTTCGCCCCGAGGAGGGCGTCTGGATATTCGTCGAACACTCCGCGGCAGTCTCGCGACCGGTGGATTTCCTGCACGTGTCCGTTTCACTAAGCGTAAGCCGGTGCCGCTGCACCTGGTTATTCTGCACGATGTCTCCCACTCTATGACTTGGAACAATCCGCTCCTATTTCGATTTGTCCGCGGCCTGATAAAGACCTTCCCTGACTCCTCGGTATTTGCTTTTCATACCAGGTTGTTTCCGGTCACCCGAATGTTTCGTGAAGCTTCTCTTGCTCGCATGCAGACCCGGTTAGAAGCGGGCAACAACCTATGGATGGGCGGCACATGCATTGCGACCTCAATCGCAACCTTTAACCGGGAGTTTTCGAGGAAGGCGCTAAACTCGAAAACCATAGTACTTATCATAAGCGATGGATTCGATACCGACCATCATGAGTCACTTGAGTATGAGCTCCAAGTTTTACACAGTAATGCGAGAAGCGTTATCTGGCTAAATCCCATGCTAGGGAGAGCAGGCGTATCACTCGATGCAACCGAGCTCAAACGCTCGCTGCCCATGGTTGATCGTTTTATGCCTGCCAACAGTGTTGAGTCGCTTCGTGCCACTATCCGAGAAATTGGCGGCATCGCCATTTGAACTCCGAATTCTCGGAAATCGAAGCTCATTACTCACCCAAAGATCAACAGCACACCAATCTAGTAAAGGTTACAATTCGCGACCCTGTTCGGACTCGACCTCGCGACATGAATACGCCTACCCCTGGCATCAATTTCAACCTGGATAGTGAAGCGGAATTAATCAGAGCCAAAACCCGAGATTTCGTCACTGAATATTTGATCCCGCTTGAAGCTGATCCTGGCAATTTTGATGAACATGAAAACATCCGCATACAGACGCTGACAAGCTTGCGCAAAAAGGCGCGCAACGCGGGTCTTTGGGCGCCCCAAATCGACACCGCTCGTGGCGGGATGGGTCTCTCCATGACGGCTTGTGCGGCCATGTATGAGGAAGCTAATCGCTCGATTTTCGGCCCTGTCACATTCAATTGCGCGGCGCCGGATGACGGCAATATGCGGGTGTTACAACAAGTCGCCTCCAGTAAACAGAAAGACCGGTGGCTGCAACCTGTTATTGACGGTCAAGTGCAGTCGGCATTTGTTATGACCGAACCCGCTCCGGGTGGTGGGTCGGACCCTTCCATGATCCGCACCAGCGCAACCCGCAAAGGCGGTGAATGGATCATCAACGGCCATAAATGGTTCATTACCGGCGCCGCTAATGCAGCGCATTTCATATTAGTCGCACGTACCGAACCAGACCCGGAGGAAAAACGTCGAGCACTCAGCGCATTTCTGTTTCACCGCGATCAACCAGGGTGGGAAATCGTGCGCAGAATACCAATTATGGGACCCGAAGAACATGGAGGACATTGTGAGCTTCGCTTTGATGGACTGCAGATCCCGGACTGTCATCGACTAATGGAGGTTGGCGATGGCTTGAAGCTGACACAGATTCGTTTGGGTCCTGCGAGGTTGACACACTGTATGCGCTGGCTGGGTCTTTCCAAACGCTGTATGGAGATCGCCGCGGAATATGTCAATCATCGAGAAGGCTTCGGCGTGCGACTATCACAAAGGGAATCGGTTCAATTGAAACTAGGGGAAGTGGCGCATAACATTCAGGTCGGGCGCCTGCTGGTCATGCATGCCGCATGGAAACTAGACCAGGGAGAGCGCGCAAAAAAGGAAATCTCAATGGCTAAGGTCCATGTTGCTGAAGTGCTGCACAAATCCGCAGACACAGCAATTCAGCTTTGTGGCGCCAAGGGCTATTCAAAGGACACGGTGCTGGAGTGGATTTATCGCTACGCGCGGCAAGCAAAACTGGTCGATGGTGCATCAGAAGTGCATCGCATGGTGCTGGCTGACCTGTACCAAGGACAAGGCAATGATTTTTGGAAATGGAACTAGATCAGAGTCACCAGATTTCACAACAGGGGCTAGGCAAGTGGATTGCCTCACGGCTCGGGGTGGCTCGTGTGGAAGTCACATCTATTGATAGCCTGTCAGGTGGCGCAATACAGGAGAACTGGCTGCTGCATTGTTTGGTTGAATCTCGCACGGGACCCAGCGAGCGTAAATTCGTAATGCGCACCGACGCTGCTGCCTCTATTGACGAAAGCCGCAGCCGGGAGCAGGAATTTATATTGATGTCGGCAGCCGGATCATTGGGTATTAAAGTACCTGCCACCCTTGGTTTTTGTAATGACCCAACGGTAACTGGAAAGGCTTTCGCGATCATGGAATATGTTGAGGGGGTCGGCCTCGGACCCAAGGTGGTCAAGGACTTGCAACTTGGAGGGGATCGACAACAGCTTACCTGCGAGCTCGGTCGTCAGCTGGCCTTGATTCATAGTATCGAGCCTGAGCAAACGGAGCTTGATTTTATCGATACCTCGACGAAAAACCATGCGGAAGCTGAGCTTTTGAATATGCGCAGTTGGCTTGAACAGAAATCAGTGTTCCGTCCCATACTGGACTGGGGCCTGCGCTGGGGGCTATCGCATGTCCCTCCCTGTCAGGAGCAGGTTTTTTTGCATCGGGACTTTCGAACCGGGAACTACCTGGTTAATGAAAATGGATTGGCCGCAATTCTCGATTGGGAGTTCGCGGGTTATGGCGATCCAATGTCGGATCTCGGCTGGTTCTGTGCCGAGTGCTGGCGATTCAGCAGGCCGGATCTGGAGGCGGGCGGAATTGGAGCGCGCAAGGATTTTTATAAAAGCTACGAGGAAATCTCGGGGCGTAAAGTGAACCACGACAGCGTAAGGTACTGGGAGACCATGGCCCATCTGAGATGGGCGTTGATCGCTCTGCAGCAGGGAATGCGCCACCTTTCCGGGCAAGAGCCTTCACTCAATATGGCGATTACCAGTCGTATAGTCGACCAGCTGGAATTATACATATTGCGCCAAACCAGTCCGGAACGCTGGCAACATAAAGCACCCTGGACCAGTGCAGAGACTGCCCCGCGAATACGGATATCAAAGGTTGAGCCGGTTGCACAAGATCAGTCGAGGGGCTGGAACCTAGCCGCGATTACTCGCACGACTCTGCAGCAGGAGGCAATGCCAGGCCTTTCTCCTTCAACCCGTTTCTCAGGCCTGATGGTAAACAATGCGTTGGGAATACTGGAACGAGAACTGCGATTAGAGTCAATTCTCAACCAGGCCCAGGATAATTTGCTGCGGACCGGTTCGTGGCAGCAATTGTCGGAGTGCGTGGGTCAGATCAGACGTGGCGAGTGCGATGGTTCCGCCTCGATCTACGAAGCTCTGCTTAGTCTGGGTGTAATCAACGCCTATATTTACCAACCGGCATTTCCAACCGCACAGGAATTGGAAAAGGCAGGATTGTTGAACCCTTAACCTGCGACTTCGCTTCGACCGGTCACCGTCATCAGTGTGCCGGTCATGGTCGCAATAAGCTTCTCCTGAGCACCCTCCCAGGCAAACATTTGCCCTTCGGCTACAGTTATCGTCCGGCCCGGTTTCTTTACCTCGCCCACGGCAACAAATCGTTCACCCTTGGCAGGAGAGAGCAGATTGGTCTTAAATTCGATAGTCAGCACCCCCGCGTCGGCAGGCATTAAACTGTACGCCGCATATCCACATGCACTGTCGAGCACCGTGGACAGTATTCCGGCATGAATAAATCCATGCTGCTGGGTCAGACGCTGGTCATAGTCAAAACTGATTTCCACGCTACCAGGTTCAACTTTCTGTATGGTCGCACCAATGGTGAGTAGTGCGTCTTGCTTGAGAAAGCTATCTTTCACACGTTCCGCGAATTGTGAGTCTGCTGCCTTAAACTGATTTAACTGCTCCTTTGCCAATTTAAATTATCCACTTGATTCTTTGCGAGGCAGATCATCATTGGTATCAAACCATGCTATTTTCTCGTCGAAATGAACATGTTGTTCGGGCTTAAAGTCATCCGGGTTATCCAGGGCGCTGATGTATAAGTGAATTTCCCCTGGATACCTGTCCGCTTCATAGCTAATTGGAGTACCACACTTGCTGCAAAATCCTCGACGCACCCCGTGAGAAGAATTGTAGATCGCCCGTTCGCCCTGAACAATCTTTACTTTCTCAGCCGGATATCCTAAGAAGGTAACCACCGCACAGCCGGTATTGCGTCTACAGCTGAGACAGTGGCAATGAGAAATCCATGAAGGGCGCCCGTTTATCTCGTACCGCAGCTCCCCGCACAAACACTGACCGTGTGATATCTCTTTCACCGACCGTTATGCATTCTGCCGTTAGATGCCGCCATCGGCCCAGTCGTCATCCATCGACTTTGTTCTCGGCATCATTGTCAGAGAACAACCACCATATTCCAGCAATACTAAGTCCAACAGGTAAAAATACAGCGGGAATCAAAAGAAGAAAAAGTTCCATTGGATCATTATATAGTGTGCACGATTGTGAGCTCGCAATATATCACGCAGTAACTACATCTGGCTTCAATGTCGGTGTGCGACGTTATTCAATTGCACGCGCAATAGAAGTGAACACATATAGTTTCGTCGATTTCATTCACCAAAAATTATTATTTACGACGCATCGTACGAAATGGCAAAAACATGATGTATAGCGCTGTAAAAGCAAGTAGAACGAATATGGTGTGAACGACTATGCCATCGCCGTTCAATAAGTTATAGGCAACACGATAGCTGGAAGCAAGTTTTATTGTTTCAAAAACCATGCTCGAACCGAGTTTTACCGCCTCCTGTATGAGCAGTAGATAGTCCGGATATTGCACAACTAGCAATATCTGGCAACAAAGTGCCACCACTGATGTGACCAAAAGACGGGTTAGAAACACAGCAAAGCCGGCAATTTGTTTCATTATGTTACAGAGGGGTACTTAAAATTTAGACGCACTGTAGCATGTGTTACGATGTCTTTAGCCACATCCGGGGGTGAGGAATATGAAGATAAAAGGCTTAATAGACAGTCTGATTCCACTGATTATCCTGGCAGCGGCTGGCTACGGTTTGTATTATTATTTAAAATCGCCGCATGAGCCCGCCAAAACGACGGCGCGTTACCAGGAGAACGACCAGGAAACGAGTTTCGATCAGATCGAAGATGCCAAAGGCGGCCTGGACGACTGTTATCGCTACACGAATGCAGACCACATCCAAGCTTGCATCGAAGCCAGGACCCAGAATTAAAGCTGTCTATCGAAAAAGCTGTCTATCGAATTTGAGGGGTTTTGATATTCGTGCTCAAACGAAGCTGTTGATCAATGTTGCGGACTAACCGCACTTGCTGTCTCCACAATTCAGACAGGTCAAGCAACCGTCCATCATAATGGATGCCTTCATGTTGCACTTTCCACATAGCGCAGCGCCCTCAGGGAAACCACTGTTGTCGGCTGCAGCTTCAGTGCTCTCATTTTGTCGGGTCGCGAATTCCTTGCGTTTTTCATCGATCAGTTTTTGTTGATGCTCGTCGAGCCCTGGATCGACAATCATACCGATCATCTTAAGGTGGTTCTCTATCGCATCACCGATCTCAGCGACCAGTGACGGCATAAACTTACCGCCCTTTTTAAAATACCCTCCTTTTGGATCAAACACACTCTGCAATTCGTTAACCAGAAAAGTGACATCGCCACCTTTGCGAAAAACCGCGGAAATAATCAAGGTTAGCCCTGAAATCCACTGGTAATGATCCATGTTTTTAGAGTTTATGAATATTTCGAATGGTCGACGCTTTTCATAAGGCGTGTCCGGGTTCAACACCATATCGTTGATCGTAATATAAAACGCGTGCTCTGATACTGGGGTTTTGATTTTATAAGTGCTGCCAATTAACATCTCCGGTCGCACTACTTTCTCGTGCATCTGCACGATCTTGGCCTGCTCACGGATGTCACTATCTATCGTTTCCTTGATGACTTGTTCAGGCTCTGATTCCTGTTTGTCTTCCAACTTGACGACATCGTAGCCGACAATTTTCTTTTCAATTTTGGTGCTCATTTTCTGGATTCTCTTCTATTGGTTCTTGCGGCCGGGCTGTAGCCCGTTACCGCTGCTCCTGGTTGCCCGGAATGATTAAAAGCGGCCGTAGTACCCTTCCTTCAGCGCATCATACAAATTCGCAGCGGTATGGGTTTCGCCATCATATGCAATCTCTTCATTTCCTTTAACCTCGATCACGTCACCATTTTCCAAGGTGAAGCGATACGTCGTGTTCTCAAGATCCTGCTCCTTTACCAATACGCCCTGAAACACCTCTGGATTAAAACGAAAAGTGGTACAACCCTTGAGACCTTTTTCCCATGCATACTGGTAGATGTCTTGAAAGTCCTCAAACGCGAAATCAGTGGGCACGTTTGCGGTTTTCGAAATAGAAGAGTCTATCCATTTCTGTGCCGCAGCCTGCACGTCAACATGTTGCTTCGGTTTTATATCGTCTGCGGTGATAAAGTATTCCGGCAGCTTGTGGTTCTCTTGTTCCGCTAATGGCGAGGCATCGGCATTAACCAGGTGTCGGTAAGCTAAAAGCTCATAGGAAAATACATCTACTTTCTCCTTGGATTTCTTGCCTTCTCGAATCACGTTTCGGCTATACATATGACCGAAAGAAGGCTCTATACCGTTACTCGCATTGTTTCCCAGAGAAAGGCTGATGGTTCCGGTCGGAGCAATCGAGGTGTGGTGAGTATAACGACAACCTTTCCGAGCAATACGGTTTTGCAGTTCCTCCGGGAACTGCTGCATATAGCGACTGTACTTACCCATCAGCACTGCCCCGGGCACCATATCGCCAACCTTGAATCCGTCTGCTGCCATTTCTGGACGATGCGCAAGCATTTCGGTAGTTATCGCGAATTCCTGCTCTAGTACAGGTGCACACCCCTTCTCTGCGGCCAAATCAATACCTGTTTCCCAGCCAACCAGAGCCATTTGGCGCGCGACTTCTTCGGTAAACTTGAGCGATTCCTCACTGCCGTATTTGATCTTCATCATGGTTAACGCAGAGCCAAGGCCGAGAAAGCCCATACCATGCCGGCGCTTGGCTAAAATTTCCTCACGTTGTTGGGGTAGCGGCAATCCATTGATTTCCACCACGTTATCCAACATACGGGAAAACACCGACACGACTTCTCTATACTTTTCCCAGCTGAAAGATGCTTCATCGGTAAATGGGTTTTCTACGAAGCGGGTGAGGTTTACAGAACCCAGCAGACAGGCACCATAAGGCGGCAAAGGTTGCTCTCCACAGGGATTGGTTGCCCGGATGTTTTCGCAGAACCAGTTGTTATTCATTTCATTAATGCGGTCCACCAGGATAAAGCCAGGCTCCGCATAGTCATAGGTGGAACTCATAATTTGGTTCCACAGATTTCGTGCTGGAATAGTCTTGTATACGCGACAGGCGACTTCACCACGATCGTTGGTGGTATAGCCTTCAGTAATGGCCCAGTTGCGCCAAACTATCTCGTACCGATCATCATCAATTTCATTCGAAGTCGCGGGAAACGATAACGGCCAGTCCGTATCTTCTTTTACCGCCTGCATGAACTCGTCAGTGATCAGACACGACAAGTTAAACTGTCTCAGGCGTCCGTTTTCACGTTTTGCACGAATAAAATCCTGTATGTCAGGATGGCTGATATCGAAGGTTCCCATCTGTGCCCCGCGGCGGCCGCCAGCAGAGGAAACTGTAAAACACATCGAATCAAAAATATCCATAAAAGACAGCGGCCCCGAGGTATAAGCCCCGGCGCCGCTGACAAATGCGCCCTTGGGGCGCAGCGTGGAGAATTCGTATCCGATGCCGCATCCTGCCTTTAGAGTCAATCCTGCTTCATGCACCGCACGAAGCACCCCATCCATAGAATCAGGCACCGTCGCAGACACGGTGCAGTTAATAGTGCTAGTGGCTGGTTTATGCGCTAACGCCCCGGCATTGGAAGTAATACGGCCAGCAGGAATTGCGCCGTTCTGCAGCGCCCAAACAAACTTTCGATACCACTCCTCTTGTTTGGCTTCCCCTAATTCAGCCTCTGCCAGGGCTCGAGCAACCCGCTTAAAAGTCTCATCTACTGAACCATCCACTGGTTCCCCTTCCATTGTCTTAAGACGATATTTCTTGTCCCAAATATCTACCGATGCCGATTGCAAAGACAGATCCTTCAAAGAGCCCCCGTTGTTGGCTGAATTAGCCGATTTGGAGTTATTTTGAGCGGCAACATTGGCCATCTTCATACTTGCTTTATCCTCTTCAGTTTTTAAGTTATGTTTTTAGCGATCAACTATCATTTTTTACCTCCGTGTAATTTGCGAAATTTCGCTATTTAAGAAGCTTCCTTACCTCTTTTTTGCAACTTGCTGATTTCCACGGAAAAAATTGTACATAATTCCGGGATCAATATCTAGTGGCGAATTTCCGATAGTAAACCCAACATATGGTATTCGTCAAAATAATTTTACGATTTCTATCTTTTCAAGAGGTTACCGGAAGTGTGCGCCCAGGGGGCAATAAGCAGAATCAAAATCCAGTTTCCCATGGTGCTGTAATATGCCGAAAGTTGCTTAATTCTTATACAGATTTTCTACTAAAAATTGGTCGCACCACTTTTACTTATAATCTGGATCAAGGGCACCCGTCGCATTTACAACAAGTCATCAGGAACTCGTCTTGAATAACCAAAAAGATTCTCATCAATTCAGGTTCGCGACTGTGAGAGCAAGTTGTTAAAACGACCATGAAGAAAGATAAGGCCATAATTCTAATGGCAATGGGACAAATCCTGGTGTGGGCCGGCCTTTTTTACGTATTTCCAGCATTACTTCTGAAGTGGGAGCATTCCCTGGGCTGGTCTAGGGCGGATTTAACAGCGGCCATTACCCTGGCAGTTTTTGCCTCTGCGTTTACCTCCCCTTTTGTCGGCAGATTGATTGACAAAGGAAAGGGTCCTCAACTGATGGCGGGCAGTGCATGCCTTGGCGGCATCAGTCTGTTTGGCGTTTCATTGATCACAGAACTGTGGCAGTTCTACCTCGCCTGGGGGCTGATCGGTATAACTTTGGCCGGATGTCTCTACGAGCCCTGCTTTGCTTTGGTCACTCGAGCGCGCGGCGCGCGCGCTAAGCAAGCCATTATTCTCATCACCCTGATTGC
Source organism: Gammaproteobacteria bacterium (assembly GCA_024644945.1). GTDB lineage: Bacteria > Pseudomonadota > Gammaproteobacteria > Arenicellales > Poriferihabitantaceae > VYFG01. The sequence continues at coordinate 254,997 of JAHEGU010000001.1, read as the reverse complement.
CGGATTTGCGGGCGCCATCAGTTTTCCTATGGCACACACCTTAGCTGAAACATGGGATTGGCGCACTGCCGTTAGGGTGTTCGCAGTGGTGGTCATCTTTACCGCCTCGCCACTACTCTGGATCAGTGCCAGCCTGCTTGAGAAAACCGGCATACACAGGGCGATTGTGCCAAAGACCTATGAAATACTGAGGCAGCCCTTTATGGCTTCCGGCGTATTCTGGCTACTGGCGACTGGCTTCGCATTCGCGGCATTACTGCACGGCGTCGCTTTGCATCATCTCCTCCCCATTCTCGCAGACCGCGGCATTCATCAGGACGTGGCCGTGGTTGCCGCCGCGTTTATCGGGCCGATGCAGGTCGCCGGTCGTCTGGCGATGATGGCGGCAGAGCGCCACGTGTCCAATAACGGCATCGCCATCAGCTGCTTTGTGGTGATGGGATGTTCGGTCCTGCTGCTAATTGGTGCAGGCACCACGCCGGCATTGCTGGTCGGCTTTGTAATCTTGTTTGGTGGTGGTTACGGTGTGGTAAGCATCATTCGGCCGGTGATCGCACGCGATATCCTTGGTCAGGATAATTTTGGCGCCAAATCGGGCGCACTTGCCATGTTGTACCTGACCGGATCTGCCTCTGCTCCTTTTCTCGGCTCACTGGTTTGGAACATTGGAGGATATCAACTGGTGCTACCCGGTTTACTGCTGCTGGCACTAAGTGGCCTGGTGCTCTACTTGCTCGCCGACAAATTTGCGACTCGACCGAAATTCCTTTCTGAATAGACAGTTGTCAGATCAAGTCTTGCGAGTAAATCTAAAATGGGATCAGATTGAATACTTTGTAACAAAGATGCCGATGAAACTTACCCCAGGCCTTTTTGCTTGCGCTTCAGTTAGCGCGCGTTCAAACTAATCTGCCCGTTAATCATGAATCCTTCCATTAAACGCCATGTCCATTCCAGATTTTGATGATGTGAAAGCGGCGCACAAACGGATCAGGCCTTATATTCATCGCACGCCGATCTTAACTTCATCATTTTTCAACACATTGACCGGTGCAGAACTGTACTTCAAATGCGAAAATTTTCAGAAGGCAGGTGCATTTAAAGCCCGAGGCGCGGTAAACGCGGTGTTCGGACTTTCAGATCAGGAGGCCGCGGCCGGAGTGGCGACCCACTCCTCTGGTAACCATGGTCAGGCACTGAGTTACGCCGCTGGCCGACGTGGCATCAAGGCCACCGTCGTGATGCCTGATAATGCCCCGGAACCGAAGAAAGCAGCAGTAATTGGATACGGCGGGCAAGTGGTGGAATGCGCACCATCCAATGCTGCCCGTGAAAATACGCTAAGAAGGCTCATCGAACAGTCTGGCGCTGAGTTCGTGCATCCCTATAACGATTCCAGAGTGATCGCCGGCCAGGCCACATGCGCGCTCGAAGTCATTGAGGACACGGACCATCTGGATGCTTTGATTGCCCCTATCGGCGGCGGTGGGCTGGTCGCTGGCACCTGTCTGACTGCATCCAATCTCATGCCGGGTACCCCGGTTTTTGCTGCTGAACCTAAGAACGCCGACGACGCCTGGCAATCTTTGCAAGCCGGCAGAATAATTGAACGCGATGCGCCAGATACCATAGCTGACGGGCTAAAAACCAATCTTGCTCCACTTACCTGGCATTTTGTCTCGAGCCAGGTCAAAGACATCCTGCTGGCAACCGAGCAGGAAATCATCGACGCAATGTTCCTGACCTGGGAGCGAATGAAGATCATTATCGAACCGAGTTGCGCCGTCCCCCTGGCTGCTATCATCAACAACCGAAATCTTTTCGCAGGATTAAAAGTCGGAGTGATCCTGACCGGTGGTAACGTCGATCTCAATAAACTGCCATGGTTAAAATCTTAGCGGCTCAGAGCTTTAGATCCTTCGACCCAGACCAGTTCGCAATACTTGGCGCCCGTGTTACTGGAAGTAAGTGAGTTCCTCTATTTCCGTCCGTCTCCTTGTTCTGTCTGAATCAAAAATCCATCTAAGGAAATGAGATCACCGGCGGTGACTCCGGCAATACGATATGCAACGACGTCGTTAGCAGGCACCACATGCATATTGGTGCGGTCGATCAAACGTAAAGTTTGTCAGTCTTTGACGCACAAATAAAATCGTTGCGATGCAGACCTTTTATTTTGTGACTCCACCAGACCACTCTGACCTTGCCCCACTCGATAGTGATTTCGGGATGATGTCCCTCCGATTCGGCAAGCATTCCGACCTGAACGCTAAATGCCATAGCCTGTTTGAAGTTTTCAAAACTGTATGTGCGCTCTAACATGAGGATGCTATCACGGGTAGTCGCAGCCCAATCTGGAATCTGCTTAACCAATTCTGCCAATTCCTCATCGCCAACCTTGGGCGCATCGGCATGGCAGGCTTCGCAACGCTGTTTACTTAATTCGGTCATTGTATAAATCCTCCTCCCCTATCATGATGAACTTCAAACACTATATCATCGCAACGCTCGAGCGCAATCGTGAACACTTGTGCAGAGAAACAACACAATAACTGACGACAGACAACTCGCTGGCTACATTGAAGCTTGGTTAACCACCGGTCCGGAAGATGTCAACAGCGTGTCGGTCAAGCCGCGTTCAGTATGCTCCATTCGCCAAGACAGCAGCTTATGAGAGAACTCGAGCACAGTATCTTTATATTCTGACGATCCTGCCAGATTATTCAGCTCCCCAGGATCGTTCTCAACATCGAACAGCAATGGCGGAAGTGCGGCGAAATGCACATACTTGAATTGCTCATCACGCACTACAGCAAGGTTACAACGGTTAGAGGGAATGCCTAAGCTCTTCTCTGCTCGCTGTTGAATGATATCCCTGAAGTCGAATTCCCAATGGACTTCGGCCCGCCATTCCTTAGCAGAGGACTGCCCTCGAAGAAATGGCAGCAGAGATCGACCGTCACACTGTGAGGGGACCTTCATGCCAAGCCAGTCGAGCATAGTTGGCATCAGATCAACGTTTTCGGTAAAGCGGTCAATTTGTCTGCTGTCATCGCCGTCGATGTTATCGATGGGGTCCCTGATAATCAGCGGTACATGGTAGGACTGGTCGTAAAATCCCAGCTTGCCGGTCAGCCAGTGATCGCCAAGTTGCTCACCATGATCGGAGGTGAAAATGATGAGTGTCTCATTCCATGCACCCGCCTTAGTAAGGAACTCGAACATACGGCCCAAGTTGTCATCCACCTCGGTCATCAGTCCGTAATAACCCGCCGCGGCCTCTTCCAGCTGACGATCATCCCCCCGCCAGCAGTGACTGGTATTTTCAAGAACATACCTGAGAAAAGGATGCTGAGCTGCCTGTTGGCCCAGATCCGCATGGCGAGAAGGTGCGCGCAAACGACCTGGTTTATAGAGGGTGTGGTAGGGCGCCGGCGCAACAAATGGTGGATGTGGTCGTAATAATGACAGGTGGGTAATCCATGGCTTCGACTGGCCAGAAATCCACTTTATGCACTCGTCCACCATAAAACGCGTTTCATGATCATGGGCCTCAATGGCAAGTGGAAGTGGTGCATCACCACCTTGATGCCAGGGCAGTCCTGGCTTTGGGTTGCCGTAAAGATCCCACCATCGCGGCGGAATTTGATAGCCTTTTTGCTCCAGGTATTTTACCCAGTCGACTGAAACTTCGTCGCGAATTGGCGTGTAGTGCCCCATCCCGGGAAGCGGCTCGCTGTAATGTCGTAAACGATAATCTTCGGGATGCAGATCAGTGGGGTCCAATGCAGTATCAGTATATCCAAACAGTGATGGATCAAAGCCCCGCTTCCGTACTTCAAGCGCCCAGTTGGAAAGTCTGCCAGATACTGGCGTACCATTGCTGACACAACGATGGTTAAACATGTACATGCCTGTATGCAGGGAGGTTCTGCTAGGCGCACAGGGTGCAGCCTGTGCGTAGTGATTACTAAACAATACCCCCTCGGACGCCAACGCATCCAGGTTAGGTGTCTTGACCACAGGGTGATCGACACAAGACATACATTCACCACGCCATTGGTCAGCAGTAATAAATAGAATGTTCATAGCTGAAATGTCTACTCGCAGACTACAGATTTCCTACAATGATACACGGCGATCTAGAGTGAGCGCTAGAATATTTGATATCGGCTTCTTTAAGAGTATTCTTTAAGTAATCTGTAGTTTCCACTACTCGAAGCCGTCATTCAAATTCTTATATTATTCGATTCGAAATCAAAGCACGGGTGGGATAAGCTTCAGTACATTAAACAAGATCTTTATTGCCTAATATCAAAAATTCATAAAGATTTATCTGCTCGAGTAAGCAGGTAGCTTCAATCGCGCTATTTTTCCAGGTTTGAAATTCTACATCGCGCAATTTCCAACTGTGCACACCTAAATCATTCTGATTTGATCGCCCAGATATTAGCTTTTTACAGCTTATATTAGCGGAGGCGGGAAATCGGCGTTACACGGATAACTTTATGCTGTAAACTTTTTAACTGTCAATAAGATCTGCGGAACATTCCATGAATGATCAAATTGATGTTCCCGATGTACCAGTGTCCAATGCCGCAATGCTGGCGTGTATAGGCGCTATCGATAAGCCTGAAAATTGGTTCAGGCACTTCTTTTCAAATTGCCCACTGACCAGAGTATGCGAGAGATCGTGGTCTTGTTATCGGCTGCCATTTAATCTTCGCGACTTATAACAATGACTGACCCGGACAAAGGAAGCGCGTATCAATGGGCATCTTCCGGTAAGAAATCTGAAAGCGTTAAAGATGCGGAAAGCCGTGTCACGCTGATACTAGGGTTTGTTGGCATTATTGTTTTACTGGTTAGTGTGGCGGTCATCGGGATTGTACGTATCTCAGAAATTAACCGAGGCATGAAGGTCATCGTTACTGATAATAATGTAAAAGCCAGACTAATTAACACCATGTACAATTCAGCACGGGAGCGTACGGTAGTGCTTCTAATCATGATCAACATCGAAGACCCATTCGAACGTGATGAGGAATACCTTCGATTTAACGCTTTGGGGGCAAAATTCGCTGAAGCGAGGCTTGAGTTCAACAATATGGTTCTGGATGACACGGAGTCGAGGTTACTGGAAGAACAGCTCAAAAGGGTTCAGCACACCGTACCACTGCAGGAAAAAGTTCTTGATGCAATGGTCGCAGATGACCTTGAAACGGCGATTACGATTCTTCGAAACGAGGCACTACCCAGCCAAAATCGAATACTGGACCAGTTCCGATTGATGGTGGATTACCAACAGGACAAGACAGAAAAATCTCTGCTAGCTGCTAACAAAACATATAGTGAGTCGGTGACTTATATAACGGTACTGGCGATGATTGCTTCGGTAGTAAGTATATTGATTGCCATATTTGTAGTTAGGAAAACGCACAATTCCGAACTGGCGCTACGGCAGATGAATTTGACTCTAGAGCAAAGGGTGGCTGAAAGAACGGGGAAATTAGAAACCCAAGCGGTTGAACTCAAGGGGCTACGGGATGAAGCAGTCGAAGCCAATCGCCATAAGTCGGAGTTTCTCGCCAACATGTCTCACGAATTGCGCACACCGCTTAACGCCGTTATTGGTTTTTCAGAAGTACTAAAGGAACGTATGTTTGGAGAACTTAATGAAAAGCAGGGTGAGTATATCGAGGATATTCACAGCTCCGGTCGACACCTGCTCTCCTTGATCAACGACATTCTGGATCTGGCTAAAATTGAAGCAGGGCGAATGGAACTGAACCTGAGTGCTTTCGAATTACCTGTAGCGATAGAAAATTCTCTGGTACTGGTCAAGGAGCGGGCCTCACGCCATTCCATCACGCTTCAATCCCATATAGATGAGAGGCTCGGGCAATTTGTCGCGGATGAGCGGAAATTCAAGCAAATCATGTTGAATCTTCTATCCAACGCTATAAAGTTTACACCGGATGGAGGACAGGTGTCTGTGCTAGCGGTCAAAGAAGATGATGTATTGAAAGTCTCGGTGCAGGATACTGGGATTGGGATAGCAGTAGAGAATCTCGACAAAGTCTTCGATGAGTTTCAACAAGTCGGCTCTACATCAGATATGAAACACCAAGGCACCGGGCTGGGCCTCGCGCTGACCCGTACTTTTGTAGAAATGCATGGTGGTGAGTTGCACGTCGAAAGCGAACTTAACAAAGGATCTACATTCATTTTCACTCTACCCATACAAGCATAATGGCCGAAGCAAAAAAAATTCTTATTGTAGAAGATAACGAGAAAAACATGAAACTGATGCGGGATCTACTTCAATTTCATGGCTACACTGTAGTTGAGGCGGATAACGCCGAAGAGGGAATTAAGCTTGCCATAGCAGACATACCGGACCTTATACTTCTTGATATTCAGCTTCCCGGTATGAGCGGCATTGAAGCGCTCAAGGTCTTACGGCAGGATTCGAAGACAGCAAGTATTCCGGTCATTGCGGTCACGGCATCGGTGATGACCCATGACCGCAAAAAGTTGCTCGAAGTCGGATTCGATGACTACCAGCCCAAGCCTCTAGAAATAAAAAGTTTTATCGAGCGCATTACTGGGATGCTAACTAAAGGATGAGGATGGATAAATGACAAACGACAGGAAGGGGCGGATTCTTGTGGTTGATGATCTGCCCCAGAATGTCAGGTTGCTAGAGGATATCCTTACAGCGAAGGGGCATCAGGTGTTCACCGCTTCAAGTGGCGAAGAGGCAATGGCTCTAGTCAGCTCTACTTCCCTGGACCTTGTTCTTCTGGACGTGATAATGCCTGGCATGAGTGGGTTTGAGGTTTGTAAGAATATACGTGCTGATGCAATTCACACTATGCTTCCTATTGTTCTGGTAACTGCACTAGATTCAACCGACGACCGGGTCAAGGGTATTGAGGCGGGAGCCGACGATTTCCTGACCAAACCGGTAGACATGCATGAACTGCTGGCCCGGGTCAGATCGCTGCTGCGCATCCACGAACTTTTCGAGACAGTTAATAGCCAAGCGGCGGAACTCAAGGACCTAAATCAGAACTTGGAAGAACGGGTGCACCGGCAGGTGGAGGAGCTTGAGCGACTAGGCCGGCTTCGCCGTTTTCTCTCACCCCAGGTGGCGGACCTCGTGGTGTCATCGGGAGGGGATAAATTTCTTCATAGCCACCGTCGGAAAATTGCCACACTTTTTTGTGACTTGAGGGGGTTCACACGCTTTTCCGAAGAGGTTGAGCCGGAAGAAGCCATGGAAGTGCTGCAACAGTATCATGAAGAAATGGGAAAACTGATCTATCAGATGGGGGGCACAATCGATCATCGTGCTGGCGATGGAATCATGGTCATATTCAACGATCCAATGCCCTGCGACGATCCGGCCTATACAGCGGTTACCCTGGCAATCACGATGCGGAATCGAATGGACGAGTTATCCGGGCAATGGCAGAAACTTGGATTCGAACTCGGCTTTGGAATAGGTTTAACCGTGGGTTACGCCACCCTGGGCATGGTCGGATACGAAGGCCGTTTCGATTACACCGCCAACGGTAGTTCGGTCAACCTTGCCTCCCGATTATGTGATGAAGCCGAGAACGGTCAGGTTCTAGTGACCGAAAAGGTTCTTGCCTTGATCGAAAATGATATTAAATCAGAAGCGCTTGATCCTCGTTTACTAAAAGGACTATCCATACCGATAGTGCCCCACAATATCATTTCGATTCCCGTGGAAGGTGAACGGCAGTCCTGATCTGTAAAAGGGTAATTGCACAACTCGGGAGTTCTAACTAAAACGCAATTTCGCCGCAATAGCTTTCTCGAGAACGTGCTAATAAATATTTTTTTAATCGGTTGTTCTGGGCAGGGGCTCTTCGTTCCTTATCCCACTCTTGAGAGACGCAAGCTGGTGTAATCCCGCCGGGATTAAATGAGTTTATAAGTAGAATTTTCTACCCATGATGAGATTCTACGATGAAAAAACAGGATTCATAGAAACCTGAATGCGCATCGTACACATCTGCATAGCACTACCCGAAGACAAGCCAGTGAGTAGTACTTGACAGAAACGGCGAATAGTTATGGACTGACGAACACCATGCCAATGACGTGCGGACTTCGCGCATGAACTCTTAGTGCCGATTGTTGCACCAACCGATGGAATCTCTCGTTGCTGACCTTCAGCTTGAAGAAATTAAAGAGTTCTAATTGCCAGTGCCGAACCTCGGTAAAAAAGGTTGCCCCCCTTGCATCCCGGCAAATTTGATTACCTCCACACACTAGAACCTGACACTCACCCAGAGCCAGAACTTTTCGGTATCCACTTTTATGTCACCGGCGGAATAATCAGCGTACTTGATTCCAGCTGTAATATATTTATGAAAAGGCCTGACATAGGAAATATCAATTTCATCACCGAGATCTTTGACACTAATACTGCTCTTATCGGCCTCAAAATCGTGCCATGCCACAATCCAGTTGCCGCCAGCTAGCTTACCCGTCAAGTTGATTGAAAGATCCACCAACCCTTCTTCGGGAGTTGACAAGAACCGATCAGCCCATCCGTTAAACTTGTGCAAGGTCGCTATTGGAGTGGAAAATCCATACTCGCCGTTATCTGAACCCAAAACCTCATAGCCCACATTGGCAGTAATATTGGTGAACTCCAGCCCGCCTTTTAATTTGTAGTAGTCGGCTTCGAAATCCGGCATACCCTCTTCGGTCTTGTCCTGTGTTGCGTATTCGGCAGTGTAGTGAACCCTCAACTCTCCAGCTGGAGATGAACCACTGAATCGAACACCATAGGTATCGAAACTCAGTTTGGACAAATCATCCTGTTCCAGAAGGTAAACATAGCCGGTAAGTTTGCCAATCGCACTTTCATACCCGACATTGAACAAGTTATCTTTGGAATCGATATCTCTCTCTTCAGCAAAGATTCGGTTGCGTTTATCAATGTAGCTGTAGCTCAGGTCGGGGCCTTGTTCGAATTTATGAGATATGGCAAACGCGTCAAAGGTTTGTCGGTCCTGTCGCCATCCGACATGACCAACGAATCGTTGATTGTCATAGGTAATCACCTGTCGCCCAAGCCGTGACCGCAGTCCTGACCCCTTGTATTGCAGGTAGCCCTGGTCGAGCTCCGTGGTTTCCGGATCCGCTATCAACGAGTACTCCGGGTTTGACCCCAGACCATCGTCGTACTCATCCACTCCAGCAACTACACGCGAGTCCTCAAATTCGATCAATCCGGACAATCCCGAGTAATCACCAGTGATATAACCAAGGCGTGACCGCAGGGTGAGTGCTTTGGCATCCTCGAGATCATTGTCCTGAACAACGGACTCATAACGCAGGTTGAAATCACCATATGCTTTGCCCTTGGTCATCGCTTCGGTAAACTCCCCTGCAAAGACAGACTGCAACGAGGTTGCTGTGAGACAGGCCACCATCAGATAGCCGCTGAATCGATAAGCCATATTACTCACTCCCAAGATATTCCCGATTGTGGATTAGCTAATACACTCAAATTACAGCAAACGAAATGATCTGAATCATTTTCAGCGCAATATTATGATATCCGCGGCTGCCAGATGACCGACACGGAAGTGCGGAAGTCTCCCCGGGGGTAGGGGTCCAGCGCCTGCTTAGCTGAATTTCAGACTTTCAAATCAAAAAGCATGCATCGCAGAGGCATGCGTTGGGCCGATCGGTTGAAACTGCAATTCAAATCTGCCATTCAGAAAAATTTAATGCAGGTCAGCAATCGGCCGCGCGGCGCTTCTCGAAACCGACGGACGCCCCTTGCTCTAAGGATTGAAATGCAAAGCGAGTACTAGGCATCTGATCTGACGGTATAAATCCTGATTGGCTGGTTCAAGCCGCGCACCGGTACTTCTCCGATCTCGCTGAACGCATATATGCCCTCTGGAATTTTAGCCAGGGTGTATTCTGAAACAATAATCCGTGTGCCGTATTTCTTATTCATGTGTTCAAGACGTGCCGCAAGGTTCACATTATCACCATGCACGGTATATCCAACTCGCTCACCTGAACCAACCAGACCAGCCACCACCGATCCAGTATTGATCCCAATCCGGGTTTTAAAAACCACCCCATCGCCAAGCTCCTCTCTATCTAGAACTGACTGAATCTCAATCGCAGCTCTGACCGCGTGACTCGCATGGTTTTGATCCGGTTTAGGTACATTAAACGTCGCAAGCACTGCGTCCCCCTGAAACTGACTGATCACTCCGCCGTGTTTATGTATTGGTGCCGCGATCAAACTGAAATAATGATTGAGTGCATTGATCAACTTTTCTGGAGGAAGGGTTTCACTGATTGAGGTGAACCCCTCAATGTCTGTAAATAAAATTGTGCACTCACGCACTTCGCCCTTGCCTGTAATGGCCCCCTCCTCCGAGTGGATCACCTGCTGCGCAACCTCCTGTGGCACAAATCGAGACAAGTCGCGCACCGCGCTGCCCTCAATCACTGATTCAACCAGCAGGATTCTGGCACGATGCAGGGCAAGCGCCAGCACTCCCGTGACCATCAATATCGATACGACTTTGTCGAACTCGGCACCAACTAAAATACTGTTCGAGGTCATATATTCGACATAGTCATTCGTAATCATATTATCGGCTGGGTCGTTAAACAGCACGTATGCCACCATCAACAACCAGCCGATGGCCGCGCAGACGCCGGTTGCGATCACAAACCGGGGATCAAAATGCAGTGCACGGATACCGATAAAAATAAATAGATATAACAGTGTCGGCGCCTTAAGATAAAATGAGGCCGGCTGCTCGTATTGCAGATGAAAGCTCCATATCAATCCGAGTAATAACGCTATATCGACGAACGCGGAAAGATATAACATCCAGTCCGGCAACTTACGGTTAATAGCCAAACCGAGACGCACCAGACTGAAAACAAAATATGCCGTCAGGACCCAGGGTACCGGTGCAAAATCAGCTTCCTGGGAGAAGGTTTTCGGGGCTATCGCGTAGAGCAATGCAAAAATGAATACGATAAGCAGCTGGATCAGGCTAATCAGGATTTCGCTGCGCTCTTGCTGATCCTGGATAGAATTGTGCAATCGCTCCGGCAACACCTCAAATTCGTAGCGGCTGCCAGGTAAAGCCCAATGCCAAAAGAATCCCGTATTTTCCGATTTTCTATCCAATACGCGTCTTTCAGATGTATCTACCATAATGTCGATATGACAGTTTCAACAGGCAATAATTCCTATACATCATCTAGAAAAAGCGGTCACAATAACCTTTAACAATATTAGATGAAACTCAAAGACGCACTCCGTCGCAAAAAGCGGGTAATAATCAGGTTTGCACAAGTCAGTAGATGCCGACGTCCAATCCCGCAGCACAGATAGGCAATAAAAACCGCAGGTCATCCGATAGAAACACGTCAATGAATTGACTTTAAGTTGCGTCAAATATTCTGATATGGGCTAGATTAATTTGAACTGGTAATGAAACCAGCCCACTGCACGGCGGAATCGAGTGGATATTTTTATCTAGTTTTTAGCAAGTACCACCGATGTTTGGATTTGCCGATCAGAAATACGCCAGTAATCACGGAGTAGCTGGTTTTTCTCCTGTTCTGATACCAGTTTGTAGCCATTTGACTGATAAAAGCTAATTGCCCAGTTTGCAACTGCCCATGTGCCCACGAGGACCGGTTTGTCAGTTTCTCGTTCGATAAACTGGAGTAAGCGGGACCCGATCCCTTTGGCTCTTTGCTCCGTCTTAGTATAGGCATGACGAATTAGCGCAACGTCGAATTTATCCTGCATGCCCATAACGGCGACCAAGTTATCGTTTTCAATCATACCCCAAAATACCACTCCATCTTGCAGCTCTTGTATAAGCGTCGCCTTCGACATATAGGGGTCATGCCACATGTCTTCAGGAATCAAACCGCAGTAAGCCTGTGCGGCATCGTTGATGATCTCGTAAATCACATCGATATCTGCTTCGTTACACTTTCTTATCACTATGTAGCTCGAGTTCTTCCCCGTTTTTACTCTCGGTTGAGTTAAGTCTATATCACCAATTACCACTGTATAAGCTAACTCTGTTTTCTAAGCGGCAGATTGGCCTCTGCGGGCAATCTCTGCCCTAGCCTGTCAGCCTGGCTGAAACGCCTGAGCCTCACCAGCCGAGTGTTCAGCATAGGCTACAATCACTATACGGCGGTTACTTTGAAAAGCTGGAGACTGTCGGGAATGCCCTTTAGTGTATGCGACCCAAAGTCTTCAAACACGATCCCTGATCCAGCAACAAGATCTTTGACTGTACGTGAGACAAGGATTTCGTCCCGACCAGCCTTGGCCGACACGCGCGCCGCGATATGAATCGCCAATCCCTCCAGGGAATTGTCTCTGATTTCACATTCACCAGTATGAAGACCCAGTCGAAGGCTCAGTCCGAGCTGGCGTGTTGCTTCACGTATGGAAAATGAACATTGAACTCCACGTGCCGGCCCATCAAACGTGGCATGAAATCCGTCTCCCGTAGTCTTAATTTCCTTACCACGGTAAATCTCCAGCTCTCGCCTGACTGCTTTATGATGTTCTTCGAGAAGATCACGCCAACCAATGTCACCCAGGTTCGCCGCAAGCTGCGTCGAGTCAACTATATCGGTAAAAAGTACAGTAGTCAGCACACGATTGGCAATGTGGGACTGTGAATCTCCGCCATGAAAACGTCGTATCTCTTCGACGATCTCGTCCGGGCATCCCACCCAAGGCAAATGATCAGAAGTATCCAATTCGACTAGCTTAGATCCACCTATTCGGCGCGCAAGATCACGCCCCGCCTCAAGGGGTGTTGTGCGATCTTCCTTTGCCTGAAACACGAGAGTAGGTACTTTTATTGTCGGTAGAACGGCTCGAAGATCAATTTCCATGTTCATCCTCAAAAGTTTCATAAAATCTGACTTACTTGCGCTTGATCTGTAAAACTTTGCTAGCCAATGGCGGAACTTCACATTGTCCGCGAGCGACGGAACAAGAACATCGATGGCAATAGGTCCACCCCACTCTTTTTCAGCCTCGATCAACCATTCATCCACTTCTTCTCTTGCCACGCCGCACGGATAGTCATCAGTAGCAATCCAGCGTGCAAAACAACCAATCAGTATTAGAGAGTCTGTGCGGTCAGGATGGGTAGCCGCGAACAACGCACTCATACACCCTCCTTCGGACCATCCTAATAAAGTCGCGCTCTCGGAGTTTACAGCACGCATCACGGCGCTCACGTCGTCAATTTGTTCTTCAAGAGTTGGTGGGGGTACACGATCCGAGAGACCAGTGCCACGTCTGTCGATAAGGATCACGCGGAAGATTCGAGACAGCGAGAGAAAGAATCGCGCCGCCATTGGCTCTTCCCAAAACAGGTCGAGGTTGGATAGCAAGCCAGGTATGATAATCAGATCACGATGGCCATCACCAACTGCTTGATAGGCAATATTGACCCCATCATTCTGGGCAAAATAGGTTTCGGGTGTCATTATCACATTTTAGTGGATCGCGCAGCACATTAGTTATGTGGGCATGGAGTGATGACTAAGAGGATTCACTAATTCACTGCCACTCATGCTCTGGGCAGTCATTTAAAAATCCAAGTTGAACTAAAGGGTTCCAGCAGAAATGGACATCCATCGCCTTTAAACTAGCCCCTTGAGTAACCGCTCTCAAACCAGAAGCAGTTCCCCAGTTTCCATTGTTGCTCTGGTTACAAGAAACTCGCGTAAATTCACTACGAGCACTTCAGGTGTCTGGTCAACAAGATACGAAAACCGATCAATGACAGCAGGGCCACAAGAATCATAGATCCTGCAAACCAGAACGGCGCGGCTGGATTGCCACTGATATCCCGGATGTAGCCCGCTACAGCTGGGATGACGCCCATGCCGATATAGTAGATGGTAAAGAATATCCCCATGCCTACAGCACGATTCTCGCTACGCAGCACCTGCGCTGGTAACGCCATAATCAGTCCGCCGGCGGGCCCAAATATTAATCCCAGACTCGCAAACATTAAAACATAAGATGATGTCATTGGAATTGTCCAGATAACGATTGCAATCGCTATGAAGCTCACCACCATGATGGTTACGGGGTGTCCTATTTGTTCTGCCAACCGGGCTCCTATCGGCAGAGCGGGAATAATCAACCAGCTTGTGAGGCTTACAATCGCACCGGCGGCTGCCAGACTCATTCCTTGGGTGGCCAGAAACTCCGGCCCAAAGCTGAGTGGCAAAATAAAAGCGATGTTGTAAAAACACCAAACACACCCGCTCAAGACAACGCCTTTAAATTCGATAGGCGACAGGCCGTGGACAGGTTTTTCTTTTGCATTGCGTCCGTTGATCTGCATGGCCTCCGGGCTGGTATAGACTATAGCGACCAGTATCAATGCCATTGCGCAGAGGACAACAGGAATCGCGAATGCCCAGGCTAATCCTGCTATTTCAGTCAACGGACCCATTGTCATTAACGCAATGGCGATGCCCAGCGGCCAACTCGAAATCAGGATACCCATGACTGTAACAATGCCACGGTCAGCGAACCAGTCAGTGACCATTTTGGTAACGAGCACGTTGAGTAAAACGGCACCGGCACCAGAAATCAGTCGACCGGCGAATATAACTTCATAAACCTGCGACATAGCCAATAAGGCTCCCCCACAGGTCATCATCGCGAGCCCGATCAGCACCAGCCGTTTATCGCCAAAGCGTTTCCCAAGCCAGCCGCTAGGAATAGCAAAGAAAGCTCCGGGCAACAGATAAATACCCACGAGTGCGCCCAGCGCGGTATAAGTGATCGCAGTCTCGGTAGTCAATGCAGAGCCCACGGCTGCAAGAGACTGAAACTGGAAACCCATCGTGACTCGCGCCAGGGTGAGTACAGACAGTATCAGCCAGCGATTAGGCATCAAATACCGGCTGCTCGAAAGCAGTAGAATGTTGGCGCTGTCACGTCAATTCTTTGTAGTCGTTACACTCTATGCTGTTAGCCATTGTGGACCACAATAGCGAGTATCTAAAGGGGTGTAATGGGTTGCCGACTCAACTTATCGCCGCAACACAAGCATTAAAATGTTCAGCTCGTGTTTCATAGCGGTCCATTTTTTAAGGGCCAACCCAGTTGCTCATGAGTAGACATTTGCGGATTCATTAAGTCACTATCACGAGTTGCCCTGATCGGACACTTGGCGCAAACCCGGTTGTGGATGTAACAGGCTATGCCGCTACAGTTTATCAAAAAATTTCGACACAAATAGAATCAAAGCACTCTGGCAGCAAGGCTGGCAATCTCAGAACGTTCGCCTTGAGTCAAATTAATATAAGCGAATATGTCATGGTCACGCATGTTACCAATGACGTGCGTCAGTCCGCACGAACGCTTGGTCAAAAACCGGTTATCAATCTGGTCTGGATCGCCGGTAATAATGACTCGTGTATTTCGACCTGCCCGGGTCAACAGTGTTTTCATCTGGTGGGGGCTGAAATTCTGGGCCTCATCGATAATGATCAAAGCATTGTGCAGGGTGCTTCCGCGCATAAAATTGACAGGCAGTATCGGCATGCGACCGCCGCCTTCATCATTGGTTAACGCATCAAAATCCTGGATCCGCTTGTTCTTCTTTACCTTGTTGACGGCATTTTGAATGACTTCGTAGGCATCCCGAATTGCCCGTTTATAGGGACTGAATTTCTCGTCAATCTTGCCTGGCAGGAATCCGATATCATCTGCCACCTGATCGTTTGGCCGAAAAATATAAACTTTTCCTGGGGAGGTGCTGAGTAACTTCTGCTCGATAGCTGCCGCCAGAGCCAGAATGGTCTTACCGGTGCCGGCCTGACCAACTAGCGCCACGACTTTTTTGGATTGGTCGTAAAGAATCTGTAACGCTAACTCCTGCTGCGTGTTTAATGGCTCAATAATAGTTGAGATCAGCGCACCATAAGGACGTAGTTCACCATCGCTGTAATATCCTGTCATAGGCTCTCCCTGTTCTATGCGCACGATCACTGGTTCATTGTGATCATGCTGGAACGTAATCGGTTTTCCCTGTATCCATTTATTGACCTGAGCCGCCTCAAGGTCGACCACAGTTGGCTCCCGATACAGTTCATCCACCTGGCTACGAAAGTTGACCGCTTCGTATTCCTCGGAAGCCAGCCCTAGAGCATGCGCTTTCATTCTCACCGCTGCATCGTTGGTCACGATCACAACCCTGCTGGGTAAATCAGGGGCATGCTTGTACTTGATCGCAAGCGCCAGCAGCCGGTTGTCTGGCTTATCCAGGGTCAGGTCAAATCCCTTTACGTTACGGTTTTGCAGCTCGCTGGCATCAAGAATAAACAACCCTCCAGATTTCAGCGACACCGGTTCACCTGGCTTATGTCGCGTAGTTAGACCGAGTATTCTATGAATCGCGAGGCGCGCTTCATACTCTGTCGAAGAACGTTTTTTCAGGCCATCCAGCTCCTCCAGTACAGTCATGGAAATCACGACAATATTATCTTCGAAATTGTCAATCGCATCGGGATCGACAAGAAGAACATTAGTATCCAGTATGAATACTTTCTTACTCCCGTTTTGCGCGGGCATCAGGTCAGTGTTATGCAATCAGATAAAAGGAAAAAGTATTAGATTGGACGGAAAATGTGCGCTAAAAACTTATATCGGTATTGTGGTGATTCAATTCGAATTTGGCAATGGAATTATCTTTAATCCGATTTGCGAAAAACATAGATCCAATGTCGCAGATCGGCATATTGATCAGAAAACGGATAAGTACGAAACTGATCACTTTGATCCGCGAGCCGCCATTGACCCGATTTTTCAAGGGCCTCGATCTTATCGGCGTATCCACACTCTTCCATAGCGGGCTTTGAGATTGAGAAAATAATCGGTGCACCTGGCTTTGCTAAGGTCAACAGTCCGTCCAGAGAGTCTGGGCCGGCGTGGCCGTGAGTCAATACCCCGGCCGCTGTCACCGCGTCAAAACTATTGGATGACAAGTTGATTTTTCCTTCGAGCAACAGCTGATGCACTTCCTGATAGACCCCCTTGGATCGGGCCACCGCCAGCATTCCTTCGGAAGCGTCAATGCCCACTATGTTTTTATAGCCGATCGCGACCAATAGCTGTGCCATATTGCCTGTGCCGCAACCCGCGTCCAGTATCTTCGCCGTCTTGTCATGAATATGGCGCCCGGCCATCCCTGTCATTAAGGCGATATAGGGATTACCCGAAGCCCAAAGATCCTGGTCATAATTCCTTGCCCACTGGTCATAGACCGCATCCTGCTTATCACGATCTCCACCCGATTGATATACCGCATCCAGCTTGTCCTCAAGTCTGTTTTTTGTCATGAAATACCTCCGGATAATTGCAGACCTGCAGCGATGAGATAAATTGTATAGTTTATCGTTCATCGAGGCTTCGGGCGATATCGATCATCCTTGATATTACTGCATGCCTATGGGAAGGTGCCCGTTCTTTTAAAAAAGATACCTGCACTTTCATGACTACTATCAACATCCAGTTCACACTTTTTTCAGCCTTCTATTCCCCATTGATTGTAACCATGGCAGGCGGATTCCTGCGAGAACAGGAACTGGATTATGAGTGGTCGGTATCCGCGCCAGGCAAGTCGGCCGTCGACGCCATTGTCGATGGTTCGGCGCATGTGATCCAAACTGCACCAAGCCAGGGATTTAATTCTTTGAACAAAGGAGAGACGCCGGTTGCAGTGCACTTTGCCCAGATTAATGAAATGGATGGATTCTTTATCAGCGGCCGAACACCAGATCCAGATTTCTCTTGGAACAAACTCGAAGGCGCGGAAGTAGTGATGTTCAAAGGTGGCCAGCCCAACGCAATGTTTCGCTATGCCTGCCATCAGGCAGGGATCGATTATGAAAAGATCATTGCGGTGACACCTGGCGGAGCTGCGGATATCGACGCCGCCTTCCGTCACGGCGCTGGTCAATACGTCCAGCAGCAAGGGCCCTTCCCGCAACAGCTGGAGGCAGATGGAATAGCCACCATCGTGGCCCAGGTCGGACCGAAGATAGGCCCCTGCGCGTTTTCAAGTCTGGCGGCATCACGGGAGTGGCTTCAGTCGGACATGGCCATCGCATTTACCACGGCTTATGCCAATGCCCGCGAATTTCTAAATCGGGCACCCGCAAATGAGATCGCCAGTATGGAAAAGGATTTTTTCCCGGATACCGATCTCAGCGCCCTTGAGGCGTGCATCGCCACCTACCAGCAGCTTGGCTGCTGGACGCCCCATGTGGAGATTACGCCTCAAGCATACGAAGTCATACTGGATGTGTTTCAGCATACGGGAACCATCTCTGAGCGTTACCCCTATGAACTGGTGTGCACGGCTCCTCCAGTTACCACAACGCCCCTGCGTTAACCTGAATATCTTCCATGGTCAGGCCAGCCGCAGCCTCTGAACAGCAATACGTCGTTAGCGCTGCGATCTCCTCGGGTTGAATAAGGCGATTCTGCGGATTAGTCGCGCCCATTGCGGCAATTTCCTCGGCCTCGGTGCGTCCGGATGTTTTCGCCATAGTACGCGCGCTCTCACGCAACATGTCTGTTTCCACCCAACCCGGACTGATTGCAACGCAGGTTACCCCATGTGGTCCGCCTTCCAATGCCACCGCACGAGTCATGCCCACCAATCCAGTTTTTGAAGCGCAGTACGCCGCGTGGGTAGGAGCCGCAGTTCTGGCGGCTGTCGAGGCAATATTAACGATCCTCCCCCATCCTTGCTGCTTCATCTCAGGTAGACATGCCCTGATCATGCGAAACGGTCCGCTAAGATTGATATCGATGACTTGGTTCCAGTCTTCATCAGAATGACCGCACACGGTCTGATGCACCGACACACCAGCCGCATTGATTAGAATGTCAGGCATGCCCATCGCAGCTTTAACTTCTTCAATAAACGCTTCCACTGAATCTGAAGAAGCTACGTCAAGGCGACTAACAAGTCCGTCGCTGCCCACCGCTTTGTTCGCCGCACTGGATGCTCGGGGGTCGCCACCTCTCCTAGAGCCTACCGCTACGCGCACTCCGTTTTGGGTCAAGGCCTGGGCAACAGCCAGACCAATACCCTGCAGCCCACCGGTCACCACCGCTACACGCTGTTTCATCTAATTCACTCCAATTGATAAAATGAGAGGACATCCTTAGCTTTAGGCTACCATATCGCCAGACAGGATCAGATCAGCCTCTTGATCGTGACCCAACCGACTTGCCAGAAGCCGGTACTTTTGATGAAAGCTCTCATCACCATTCGCCCAGGTAACGTTCAACCCTTTGTCCTGTTTTTCCAGTCTCGACGTATCGAGGCGCGCGCCCACCTGTTAATTGTTGTCAGAGTGTAAAGACCCGGTCGATTATTCTCAATTATGTTTTTAAACCATTCAAATTAGTAGTCCGTTAGTCGCTATACTCGCGTTTTTTTAAAGGATCACCCTTGATCACAAACCCGGGAACTAGAAGTGAGGCGGTAACCTTGATGCGCATCGCGTTACCACTTTCTGCCGCCTATCTTGCTGAATTTGCCATGTTTGTCACCACCAAGATGGTGGTTGGCAAACTTGGGTACTACGAACTGGCGGCCGTAGGCATTGCCGGCAATTTGTCTTTCGAGGTGTTGGTCATTCTAATGGGCTTGTTGTCTATCGTAGGGGTGTTGTGCGCGCAAGCGGAGGGGGCCGGAGAAAAAAAACAGGCAGGGCTTGCCGTGAGGCAGGGAATTATTGTTTCGTTGTTGCTCGGCACACCCTCAATGATACTGGTATGGCATCTCGATATCATATTAGGATGGACCAGTCAGGATCCCCGAGTGCTGCATCTGGTGGTGCCCTATCTGCATGGACTAAGCGCCTGCGTACTCCCGGTGCTGTTTTTCGCTGTGCTCAGAAACTTTGTCTCGGCCCTGGCTCGGCCCCAAGCCGTCATGTCAATTACTGCGGTGGCGGTGCTGGTTAACTATCTCCTGACCCTATGGTTGGTGCACGGTGGATGGGGCGTCCCCGCATTGGGTCTTTTCGGAGCCGGACTGGCTACCAGTATCGTATCCTGGCTGATGTTCCTCGCTTTACTCTGGCACGTCTACCGGACCACCGCGCTGCGTGGGTACGGGGTATTTGCCGAGCGCTGGAAGCTAGATACCGAGATTTGTAAGGAAATTATGCTGCTCGGTATACCGGTAGCCGGTCTGGTATTCCTGGAAGCGGGCATGTTTTCCGCTGCGTCAATTCTATCCGGCATCATCGGTGCTGAGACGCTCGCGGCATATGAAATAGTAATGTCGTGGGTCGGAATACCGTTCGTAATTGCCTTGGGTATTGCTGAGGCCACCATGGTCCGGGTCGCACATGGCACTGGCAGAAACCGTCTCGATACCGCCCGACAGTCCGGGATACTCGGAATGCTTATCGGTATTTTGATTCTGGTCATGATGATGATCATTCCACTGGGTTTTGCCGCTTACATCATCGATATTTTTATTGCCCCTTCCGATCCCGGTTATGCAGTGGTCTCACTTTTATCGATCCAATTTCTCACTATCGCGGCCATCTTCCAGGTATTCGACGGGCTCCAGGCGATCGCGGCGCGCGCCTTACGTGGGGTCAAAGACAGCGTAGCCCCGCTGTGGATTGCAGGATTCGGTTACTGGATCCTCGGAATCGGCGGTGGATCATGGCTGGCATTCTGGATGGAATTTGGTGGTACCGGTCTGTGGTGGGGGCTTGCCATGGGGCTGACCGCAACCGGCTTGTTGCTCGCCTATCGCTTCCACCAGTTATCCAGAAGACTTATATCGGGCTCTGCGACATAGTGTAGGGTTGAATCGAAGAATGATTGTTGGTTGGGTCACTTAAGAGGTCAATTAGCTCTGTGCATGACCCTCGAGCAACGTCGATACCATGGCCCCCATTACCAGACCCCAGAACGGCGCACCGATATTGAGTAAGGTGATATCCGAAACCGTAATTAAAAGCGTGGTCAATGCACCCAAGGTATAACCATTTGAGAATGCCGCGACGAACGCACCCTCTAGAACTCGAAACACCGCAAGCCCCCCCAGTACCGCAATGTACGCTTCCGGAAGCTTGAGCGCGAGCCAGGTCATAAACGTACTGAACAAACCAAACAGTATCGCCAACAGGCCATAAATCACCGCACCAATATACTGTTGCCGTCTTGGGCCACCGCTGGAGAGAATGGCGTTGGATGGGCCAGTGACACACATAGACACAGATCCAACCAGGCCGAGCAGAAAAGATCCAATACCACAAGCAGTCGTCATGGCGTTGACTGGCGGCTGGTGACCGGCATTACTCAGCACTGCGAATCCTTGCGCGTTTTGAACCATCAGCACGGTGATGGCCAGTGGCACAACTAACTCTACTATGGCGCTGATAGAGAATTGCGGTGTAAACACAATGGGCGCGGTCAGGATCCCTGGTGGCACCCCTGTATCTTTAACCGCATTGGTTAAGATAACCACCACTGCACCGGTGACAAGGGCAACCATGATCGGCGGAAACAAACGCTGAACCCGGCGTGACAGGGTCACCCCAATAAACGACACCACCATCACGCTCGCCATCATGGCTGATTGGCCAAAAGCAGCCACCAGTTGTAAACCAAAATCCAGAAACACTCCAGCCACCATTGCCATCACCACCGGCTTCGGTATCAGCTCGATCACCTTTTTCCCAATGCCGGTAATCCCCACAATCAGTATAAGTAGCGCTGTTACCAGGTAAGCACCTACCACCTCCTGGAACGCCAAATGATCCAGCGCAGATAACAGCAATACCGTACCCGGAATAGTCCAGGCGAAGGCAATGGGTTGTCGATATCTGAAACTGAAAAAAAGCGTGAATAAGCCCGTGATGGCGAAGCCGCCGAAAAGCCAGGACGACACATGTTGTTGTTCAAGGCCCGTAGCGTTCGCCACGGCGAGAATGATTGCTACTGGTCCGGTGCAGGAGAATAAAAATGCCGTGAATCCGTTGACTACGCATGTTGAAGTGTCATTTGTCATGATCGCTCGAGACAGTATGCGATGACTTGTGCGCTGCCGGACAGACTAAGTGTGATCGTGGCGCCGAATGTCCGACCTCGCAGCGGCTCAATCGACATGTTGTTATTCAATTTTTTCACCGCATCTGGTCATCGTCTGGGCACTAAAGTCCGCTATTTATTCAGAACCTCGATTACCTGCGCGGCCTCCAGTTTGTGCAGACAATCCAGGTGCCCCAGTGGACAGTGCCGTTGAAAGCAGGGCCGACAAGGGAGGTCGAGATACAGCCTGTCGGCTGTATTGGTCAGAGGCGGTGTAAATGCGTCACTGGAAGAACCATATATAGCGACAACATGACAGCCAACCGCCGCGGCCACATGCATTAAGCCTGAATCATTAGTCACAACATGGGTAGCCGCTGACATCAGGTCAATGGCATCGCCGAGCGATGTCTTTCCAGTGAGGTCGGTACAATCATTTGCAATTCCGCAGATCAAATTGGCTGCCGCTTGATCTTTTTCGGATCCCAGTATCATGACCTGCCGGTTTAACCCGAGCTGATGTCTGGCTACCTCGGCAAAGTAATCCGGCGGCCATTGTTTTGCTGGCCCGTATTCGGCACCCGGACACAATGCGATTATTGGAGTCTGGTGGTTGAGTCCAAACTGGCTGCATATCTGGTGACGGCGATCTGATTCTATTTCCAGCACCGGCCACGGAATCTGATCCAGAGGAATGGGCGGCTGGTCGGATTCGTGGCCAAGGGCGACGAAGCGCTGAACACTATAGGGTAAAGCCCCTTGATCCAGCTTTCGATAATCGTTAAGCAGTCCGTAACGCTGTTCTCCAATGAAACCAGTGCGTCGCTTGACCCCTGCAAACCATGGAATCAGGGCAGACTTGAAAGATCCAGGTAAAACGATTGCCTGATCGAATTGTGACTTCAAGGTTCCACTCAACCGCCAGCGTTGGGCAATCTCTAAACGACCGTGGCCAACTGGCATCGCAATGCTTGATGTCACTTCGGGCATTCGCGCCAGTACCGGTTCGCTCCAGGAGGGGGCAAGCACTGAAATCCGGCACTCCGGCCGCTGCTGAATCAGAGTCTTGAACAGGCTCTGGGCCATTATCATGTCGCCTACCCAGGAGGGTCCAACGACAAGAATTCTGTTCATGGATGGGAGATGAAATCGTCCCGCTAGTGACTCTTAGCGACCGGGCCTTTCAATACATACACCGTGCCACAATATGGGCAGGTCTCTTCTCCACTGTCGGCTATGGGCAGAAAAACTCTGGGGTGTGAATCCCACAACCGTTTGCCCGGCATCGGGCAATGGAGTGGCAGATCGTCTGCAGTGATCTCAACCCGCTCCCGGGCATTGGGTGTGTCATCTTGTTCATTGGATGAATTTTTACTTACTTCAGACATAACTCAACCACTCCTCGTATTCAGGGACTCGACCATGCACGGCGTCAAAGAATCTGCTTTGAATACGCTCGGTAATCGGCCCTCGTTTTCCTGTACCAATCTGACGATTGTCAACTTCTCGAATTGGCGTGACCTCTGCCGCTGTCCCCGTAAAAAAAGCTTCGTCGGCGATATAAACTTCGTCTCGAGTGATTCGTTTTTCCACCAGCTCAAGCCCCTCGTCTGCAATGATGCGATTGGCGGTCTTTCTGGTCACCCCATCCAGTGCGGAAGTCAAATCTGGAGTATAAATTACACCATTGCGAATTATGAACAGATTCTCGCCACTACCCTCCATTACGAAACCACTGGTATCAAGCAGCAATGCCTCGTCGTATCCGGTATCAAGGGCTTCCTGCAGCGCCAGCATCGAATTGATGTAATGACCATTGGCTTTTGCGCGACACATGCTTACATTGACATGATGACGCGCGTACGAGGAAACCCGAACCCTGAGTCCCTTTTCCATATTTTCTTCACCCAGGTAGGAACCCCATTCCCAGGCCGCAATCGAAAGGTTGGTACTCAAGTTGTCTGCACGCAGCCCCATGCCTTCGGAGCCCAGAAACACCATGGGTCTCAAGTAGGCCGAATCCAGCCCATTTTCTCTCACCACATCAAGCTGAGCCTGGTTGATCTGATCTTCCGAAAACGGGATCTTCATGCCTAAAATATGGGCCGACTGCATTAATCTGCGGGTGTGGTCCTGTAAACGAAAAATAGCGGTTCCGTTCTTTGCATGATAGGCGCGCACGCCCTCAAAAACCCCCATGCCATAATGCAGGGTATGGGTGAGCACGTGGACCTTGGCGTCACGCCACGGCACCATCTCACCATTCATCCAAATCACGCCATCGCGATCACTAAAAGACATTAGAAAAACTCCGAATTCTGATACTCAGGCCCGGGATAGACAGCTTTTCCGAGCACAGCAAATAAAATCTACTAATAATTCACGGGGATGCACTTGTCAACCAAAAGTCGCCTGCCATAATTTCTTGACATACTCTCTCTCAGTTTCCAGTTCTTGCTGCGGAATCACCACCTGGCGGTCCATCAGTTTGAGCGCCAATGAACGCCACAGAAACTGCCGGTAGGTCTCCACCAACTGATTTGCCTGATCAATATCTAGCAGTCCCTGCTTCGCAAGAGCTGCTATGATCAGCCGGGTATTTCGTGGTTCAACAATTTCAGGATGATCTTCGGCATGCGCCAAAACCAGGTATTGAACCAGAAATTCAATATCCACTATGCCGCCATAGTCGAGCTTGATATCGTAGTGATCCAGATCAGACTTGCTGTTGGCTTCTACCATACGCTGACGCATTTCGATTACTTCCTTCTGCAAAGCCGGTCTTGGTCGATGACTGCAAAGGACCCGTCGACGGATACCCTCAAAACGTTCATTGACGCTGGGAGCACCCACTACCACGCGCGCTCTCACCAGCGCCTGATGCTCCCAAGTCCACGCATTATTAAGCTGATACTCCTCAAATGCCTTGAACGAAGTCACCAACGTGCCACTGCGGCCGCTTGGCCGAAGCCGCATATCCAATTCGTATAACGTACCCGCCGGAGTACGGGTAGTCAGCAGATTGATCAGGCGCTGCCCAACTCTGCTGAAATAGTATTCCGCATCGGCTGGAGACGCTGACTGTGCGGGCTCGAAGCACACGACAATATCCAGGTCAGAGTGATAGCCCAGCTCTTCTCCGGCAAACTTGCCATATGCGATTATGCCCACGTCGCCGGGAGGAGAGCCTTGTTTTTGTTGTATTACTTTAATGGCATCCTCAAGCACTTGGTTCAAAATCACCTCGGCAAGCCGAGTCAAGCCTTGTTGAACCTGGTCACCATCGATCTGACCACGCACATCCGCGGCCGCAATTCGCAGCACCTGTGCATGATAAAACTCACGCAATGCATTCATCTGCGCTTCGACGTCTCCTGCCTCAACCTGGCCCAGCCTGTGATCAAGCTCAACGGCAATCTGTTCGCGGGTGCGCCCTTCAATTCCCTCAATAGGCTGTAGTAACTCATCCAACACTACGGGGTGCTGACCGATGTGCCGCGAAATCCATGGACTGGCTGCGCACAAATGCAATAATTGCTTGAGTGCGATCGGGTTTTCGATCAACAGACTCAAGTAAACAGAACGACGACCAATTGCCTCAACCACAGAAATGAACGATGAAATTGCTCTTTCGGCTTCGACATGGATACCTGCCTGCATGAGCACAAGAGGCATCAGTCGATCAAGACGATCTCGTTCAATACTTGAAAAGGCCCGATATAAACTCCCTGCGCGAAACTGCGCAAGTAATCCTGGAATGTTGTCAGGCTGGCTAAAGCCTGCCTTGGCGAGCTCTTCACTCGCTTGTGATGGATTCAACTGCCCCTGCCATAACGCCACCAATGCAGAAAGCGCTGTATCATCCGTCGGCTTATCCGGGGTTTCTAGTACTTCACCGAACAAGTCATGAACGTTGTCGCGGTGCTGATCAAGAATTTCGATAAATTGGCCCCAACTTGAGTACCCCATGGCCATGGCCAGACGCACCTGTTCGGTAGAATCCTGAGGTAGACGTTGGGTTTGTCTATCCGCCACCATCTGCAGACGGTGCTCTACATTGCGTAAGAACCGGTATGCTTTCAATAATTTATCATGGGCGGTCTGATCCAGGACCCCAAGCTTGACCATCTGGTGCATCGCTCGATACAGTGAACTAGTTTGCAACCTTCTTTCCCGTCCACCTCGAATCAATTGGTGGTTTTGCACCAGAAATTCAATCTCGCGAATACCGCCTCGTCCGAGTTTAACGTCTCCCTGGTTGCCACCTGATTCTAGCTGTCGCTCAATGAGTGTTTTCATCTCTCGGATCGAATCGAAAGCTGAAAAGTCCAGATATTTACGATAGACAAATGGTTTAAGCATCGACAGCAATTGCTCGCCACTGTCTCGATCACCTGCCACCACTCGGGCTTTGATCAGGGCATAGCGTTCCCAGTTACGGCCATGAGTCTGATAGTAGTGTTCCATTGCCGCGAACGACAGCGCCAAGGGTCCACTATCCCCGTTGGGGCGAAGACGCAGATCAGTGCGGAATACGAAACCATCTTTATCGATCCTATCCAATGCCCCGGTTATTTTACTTCCGAGTTTGATAAAAAATTCCTGATTACTCAGACTGCGCTCGCCGTCCGTGTCACCGGCCCCATCATACGCATACATGAGATCAATATCGGAAGAGTAGTTGAGCTCTCGGCCGCCTAGTTTTCCAAGCCCTAGAACCACCATTCTTACTTGGTCACCTTTTTCATTCCTGGGAGTTCCAAATCGCGTGGATAACCACTCATAGTGACAATTCAATGCCGATTCAACGGACGCCTCGGCCAGGGCGGACACCGCTTCCATGGTCTGTTCCAGCTTGGCAATACCAGTCAGATCCTGCCAGGCTAAGCGCACCATCTGCCGCTGTCGAAACAGCCTCAAGTTTTTATCTAGATCGACTTCGTCAGCGCAGTCACTCAAAAGGTCAGTTAATGCACTGGCAAAGAAGGTGTCTTGAGGTGCCTGGTCAAGTTCAGATTTAGTGATCAGGGCAACCAGACCATTAGGATGACGGATACACCAGCTCGACACAAAGTCACTGGCGCACCATACCATCGGCAGATCCTTGCGTTGACTAACAATTTCAACCGCAGTCTGGTCAGCAACTTCACAGAATCGCTCCCAGCTATGCTGAAAATTTGGCAACAATTCCGGCGCAATTCCGGACCCGTCAAACGGAAAAGTGGATTGGGAGCGCATAAATCAGAGGCTGACAGGAATTGGTGAGGTTTTCCAGTGGCCAGTCACAACACTTGTTCAGCATATGCTTTGCAGCGCTTTGCACCGATCCGCAACGCATGACAGATTATCGAATGATCTTGATTAATTGTCCGGGTTCAGGCTCTCCATCAGGATACATGCCATTGAGCAGCCGCAGATTTTCCTCGCCGTATTGTTCCAGGCCCAATTGGCGCGCTAGAGTGGCAAAAGTATCTCCTTGTTTGGCCCGCATGACTTTTAGCTTTTTACTGGTCGCGAGTTTTCGTTCATTTGGTTTAAGTTTTCGAACGCTTTGCACGGTATCGAGAAACTCTCGATCTGGCGGCCCAAGCTTGCCAAAGCCATTAATCACCAACACCTTATCATCATGAAACACCGCGGCAACTTTAACTGGAACCTGACCGAACGGTGTCGTACCTTGGGTCATTCCAGCAGAACTTTTATCATCGATTCGCTCTATATTCTGCAGATTCTCGAAGTTTTGACGAAGAAACTGATCGGGGGACGAGGCGTCGCCCGATTTGCCGAGGCGAATTAGCAGCACACTGTTTTGTTCCGGATTGAGAGCAACCAGTTGGGTCGGTTGATTGTCGACCCGCCATTCATCTGGAAACGCAATGGTTAGATCAAGAGGCTTGTGATAAAACTGATTGCCTCGCATGACCCCTTGGTCTTCGCTGTTGCCAAAAGTCACGCCATCCAGCATGCGCAAAAACTTATCTGGATTGCTATAACGAGCATCTGGGTTCTTAAATTTCTCGGCTGCCCGGATCACTTCTTGCAAGCGTTGATCATTGCGTGGATGCGTAGAAAACACACCATGATAGGCGCGCGGCTCGCGATTTTCCTCCCGCGCGCGCTGACGCTCAAACTCCTCCTGATCCTTTAATATTCCCACCACGCCCAGCATCATTTCTGGGTCATACCCGATCCCAGCGAGATATTCTGCGCCAAGCCGGTCGGCCTCCAGTTCGTGGCTGCGCCCATAGCCACTCACAAAAGCCTGGCCAAATTGTCCTGTAACCTGCCCTACATTATTGCTGCCGGTAGCCATCGCGGCGATTATGCTAAAAAGGCCCGCGGTGGTCTGGGCGCTGTGCTGGCGTACGCTGTGGCGCGCGGTAACATGGCCGAGTTCATGTCCTAATACGCCCGCAAGCTGTTCTTCGTTGTTCATGTAGGCGAGGATGCCGCGAGTGATGTAAACATAGCCACCTGGCGTCGCAAAGGCATTGACCTGAGGTGAATCCAGCAGAGTGAATGTGTAGTTCAAATGACTACGATGGCTTTGCACCGCGAGTTCTTGACCAAGATTGTTAACAAGTGCCTGCAGCTCCGGGGCGTCATACTCCTGATATTGCTTCATGACGTCGATATGCGTCTGACGACCGAGCTGTATCTCCTGTTCTTCACTCATTAATACGAAGTCGGCATCACCGGTGACCGGATTTGTCGCACAGCCGGACAGCGCTATTAAACAAGTGGGGACAATCAGAAATGTACAGTACCTTGGCATCACGCTCTCCAGTGATTAATTCACACTCTTTGCCATTATAGTATGTCGTCTTTTTAGTGTCTTGCCCTCGAGCATTTGCTAATTCGCTTTTTCTTCATATTAGATTGGTAAAATATTGAGGTGAAAATAAAACTCCACTCAAGAATCGACGACATAAAGCGAGACCAATGGAATGCGCTGGTGATCGACAATTACCCGTTCCTTCGACATGAGTTTCTCGGTGCCATGGAGCGGCATCAATGTGTCGGTGAGCATTCAGGTTGGATACCAAGGCACCTGGCCTGTTATGACGACAGCGGTCAGCTGCTTGGCGCGATGCCAATGTATGAGAAACACAATTCCTGGGGAGAGTTCGTTTTTGACCATGCCTGGGCTGACGCCTATCACCGTGCAGGCATACAGTATTACCCTAAACTGGTTAACGCTGTGCCGTTTACTCCAGCTACCGGACAACGTTTTCTTGCGCAACCAGGAAGCCGTGCGGAAATCGCCCGAAAACTATTATCCGGTGCTAAGCAGGTTATGCGGCAAGGAGAGTTCAGCGGCATACATTCTCTGTTTATAAAACCAGATGACTATACTCTGCTCAATCAGGATCAAGCCTTGACAAGGATTGACTGTCAGTTTCACTGGTACAATAAAGGTTATGCGCATTTCGATCACTTTTTGTCGACTCTAAGATCAAAGAAAAGAAAAAACATTCGCCAGGAGCGGCGTAAAGTAATGGATTCTGGGGTCAACATTCGAGCCTTGGATGGTAACCAGGCCAGCGAGCAGGACTGGCGCGATTTCACCAAACTCTATCGGAAAATTTATGACCGAAAGTACGGCGCGCCAGCCTTTAATATCGATTTTTTTCTCGACATTGCATCCAGTTTGCCAGACCAGATTCTGTTGATCCTGGTGGATGATGGTCACAACAGCATTGCAGGCGCTTTAATGTATGCCGATGATAAAACTCTGTACGGGCGTCACTGGGGATGCGACGGCTATTTAGACAGTCTTCACTTCGAGGTGTGTTACTACCAGGGAATTGACTATTGCCTCGAAAAAAAACTACAGCGATTCGATCCTGGCGCCCAGGGCGAACATAAGATTGCCCGAGGTTTTGTTCCCACTGAAACGCGATCCTTGCACTGGATCGCCGGTCGACCGTTTCGCCAGGCAATTGCGGAGTTCGTTCAAAGGGAACAGTCCGGCGTCAGAGGCTATATGCGCGCCGTGCAAGCGCACTCACCCTATCAGCGCTCGACCCAATCAGAGTCGATAGTTTTATGAGACTGGGTAGCTGGACTCGCCTGCAACGAGCTGAATTTGAATCCCTGCCGCCCAAACAGGCCATGCAAAAAGCAGTGTACTGGGGGTCGGTGGTAATGACGACCCTTTTAATTGCTTTTACTAGTTTCTACCTTCAACGAATTCCTTCAAAAATCAGCGATCACATAGACAGTGTTTTTGAGTCACGTCCATGGGCCCGACCACTGGCAATTGTGGATGGCAGAAACGTGGTGATGCGCGGGACGGTGGAACCTGGCCTGGGTCTAGAGCGGGAAGTGCGCATAATTCGAAACCTGCCTGGGGTTCGACAAGTCGTCAACGAACTTGATGAACAACCATTGCCTTCCGCGGAAATTCATATAAGCCGTTCGGCTGACAAAATCGATATGCGCGGCAAACTATCCGGTAATGATCTCGACATTGTGGTCCGGGCAGTTCAACGAGCCTACCCCGAAATCGGGTTGCGTGATCGGATTCAGATCGATGATCGGCTTGGTCGACCTCTCTGGTTGGATGGGCTTGAGCAGGCTCTCAGCACCCTCGCAAAACTGCGAGAGTATGACCTGCACGGCTGGCGCGACGCTCTTTTGGTCGATGGTTTGGCTGATTCTCAGCGCCTCGCCCGGCAGGTCAGATACGGATTACCGGCGAGCCTAGACCCCACAATTCGCATAGATTATCAAATCCGCACGCCTGTAGCGCCGGGCCACCCCAGTCTTTCCTTGATTGCGGGATGGAATGGAGCGGCAATATCTGCCCGGGTAGCTGATATGCAAACGGGGAACCGGCTGGAAAGCGGTTTTGGTTCGCTCGTCGCTGATTCCGGTGAACAAGATATCAGTAAACGCTTAAAAATTGACGGCACAATCAAACAATCAAAACTGCTATCCAACAGCGCGAACCTGATCCCTGCACTCGATCAGGTCCATGATCTGCGGCTGGAAACCAGCGCTGATGGGCTTGTGATTTGGGGCCGCGTCGATACTGCACAAAGATTAGGCGAGATCGTTTTGGCTATTGAACAAGCCGGTTTATCCCAGTCCACAGATAATCAAATTTTTGTCGATGCTGCGGACCGCGCTCCTGAAATTTCGTTATTCCGAGACAGCAAACAGGCAATCATAACCGGTCGGCTGCCAAATCATCGCAGTCGTGAAAACCTGCTTACTGCTTTGCAGCAAACCTTGGGGGTTGACCAAGTGGAGGATTTCATCAATATTGAGCCCAACATCGCTTTCACGCCTTGGCTCGAGCAGTGGTCAATTCTCAAGCAAATGCCACGAACAGTTTTTGGGCTGACGGTGGCGGATGATGGTGTCTTTGTGAGCGGACAGGTGTCGAGTCGGGCCGAGAAACAATCGGTGACCGAGGCCCTGGAATCAGTGTTTCCGGACATGCAGTTTACAAACTGGCTGACCGTTGCCGGCGTATCGTTCCAGGGTGCACAAGGTATAACACCAATGAACTAGAATTGGATCATGGTTTTTTTAATGGGTGAAATTGCGGTAGGGTTGGTGATCATGGCTGTTGCCGGCTTCATTTTGGGATGGGTACTGCGCGGTATACGTGAACGAATCCAGAAGCGACAGGTCAAAACCTAACCGTTATTTTTTCGCAGCGGAGTGCTGAGCAGATGCTGACCAAGATCCGCAGGCTAATCGGCAAAGGCCTCGCAAACTACCTAACCAAAACCATTAAGTGTTACTCGAGCTTCTCAAGCCACGAGTCTCCACGGCTGATGCACTACCTTGTACCAGGGGATGTCCTACTGGTAGAGGGAGACACTCGAATCAGCAGTGCTATTAAATATCTGACCCAGTCGACATGGTCTCATGCGGCTTTCTACGCCGGCGATAAGACTGGTGTCGTCACCGAAAATGGAGAACCTTGTCCGCTGATCGAGGCGGAGTTAGGAAAAGGAGTCATTGCATCACCGCTCTCTCGCTACTTCAATTTGAATACTCGGATATGCAGACCGCTGAATCTCACTGACGAAGACCGGGATACGCTGGTGAACCTAATGGTTGCTGGGATAGGCAAAGACTATGATCTTAAACATGTTCTCGACCTTGCGCGCTACCTGCTGCCAACACCGCCAGTACCAGCCAGGTTCAGGCGTCGCATGATTGCACTGGGCAGCGGTGACCCGTCTCGCGCCATTTGTTCAACAATGATTGCACAGTCTTTTCAGTCAATCGGATATCCGATACTGCCAAAGATAGAATCACCTCAGCCTCACTCAAAGGACTGGTACATTGAGCAGGAAATACTGCATATCCGTCATCACAGTCTGTTCACGCCCCGGGATTTCGACGTTTCTCCGTTCTTTCGTGTCGTGAAGCCAACGGTTGAGGCGGGTTTTGACTACCGGCGTTTGCAGCTGCGCGTTAACGAACCGGAACAAGATCAACCGGCAACCGAAGCATTGCCGGAAGGGACCAGGACCGGGATTCGGCCGCGGGAAAACTCAGGAGTTTAATTCTTCGAGCAGCTGATCCTGAAAAGCATCAAACGACCCCCATTCGGAGTCCTGGAGCAACAGATTAGCAAATTCAGAAATGGTTTGGGGTCGGTCCGCGATGTCGAGTTCCAGGGCCCATTTAAGTGCCTCGATCACCGACAGAGAAACGTTTTTATCCGCCCCCTTTAGTTTCAGTTCGTTTTCCTTTTGTTCGCGTTTGAGGGACGTGGGGGGCGGCTTACCGGTGACGCAGGCGTAAATAGTGGCGCCCAGGGCATAGATATCCGAACCTGGCCCAAGTTCACGTTTGTGATGCTGCTCCGGTGGTGCAAATCCCGGGGTCAAGGTCTGGAAACTACTGAACCTCTCCTGCCGACTCATTGTCTTGCTGGCTCCAAAATCCAGCAACAATGGCCCGCCCGCGGCGCGCAATAGAATATTTGCGGGTTTAATATCGAGATGCAGTATGCCGCTCTCATGCAGCATATCCACACCTGAAATAACCGGCGGCATTACTTTTTGAATAAAATTCTGATCAAGATCACCCTGACAGCGTTTGATCATCCACCTTAAATCTCTCCCTGGTTGCAGCTTTGACACCATATAAGCGGTATTGTTACTGCGAAACACATTAATGATATTGATCACATGGGGATGTGAGACCTTCGATAGTGCATGCGCTTCGGCAAAAAACTGCTGCATGCCCACATCAAATGCAGATTTTTTCTTCGGACTAATCGGTTTAATTGCGTTGCCCTCACCCCGAATTGCCAGAAGGTTGGGGAAATACTCCTTGAGTACTACGCTCTCTCCTAGGGTGGCATCGAACGCTCGGTAAACGATACTGAAACCCCCGCCGCCGATTACCCCCTCGACCAGGTAATTCTCTATGCTTTCCCCGGCTAGTATCGGATAGCGTCGTGTATCTTCTTCCTTTTCCGCGTTCGCAGCCTCATTCTGGTGAGGGTGGTTCAGCGGCTTTTTATTAAAAATCCCCATGTCCCAGTTTATTTTGACAGCAATCTATGCATGTTCCGATCATACCCAATACCGTTGGTATTTGGATACCTCAGGTAGTTTTTCACAGAATACTTAATACAGCGATGACGCATTCGAATTCGACGAACTGGATTGTGCTTACCGTTAGCTTAAGATATTTCCTGCAGTTTTGCGGCACTAGCCTGGAAAATACCCAACCACGGTAAACCGACCTCCAAACGGGATAGTAGCAGATCACTTCATTGAACCCCAGCGTAATCAGGCCCGTTGCGCATAGAACTCAGGAAATATAGAGATGCATCCACTCTTGCCGTGCGACCTTTGCTATATTCCCGCGTCCTGAAACCGATCGCAATAGAAGACCCTGATGACTGCCAGCATGACCGCGTTTTGCCGATCCCAGGCCGAGTTACCAGGGGGGCAGCTTGTGTGGGAGATTCGTAGTGTGAATCACCGCTACCTCGATGTCCATTTGAAGCTGCCCGAAGAGCTTCGAATCCTGGAAACCGGCTGTCGAGAATTGATAAACGGACGTCTCAATCGTGGTCGTATCGACGTATTACTGAAACACGAACCTACGAAAGAGTTGGGACCAGAATTTTCAGTGAATTCAGAAGTCGTGGCCGCTCTGGGTAAGGCAATCACTGAAATAGAAAAGCAGGTGAAAAATATCGGTGCGGTAAATCCATGCGATATTCTTCGCTGGCCAGGTGCTATACATGAACCTGATAACGACATTGAGAGTCTAAAAGAGACCGCCTTAAAATCCCTTGGGGAAGCTGTTGATGAACTACTGCAGTCGCGCCAGCGAGAGGGTGCGCGTATGCAGCAGTTGATCAATGACCGCATCGCTTCTGCGCGACAGATCGTTGCGGAATTACGAGCCAGCTTATCCGACATTGAACTCAGTATGAAACAGCGCTGGCAAAGACGGCTGGCAGAACTTGGAGAAGAAATCGAACCGGTCAGGATGGCGCAGGAAATGGCGTTGCTTCTGACACGAAACGATGTCAGCGAGGAGTTGGACAGGCTTGACACACACTTCGACGAAGTCCATCGTGTTTTGAGTGGCACTAAACCAGCCGGACGGCGACTTGATTTCCTGATGCAGGAACTCAACCGGGAGGCTAACACGCTCGGATCGAAATCCGTTGACATGCGCAACACAAACGCCTCGGTTGAACTCAAGGTGTTGATCGATCAGATGCGTGAACAAGTGCAGAATATAGAATAGAATACCGATCCCGCGCTGACAGGGCTTCTGTTCAGACGGGTTGCTTTTCCCCCGAATTATCCTTAAACCCTTGATATACCCATGAGCACCCCCGGTGTAATGATCGTATCGGCACCGTCCGGTGCCGGCAAAACCAGTCTAACTCAGGCTTTGGTGTTTTCACGGAGTGATATTGGCATTACGGTTTCTCATACCACAAGGGCCCAGCGACCGGGGGAGATCGATGGCGTTCACTATCACTTTGTGGATCTGAGCACCTTTGAACAGATGATCAATGACCATCAGTTCGTAGAATATGCCGCCGTTTTCGGGAACTATTATGGAACCTCTATCAAAGCCATTAACGACCAGTTAGAGCAGGGCAAACATGCGATACTGGAGATTGACTGGCAAGGCGCGCGTAAAGTACGTGAGAAATTTCCAGATGCACTCTCTGTATTCGTGATGCCGCCATCACTGGCAGTGCTCGAACAGCGGTTACGAGACCGCGGTCAGGATAGCGAACAGGTTATTGCCAGACGCATGCAGGAAGCGCAAAACGAAATTAGTCATAAGGGCGAATATGACCGTGTCGTGGTTAATTTGGAGTTTGATACAGCACTAGCAGATCTTGGCGCAGCATTGATGTCTCTTGATAAAACCGGGTAAATCCGCAATAAATTCCCTGGTTTTTGGTAACATTCAACTCATTATTAAATAGGAACTTAACATGGCAAGAATAACTGTCACTGATTGTCTTGAAAATGTCGATAATCGCTTTCAGCTGGTGCTTGTGGCAACTAAGCGCGCGCGACAGCTCATACTGGGCGCCGAGCCTCATGTCCCTGCAGAAAACGACAAGCCTACCGTAATCGCTCTGCGAGAGATCGCAGAGGGCTTCATCGGACCCGAAATTCTGGACGAGGACACCTCGATACCGGAACTCAACTTTGGTGAATCTGAAGAAGGCCTAGAGACCAGCGAACAAGGTGAATTACCTGGTCAAGAGGAGTCTGCGTCTTCCACTGAAGGCCTGGAAGCCGGCGCTGACAACCCCCATTAACCGGATGTCATCTGTGTGGCGCAGAAACGGCATTAATCATTAATGCCACTGTCGGAAGCTAAGTTATTCCGACCCTGGGCCGCAGCTTCGCACCGGCCCCTCGTTAAAAAGTTGCTAAAAAACCTCGGAGCCTATATGGACTCCGAGGCTCTAGCGGAGATAGAAAAAGCCTGCGAATTTGGTGCCGACGCTCATGAAGGGCAGACTCGCCAGAGCGGAGAAGCATATATTTCACATCCGGTGGCGGTAGCCGAAATTCTCGGCGAAATGCGTATGGATAGTCGTACGATCGTTGCTGCCATTCTGCATGATGTGGTCGAAGACACCACGATTACTCTTGATCAAATAGCTGAACAATTCGGCGAAGACGTCGCACACTTAGTCGACGGCGTTAGTAAAGTCAGTCAACTCGAGGATGAGTCAAAGGAACGCGCTGAAGCTGCGTCGTTTCGCAAGATGTTCATGGCCATGGCCCACGATATACGGGTGATCATTATCAAGGTATGCGATCGGCTTCACAATATGCGCACTCTGGATTCTCTGCACGAAGAGAAGCGCAGGCGAATAGCCCGCCAGACTCTGGATATCTATGCGCCTATAGCCAATCGAATGGGGATGCGAGACTTGTCCAGCACTCTGGAAGACCTGGCATTTCAGAACCTTTACCCCGCCCGATACTCGGCTATTCGAAAAATGGTACGAGCCAACAAGCGTGGCCGTAAATCTGCTGTTGATGAAGCCTGCACCCAAATCAGAGTAGCACTATCTCGCCATCAGATTGAAGCTGAGGTTGAGGGACGGGAAAAGAATATCTACAGCATATACCGCAAAGCGCAAAAACGGAACAAGAAGGAGCTACGCGATATTGTTGACATCAACGCTCTGAGAATAATCACCCAGGACCGCAATCAGTGTTACTTAAGTCTAGGCGTGATTCATAACCTGTATAAACCGAGGCCAGCCACTTTCAAAGACTATATAGCGATACCCAAAGCAAATGGCTACCAGTCAATACATACTTCAGTATTTGGCCCGCACGGGCAACCAATTGAGGTTCAAATCCGCAGCCGCGCAATGCACCGAGTGGCGGAATCCGGTGTCGCCTCCCACTGGCGCTATAAGACTGAGACCGGCGATGATAGTGCTCCTCAACAACTAGCTCAGAAATGGCTCAGCAGCTTCCTTGAGTCACAACAGATGTCAGGGGATTCTGGCGAGTTCATAGAACATTTAAAGGCAGACCTGTATCCGGATGAAGTGTACGTATTTACCCCTAAAGGGGAGATTAAGCGATTGCCGAGGGGAGCAACTGCCCTGGATTTTGCCTATGCGGTGCATTCGGATATTGGCAATCGGTGCGTAGGGGCCCGTATCAACCAACGCGCCGTTCCGCTATATGAAACGCTGCGCAATGGTAACCACGTAGAGGTCATTACCTCGATGCGATCACGTCCAGAGCCAGGTTGGTTGAACTATGCGGTGACTTCAAAGGCTCGCACCTCAATCCGAAATTACTTAAATAAACAAAAAGGTAAACAGTCGCTTAAACTCGGTCAGAAGCTATTGAAAAAGTCACTCTGGGACCAGGGCTATCACCGTCTGCGTATTCCAAGCAGTCACAAAATTGCGTTGCTTAATGCACTGGACCTGAAGGATTGGCCGGAACTGTTGACCGATATCGGATTTGGTAAGCGCTTAGCACCGGTAGTTGCCAAGCAAATGATCAATGAGGTGATCGATACCGCCAAACCCGTGACTTCCAAGCGACCAGCTAAAGATCGAAAACACCCGGGCAACATTACCATAGAGGGCACCGAAGGATTACTGGTCAACTATGCCAAATGCTGCTACCCGATACCGAACGACCGAATTATTGGCACCACTACCGCGGACCGCGGGCTGGTAATCCACCGATTGCGGTGTCCAAATGCTCGCGGAATAATGAAACACCCCGATCAGTTCTTCTATCTCAACTGGTCAGACAGCACGCGTGGATTCTTTGATGTAATGTTAAAGCTGGAAGCCCGTAATGAGCCGGGGGTTTTATCGGAAATTACTAACACCATTGCCTCCCATGAATCCAATATTAATAAATTGAACGTCGAGGAGCAGGCAGGTAATATTTCACGAATGTCGTTTGTGATTGAAGTCAGTAACCGAAAACAGCTGGCTGATATTATGCGCGAGCTACGCTTAAACAACTCAGTCATCAGAGTTGTTCGACCCAAATAGTTTTACCTGTTTAGTAAATGTCCACGCACTCCATACTATTTGTCTGTCTCGGCAATATCTGTCGTTCACCAACTGCCGAAGGTGTATGTCGCCAAATTCTTTCCAAGCGGAATCTTCTCAAGCAATTCGAGGTAGATTCAGCAGGAACGGGCAACTGGCATATCGGCAGCCCGCCAGACAAAAGGGCTCAGCTTGCGGCTTCTGCGCGAGGTATCGATATTAGTAGTCTCCGAGCGCGCCAGGTTAGTGATGCGGATATACAGCGCTTCGACTACATAATCGCAATGGACCACGGCAACCGGCGTGAGTTAGAGGCGCTTGCAGGCCAAGCACAAGCCCATAAGGTTCGTCTGTTGCTTGAATTCACCGAGTTTATTGGCCTTGACGAAGTACCTGACCCTTACTATGGCGGCGACCGGGGCTTTGACCAGGTTCTGGATCTGATTGAAGAAGCAAGTGAAGGCTTGATAACACACATCTTAAAGCAGTGACCGATCTACCAAGGATTGATATCTATATCGATTCGCAAACATTACTGTTTACCGGGATTGACGGTCAGCAACTTCGATACCCCGTATCCACTGCGGACAATGGGGCTGGCGAGAAAAACGGTAGTTACTGTACTCCCAGAGGCCGACATACTATACGTGCCCGTATTGGTGCAGGCGCTGAACCTAATACAATTTTTGTCGGACGCCGTGCGACTGGCGAAATTTATCACCCTGAACTGCGGCAAAAGCATCCTGACCGCGACTGGATTCTCACCAGAATTCTCTGGCTCAGTGGTTGCGAACCCGGGTTTAACCGACTTGGCGACGTCGACACTATGCGCAGATACGTCTATATTCACGGCGCACCGAATGATGTAAAAATGGGCCAACCAGGATCTCACGGTTGTGTGCGAATGCGAAACCCCGATGTGATCGAGCTGTTTGACTTAGTAATAACTGGAACACCGGTAATGATTCATGAGTGACGTAGCCCAGCTTCCGCGTGGTCCGCTGATGGCGGACCTTTCAGGAGTGTCCTTGTCCAACGAGGAGCGAGAGTTTCTTATTCAACCTGCTGTAGGTGCGGTGATCCTGTTCGATCGAAATTTCGAGTCTCGCGAACAGGTTAGTGCGTTGATCTCTCAAATAAAGTCTCTTCGCAATCCCGAACTATTGGTGGCCGTGGATCAGGAAGGCGGGCGGGTACAGCGGTTTCGCCAAGGGTTTTTTGAACTGCCACCCCTTTTTGCTATTGGCCAGCTTTATGACTCGCAACCTGAACAAGCGACCCGACTTTCTTTTGATGCCGGATGTCTGATGGCCGCGGAGCTTCGCCAGGTGGGGGTAGATTTCAGCTTCGCACCGGTTTTAGATCTTGCCGATTTGCACAGTCAAGTGATCGGTGACCGTGGATTTCACAATGACCCATTGATAATCGCGGAGTTGGGGTATCACTATGTCAATGGTATGAACAGCGCTGGGATGCAGGCAACCGGAAAGCACTTTCCCGGCCATGGCGGCGTGTTGACCGATTCCCATCTTCAACTTCCGGTTGATTACCGGGATCTCGACATGCTGATGTCCTGCGATCTAGTACCCTACCGCAATCTGGCACCTTTACTCGGAGCGGTCATGACTGCTCACGTACAATATTCTGCAATTCAGGAAGAACTGCCAACCTATTCCAGATTCTGGCTCAAAAAGGTTTTACGTGATCACCTTGGGTTTGAAGGGTTAATTTTTAGCGACGACCTAACAATGAAGGGTGCCGAGGGAGGAGTCAGCCACGCTGAACGGGCTGAACGTGCATTGCGCGCGGGCTGCGATATAGTGTTAATCTGCAATGAACCTGAAGCGGCGCGCCAAACCTCCGAACATATCGGTCGGCTATTTGCTCCTGCTCCAGGTCGCCTTGATGCAATGGTCGGAGGTGCGTGTGATGTAGCGCCAGAAGAGCTCGAAACTCTTATGAGCTCTTTGTTACCCCTTGTCGAAGATGGGAAAGCGGTATAAGTAGTCAGGTCTTATAAAAAAGCCGTTTATCGATCACCATGCTGCGTTTATTGATCCAGTAGCGCATTGTCAAACCATAGGTGCCCCGGATTGTTGCCGTAACCTCACCCTCGGTAATCTCTGGCAGCAACAATGCCTGAAAATGCACGATATAGTGATCGCCTGATTCGGTGAAGCCGAACTTATAGTGTTTGAGATCTTTCTGTGTCGGCTCTATATCTTCAATCTCTAAAAAGTCTGCAACTGCCAGCTGCCAGGCCTTAAGATAATTTCCCGGCACCATTCGCTGATCGGACTCGATGCCGATAAAATCATCCTCCTGCTGTTGTACACAATTATATCCATGATCGAGCCCACAGCCATCTCTCTCGAGTGCATACTGTTTGGCTGCACGGTAGGTTTCGTCTCCCTGGCTGTTCATCGGCATCAGCAGTAAAATTAATAGTGTTGTCAGCGCGGGCTGTTTCATCCGCCCGTAGCAAGGGTACCGGGACCCCCCAGGATAATGACACGATCGTTGCCTACATTGTGGTACTTAAACTGCCCTTTCGGGGTTGCCAGATATCCGTCGATTCCAAACAGTGTATCTGACAATATGTCCTGGGGCGAAAAGTTTTCATTATCGTAGCGGGGATCGAACGCCGCGTGCGTATGATAGCTGGCCGTGGAGACTGCACCACTGGGCGCAGCATTGGATGGTGATGGAAGCAAAACACTGGTGGCGGTTCCCTGTATCGCATTGGTTGCTGAAAAGCTGCCATCTGCATTTCGATAGATGTATCCACCCCATTCCCTGTTTTGTGCAATCGAAGTTGGATTGACATCATTCAACACTTGCCTGGCCGCCTGCTGCTGCGAACCAAATCTGGCACGATTGTCACTCCCACCCCCACCACCGGAACTTAGAGCAATCGCAGCCCCGACAACGCCTGCTCCCACAAGCATTGCATTAGTCTTTTTTTTCTGCTGTGTCTGCGCCTCGTCATCCGCATCAGGTTCATCGGCATGGAACCTTGGCACAGTATTGAGACGAAACCCAAGGGTAAAAGTGATTCGATCTTCGTTGGCGTCTTGATAAAGCGGATTCGTTCGGCGCTCGAAATGGATACCCCAATCTTTACCACTGCGGGTGCGAGATAGAAATGAAATCCCGGTATACCCGGCCCTGTTGTCTGCACTCAGACGGTTCAACGAAACATGGTGCTGCCCCAATGTCATGCCAATGGAATACACCCTTCCTGCATAGGACTTGTCTTCATCGATCTGCATCATCGACAGCTGGATGTGTTCTCCCTGCCAGCCCAACTCATAGGCGCTTCGTTTATTGAGCCCCTGCGCATTTATCGTCGCCTGGGTAAGTGTAAATTTGTTAAATCGACTTAAGCGGTAGTCAAAACGAAATCCCGAATAATCGTAATTTTGTCTGAGTCCACCGTGAAAATGGTATTTGTCAACGTCATCAAAGGGATGAAAGATGGTGCTGTTGGTATCACCGTTTCCGCTGAAACCATATATGGAAATATCCGAAAAAGAGACTCCTAGATGACTCATATCCTGCAGCTCGGAAGTCGCCATACCCCAATGAATTGTGTAGTCTGGAAACTCTTGATCCAATTGCATTGCAGAGCGCGCGAGCTCTTTTTTCGGCTCGCTAAACTGAGTCAACCAGTCCCTCCGATCCTGTTGCTTAAACTCAAACCAGATTCCCTGGTCCTGATGCTGATTGTCAAAAGATAGGTGGTTGATCGTTGACTCAGCCCAGCCAGAAGCACTTGTCACAGAGACGATCAGGGCAAAAGCCCAGGTCAGCCCTTGTCGCAAGATTCGTTTGAATTTTGATTTCCCCAGTCTAATCATTGTTCTCAAAACCACTGTTAATCAATCTGGAAATTCTAGCACCGTTTGGATGCTGTCAAACCGCGTCTTACCAGACTAGCTTTACCGGCTATCATTATTCTTGCGATCGATCCTTTACACCGGGCAAGGCCGTGTCAGATTTTCTGCCTAGTAATTTTGCCACCGCGCAACCATCTTCCCTGCCATATCCTTCAGCACGCGCTTCCGAGAACAATGCAAGTGCCGCATTAGTCAACGGTACTGCGGCCCCCGCCGACTCCGCTTCAAAACTAACAATACCTAGATCCTTTACAATGATATCTATTGGCGATCTTGGCGCATAGTCACCATTGACAATATGCGCACCGCGATCTTCAAACATCCATGAATTTCCTGTGGATTGAGTGATCACCTCGTACATGGTTTCAAGATTAACGCCAATGTTTGAAGCCAGGGTCATGGCCTCCGCGGTAGCGGCAATATGTACGTCTGACAGGAGTTGATTAATCATTTTAATTCTAGAACCCTGGCCTACCTCTGCGCCAAGCCTAAAAACTTTCGCTGAAATTGCGTCGAATATCGGGCCAGCAATTTTGAATGCCTCACCACTGCCAGATGCCATGACCGTCACCTCGCCCCGCAGAGCCCTGGCAGCGCCGCCTGATACTGGCGCATCAATTACACGCATACCCGCGGATTCCAGTCGCTTTCCAATTTCGACCGCTGAACTGGGCTGTATTGTGCTGGAGTTGATAAATAATGTGCCTGGCTCAGCGGCGGCAACAGCGCCGTCTTGTCCAAACAACACCTGTTCGACCTGTTTGTCGGTGACCACGAAAACCATGACTACTGACGCTAGTTTGGCGGCCTCCGCGGGGGATTGACATGGATTACCCTTCTCAGCGCTAAACCTTTCCAGGACTTCTTGACGGATATCAACGCCATAGACACTGAATCCGTCCCTAAGCAGCGATATTGCAGCGCCCCATCCCATGGCGCCAAGACCAATTACCGAGACGTCGGAGAATTGTGACATTTGATTTACCTCGAAATGAAATCAGGTGTCTCGAGCGATGGTAGAATAGTCAGGAGCTCGATCCAATTAGAACGAGCAAGCACGATCTGATTCCCCACCAACGAGTAGCATAAAGCACATGCTATCTTATGCAAACCCGTCTATCAAATGCGCCAGCATCTAAAAGGTCGATTGTGTTTCTCTCATATTCTCCCGGTCCTGACCCCGGAAGTCCAACATCAGCGGCAGTTAGAGCGGGTTCTAGTAGCTTCGATAAAACCTTTAATCAAATACTCAGGATCTGGTTCAGAAAAGTGCAATAAGAGGAGAAAAGAGTCCTCTACTGTTAAGGCCTATGTCCATCGAAACGACTTA
The DNA here is from genome assembly GCA_024644945.1 of Gammaproteobacteria bacterium. Lineage (GTDB taxonomy): Bacteria > Pseudomonadota > Gammaproteobacteria > Arenicellales > Poriferihabitantaceae > VYFG01. The sequence continues at coordinate 211,573 of JAHEGU010000001.1, read as the reverse complement.
TTAGATGAGTTTTTACCTCCCTGCTATAAGTTATTGTAAGTTGCACTTGCACCACTTTAACTCCACATTGCTCACCAGGCTTAGTCAGATCAATTTTTCATATTGAAAAGTCCGAATATTATTAATTATTCCGTTGCCGATTCGGTAACCGAGGCTGTGATCTCACGTCGATCATTGCGTGCTTTCTTATCCACGCCAGTCTCGAACGAAGTCCTCCAAAAAATTCTGGATAAGGCTGCCCGCGCACCTAGCGGGACCAATATGCAACCCTGGCAGTTGTACGTTACAACAGGCGATACCAGACAAGCTTTAAGCGAGGCCGTATGTGAGGCGTTTGACAACCAACGGGGGCAATATAACAGCGAGAAGCGTTATTACCCGGAGAAGTGGTTCGAGCCATATATATCTCGCAGACGCAAAGTGGGGTGGGATCTATATGGATTGCTCGAAATTGAAAAAGGTGATCGCCAGAAAACACATAATCAGCATCGGAGAAATTTTCTATTCTTTGGTGCACCGGTAGGAATGATATTCACAATTCATCGCCAGCTAGCCACTGGAAGTTGGCTGGACTACGGCATGTTTTTACAAAACATAATGTTGCTGGCCAGGGAAGCGGGATTGCATACCTGCCCTCAAGCGGCGTGGGCGGACTATCACAAAGTAATTCGATCAGTGCTACCCATCAGTGACGACGAAATTGTAGTATGTGGTATGGCCATCGGGTATGCGGACCCGGATGCGGTAGTCAACACATTAGTAACCGAACGCGTTGGTGCCGAGCAATTTACGCTGTTTCTCGATTAACTTTGCCAGCCATTGTGGCCTGCTTGTCGCCACTTAACCGGAGCGCTGCGTTTTCATATATCAACAGCAGGGAAGGCACCAGAAACAATACCAACAGCGTCGCAAAGGCCAGGCCAAATGCAAGGCTTGTCGCCATTGGGATCAGGAAACGAGCCTGTAAGGAGGTTTCAAATAAAAGGGGTGTCAAGCCCGCCACCGTAGTCAGAGAAGTCAGAATGACCGCCCGCAAACGTTGACAAGCGGCTTCGATTACCGCTTCATTCGCCCCCATCCCGCGAGCCCGCAGATCTTTGTAGAACACCACCAGAATGATCGAATCGTTGACCACAATTCCGGACAGACCAAAGATACCGAACAGCGAGAGAATCGTCAGGTCCAGACCCATCACAACGTGACCCCAAATTGCCCCCACCAGGCTAAACGGAATAATGAACATGACGATCAATGGCCAGCCATAGGACCCAAAGACCCAGGACAGAACCAGATATATCATGCTCAATGCGAGCAACAGCCCTAAGCGCATATCACCCAGGGTTTCTCTCTGATCTGCCTGGCGTCCTTCGAAACTGAATGTGACGCCATATCGACTAGCCAGGTCCGGAAGCAGATCTTGTTCAATTTCAGCGCGAATATCGTTGGCATTGTTGACCGATGGATCGACGCTACCCCTGATCGTTACTGCCAAATTGCCATCTGAGTGCCTGATCGTTTCAAATCCGCGATCCAGGCTGATCGTGGCAAGGTTACCAATTGGTTCAGTATTTCCATTCGGCAGCACAATATCGAGCTCGTCGAGACCAGCGACCGTGTTGCGCTCGCTTTCTGGCAACGACAGGCGAACTTCGATCTCATCGTAGCCATCCGACAGCTCCTGCACCACGTAACCATCATAAGCAGCACGCAGCTGGCCTGACACTTTCTCAATGCTGAGGCCGAGGACCTCAGCGGTAGGCGTGAGCTGAAGTACCATTTGTTCTCTGCCATATGGCGCATCGTCTTCAATCCCGGTCACACCCGCAATTTCCTGCAGTACCGCCGCGATTTCCTCTGCCACCAGTTTGACCTGGCGGATATCATTACCGACGATCCGCAGATCGATATCACTCCCAGGAGGCCCCGCTCTCGGCTCCACAATACTGAGACGCTCCCGGCCTGGAATTGCCGGTAGTTTTTCACGCCAGGCTCTAATAATGTCACGGTTGCGCACAGTGCGCAGATCCGGATCAACCAGCTCCACCCGCACTCCACCAAAATGGTCTCCCGTAGCACGGCTCTCTCCTTCTTCCGTACCTAATCGAGTGATCACCAGGTTAATCAACGGCGGCCCAAGCTCCTGCTCAACTTCGTACAGCGCCTGCTCGACTTTGGACATATAGTCCCGCACCTTCTCGGCCGAGGTGCCTGAGACAAATCCAACGTTGGCGTATAACCGGTCTGCTTCTGCAGTGGGAAAAAACTGAAATCCGATTCGCCCAGCGATGAACCATCCAAATGAAAGCATCAGCAACGTCAAGGCAACAGCGATAGTGGTCCATCTGAATTCGATAGCCAGACTCACTGCAGGTCGAAAAACACCGTCTCGGAAACGATTGAAACCATTGTCGAGACGGCGTCGAAACGATCCCACGGGCCGATCTCCCATGCGCCGAAACGAATGAGTCAGGTGTCCCGGCAGAATTAGAAAACACTCTACTAATGAAGCCAAAATGACACAGATCACCACCACTGGAATGGCCTTTAGTATCGAGCCGATAATGCCGCCGATCAGTAACAGCGGAAAGAAAGCCGCAATAGTAGTCAAAGAAGACGAAAAAACCGGTCCCATCATACGCCGGGCGGCATTTTCAGAGGCATTTTGCCGGTCGTCTCCCGCGGCATAGTGACTCATAGCCTCCTCTCCCACCACAATCGCATCATCAACGATAATACCGAGTGCCATGATTAATCCGAACAAGCTGATCATATTGATGGAGCCGCCGATTAAGTAAAGCACCGCGAGAGAAGCCATGAACGACACCGGTATTCCAACCGCGACCCAGAAAGCCACCCTCCCCTGCAGGAACAGGTAAAGAATCACAAGAACCAATGCCAACCCACCGACACCGTTTTTAATCAGTAAACTGATTCTCCCCTGTAAATATTCCCAGCGTTCGTCGAAAGGTACGATTTCAATCCCAGGGGGCAAGGTCGGTCGGGTATCTTCGAGCCAGCGATGCAGAATTCTGGCTGCTTCGAGGCCGTCGCTGTTTTCGGTCCTATTCAGGCGGAGCTCCACCGCAGGCTTACCGCGATAGAAAATTGAGACCTGGCTGTCTTTCGGTTTGCGCTCGATGCTGGCGATGTCGCCTAATGTAATTCGTCGACCCTGCTCCGCAGCCACAACCGGTATGGTTTCGAAGCCAAGCCCGGTTTCACGCCTCTCCTGAAACCTGAGTTGTCTGGAAATTTCTCCACGGCCGATTATCCCCACTGGCACATCCCGAGACCATGCCGCCACCCGGCGCCCCACATCATCTAAAGACAAACCGAGCTCCCGCAGATTCCGCGATGGAATTTCGATCGCAATCTGCTCTTCAGGGAGGCCATTAATAAATATCTTGGCAATACCGCGGTCCAGCAATTCCTGCTCGAAGCGATTGACTAGGGGTCTGAGTTCACTGATGTCGTTGTCACCGGTAACCAGAACCCGCGCAACACCTTCATACCTGACCACCTGGCTGACAAGCGGTGTTTCCGCCCCATCGGGCAGATTCTGCACCTGATCGATCCTTTGTTTAACCTGATCCACCGCCAGGCTCATGTCAGTGCCTTCCTCGAATTCAAGGGTCACGGAAGATACCCCCTCAGCGGAAGTGGAAGTCATCTCTTTGACAAAATCTACATCCCGCAAGGCCTGCTCCAGCGACACGGTAATCAATTCTTCTACATCCTCAGCGCTGGCACCACTCCAGACGACCTGCACGCTGGCATAGTCGATTTCAAAGCTTGGGAAAAATTGGGTATTGAGTTGCCGCACTGCCCAAACTCCGGCAAGCAACATCATCACCATCAGTAAATTAGCGGCCACAGGATGGTTGCTAAACATACCGATCATGCCTCCACGAGACGAGCCGGATGTCATTGGGTTTGCTTCAGTCGACATCAGCCTGAAGAGGTTCCACAATCAGCCCATCGATGGCCTGAGGCAGGCGTGAACTAAGTACCATATCTCCCGAATCAAATGGTGTCCCATCAAGAATCATCAGCTGCCTGCCATACTCGTCCTGTCGTTGCCCGAGACGAACTACATTCACCACTCTAAGCGTATTGTCCTGCACTCGATAAACCCGGTTGGCACCGTACAGCGCATCCGTCGACAACATCACCACCTGATCAATTGCAGGAAGATCCACGCTGATACCAACTGTCGTACCAAGAGTCGGCAAAGCACCTTCTTTGGTCCTGAAGAATGCGTCCACTCCACCTTGACCTGGTGTAACACTCGCTGACAGTCTGTCAAGCTCAAGGTTGACCTCGTGACCATTGTTTTCCATTGTCGCCTTTAACGTACCCGCGCTGTCGATAACCATTTGCAATGACGGCAGATAACGACTGGGCACTTGGACTCTAACCTCCACCCCGGTATCGTCGTAAAGTTGGACTAGCTGTGCACCAGTGGTGGTGCGATCACCGGCGGAAACCATAACTTTTATCACGCGACCTGCGTAAGGCGCCTTGATCTCTGTTCGTGCGAGATCAAGTTCCGATCTTTTTAGCGCGGCTTCGGCTTTCTCCAGCCTTGCGCGCCATAACTTTTGCCGTGACTCAAAATCATCTATCGAAAGCCTACGTTGGGTTATCGCTAAGAGCTGCTGTTCCTCCTGTCGAAGCGCGGCATCCAGATTAGCTTCGGTACCAGCGCTCGAACGTACCAGTGTGCGCGAACGCTCAACATCCTTGCGACTCAGATTCAATAGCGCCTGCTCCCTGGCAAGCGACGCTTTATCCGCCTGATGACGCTTGATATCACTCTCCAGTTGAGCTTCTAATTCGACGATTTCCGCTTTTCGCTGAAGGATTTCCAGGGCGACGTCTGTGTTATCGAGCCTTACCAGGCTTTCTCCTGCTTTCACTCGGCTGCCTTCCAGGACCAGCACCTCCAGCACATCAGCCGAGATGGCCGCTGTCAACACACTGTTGCTGGGGGCTTCGATCTGCCCAAACAGGGTAAGGCCAGGGGACGCGGAAGTCTTTTCTACTACCTGAACCGATACAACCGGAGCCCTGGCTGCAGTCTTTATCGGTTCCGGTTTTGTCTTATTAGCCTTGAAATATAGGAATCCTCCCACACCAAAAGCTAATACCAGAACCGGCAACAGAAACTTTAGGACTTTCATATTGATGGACAGATATGGTGATTGCAGCTTTTGGCTTTACATTATATGTTGTTCAAACATTCACCGAACTGAAGTTCATCGGTTTTTTCAAATGTTTACGAATTCTTTACACAATAAAGATCACGCGTTTTTAACATAATTATATAGTCGGGAATCCCCTGTGCAGAACAAACCATCAGAATACCTCGAGCGCTTCAGTGATAGCGGAAGTATTATGCTGGTAGGTCCTCTGGCAGACGCTAAGCTGGAAATTATTGAGCCGGTCATTTTCGTTGATGGCGGATCAAACCGTCGTAAACACAATATCGGTCTCTCTGTAGGTGACGGAGATTCATTTGCTGGAGAACTTGATCACATACTGGACACTGAAAAAGATTTTTCGGACCTCGCATTTGCCCTCAGTCTGCTCAGTCACGGGTTTCATAATATTGAGATGCACGGCTTTCTCGGTGGCCGACGCGACCATGAACTGCTGAACCTCGGTGAAGTGTTTCACTTTCTCACCCGACGTACGCGACCGGCCACGGCTCTGATCGATCGCTCCGTGGATGCTTTTAGTGAGGGCTCTTGGCAGGTTGAGGTACACGGCACTTTTAGCCTGGTCGCATTTGAAGCCACGACGGTTACCCTTTCAGGCCGATGCAAATACCAGATTCCAGACGGCACCCGAATCGCTCCCGTGAGCTCTTTCGGGCTGAGTAACGAAGGTTATGGCGTAATCACCATCAAGACCAGTTCCCCGCTGTTCCTTTTTAGGAACAAAGAAGCGTGAACCGTCCTAAGGGAAGTTAACCGACAGTGAGCGATTTATTCGACTTCAAAGCCCAAAAGAACCACTACGCGGTAATGGGAAATCCAGTGGCACACAGTAAATCTCCGATGATCCACGATCTGTTTGCCCGTCAATGTGGGGTATTGATGGATTATCAACGAATACAGGTGGATATTGGCGGCTTCGATCAAGCGGTAAGCCATTTTGCTGCGCACGATGGTGCTGGGCTCAACATTACGGTGCCGTTCAAGGTCGAGGCATGGAATATGTGTCGACGGGATTCCAATAGTCTAACGGCACGCGCCGAATTAGCGGAGGCCGTCAACACCCTCAAGTTTTGCGATGAAGGATTAGTGCAAGGAGACAATACCGACGGCGTCGGCATTGCTCGAGATATCGAGCAGAACCTGCAACTCTCGCTGGTGCAAAAACGAATCCTTATAGTAGGCGCAGGGGGTGCAGTAAGAGGTGTGCTAGGACCATTACTTGAATGCGGTCCTGAACGGCTCCACGTTGTTAATCGCACAGCAGAAAAGGCAGTCACGCTGGCGCATCGATTTAATCAAACGGGATTTGATTGTATTACGGGCGGTTCCCTGGACCGGATAACAGGCCAGTTTGATCTAATAATTAACGGAACAGCCGCGAGCCTCGGAGGCGAGCTACCAGAAATTGATCCGGGTTGTATCAGCTCTCACACCCTGGCTTACGATATGATGTACGGCGATGAACCCACATTATTTATGAAATGGGCACTCGATAAGGGTGCCGAAAAAGCCGCGGACGGCCTTGGTATGCTGGTTGAACAGGCGGCTGAATCCTTTCGAATCTGGCATGGCCTTGAACCTGATACCGCCTCGGTCATCAGTTTTCTTAAAAAATACTGATCAGGATAGATGGCAAAGACATTTGACAATACTCTGGTGATCGCGATCTCCTCGCGTGCGCTTTTCAATATGGAAGAAGGGCATCGCATATTCGTCGAGCACGGCATAGAAGCCTACTGTCACTATCAGATTGAACACGAGAGCGAGGCGCTCGAACCCGGTGTTGCGTTCTCGATGGTAAAGAAATTTCTGGCCCTGAATGATGCCCAGAAACAACAGGTCGAAATCGTCCTGATTTCGCGTAATAGCGCCGATACCGGACTTAGAGTCTTTAATTCGATTGAACATTACGACCTCTCGATCAGTCGCGCGGCATTTACCGGAGGCGAGTCACCATACCGCTACGTTCATCCGTTTGGCGCCGAGCTGTTTTTGAGCGCAGATCCGGAAGACGTGCGCAAAGCACTCGATAATGGTATTGCCGCCGCTACGATACTGCCATCCAGAGTTGAAAGCTCTGAATACAATCGGTTGAAGATCGCCTTCGATGGCGATGCAGTGCTTTTTTCCGATGTGGCGGAGAAAGTCTACCAAACCCACGGACTTGAGCGCTTCAGCGAAACCGAGAAAAAAGCGGCAAATCAGCCCCTGCCCGGTGGCCCGTTTAAGCCGGTTCTCGCAGCTTTGCACGGCATTCAGGAAGCCTATCCATCAGATCAGTCTCCGATTCGAACAGCCCTGATCACCGCCCGTGCGGCGCCGGCTCACGAGCGGGTGATTCGAACATTAAGAGCCTGGGACATCAGGATTGACGAGAGTTATTTTCTAGGCGGGATGGATAAAGGGGAATTTCTTAAAACCTTCGGTGCCGATATTTTCTTTGACGACCAGAGCGGCCATTGCGATTCGGCAAGGCAGTATGTCCCGACTGGTCACGTCCCCCATGGGGTCAGTAACCGCTGATTGCTGCCAATTGAAATGAATGCATTGCAGCCTACAACGGCCCTCCTTATCCGGGAATAAGCTGCTCTCCCTGGTAGAGTTGTTGTAGAGACTCTCGCTCACGCACAATATGGAAGTGCTCACCATCGACCATGACTTCCGCCGGTCGGGGACGCGCATTGTAATTTGATGCCATCACCGCCGCATAGGCCCCGGCGGTTCTGACCGCCAGAAGATCATTTTTTGCCACCCGCAGCAGGCGGTCTTTGCCGAGGAAATCACCGCTCTCACAAATCGGGCCCACAACATCGTATCGGTCCGGCTTAGCATCAGAATTCTGCTTGATCGGTACGATTTCCTGGTATGCCTGATACAACGCCGGCCGAATCAGATCATTCATGCCGGCATCGACAATACAGAAACGAGTTGAAGCTGAAAGCTTGAGGAAATTCACCTGAGTCAACAGAATACCTGCATTTCCGACAATGGCGCGCCCGGGCTCTATGGTAATAGGCAACGTTATTCCCCTCGATGACAACTGCTGGTTCAGAATTTCCCAGTACTCCGCAGGACTCGGCGGGGTCTCATCGTGGTAGCGCACACCGAGGCCACCGCCGAAATCTATATGATCGATAGTGATGCCGATGGATTCAAGCGCTAAGATAAAATCAAGTACGCGCCCCAATGCATCATTGTAAGGCCCAAGCTCCGTCAGCTGTGAACCGATGTGGCAAGCCACTCCACTGATCTCGATATTGGGGTCCTCACTAGCGTTACGGTAAACCGCCATAGCGGTCTCGACCGGCAGTCCAAATTTATTGTTATGCAGACCGGTTGAAATATAGGGATGAGTTTTTGCATCCACATCCGGATTGATACGCACCGATATGGGTGCGACCTTGCCCATGCGTGCCGCCACCACACTTAAATTCTCTAGCTCTCCCTCGGACTCAATATTAAAACACCTGACTCCGGCTTCCAGCGCTTCCTTAAGCTCCCAGTCCTGCTTACAAACTCCCGAAAATACTGTTCTGGCCGGGTCCCCGCCCGCGGCGATCACGCGTCTGAGCTCACCACCGGAAACGATATCAAAACCGGAACCCAGCCGCGCCAACAGGTTCAGAATCGCCAGATTGCCATTGGCCTTCACTGCATAGCAGACCAAATGCGGATAGTCGCCGAAGGCGCTATCAAAGGCATGCCAATGACGTTCCAGAGTCGCCCTCGAGTACACATAACAGGGCGTACCGACCTGATCAGCGATATGCTCAAGGGAAACCTGCTCGGCGAACAGTTGTCCGTCCTGATACTGGAAGTGATCCATAGTGTGGGACCGGGCAGATTACCCGGTGTTAAACGGGGTAATCGGACTATTCGGCAGTATTGCTTGTTTCTTCCTTGTCTTCATCTTCAGACTCCGCATCATTCCCTTGCGCCGCCTCGGCGGGCTGTTCCTGCGGAAGATAAAGTGGGCCTTTTTGACCACATGCGCTTAACAACAGACTCGCCACGAGTGCAACTAACAGTATTTCAATTTTTTTCATCAAATCTATTCATCAAGTTATTGCCGTGCGCCATGCATTGAAGCCTCGAAGATTACTCCGCACGCGCCGCAAGTAGCCGTTCGGCTTTCTCTGCGGCGATTTTAACCTGCTCCGGGGCGGTTCCACCAATATGATTTCGCGCATTAACGGAGCCTTCCAGGGTCAGTACCTCATAAACATCCGAGTCAATGACATCACTAAATCGCTGTAACTGGGATAGAGGAACCTGCTCCAGTTCGATGCGATCCGACGCCGCCAGTCCTACCACCTTGCCCACTACCTCGTGGGCATCGCGAAAAGGCACTCCTTTGCGCACCAGATAGTCTGCCAGGTCCGTAGCCGTAGAATAGCCTCTTGCGGCTGCGCGATACATCGCCTCCTGATTGAACTTTACCTGTGCAAACATGGCGGCAAACACCTCTAGACACATGATTGAAGTATCCAGAGAGTCGAACATCGGCTCTTTATCTTCCTGGTTATCGCGGTTGTAAGCGAGTGGCTGGCTTTTCATCAGCATCAACAGTGCCATCAGGTTTCCGTTCACACGACCACATTTACCGCGCGTGAGTTCCGCCACGTCGGGATTCTTCTTCTGCGGCATGATGCTCGATCCAGTGCAAAAGGCATCGCCCATATCGACGTAACCGAATCCCTCACTAGACCATAAGACAAGCTCTTCGGCAATCCGTGACAAGTGCACCATCATTAACGCCGCATGGGCATTAAATTCGATAATGAAGTCCCGATCCGATACCGCATCCAAACTATTCACCGCAATCCGGTCAAATCCAAGTTCTTTGGCTGTCATCTCGCGGTCAATAGGATAGCTGGTGCCGGCCAGAGCGGCGGCGCCGAGGGGACTGACGTTAATCCGCTTTCGACAATCAGTGAGCCGTTCGTAGTCCCGCTGGAGCATTTCATTCCAGGCGAGTAAGTGATGCCCCAGGGTAACCGGCTGGGCACTTTGCATATGTGTGTAGCCGGGCATGATTACAGCTGCCTGTTGCTTGGCCAATACCACCAGAGTTAGTTGCAGCTCGGTTAAGGCCTGACACACTGCGTCCAGACCGTCGCGCAGGAAAAGTCGCATATCGGTTGCAATCTGATCATTACGCGATCTGCCGGTATGCAGCCGCTTTCCTGCATCTCCAATTCGCTCAGTGAGTACGGCCTCAATATTCATATGCACGTCTTCCAGCGCTTCAGACCAGTCAAACTTATCGTTTTCAATCTCACTCTGTATGTTCTTTAGGCCCGCCTCGATGTCAGCAAAATCCTGCTCGCTCAACACACCCGTGGCTTGCAACATACGAGCGTGAGCGATTGAGCCCCGAATATCCTGACGATAAAGTCGCCAGTCAAAGCTAACAGACTGAGAAAACGCTTCCATGAGCGCGTCGGTCGAGCCGCTGAAGCGCCCGCCCCATAGTTTCTTTTGATTCATATTTGGACTAAAAATCGAGTAAATCGCTTAGATAATGGGCAAAATTGCCGGAAACAATTGCAGCTGGTCGGCAAAAACCTACCATTTATCTGAATTATTTGACGAACACCGCTCAAAGTAGTCTACTTACGTCGCGGGTAGGACGAACCACCCGCTAGTCGGGTCTTTACCCCCTTCAGCAGAACCCCCATTCTGTTCGACCCGATCAAAATTATTATACTCCCCTGCTGTGCAGGGGAGTACTCTTTTTGATTTAATACCCCCTACTAGAGTCGGCGACTGTCAGATTCAGCGTCTTACCTCGATTTCCCGAAAGGACATCGCTCATCCGAAGTGTTTAGCGCCCAGGTACTGGTTTACTTATAACCAAAGCGACGCCCTAGTCGGTTAAAATAGTGCGATAAAAATACTCTTCTATTCGTGCAACAAAACTATCTTCAGCTGGAATTTAGAAATGCCGGTTTCCCGATCCGATTTGTCATCGCATCGCTGATCGGCCTCCTGTTGGTGTGGGCTTCCAATCGTGGGGCTGATCTTTTTTCACCGATCAGTTTTGAACAAATCTTGAGTCATCTTGTGCTAGTGAGTGTATTTGTGCTGTTTTCACTCCTATTACTGCGACTTTTTAGCGATATAGTCATGCAGATGCGCGCCAACCTGGGGGTGTTTTTTTGTTGGGCCGTTGTAGTCATGGTAGCGGGAATTATTTATCTGATAATTAGCCTCGCAGGGGGTCAGTTTGGCAACAACTGGCAAATACCCTATCTAGGAGATATCAATACGCAGTCCGCCAGCATGATGGTGATGATGGTGATAGTACTTGGATTGCCGCTTTTCTGGGTAGAGAAGGAAGTGTATTCCACCCGTGCGCTGGTCAAAGAGTCTGAAATGACGCAGTTTTCCAATCTTGGATTTCGTATTCGTCCACACTTCCTGTTTAATACTTTAAACAGTGTCGCCCACTTGATCAGTCTTCATCCGGCGAGGGCAGAAAAAGCTCTATATAATCTCGCTGACGTATTTAGAGTTGTAATGGCAGACAAGCGCGAGTTAGTGCCGATGAAGGCAGAACTCGAACTGGCTGACAAGTATCTATATCTGGAAAAAACTCGATTGGGGGAGCGCTTACAGGTCAACAGTCGGATTGATCCGGATGCCTTGGGTATTCAGGTTCCGGTACTGATGTTACAGCCATTACTGGAAAATTCGGTGTACCATGGCATAGAAACTCGATTTAAAGGAGGCGCAATTAATCTTAGCGTCCAGGTTGTTGATAAGCAGCTGATTATTCAAATCACTAATCCATTGCCAGAGGGCAGTATCAAGCGCAGCACGGGAAACAAGGTCGCCCAGGAAAACCTGCGAGACAGGATCTATAGGACATTCGGTGCCCGTGGAACATTCGACGCTCATGAGGCGGAAGATCAGTACACCGTGACTATCCGTCTACCTCTATAAGAATGGAAATTCGCTCTGTATCGTGTGAGTATTTAAACTAGATTTAAGTATATGAAATATTTAATTATTGATGACGAGTTCCTGGCTCGGGCCAGACTGAAAGAGCTACTGCTGCGACTGGACCCTAAAGCAGAGGTCTTAGAAGCTGAAAACGGCCAGCAGGCTCTTGATCTTTGCGAGTCCGAACGTCCCGACACGGCCTTGGTAGATATTAGGATGCCAGGCATCAGCGGGATCGAGCTGGTATATCACCTTTCGGGATTGGATTATTCTCCAGCCGTCATCTTTACCACCGCATATAGCGAGTATGCACTGGAAGCATTCGACGCCAATGCCATTGATTACCTGCTGAAACCCGTCCAGATCGACCGCTTAAAAAGGGCGCTGCAAAAAGCGGACCCAATCACTAAGGTTCAATCGGAGTCCCTTAAAAAAGCGACGCGCAGCATGCACATCTCAATCAGCCAGAAAGGCAAGATTAAGTTAGTGCCAATTCAAAGCATATGCTACCTGAAAGCCGAAAATAAGTACGTGGTGGTAAAAACCGCCAAAGAAGAATACTTGATGAACGATACGCTCAATAACCTCGAGCAAGAGTTAGGGGATACTTTCATTCGCGTACACCGCAATGCGCTGATCTCTACCGGCCATCTGGAAGGTCTGGAGAAAAACGAAGATGGGCATTGGTGCGTGTTTTTCCGTGGCATCCCTGACCACGTCGAGATCAGTCGACGCCAAACCCCCGTGATTCGAAGCTGGCTCAAGAACCGATCTACGGAATGATTAATGTTCGAACAGGAATTCTGACCCCTCTATCTGGTACATGCCTCGTGGTGGGCGGCGATTTATCCTATTTTGATTTACTCTCGAGATAACGAATAATATCCCTGGATTCCGGCATCCAGGTTTGACCGCCCTCTCCTTTCTCGATCACCAGCACTGGCACCATTCGCCTGCCAGTTGCCTCGACCAGCTCCTGTTCGTAGCTGCGATCCTGCCAGATATTGCGGATCTCCAGTTCGAGACCCAACAGCTGAGCTACATGCAATACCCTATTGCAGTACATACAGTAATCTCGGATGTACAGAGTCAGGCGGTTATTATCTGTCTTCATATCGGTCATAACCCCAGATGATCAGCTAGTGCCTCAAGACTATTCTGGCAGTCTTGTTTGAGCTTGAGCGCAAACATCTCGTCAGCCCTGGTCTGACCTTGATTGATAGCGGCAATTGGAATATTGCGCCGGGATGCGATCTTACAGAATCGAAAACCAGAGTAAACCATTAATGATGAACCGACGATTAACATCGCATCAGCCTGTTCAAGTGCATGGCTTACTGCTTCCACTCGCGTTCGTGGCACGGTACCACCAAAAAAAACCACTTTGGGCATTAACACTCCGCCGCAATCCAGACACGTCGGCTCTTTTAATATATCTGTCAAACGATCTTCGACATGAGCATCCCCATCTGGTGCCAAATCGGTTGTAAATTGCTCTAAATGCGGATTTGATTCAAATAAGCGAAGCTGTAACTGGTCTCTGGATTCGGTGTTACCGCACCGCAAACAAGCCGCCTGATCAAGGCGCCCATGCAAATCGACTACTTGTTGGTGGCCGGCCCGTTGGTGCAACCGATCCACATTCTGAGTAACCAGCAACGGGATACGTCCAGCACGTTCGAGCTTTACTAGCGCTCGATGCGCAGCATTTGGCTGCGCCGCTGCAACCGCCGGCCAGCCTGCGGCGCTTCTCGCCCAATAGCGCCGCCTTTTATCAGGGTCCCGGATAAAGTCACCGTGCTGAATTGGTTCATTTCGTTGCCAGCGTCCACCATGATCGCGATAGGTAGGAATCCCCGATGCTGCGCTAATGCCTGCGCCGGTAAGCACCATGAGTCGCGGGTGCTGTTCAACGAACGCCGCCAGTGACTCGATTGCGACTTTACTTCGCGATAAAATATTAACTGGGCTAGCCAATCTTGGATAACTTAAGCAGCTTCTTCAAATCTTTAAGCAGATGTGAAGGATTAAGGTCAAACGGGATCACCATCATTACATTGCCTAGGGGATCGACCAACAGCGCATCGTCTTGCTCCAGTGACATAGATTCAACCAGGGGCATCAGCTGCGTTTCGAGGCCACCAGTTATTCGCAACATCAGACCGAGATCAGCATGGTCAGCACCAACAATCTCCAGTTGATTGACACTGCTGCCGAGCACAAAACGCTGTACTCGATTCGCATCTTTACCCAGGGCAAGTCGTGTCTGCCTCGTGTTGTAAAGAGATTTTTCGCAGGCCTCACCGCACCGGACTCCCAGTCGATGCACCACCGTCCACTTACCCTTTAGGGTTGAGAGATCGATTTCCGTCTGGTCGAGCTGCAGGTTGGTAAAAGGCTGCAAAATTACCACGGGTTGAACAAGCGGGGCATGGTTTGTCGCCGCCCTTGGCAGAAACACAGCGCCTAATCCGTAGTACCAGATCAAGGCAAAGAAAAGCGGACCCAGAAAAAGTCCAAATACGATAAGCAGTTTGATACGACTACGCTTGATGGCTTGTTTCATTTTACTTCAGTCAATACACCTGGCTCTGCGACGCCAGATAAGTCCAAAAATCAGCAGGGTCAGCGCCAGTCCCCACCACTGCACTGCATAGCCGTAGTGGCGAGAGGCCGGAATAATCGCGGGTCGCCAGATCCTGGTAAAGCTGTCAGGATGTTGGTCATCGACTACCACCACAACCGGCGGCAAAGACCTTTCAAGAGCATCAGATAGCACTGCAAAATCATAATACAAGATCACCAGGGGCCACTCGATCTCACCGGTGAAGGTCTGTCCCAGCGTAAAACCCTTCTGTGGCAGATAAAGTTGCCCTGATAACGGTTGCACGATCTGGGGTGGTGGTATCGCTAAATTTTGGTTCTTTGGTTTAGCTATCCAGCCGCGGTTTACCAGCAACACGGTTTTATCCTCAGACAATTGAAAAGGCGTGAGCACCTCATACCCCGGCTGACCCTGATTCAGTCGATTATCAATCAGGAACGTCTTCCCCGTTAACCATTGGCCCTTGAGTATTACAGACTGAAAGTTTAAGTCCTGCCAGTTGGCTGGCGCGCGCGTCAATTCAATAACGCTATTTTCTCCAGTCTCGGAGAGTGCTGTAATCTCTGCTTTTTCGAAACCTCTTTTTAACTGCCACGCACCGAGGCTGAACAATAAAGCCAGTCCGGTCATAAACAGTCCGTAACTCAAACGTTTTGCACTTATAATGGCCATACTGCGTGTGCCTGATCCGTCAATAATCTGAAGCCAATCGGGCCCATACTGTTAACAACATAATCCTTCTGATGTTGCTATTCAAACTACTCATTGTCATCTTACTGATCTTTATTGTGGGCAGCCTGTTCACGGCGCTTTATTATCTTATTAAAAGTCCTGACAACTCTGCCACAGTGGTGAAATCACTGTCGCTGAGGATCGGACTCTCATTGTTCCTGATCATAATGATATTTGTAGGATCCAAGCTCGGAATCATTGAACCCCATGGCTTCGGGCAATAAGCATGCTCTTGAACAACGACGGCTGGGAATAAAAAAACGCTGCCAAAGGCAGCGTTTTAAAGAAGCGCCGGCTTTTTACCCTGACTTATAAAATATAAACAAATATAAACAACCCCAGCCACACCACGTCAACAAAATGCCAATACCAGGCGGCTGCCTCAAAGGCGAAATGACGGTCAGGCGTGAAGTGGCCAGCTATGGCTCGAATCAGGACCACCAATAGAATAATGGCGCCCATGGTCACATGGAATCCATGGAATCCAGTAAGCATGAAAAAGGTCGAGCCGTAAATACCGCTCTTCATTGTCATGCCTTCATGATAGGCATGCTGATATTCTACCGCTTGCAGATACACAAAGAAGAATCCAAGCGCCACGGTTGCCGCCAATCCCCAAATGAATCGCGTCCTGTTATTTTTAATCACGGCGTGATGCGCAATGGTTACGGTCAGACCCGATGTAAGGAGGATAACGGTGTTGATGAAGGGTAGCGGCCACCAACCCATATGGAAGTCGCTGCCGCCCATATCGGCGGGGCCGTTAGTCGGCCAGATCTCACTGTAAGTACCCCACAGAACGCTATGTGTGCTGGCACCGGAACCCTCCCCCAGCAACCACGGGACAGAGAAAAAACGGGCGTAGAACAGCGCACCGAAAAAGGCGGCGAAGAACATGACCTCTGAAAATATGAACCAGCTCATACCGAGGCGAAAAGATTTATCTTCCCAGGCCGAGTATTGACCGCGTTCACTTTCCTTGATCACGGTACCAAACCAGCCAAACATCATGACAATCAGTATTGCCACACCGGCAAACATGATCGTCATCCCGGCGGATGTGCCGTTAAGATAAACGGCGAGGCCTCCCGTGGTCGTCGCCAGACCTATCGAGCCCACCAGCGGCCAGTAGGCACCGTGTGGCACGAAATAATGGTTATCAGCAGTACTTGCCATCTATTTAACCTCTGATTTTAAAAATTAAGTTATGTTCTAATTGATCTGCTTATCGGTGACATCAAAAAAGGTGTAGGACAACGTTATCGTATCCACATCCTTGGGCAGCTCGGGGTCCACTATAAATACCAGCGGCATATCGAGGGTTTCCTTCGCCTCAAACGACTGTTGTACAAAGCAGAAACACTCTGTCTTATTAAAGTATCTCGCTGCGCGTCCAGGCGAAACGCTCGGTACCGCCTGGCCGATCAAAGGCTTTTCGAGCTTGTTGGTGGCAACGTAACTGGTGCTGTACTGTTTACCAGGATGCACCATCATACTAGTCACTTCAGGTCTAAATTGCCACGGCGCATACATGTTTAGGCTACCGGTAAATTCAACCTTGACCAGACGCTCCTCGTCCATGGTCAACTGCGAAGCTTCGCTGATACTGATTGCGCCTGTCTTACCATTGAGACCGGTAATATCACACAACACATTATAAATCGGTACCATGAGATAGCCGAAGCCGAACATCAACAGCGGCACCAGAAACAGCACCGGCAATGTGATTTTTCCGCTCTGGAGATTCATTCCACCTATCATCCGCCGGCGTTACCCACCAGATAAATAAAACCGAAATAAATCGCTATAGCCACGGTCACCAAGATCACTGCGGTAATTTTTACGCCCCGTTGCATTCGAATTTTGCTTTCAATAGTGCGCGGGACCGATGTTTAAATTCAGGTCCCGCATTTTCACTACTTGATAATCGGCTGGTCAGTAAAAGTATGGTACGGCGGCGGTGAACTCAGAGTCCACTCAAGGCCATGCGCACCTTCCCATACCTGATCGGTGGCCTTCTCACCGCCACGCAAGCACTTAAACACCACATAGACGAATATCAGCTGGGCAAAACCAAAGCCGAATGCTCCGATTGTCGCAATCGCGTTAAAGTCTGCAAATTGCACTGCGTAATCGGGGATCCGTCGTGGCATCCCGGCAAGGCCGACAAAGTGCATCGGGAAAAATAAAAGGTTGACGAAAATGGTGGATACCCAGAAATGGATCTTGCCCCACTTCTCGTCATACATATTACCTGTCCACTTAGGCAGCCAGTAATACACCGCTGCCATAATGGCAAATATAGAGCCCGGAACCAGCACATAATGGAAGTGAGCCACAACGAAGTAAGTGTCATGGTATTGGAAATCCACCGGTGCCAGTGCCAACATGACGCCAGAGAAGCCCCCTATGGAGAACATCACTACGAAACCAATAGCAAACAGCATCGGCGTTTCAAAAGTCATGGCGCCACGCCACATCGTCGCAACCCAGTTAAACACTTTGACCCCAGTCGGTATAGCGATCAACATTGTTGCAAACATAAAGAACAGCGCTCCGGACAGTGGCATACCGACGGTAAACATATGGTGCGCCCACACGATGAATGACAGGAAGGCGATTGAGGCCGTGGCGTAAACCATGGAGGAATATCCGAACAGACGTTTACGCGCGAAGGTCGGAATAATTTCGGAGACCACACCAAACGACGGCAGAATCAGGATATAGACCTCGGGGTGGCCAAAAAACCAAAAAATATGCTGGTACATGACGGGGTCGCCACCACCACCTGCGGTGAAGAAGGCGGTACCAAAAAATTTGTCGGTAAGTAACATGGTCACGGCCCCGGCCAAAACTGGCATTACCGCGACCAACAAATAAGCGGTGATGAACCAGGTCCAGACAAACAGCGGCATTTTCATGAATGTCATGCCTGGCGCCCGCAAGTTCTGAATCGTGGCGACAATATTAATCGCGCCCATTATCGAAGAAATTCCAAGCAAGTGGATGGAAAAGATCAGGAACGGAAACGCCATGCCACCCTGCAGCGACAGAGGCGGGTAAAGCGTCCAGCCTGAAGCAGGAGCCCCACCCGGCATAAACAGTGTTGCAAGCATCATGCCGAATCCAAAAGGCAGGATCCAGAAACTCCAGTTGTTCATTCTAGGCAGCGCCATATCCGGAGCACCAACCATCATCGGTAACATCCAGTTGGCGAGGCCTACGAATGCCGGCATGACCACACCGAATATCATCACCAGAGCGTGCATGGTGGTCATCGAGTTGAAGAACTGTGGATCGACGATTTGCAGCCCGGGTTGAAATAATTCAGAGCGGATCACAAGCGCCATGGCGCCGCCAATGAAAAACATGATCAATGCAAACCACAAATAGAGAGTTCCAATATCTTTGTGGTTAGTGGTAGTGACCCAGCGCATTAATCCGGGAGCCGGGCCGTGGTCGTGATGATCGGTTTCTGCTACAGCTGCGTTCATCTTTTTTTCCTCAAAATAAAAATAGTTTATCTGTTCAGATCAGTGGGCTGGATCAATTGGCCGCTATCACTTTTGCGGAGGCTTTTTCAGCGTCTTCGACTGTATCCTGGGGGGCTTCGGCAAGTTGTTTTTGCACGTCCTGCGATTCAACCTGGGCTGCTAACCACTGGTTGAATTCGGCTTTTTCAACCACTTTTACTACCACCGGCATAAAACCATGGTCGCGCCCGCACAATTCCGTGCATTGTCCACGGTAGGTACCGGTCTCGTTTACCTTGGTCCACATGGTATTGATAAATCCTGGAATCGCGTCTTTCTTAATCGCAAATTCAGGCATCCACCAGGAATGAATAACGTCGTTTGCTGTTAGCAGCAGCCTTACTTTGGTATCCACTGGGATCACCAATGGCTTGTCCACATCAAGCAGATAATTTTCTATCGTGTTTGGATCAATGCCGGAATCTAAACGCCGGGCATTCCGACTCTCTTCGGCCAGGCTGCTGAAAAAGCTGACACCCGATTCGGGGTATTCGTATTGCCACTTCCACTGATAACCCGTGATCTTAACCGTCAGCTCCGCATTACTGTCATCCTCTTGAGCAATCAAGGTGCGCGCGGCAGGCAAAGCCAGAACGATCAGAATGATAAAAGGGATGATCGTCCACACTACCTCTACCGCCACGCTCTCATGGAAATCAGCGGCTTTGGCGCCCTTGGACTTGCGGTGATTCAGAATACTGATGAACATCGCACCAAAGACGACGACCGCCACAACGCACATAATCCAGAACGCAAGCATATGCATGTCAAAGACCTTGTGACTGATGTCTGTCACGCCCCTGGGCATATTCAGCGCCCAGTCGGCCAGCGCCGGTATCGACGTCAACGACGCTATTACAAAGACAGCGGCTGAAAAACGTTTACTTATACTCATCTAAAAAACAACCTCTGAAAATAGAATTCTAAATCTGTATGAATCCGCTGGACTTGCTGTGGTAGAAGTTATGCAGCAGACTCTTTAATCTCGTCACCGCTCCACAGCGGCCATTCGTGGGCCGATCACCCTGGTTTTTGGTGATTTTATTCCGGCGAAATCAGTCAGTGGCAGATTATAGCGACAATAATCTCATCAATACATAAGACATCGGGCGTAACTGATTAATTTTGTCTATTGGTGCATCTTTATACCGAACCTCCTTATCGCCAGGACTTCTGATACACCCCACGCCATAGTCTGCTAGCCGGTCGGGGTAGTGGCCAGCATGTATTTTACTGCACCCCAAACAGCGAGCAGAAAAACCAGTACAAACAGCAGTCCCGCTGCGAAGAAATGCCAGAATTTCCCACTTTCGAAGTCGCGCCGACGGTTTTTATCCTTTTGCACCCCGAAAAACGAAGCAAATACGCTAGCCATCACAGTCAAAAGAGTCACCGTCCGCTCGGGACCTTGTTCAGGGTCGCTCTGATCCCCAAGGCCGTCTTCCCCGGGTTTGATGTTATCACCCATATCTCATTGATTTAATTTAAAAACCAGGCGCGAATCGCAATTCTTGCATAGTGATCCAACAGCAGGAATGCAAATAAAGCACTCAGATAGAAGATCGAATAGCCAAAGGTCTTCATGGCAAACTGATCGCCTTTTGCGCGGTAGAGTTTGAGGGCATAGTAGACAAACCCTATGCCCAGCGCGATGGCCCCTGCAAGGTATATGGTGCCACTCATTCTGACCAGAAAAGGCATCATGGTGATAATCACCAGAAGTATAGTGTAGAGCAGCACATGCAGCTTGGTCAGCGCTATACCATGAGTCACCGGCAACATCGGCACTTCGGCTCGAGCATAGTCGTCCCGGCGCTTGATTGCCAGGGCCCAGAAGTGTGGGGGCGTCCATATAAAGATGATCAAAAACAACAGCAGCGCTTCGCTGTGCAGTTCACCGGTCACTGCGGTCCACCCCAGCACCGGTGGTGCGGCGCCAGCCGCCCCACCGAGCACAATATTCTGCGGTGTGGTGCGCTTGAGAAACATGGTGTAGATCACCGCGTAACCGACCATCGAAGCCAAGGTAAGGGCAGCGGTCAGCGTATTCACAAAGGCCACCAGAATCAACATCGACAGGGCTGCCAGACAGAGGGCAAACACCACCGCGTTGCGACCGCCAATATTGCCCTGTGGCAGCGGTCTAGCGTAAGTGCGCTCCATTCTGGCATCGATTTCCTGATCCACCCAATGGTTCAACGCCGCCCCGGCCGAAGCCGCCAAGCCTATTCCAATCAGACCCCAGAACCAGGCGTTAAACGGGACCCATCCTTCTGTTGATAAAAACATCCCCACCGCCGCGGTAAACAGAATCAATGCGACCACCTTGGGTTTGCACAGCTCGAGATAATCACGCCAGTTGATTGGTGTCGCCGCTAACTCAAGCATTTTGTGGCCCCGCCATCGCCTTGAATCTGTCGATTTCTTTACTTATCGCTCCGGCCAGGCCCAACCGCTCTTCTTCAGTCAGACAGTGTCCGATTTCGACCCATACCCCTGAGGCACCGAGCAGGAGTTTGTGCGGATACCATTGATGGGTGGGTTTTTTTAAATCTACCCGGGCCCAGTAAATTGGAAATACCCAGTCTTTATTTTTACCGGGTTGTATGTGGAAGATTTCTACCGCGCCCTCATTGATCCGAACTCGCTCAATATAACTCCCTCGCCGCTTTACCAACTCCATCAATGTGATCAGGATTCCAAGCTCCAATAAAGTAAACGGAAGAATCATCCAGAATCCGAGCCAGGCAAACCTGAGTGCGATGGTCATGCTGACGATGATCAGAATAGCCAGCAACCATTTCCAGTTGCTGCGATTAAATCCTGCGTTCGGTTTAATATTGAATTCGGTGCTGTTTTGTTTCATTGGTTAGGGTGAATATAGAGAACTCAAGAGAGCACTGGTCGAGCCGGCTGCCGGCGGACCGGGAGTTTATCAATTTGATTAGGAGATTACGCCAGCACCTAAGGTAAGTTTAACAAATTGAGCCGCACCACGGGTCCACACTACAATACCTGAAATCAAATACCCGTTTACCGAATATCCTTATGTCAAATGTTATTCTGGTCAAATCTGATTTTGACCGATTCAGCGAATGGGCAGACGAATTTCGCAAACACGATATTCTGGCCGTCCCCTGGGATGACATGGCCCGACATCGTGAGACCGTGAAGTATGCCTTGGTCTGGCAGCCGGAGCCCGGGGCACTGGCAAGTTTGCCAAATCTTGAGGTCATTTTTTCGGTAGCTGCGGGTATCGACCACCTTAAGGGCGAAGGCCTGGTTCCTGCCGGTATTCCAGTAGTACGTATGGTTGAAGACTCACTTACCGCTGGGATGGTCGAGTACATCGTCTACAACGTTCTGAGATTTCACCGCGAAATGCCGGTATACGAACGCGACCAAACTAATCGGATCTGGAAACCACGTGTCCAGCAGTCCGCCTGGGATCGCACCGCAGGCATACTAGGGCTCGGCGTACTCGGAAGTGCTGCAGCAGTCGCTCTGCACAGACTACAGTTCAATGTGATCGGCTGGAGTCGCAACCCGAAGCAGGTACCGGAAGTCACCTCATACTTCGGTCAAGATCAACTCGAACCATTTCTAGAGCAAACCGAGTTTTTAGTGATTCTTCTGCCTTTAACCGAAGACACTGGCGGCATTGTTAACCGTGATTTTCTCAACAAACTACCTCGCGGCGCATATGTCATCAATGCCGGACGTGGTCCCCTGGTGGTCGACGAGGACCTGCTGGCGGCACTCGATCAGGGTCAGATCGCAGGCGCCGCACTGGATGTGTTCAACCAAGAACCGCTTCCGACTGAAAGCCCATACTGGAAACATCCAGCAGTCACTATAACCCCCCATGTGGCCAGCATCACCTTACCGGCGACGAGTACCCGTCATGTTGCCGATAATATCCAGAGGCACCGTGAGGGCAAGCCTCTGACCCATTTAGCGGATCTATCAAGAGGATATTAAGGGCAATCGAGTCCACGCCAAGTATTGCAATCTTCAACCTCCACCCTTATTCTTTCAACGAACCCGCGGAGACATTCCGTTACATTTGCATTATTTCAGGGGTTATTTCAGATCCCTCCAATCAAACCGTTTCCAGGAGAACCAACAACATCATGAACCCTTTAAGAAGCGTATCAGGCACTATTATTTCCGGATTTGTCCTGGCGGCCATATTGCTGCTGCTCGCTAATCTGGGCGCTCCAAGCTGGTCCATTATCGTCTGGCTGCATGTAATCGCTGGCGTGATCTGGATCGGTTTGCTTTACTATTTTAATTTCGTTCAGGTGCCGGCACTCGCAGAGGCTGCAGCGGATACCGGTGGACCTGGCGGAGCCGGCATATCCAAGTACGTCGCGCCAAAAGCACTTTTTTGGTTTCGATGGGGGGCACTAGCGACTTGGTTGACGGGCGCAGGGGCGCTCTCTTACGTAGGAGGATTTGCCGCAAATTTTTTCGCGACCAGCGGTATAACAATTATTGGTATCGGCGCTTGGCTGGGAACAATCATGTTGTTCAATGTTTGGGTCCTAATATGGCCGAACCAGAAAAAGGTTTTGGGAATGGTCAGCGCTTCAGAGGATGAGGTTGCAAAAGCAAAGAACGTCGCACTTTTAGCTTCCCGCACTAACACCGTGCTTTCGATTCCAATGCTGCTGTGTATGGTCGGTCACGGCCACGGTATCGTCATATAGCGAACAATTTGTTACCAGGCGATGCTCTGGTGCCGAAGAGTTGTTAACAATGAATTAAACCGCTGCGGCAAGAGCCGCAGCGGTTTCCTGGTGAAATGGTCAACTTAGGGCCGGTAATTTGATCGATCCTGACCGCCTTCGTGACCTAATACAAAAGCGAATTGATATGCTTTTGCCTAGCCATAAAAGGGATAACAAAAGCACCAACTCGGTCGAACTGGATCAAACGCGGGTCGGACGATTGTCGAGAATGGACGCATTGCAGATGCAGCAAATGGAACTGGCGCTGTCGCGCCGCCAGCAGCAGGAACTTATTGCATTGCAGCATGCTCTAAAACGCGTAGAGAATGGAGAGTATGGTGAGTGTTTCGAGTGTGGGAAAGAAATAAACCCCAAGCGGCTTGAGATTGACCTGGTCGCCACCCTGTGTATATCCTGTGCTGCTCAAAAAGAAACTTAATCCTGAGCACGCAGTTCAACTAATTTGAAGAAGCAATTATGTTTTTCAGCACTAAATCCGACACTATTCCCAGCCCGGACAAATCTCTACCGGGTCGAGCGAATGAGATGCAGGTCTCAAACCACCATTACGTTAATGGTAATCCGATCAAGGCGCCGTTTCCGGAAGGCCTTGAAACCGCGGTGTTTGGCATGGGCTGCTTCTGGGGCGCGGAACGCAAATTCTGGGTGCTGGAAGGAGTTTATACCACTGCGGTGGGATATGCCGGGGGCTCGACCCCAAACGCAAATTACCACGAGGTTTGCAGCGGCATGACCGGACACACCGAGGTGGTTCTGATTGTCTTCGACCCCGGCAAAATAAGTTACCAGGAACTCTTAACGGTATTCTGGGAGTCTCATGACCCGACCCAGGGAATGGCGCAGGGTAATGATCGTGGTACGCAATATCGCTCGGCTATCTACACCTATTCCAAGCATCAGTTGACCATCGCACAAGAGTCCAAAAATCAATATCAAAAGAAACTGAAGCAGGCCGGATATAAAGCAATCACTACCGAAATCAAACCCGCAGAAAGTTTCTATTATGCTGAAGACGGGCATCAACAGTATTTGGCAAAAAACCCAATGGGTTACTGCGGACTGGGTGGGACAGGTGTTGCTTGTTCTCTAATGTCTTAGCGCCTCACTCAAGTACATAAGATCAGGGACATAAGATAAAGATTCGTATTTCCTGGCCTTAAAGCCGGGCATCCGCAACCTAACACAACATCTCTATGCGCCCATCGGGAAGACATTTTCTACAAATACCTGGACCCACCAACGTCCCTGATCGTGTACTGCGAGCGATGGATCTGCCTACGATCGACCACCGAGGGCCGGAATTTGCCCGGCTAGGAAGAAAAGTTCTCGATGGCATGCAAACAATTTTCAAAACACAAGGACCTGTGTTTATCTACCCGGCGTCTGGCACCGGCGCCTGGGAGGCTGCGCTGGTCAATACTTTGTCACCGGGAGATCGAGTATTAATGTACGAGACGGGGCATTTCGCTTCATTATGGATGGAGCTCGCCACCCGACTCGGTTTTGAACCTGAATTTATCAGCGGTGACTGGCGACAGGGTGCAGAGCCAGACGCAATTTGCGCCCGCCTCAAACAGGATTCCAAGCACCTGATCAAAGCGGTGTGTGTTGTCCACAATGAAACCTCAACCGGTTGCACCAGTCGCATTGATGAAATACGCGCCGCTATGGACCAGGCGAGTCACCCGGCCCTGCTTATGGTGGACACCATCTCTTCATTGGGTTCCATTGACTACCGACACGACGAGTGGGGAGTCGACGTCTCCGTTGCCGGCAGTCAGAAGGGACTAATGCTACCCCCGGGTCTTTCATTTAACGCAGTCAGCGAAAAAGCGCTGGCCGCGGCGAAATCGGCTACCAGCGCGAAGTCTTATTGGGCCTGGGACGCAATGACAGGGCCAAATCACTCCGGACTGTTTCCTTATACGCCGGCAACTAACCTCCTTTACGGCCTGGCGGAGGCCATAGATATGCTGCATGAAGAAGGCCTCGACAATGTATTTGCCCGCCATCGAAAACTGTCGGCGGCAACGCGCGCCGCAGTGAATACCTGGGGACTAGAAGTATTGTGCAGCAACCCACATCACTACTCTGACTCACTCACCGCAGTGCGTTTGCCACAAGGTCACGATGCAGATCACTTTCGACAGGTTGTACTCGAGCATTTCAATATGTCGTTAGGCAATGGCCTGGCAAAACTTTCAGGTCGGGTCTTCCGTATTGGTCACCTCGGTGACTTCAACACACTGATGTTAATGGGCACCCTCTCGGGGGTTGAAATGGGCTTTGAACTGGCTGCCATACCGTATCGACCAGGTGGAATAATGGCTGCCATGGATTCTCTATGCGGAAGAACACCCGCAGTCGCCAGCCTTAAAAAGGCCGCAAACGATTGAGGTCAAGCAAAGCGAACTGGTACCACTCTATTCGCTCGTACTCATTTTATCTGCATACCAGCAGGCAAAATTAGCGACGCTGGGCTCAAGCGCCGAAAACCGACCCTGGCGTGCAAACGGAGAAGCCAGTCCTTGTTGCTGCGCCTCTAAAAATGGCAGATCCTCCTCGAGTGCTGTATCGATTCGCTGGCAGTAGGCCTCAGCACGGGCCTCAAAATTCGGCATTTCGAGAGAAGCTTGGGGAAAGCAAATAGTCTGCACCACGTGACATCGGTCCACAGTGACTGGATAGGCTTGGTACATCCAAAGCGAGTCGAAGCATGCGGCAAATGTGAGGTTTGGATATATCCAGGTATAACGCGTGCCGGTCGCATTACGTCCTGTCAGACCGGGTGCAGCAGGCAACGCGTGCTGTCTGCTATCTTCGAGCAGTGCCGCCGTACCGTCGGTGACGCCAAACTGCGTCGTGTATTCCCCGATAACGATATCTGCGGCGTCTGGCTCTCGATAATAGCCGGTGATCGAATCCGGATGAACATAGGGTAAATGGTAATACTCGTTGAAAACTTCGATAAACGACTTCCAGTTACAGCCCACTTCAAATTCCCTGACTCTGGTGGACACTAACTTTTCCAGCATCCACGGCGCATGTAAATCAGAAAAATCTCCAAGCCACTCCTCGAGCGACACCTGATCTGGGTCCATACATACAAATACAAAACCATCGTGCGTCTCCAGTCGAAACTCTACCAGACCTAGTCTTTCTGTATCTAGTTGCTCACAGGTTTCCATTCGGGGTGCCGAAATCAGGGCGCCTTCAAGGTCATATGTCCAACCGTGAAATGGACACACAACGACCTTACATCGACCCTGACCCTGCAGCAGTTTCATACCTCGATGACGGCAGCTGTTCGCATAGGCACGCACAGCCCCACTTTTATCTCGAATCATCACGGTGGGCACTCCGGCGATGTCCAGGGCCACGAAGTCTCCGGTTTTTTGCCAACGCTCTTTCCTGCCCACCGTCACCCAGCTGTCCTGAAAAATCAGTTCCCGCTCGCGCTCCAACCAGGCCGCATCAGAGTAACACCTGGGTGGCAATGTCATGGCGCTCGGCGCCGGAGGAATTACCTGGGCAAGCTCCTCAATAATTTCAATTATATTGTCTCGCTGCATGGGTCAATCCAGGTGTAATCACATTCGTGCTCGGTTATAGTTTGCGCCTTGCGAGGCCGCTTCCCGGAGTTTATCTACAGTCGGCACCCCCTCCTAGCCCCAATTTAAGGCCGTTTAATTTCCCTAATGACCCAACAGACAATAGACCTTCGAAGCGACACGGTGACCGTTCCCTGTTCCGCTATGCGCCAGGCAATGGCATCGGCACCGGTTGGTGACGACGTTTATGACGAGGATCCGACGGTTAAGAAGCTCGAAGCAAAGCTAGCCGAGATGTCCGGTCACCAGGCCGGGCTGTTTTTCCCCAGCGGCACGCAAAGCAACCTGGTCGCGCTGCTGTCACACTGTCAACGTGGCGATGAATATATAGTGGGCCAGGAGGCACATACTTACAAATATGAAGGCGGTGGTGCTGCTGTGCTGGGCAGCATTCAACCTCAACCCATCGAACACGCAGCGGATGGCACGATTCCACTGGAAAAAATCCACGCCACAATCAAAGCTGACGATTTTCACTTCGCCCATACCCGCCTGCTGGCTTTAGAAAACACAATTGGCGGGCGAATAATTTCTCAAGACTATATCGCCAGCGCCGGCGCATTGGCGCGTCAGCATGGCTTAGGATTTCATCTTGATGGGGCCCGGGTATTTAATGCAGCGGTAGGACAAGGTCTGCCTCTGGATGCAGTTACGAGCCAGTTTGATTCAGTATCTATCTGTCTTTCCAAGGGACTCGGGGCGCCGGTTGGGTCGGTGCTGGTTTCAAATCAGGAGCTGATTGAACAGGCCAGGCGCTGGCGCAAAATGGTGGGCGGTGGCATGCGCCAAGTTGGAATATTGGCCGCAGCAGGACTTTACGCGCTGGAGCATAATGTTGAGAGACTGGTCGATGATCATGCCCTCGCACAGTCTCTGGCATCACAACTCACCGATATCGACGGACTAAAGGTTCGAGATAACAGCGCCAGCACCAACATGGTCTACCTCGCAGATGTTGGCGGCGACATCGAGGGGTTTTATCAGTGGTGCGCCCAGCGAGGACTAAAGTTTGGTGGACGTGATCCAGTTCGACTGGTGGTGCACAAGCAGATCGACCAAAAACAAGTAGACCGCGCGGTCCAGTTGATTAAGGCGTATTTCGAAGCAAATTAGTCAGTGGTGCCCCGACCTCCTCTAACCCGCTTACGATCACCACGCTGCTGAAGGGACAACCTGCCCGGTTACTTTACCCTGACTGTTTCTGACTTCAGGTTCAAACCACTGCGCCAGTTGTGAAGCCATGTCGCTATCGATGACATCCAGTTTATCGAGCAATGCGCCCAGCATGACCTCACTGCCCCGGGTCGCACCGTCATCAACTTTCAGCGCAAATCCAAGCCCTTGCTCCGGCACGCATCCGCCATAAACCCCCTCGGCCCCAGTCTTCACGACCGCACTACCGGCGCTATGCTTTATCACGCCGGTGCAGCATTGCCCTGTGCCTGCGACCATCTCAGGATGTTGCCTCACCGCCTCGAGAATTCGCGTCATGGCCGCCCCGCGATCACCACCGACCTGGTCGATGTTTGCATAGCGGGAAAAGGCGACTGCCAGCTTATTCATAGGCATGTAAATCGCTGGTAGGCCGCACCCGTCTCGTTCCCAGTGCAGTGAAAAAACATCGAGCCCGCTCAGCTCGCCGAAAACTTTCATCCAGGCCGCCTGAGTAGGGTGTTGATACTCACTGTAGCCCTTGGTTTCGACACCCATAAACCTGGCCAGGGTCAACATGCCGCTATGCTTGCCAGAGCAGTTCTGATGCACTCTTGACGGCACTTCACCGCGCGCAACGAGTGTCCGAAAAGCATCTTCTGAACCTGGTCGAGTCGCGCCACATTCGAGCGCGTCAGGATCGAGCCCAAGTTTGGTCAACCAGCTGGTCACGGTCTCGGTATGAAAAGATTCCGCACTATGGGAGGCACATGCGAGCGCAATCTCTCTGTTATCGAGAGCAAAATGATCCGCTGCGCCCGATTCAACCAGCGGGATGGCCTGAAGGAGCTTGATCGACGAACGCGGATAGATCATGCGCTCCGCTTGCCCAATTGAAAACACGGTTTTACCTTCACTATCTACCACCACCGCGCTACCGCGATGACAGGACTCTACCTTACCGCGTCGCATCACATTGACCAGTACCGGGTTAGGCTGCAGAGAATTAGAGTTCATTGAATTATCGAAGAATTGCGTAAGCTTTAGGTGTCATGTTGCTTGCGAAAAATTGGTGAGCGCTCAAGTAACCCGTTTACGCATCAAGAACGCGTCAGTCGGACAAAGCCCTCTGAACTGGGCGCTGCATCGGATACCCTCTGGGGCTTCGGACCGCTCAACAAACTGAAAATCCTGGTGGCGGGAGAAATAGCGATCAGCGTCGATGGTTAACAGCCAGATTTCATCATACCCGGCTTCCTTGGCGGCAAGATTCAAAGTAGAAACGAGCTCTGCGGCCATGCCTTTACCCTGAAATGCCGGATCGGTTACAACCGAACGCAACAGTAATGATCCATCACAGTGTTCTAGACCTGCCGCAGACACTAACCGTCCTGCATCGCTAATGCCCAGCAGCTTGAACCAAGTGGCAGTCTCGAGATCGCTGCTGGGGAGGCCAAACTGGTCCAACAATTGTCGCAATTGTTCAAGCTTTTCTGTTGTGAGTATCTCAACCATGATAGCAAAAATTCTAACACGTCAGCCTCCGGAAATAGCCCTTCACGGTGCCCTGGACTGCCAGATATTGGTAGACTTAGCGCTCCTTCGAAACACCGATAGTTAAACCATAACCTCTATGCGCACCTCTCAGATTCTGCTCGCCACGCTTAAGGAAATTCCTGCGGACGCGGAAATCATCAGCCACCAGTTGATGCTGCGTGCCGGCTTAATTCGGCGAGTTGCTGCCGGTATATACAATTGGTTGCCGCTCGGCATGCGAGTCCTGCGCAAGGTCGAAACGATTGTAAGGGAAGAAATGGACCGGTCCGGTGCCCAGGAAGTCTTGCTGCCTGGCGTCCACCCGGCGGAATTATGGCAACAATCCGGACGCTGGGACAAGTACGGCCCGGAACTGCTGCGAATTAAAGACCGCCATGAAAGGGATTTCTGTCTCAGCCCGACCCACGAAGAAGTCATTACCGCACTGGTTCGAAACGAAGTGCGCAGCTATCGCCAGCTACCAATGAACTTTTATCAGATTCAGACCAAGTTTCGAGACGAGATACGCCCCCGGTTCGGCATCATGCGTGGACGCGAGTTCATCATGAAAGATGCCTACTCATTTCATGTCGATCTGCCATCGCTGCTTGAAACCTATGACGTCATGTACGACACCTATGTCGCAATTTTCAATCGAATCGGCCTCGACTATCGCGCCGTGGTGGCAGATAACGGCAGCATAGGCGGTGAAGGATCCCATGAGTTCCATGTGCTCGCGGAATCTGGTGAAGACGCTGTCGTATTTTCTGACGACGGGCCCTATGCCGCCAATATGGAGAAAGCGACCTCGCCACCGCCGGAGCATCGGCCGGCTCC
Source organism: Gammaproteobacteria bacterium (assembly GCA_024644945.1). Classification (GTDB taxonomy): domain Bacteria; phylum Pseudomonadota; class Gammaproteobacteria; order Arenicellales; family Poriferihabitantaceae; genus VYFG01. Next base: position 180,643 of record JAHEGU010000001.1, on the reverse strand, counting down.
GTTAGAAGACCTGCGGCTAGTGGACACGCCCAACACTAAAACTATCAAAGCGTTGGTGGAAGGTTTTGACTTACCTATCGAGAAAACTATCAAGACACTGGTAGTGCATGCCGCAGAAGATTGCGAGCATGAGTTAGTGGCATTGCTGGTGCGTGGCGATCATGAGTTGAACACGGTTAAAGCCGCAAGGCTGGAAACGGTAGCCGAACCACTGCGCATGGCCGAAGAAAGCGAAATCCGCGCCGCAATCGGCGCGGGCCCGGGCTCCCTCGGACCAGTCAATATGCCAATACCGGTTATTGTCGATCACCATGTGTCTGCTATGAGCGATTTCGCGGCAGGTGCCAATATCGAAGATAAACATTACTTCGGCATTAACTGGGAGCGCGACGTGAAACTCGGACAGGTCGCCGATATACGGAACATTTTGGAGGGCGACCCGAGCCCCGACGGCCGAGGAAAGCTGACTCTCGCCCGAGGTATAGAGGTCGGACACATATTTCAGCTCGGCACCATGTACAGCGATGCCATGGACGCTGCAGTTCTTGATGAGAACGGTAAAAGCGTTCCCATGTTCATGGGATGCTATGGAATCGGTGTCACCCGTGTAGTGGCCGCTGCCATTGAGCAGAATCATGACGACAAAGGCATTATCTGGCCCGAATCAATTGCTCCATTTGATGTTGCCATCGTACCAATCGCTTACACCAAATCGGAGCGCGTACGAGCGGAAGCGGGAGATCTGCAACAACAACTAGAGGACGCTGGTTTTTCTGTATTGCTCGACGATAGAAACGAGCGACCCGGTGTCATGTTTGCCGACATGGAGTTAATCGGGATTCCGCACCGACTGGTTGTGGGCGAGCGCGGATTGGACAAAGGGGTGGTGGAGTATCGCCACCGCGCGAGTGGACACGAACGGGAGATCCAGGTTGAACAGCTGCTCGAAGTTTTACATGAGATCCGAAGTCATTAGATTTCTGTTAAACAACTTTCAAGCTCGTTTCGATTACGGCGATAAAAAGATGCTATATTCGTGCACAACAGGGGGTAATCTTCTGTTTTCGTGGGACGAAACTCCAACTCCAGATTGGAATTTCGACCTAATGAATTTCCGCCCGCTTGCGGAAAAAGTTTGCAACAAAGAGGTACTAGAGTATGTCAGGTGAGTTGATAACCGGAACCGTAAAGTGGTTTAACGACTCAAAAGGGTTTGGATTCATTGAGAGGGAAGGTGGCGCAGATGTGTTTGTCCACTATCGTGCAATTAATGGTCAAGGCCGCAAAACATTGCGCGATGGCCAACAGGTGACATTCGAGGTAACAGAGAGCCCCAAGGGCCCTCAAGCCGAAAACGTTACCGGACTGTAATCCAGTCAGGTTACCGGCCGCCGGAGACGGCGGCCGGGTATATTCTGCACAAGGAGTCGTTTGAGCTCACCTGGTAGTCGTTTCGATAACCACCGGGTCAGGATCAGCTTGCGGCATCATGCCGCACTGGGCTTAGAGACTTAATATTCGCGTCTAGCCTGAATTACTTAACCAATGAATTGCTTGTTGTAACAGCAATTATCATTTTCGCATTGTCCTTTATCCTTACTACTAACACCCACTTATGATGATCAACATAGGTGAAATGAGTCCGCCGGACGCATATTTCACTCTGACCCAGGCTGTTCTGCCCAGACCAATATGCTGGGCGCTCAGCGCAAACCAGGATAGTAGTTTTAACCTGGCACCTTTTTCTTATTTCAACGCCGTGGCCAGCGATCCGCCATTGATCATGTTTTCAGTGGGACTGCAACCAGACGGTAGCGATAAAGATACACTGACCAATATTGAACAACGTCCAGAGTTTGTGGTGAATATAGCCAGCGTCGATCAGCTAGCCGTGTTAAATCAGACTTCAGCGACACTTCCCTACGGCAGTTCGGAGATTGACGCCGGACAGATCGAGCTTGCCGAGGTAGAGGGTTTCAGTATGCCCCGGGTAGCTGACTGTAAATTGGCGATGATGTGTGAACGCTATCATATCCAGACCATCGGCAACCGAAAGCAGTCTCTGATTTTTGGACAAATAAAATCGATCTATGTGGAAGATGGATGCGCAGAGATCACCGACAAAGGACGTCTCAAGATTTACGCTGACAGAATCAAGCCACTAGCTCGTCTCGGTGCGGGTGAATATGTTGCTTTTGGCGACATACTCGAAGCCAAGCGTCCCGATTAATACCCAAAGGGTGACTGAGACATGTTCCGCGCGCCATTTAATGGCACATCTGCCCACATCTGCGTGATACCGATCTATTTGGTCGGCTTTAGACTAATTCGACCTTCTCAGGCGGCGGAAGCCGTTTCCATCAACCGATGGATATGTCCCAGCGTCTTCGCGGGGCCAGAGTAATCAAGCAGAACGCCATATGCTGTGCTGTCTCTCACCATTACCAGCGAGGGAAACCCCTGAATACCAAGTTGACGTACCTGCTGCATCTCGTTTTGATGCGCTTCATGGGTCTCTGGAGCGTCCAGCTCATCTGAAAACCGACTTCTATCAACACCGATCTCTTCGGCAATGGCCGCCAGGGTGCTGAAATTTGAAGGGTTGCGAGCATACAGATAGTACGCTTCCTGAATCGCTTTGATCATGGCTGGCTCAAACTTAAGATCCTGGTTTCTCGCCGCAATAACTGCTCGACAAGCACGCCAGGTCGACCGTCGCGGTGCGCACCTTTCCCAGAAATCGAAGTTGAAACGGGTCCCAGGCACTCGTTTTTGAATGGTGGCCCAGGTTTTCTGAAGGGTTTTCTGCATATCTTCCGGCATCGGTTCATCCGAATCCGACGCTAAACCACCAAGAAGCGGCTGCACGCGAAGCGCGTCAGAATAATCTTTAATCAGGGCACGTTTGAGAATCTCCCATGTCGGGGCAAATCCCCAGCACCAGCTGCACATTGGATCGTGGGCATAGTAGAGAGTAGCCCCACTGCCCGCTGATGTAGCGTTATTTGCATTCATATTCACCTCTCATCGTCCTCCGCTTACGTCAATTATAGCTCCGGTACAGTACGAAGCCTTTTCGGACAGCAACCACGCCACAGCGCTGGCCACTTCTTCTGCACGCCCACCCCGACCGAGCGGTATGCTTGATCGCACTCGCTCCAGTCGCCCAGGCTCCCCCCCGCTGGCATGCATTTCGGTATCAATAAATCCGGGACGAACAGCATTCACCCGAATGCCTTCAGCCGCTACTTCCTTCGACAGACCAACGGTCATGGAATCAATAGCCCCTTTCGACGCAGCGTAGTCAACATATTCATGGGGTGACCCGAGTCTGGCTGCAGCAGATGAGATGTTTACGATCGCGCCACCCTGACCACCCCGGCTCTTTGCCATATGCCGCACGGCTTCCCGCGCGCACAGGAAGCTGCCGCGAACATTGGTTGCGAATATTCGGTCTATTCGCTCTGCTGTCATATCCACCACATCCATCTGGTCCTCGAGAATGCCGGCATTGTTCACCAACCCGGATATTGGGCCCTGGAGTGAGCTCGCGTGATCGAATAGTTTAGTCACCTCGCGCTCTTTGGATATATCTGCCTGTTTCGCGATGATGTGTCCGCCCTGCTGTCGAACCTCCTCAGCCACATTTTCCGCTCTAGCGCTATTGGAAAGGTAGTTGAGCACTACCAAATAGCCATTTTGCGCCGCTTCCCGGCACACTGCGGCGCCTATTCCGCGACTGCCACCGGTTACAATAAGGACAGGCGCCCTGTCCGACTCCCGTTTTTTGTTCACCTCTCATTCATCCGCTGTTCATGCGACACTGCAACAATTAATACTGTACTTATATCATTTGTAATTCATGAATGTGAACAAAGCAATTAAACAATTTGTATCAGTTTGTAGCATCGCGCTGTGGCTGGGAATTCCCTCCGTGTCGTACCCACAAGATTCTGCAGTTGAGATCGAGGAAATCGATTTGAACCAGCCCTCCAACGAAAACCAGGCCGAGGATCTATGGGATCAGACCAAACAGAAGACCGGTGAGGCCGCGGAATATTTTAAAGTCGAAGGCACACGAATACTCGACAGCAGCAAAGAAGGTCTGGCCAAGGGCACTGATGCCGTCGTTACAGGATCAAAGAAAGCCTGGGATGCTACCAAGGAAGCCAGTAGCAAAGCGGTAGACTACACCGTAAAGAAAACCAATCAGGCCGGCGAGGCCATCTCCGACACGTTTAACAGCGAGCCCCAGGACGATGTTCCAGTAACCGAACGAAACACGGATACATCACAAGCCAATTGACCCAAACCATCACACCTTTCGGCCAAGCACAAAACTGCTTGATCCTTGCTCATCATGGTCAATGATCTCCAGTTCTGTAAATACCTTGCTAAGTTCTCCGTAATCCACCACGAACGCCGGATTGAAGCCTGGATGTGATTCCAGGTGCTTGGGATTGAAGGTTTTATAGAACAGAATCCCTCCCGGCTTGAGCGCTGAGACCAGATCATCGAATAGCGCCCTGTTCAGATACCGGACCACTGATATCAGGTCGAAACTGTTAGCCGGCAGCGGATAGTGATCAAGATCCATGACCGCGGGGAGTAGCCGAAATTTCAGATTATTCGCTTCACGCAAACAAATCTTCAGGCCCTCGATTGATGCATCGGCGGCCACGACGTCATACCCCAGTGAGCAAAGATAGAGGGCGTTAGCCCCTTTGCCGCAGGCAAGCTCGATGGCAAGACCGGAACTCGACAAGGCCTGACTATTCTTAACCAGTTCCGGCTCGCCCTTTAATACGACGATCCCATCGCCCTCAAGATACTTTCGGTTCCAGCGCTCAGTGTCTGCGTGCATCGTTATCACTTATGCCACACGGTGGCATTAGCCAGATGCCTAGAGCTTCTGGCTAAATGGTTGAATCTCGACCTGATCCCCTGGCGATGCGCCTTCAGAGTCCGAAGGCAGGATAATAAAACAGTTAGCTACGCTCATGGAGTGCAGGATTCCGGATCCTTGTTCGCCAGTAGAACTGACAACGGTCTGTCCATCAGGTGTTGTACTCAAAATGCCGCGCTGGTATTCAACCCGTCCAGCCCGTTTTTTCAGAGTAGAGGTCAAGGGCACCTTCATCTTCAGGGAAGCGATATTCAGTTCCCCTGAAAGTTTTCTAATCGCTTCGCGAACAAAGATCTGAAACGTCACCATCACCGATACAGGATTTCCAGGAAGACCGAAGAACAGACTCTCACCCACCTTACCAAATGCAAGTGGCCGGCCAGGTTTAATCGCCACCTTCCAGAAACTGACGGCGCCCATTTGATCCAAGGTCTGCTTAACATAATCGGCATCTCCAACCGACGCCCCGGCAGAGGTCAGCACAATATCCGCGCAGGCGGACGCATCACTAAACGCTTGAGCAATCGCTTTTTGATCGTCGGGCACGATCCCGAGATCCACCAGCTCAACGCCTGCCTCAGTGAGCATCGCAAACAAGGTATACCGATTGGAGTCGTAAAGCTCGCCAATCTCCAACGGTTGACCCACTGAACGCAGCTCGTCACCATTAGAGAAGAAAGCGACCCGTGGTTTTCGATAGCATGGCAGCTCGGAAAATCCCAGAGACGCCGCAAGCCCCAAGTGTGCTGGACCAATTCGCGTACCGCGGGCAATAGCCACGTCACCAACTTGGAGGTCCTCGCCAGCCTGACGCACATTACTCCCTGGTTTTTCCCCTGGATTTATCGTGATTTGTTCACCCGCGCGCTGCACGCGCTCTTGTATGACCACTGTATCACTGCCTTCCGGCATCACTGCCCCGGTCATGATCCTTACGCACTGACCAGGCCGTATCTGCTTTGTAAATGGCTTGCCCGCAAATGAAGTCCCCGCAACCTCAAACATCACCGGATCGTCGTCAGGCAACTCGCTGCCCATCAGCGCGTAACCATCCATCGCAGAATTTGTGTGATTGGGTACTTGCACTCGGCTAAGTACATCTTCAGCAGTCACCCGTCCCAGGGCGGTACGCAGCGCAATGGTTTCAACCTGGCTGACCGGTGCTACCAGCTCAAGAATGCGCTGGGTTGCCGCATCCGCGCTTATCGATTTCGGATCGAAGTCACAGCTCGGTCCTTGGGCCGGCAGTGGCTGGCTTTCAATATTCATGCGGAATTCTCATGCTCGGTATCTCTATTGGACGATTAGTGTCATTGACCATAGTCGTGATTTGATCAGACGGCGCGGTTCCAGTCACCGGTCTTACCACCGGATTTATGCACCAGCCTGATGTCCCGCATTTCCATACCCCGGTCGATTGCCTTGCACATGTCGTAAATAGTCAGCAGCGCTACCTGCAATCCGGCCAATGCCTCCATTTCCACGCCGGTTCGCTCAGATGTCTCGGTACAGACCTCGCAGCGCACCGCACTGTAGTCTGCATCCAGCTCCATATCAATAGTGATCCGGGTCAGCATGATCGGATGACATAGCGGTATCAGTTCGGCTGTTTTCTTAGCAGCCATGATGCCTGCCACCCGGGCAACTGACAGTACATCTCCTTTCTTGTGATTGCCCTGGCGGATCATCTCTAGGGTTTCAGGCTGCATAGTGATCCAGCCCTCGGCTATTGCTTTACGTTTGCTCACAGCCTTATCACCTACATCTACCATATGAACTTCTCCTTGTTCGTTAAAATGGGTGAGTTTGTGATCATCATTCATCGTCGGTGAATACAAGTTTGTATAAGCGTGTTATTGTAAGATGAATTTCTTCACTGGGCATCAAAGGGCAGGCGGGTTATTGCCGGGTCGCTTGCGTTTCTCATGCAAGATCATTCCATTGTTTTCTCCATCTTTCTGATTTTTTCCGGCGCCGCGCTATTGGCGACTGTTGCGCTTTACCTGCGTCAGGCAATGCTGATCGCCTATCTGTTTCTGGGGGCGATTTTGGGACCATGGGGCCTCAAATTGGTTACCGACGCGGCGCTGATTCAGGATATCGCCGAAATCGGCATTATCTTTCTGCTATTCCTGCTGGGACTGAACCTTTCGCCAAGAAAATTGCTGCACCTGCTGCGTGAAACCACGCTGGTTACGGTGTTTTGCAGCCTGGTATTCAGTGGCGCCGCGGGAGCGGTGGCGTGGATGTTTGGCTTCAGCCTCATGGATATCCTGATTATCGGGGTGGCAGCTTCATTTTCCAGCACCATTATCGGGCTTAAACTGCTGCCTACTACGGTGCTGCACCACCGTCACACCGGCGAAGTGATCATAAGCGTACTGCTTTTGCAGGATCTGATCGCCATCGTCACCATGCTGGTTATCCAAGGACTGGGCAAGGGTGGTGTTCCATTCGCCGAAATTGCCCTGCTACTGGTGGTATTGCCGGGCGTGTGTGCGGTAGCGTGGTATGGGCAAAAATGGCTTTTACTGCCCCTGTTTCTGCGATTCGACCGGATTCAGGAGTATATTTTCCTGCTTTCTATCGGTTGGTGTCTTGGCATCGCACAGCTGGCTCAAACTGCCGGGCTTTCCTATGAAATTGGCGCTTTTATTGCAGGTATCGCCATTGCCACCAGCCCGGTAGCGCTGCATATCGCAGAGAGCCTCAAACCCTTGCGGGATTTTTTCCTGGTGATGTTTTTCTTCGGACTGGGAGCGGGCTTCGACCCCGCCGCTGCGGGTAGCGTCTTGGTGCCGGCAGTTATCATTGGTGTCGGATTATTGTTGTTGAAACCGGCGGTGTTCAGAGTGGCCTTGGTGAATCAATCAGAGTCAAATCGGCTGGCTTGGGAGACCGGGGTGCGACTAGGACAACTCAGCGAGTTTTCATTACTAATCGTATTCGTTGCCCTGACCAACGGCGTCATATCCAAAGATGCCGCCTATCTGGTGCAGATCGCCACACTACTGAGCTTTATCGTCTCGGCATGGTTTATCGTATTGCGCTACCCAACGCCAATTGCCGCCGATGAAAAACTGCGGCGAGATTGATTATCTGAAGGGCGGGCCCCTCTCTTCATTCCTTTCAGAAGATTCTTATGCCTAATACCATTGCGCTGCCTGGAGCCGATACACCGCCCAGCTGCGACAAAGCCAGCCGCGGATCAACTCCCTTCAGTCCCAATAAATACTTGGTCGAGCGAAGTATTGATAGCCTGCAGAGTTTTACCGCTAGGACGATCGAGTACCACCGCGGCCAGACCAAGATTCTGCAACTGCCAGTCCTGTTCCAGATTGAGAACATGATCACCTTGATAGGGACCCGTCGGTAACGCCGCGGCGCGAACCCAATGACGCACGACAAAATCGTGGTGCAGCGTTTTCCCGCTGTTTTCCCCCCCACCAATGGGTCGAGTGATGTCGTTTTCGTACACCGCTATGTAGAGCTCTGCGCCTTCGGCAGTATTTTCAATATTAAACGCAGCCAAAACCTGTCCGTCCGCACTGGCGTCCAGATCCATCTCGATCGTAACTGCTGCGATTTCGGCGTTTGCGCTCTGGATCGCCTGCACCACCGCTGAAGTCCCGCGTGTTTCGCGACCACTGACCGCGAATTGAGGCGTGTATATGCTGCGCTGCTTATTGATCGCCGCCAGGTTGCGCTGGCGTTCAGTAAATTCGGAGCGCGAAAACGGATCCTCCCACCCGAGATAATTCCAGTAATCCACATGGAAGGCGAGAGGCACCGCATGGAATTCACCGCCGAGGGCATCACCAAGCTTGCTGACCCATTCATCTGCCGATGGGCAGCTGCTGCAGCCTTCCGAAGTGTAAAGCTCTACTACCGGAGTCCGATACACACCACTGGTCACAGTTACCTTTCCGGCAAAAGCCGGTAGCTGTATCGCTGCGGTGATCACCGCAGTCAGTGCGATAACAGCAAGCCGTTTAATTGAATAAGTCAAGGTATTCACCATACCCTTGTTGCTCCATCTCCTGTTTGGGAATGAATCGCATCGCAGCGGAGTTCATGCAGTATCTAAGACCCGTCGGCCCAGGGCCATCTTTAAACACGTGCCCAAGGTGCGAGTCCGCCACCTTACTGCGCACTTCGGTACGCGGCAGGATCAGTTTGAAATCTGTTCGAGTTTTCACGTAATGCCCATCGATCGGCTGGGTAAAACTTGGCCAGCCTGTACCCGAGTCAAATTTGTCGATGGAGGAAAACAAGGGCTCTCCACTTACGATATCCACGTAGATGCCTTCTTGCTTGTTGTCGTTATATTCGTTTTCAAAGGGCCGTTCAGTGCCCTCGCGCTGGGTGACCTGATATTGAATATCCGACAGCTTGTCCCGAATCGATGCGTCATCGGGTCTGATGTAGCGTGTTTTTTCTTCGGTTGTCATTAATGTAACATGCAGTAGTTAACAGTGCCCGGACGCTAAACTAATTCCGTCTTGCTCTCCAGTTTCTAATCACCAGCTTAGGACCCTGACTGGAGGTTTAAGTTCACGCTATCCGTTTCCTAGATAGGCATGCAGCTCACTGATATCAGACAGTACATGGGGCGTATGCTTAGCCAGTTCCTGCTGATTGTGGGCGCCGGTAAGAACACCTATGGACAATCCAGCTCCAGCGTTCAATCCCATATGGATGTCGCGCGGGCTGTCTCCCACCATCGCTACCGTATTCGGCTCAACACCCAGGCTGTCTGCAAACGCCAGCACCATTCCCGGTTCTGGCTTGACCCCATGCCCACTGTCGGCACCGCAAATAAAATCAAATAAATCTACAATACCAAGTCCTTTCGCCATACTACGTGCCTGGCGCTCGTCATCCATGGTGGCAACTCCTAGCGCATATCCTTGTTTCTTTAGTTCCTGAAGGCAGGGTCGCAGAGAGTCCGTGGCGGGAATATATTGGCTGGCGTTCAGTTTAAATGCGCGCATGATTTCAGTGGTTTCTGTCTCGCTTAAGGAAAAGCCGAGCAATTCATTCCAGCTTTGGATAATCTGTCGGTTACTCCCCGCGGCAAGAACGGAATCGGGCTTCCAGGTCTCAGATTCAGCGATGTAACCACCATGGGCGAGCAGTGCATCAGCACTGAGCCGACCGTTGGATTTCTCGGCAATTTGAACCGCCGCTGCACGATAAGGTGGCAACCAGGTTCGATTGAAATCAAGTAAGGTGCCATCTTTATCAAACAAAATGGCCTTAATAGTCACTGTGATCACTCGCCGCCACCTTGTTTCGCCACCGACGGTACCCAGCAATAACCATCCGGATCCAGAAGGATGCACTCTCTAAGTCCGTGTGGCTTATCCGTGGTGGTTTGCAGCACGACATATCCTGCAGCCATTGCACGGGCTTCCGCTTGGTCAGGATCAACATCATACAACCGTAGTTCAATGCCAGCGCCTCTTGGTCCGTTTTCCGGCAACAAAGAGGGAAGCGGGTTGTTTGAGTAGGTGTGGTCTGCATGCAGTTGCAGCAACATCTGACCATGGCGCAGGATCGCATAATCCGCTGACTGTCTCAGCACGTCGAACTGCAGTACCTGACGCAGAAATTCGCTAATGGTCGACACGTCCCTGACCAGCAAATTGATTCCAAATCCGCTTAGTTTGCGGCCGAAATCATCGGCCGAGATAGTTTCATAATCGATTTTCACAAAATTTGTCTTATTTATTAAGCTGTTACCCAAGCTGAACGGTCAATAATCATGCCCTGACTGAGAAATTATCCTTAAGGTATTATCCATGCCTGGAGAAATTCGACGCAAAATTACCATTATTCGCTGCAAATTGTTAAAAATTAACGAAAACTTGTATAAAATAGCCCTATCGGGGGAGGTCCTGAATACAATAAATGAGGTGAATTTGAGGGAATTTCGGGGGCTATGAGCTACTTTGAAGAACAATTAAACGCAGATCAAAGCCTGCGCGAACTGCGTCAGCTGATCGAAAGCATCTTTGGCTGGATGGAAAAGAATCGGTTCCAAAGCCAGAGAACCGCGGAGCGATTTGAGCATGTGCGCACCAGTCTGGATGACAAGCATCGCAATGTGCTGTTCCTTGCTGAATTTTCTCGCGGCAAATCCGAACTGATCAACGCCACCATCTTCGGCGACCAGGGCACCCGGTTGCTGCCTTCTTCTCCAGGGCGCACCACGCGGTGTACTACGGTCCTGCAGTATGAGCAGGGGGCGCTACCGTCGATCAAGCTTCTGCCAACTCGTGCCTCAGAGGGCCGCGAAAGCATGCCGGTTTCAATGCTGCTCAAAGACGAAACCGCTTGGCATAGCACCCTGTTCTCATTGAGCGATAAGGCCCAGGCAGCCCAAGCGTTTAAGCAAATTTCAGAAGCTGAATTGGTTTCTTCGGATATCGCCCGATCATTGGGGTTCGTCGACGATATTGAAGACGAAGGGCTGGTCGACGTGATCAATGGCCAGATACCTATTCCGAAATGGCGCCATGCCATTATCAATTATCCGCACTCCCTGCTTAAACAGGGCCTTCGTATCATCGATACGCCGGGACTCAACGCACTGGGCGTGGAACCGGAGCTTACTTTGCAGGCTCTCGAAAGTGCCCATGCCATTGTATTCGTGCTCTCCGCGGATACCGGAGTAACCCGCTCTGAACTCGAATTGTGGCGGGATTACGTCCGTGAAGGAGACAAGGAAAATATAATTATTGTGCTCAATAAGGTCGATCTCTTGTGGGATGAACTCAAGAGCCGGGTGGAAATAGATCAGGACGTCAAAAAACAAATTCTGGATGTTTCGAGAATTCTGGGCATCCCGAAAGAACAGATATTTCCCGTTTCAGCCCAAAAAGCGATGCTTGGCCGTGCACGGGACGACCAGAAACTGATCAAGGCCAGCGGCATTCAACGTTACGAGCAGGCGCTAGCGGACACGATCAATTTCACCAATCAGCGCAGAATCGTGAGTCGCGCCGTTGATGAGCTATCGCCCACGTTGGGCGCGATCCGAAACGTGCTGAAGCGACGAATCAATGATACCGGGGCCTATATTGAGGAGCTGCAGGGTATCCACGAAAACCAGATCAGCGTGGCCCAGGTCAGCCTGGAGAAAGTAAAGCGCGATGTTAGAAAACATAATAGAGCTCGGAAACGTATTACCGCTCTAAAGCTGCAGCTACGCGAAGGCTATACGCGCTTCGTGCGTCGCCTGGACCTGGTTTATCTCGACCGAATGATTGCCTCTTATCGATATGAAATCAGCAATCAGTTAACCACGCCGGGACTGCAACGGGAAATGAATGATTTTCACGTGTCGGCCATTGAGCGGTTCAAGAAGGCCCTTTCGTACATGATTCGGCTGGAGAAAAAGATCGGTCACACCTTTAAGGAGGTTGAAAAAACTCTGGGCGTCGATGGACTTACCGTGCGCAAGATCGATCCGGAGATCTACATCGACTCTTTGAAAAAGTTTCAGGCAAGCCACAACGAGCACAGCACCGGGCTCGGCATGATCATGACCGAACAGCATATCCTTCGAGACCGTTATCACGGTGCTGTTATGAGCAGAATTCGAAATCTTTATAAACAGACCCGGGACGATGTCGATCGCTGGTGCCGAACGGTATTGGTGCCTCTGGAGCTGGAACTGAAAGACCGTGCCAACGAGATTAAACGCCGGCACGCCAGTCTTGAGCGGGTCTACAACAAAGATTCCAAGTTACAGGACGAAATTAGCGATCTCGAAGCTCAGCTGCAGCAGTATCGCCAGCGACTCACCACTATGGAACATTTCTTGCGCAGATTATCAGAATGCGGCGAACTCAATACCCGCTATCCACGGAATGTTATCAATCTGCACCCCCCTGCAGCGACCAGCAAATCAGCTTGATCTCAAGTCTGTTTTATTCAATTGAAATTCAAGTTTTTTCAGCTAAGCGGCTTTCGCGTCCTCGACCCGCGTCTTTGATTGCATCGATGCGGGCTTGTCGCACCGCATGCTTGATCTGCTCACCACTTCCTCCATCATTAAAACTGCCCGCGATCTTACCGCTGTCCACCAACGCCGCAGCGGCATAATATTCGAGCAGCATTTCACCCTGAGGGTACGGATCGTCCTCACTGCCGAGTCGGCCACGCATATCTGCCGCGCAACAAGTCACGAATGCACGCACCTCATCCGGTTTTCGAAAACAATCTAGCGCTTCCAGCAGTTTCAACACGGTCGCCGGTCTTAACTCATTCATACGATGCATCAACAAATGATGTTCGCATACTTTGAGTGCAAGTTGGCGGTAAGCGGCTGGTACGCGAAGTCGATCACAAAGCGCTTCTACGGGTGCCTTACCACGCTGTTCATGCCCACGGTGGGACGGTAATTGATTGCGTGGCGTCAGCGCTTTACCGAGATCATGCACCAATGCCGCAAACATCTCTTTTCGGTTGGCATTGGCTCTGGCGGCCGCATCCAGAACCATCAATGTGTGGAGGCCACTATCAATTTCGGGATGATATTTTGCGGTCTGCGGCACCCCGAACAGCGCCTCGACCTCAGGCAAGATCACGGCAAGGGCATCGGCATCCCGAAGTACTTCGACGAAACGTCTGAATCCAGCATAGCCAAGTGCAGCGTCCAGCTCCCGCCACACGCGCTCCGCTACCAGCGCATCCACTTCGCCGGAAATGGCCATCTCTTGCATCACTATCAGGGTATCTTCCGCCACCTTGAAATCCTGTTGCGCGAAGCGCGCGGCAAATCTGGCCAAACGCAGAACGCGGACTGGATCTTCAGCAAAGGCAGATGAGACATGACGCAGCACACGATTTTCTATATCCGTCTGACCACCCCATGGATCGATCAGGTTTCCCTCTTGATCCCGGGCCATGGCATTGATCGTCAAATCTCGCCGCATCAGATCCTGCTCCAGGGTCACGCTAGGGTCACTGATAAACGCAAATCCATGATAGCCTGGCGCGGTTTTGCGTTCAGTACGCGCCAAGGCATATTCTTCATGGGTTTCGGGATGCAGAAATACCGGGAAATCCTTGCCAACCGGTCGGAATCCTCGCTCGATCATCTGCGCCGGTGTTACACCAGTCACCACCCAGTCGCGGTCCTTGACCTCAAGCCCCATGAGCTGGTCGCGCACCGCGCCGCCCACCAGGTAAATCGACAGATTTTCGGTTACGGAATTCATGCCACGATTATGACTGGTTTTACACTAGTTTTTGCTTTGGCTTGTTTCACCATGCAGAGGTTAATATTGCGCCGTAGAAGATCCCAATAATTGGTCATGCCACGAATCGCAAAATTGCTGCTGTCATTGTCGATCTGTATTACCCTGTCTGGATGTTCACAGCTCGGTTATTACTATCAGGCTGCGAAGGGACAAACTCAGCTGCTGAATAAACGTCAACCGGTCGAGGATCTGCTGGCGGACCCGTCAACGCCATCGAAACTAAAACAACAGCTTACTAAATCCCAGAATATCAGACGCTTCGCGGTTGAACACATGGGGCTAAGGGATCACCGCGGTTTCACCCAGTATGCTGATCTCGGTCGTACCCACGCGGTGTGGAATGTGGTCGCGGCGCCGGAATTCTCCATCGAACCTCGGACCTGGTGTTTTCCAATCGCGGGCTGTGTTGCCTACAAAGGATTCTTTGAACAAGACATAGCGCTGCGCGAACAGGACAAATTACGCGGTGAGGGTAATGATGTCTTAGTATATGGGGTTTCCGCCTATTCCACCCTGGGCTGGTTTGACGATCCATTACTGAATACATTCATCCACTATGCCGATACTGAACTGGCAGCACTGATTTTTCACGAGCTGTCGCACCAGGTGCTTTACATCAAAGACGATTCTGAATTTAACGAAGCCTTTGCCACTGCGGTAGAGCATGCAATGCTGGAAAGCTGGCTTCGCAGTCAGGGGGATGATGACCGGATCCAACAGATTACCAATCGGCGTCTTCGGCACGGCCGCATTACTGAGCTCATTCTCGACTTTCGCGAACAGCTAAACACGGCGTACCTTGGTGAACAGCCGGCTCAGGATAAAGCCCGCCTGTTTGAAGAGATGAAACGACGCTATGCTGAAATTCAATCACAGGGAGAGGGCACGCGTTACTATGACTGGTGGTTCTCCCAGCCACTGAACAATGCTTATCTGCTAACAGTATCCACCTACTTCAGGCTGGTCCCGGCGTTTAGCAACATGATCTATCAGGAAGGGGGCGACCTTCAAGCCTTTTTTGAATCTGCTAAAGCGCTTTCAAAAAAAAGCAAGGCCGAGCGTGACCTTATACTAGAAAATTATCTCCACTTATAAGATCGACGACCCCCAACGATCCACGGCATGCCTGCGAACACCAGCAGCATGACCAGATACAGCGCACCAGTCACCGGGTCTCTGCCATTTATATACTCGCTGATGGTCAATCCTCTCAGAAACAGCACCAGGATCATTTCAGCGACTAACAACAAGCCTAGCGCAATCGCACCAGAGTAAAGGTATTGCGTGCGCAGCGCAGCAGGAAAGCGTCGCACAATCAGACGTGCTGAAAGTAAAATAACAGCCAGCATGATCGGCGCTTCAATCATTTCGGCCAATCGCTCTCCTACCCAAGGTACCAGCCACAGCACACGGATTGGGCCCAAAATAAATCCTGCTCCAAACACGAGCACAAAGTAGACCACACCACGCAATACAGTTTTCAAGTCAACGCCCTCTGTCGGCTACTTATAGTCGTCGGGAAGACTACCTTCTGAGGATTTCTCAAACTGAGGCAAATCATCATTGATCGCGTAAAAATCACTTTTCTCCTCGACAAAGATATGGCCTATGGTCTGCAGACCTGTCGGTGAATCGATTGACCCCGCAACAATGCCCGTAGCATCCTGATCGAAAGGCTCCCAGAACAAACTGGAGCCACACTCGCGGCAGAATCCTCGCCGTGCGATGCTCGAAGTCTCATACCAAGAGAGCCCTTGGTCGTTAACAATGTTCAAATCCGTCTTTAGCGCTTTAGAATGTGGTCCAAAGTTTCCATGCATACGCTGACACATACTGCAATGACAATTGACCACATTTCGGAGCGGCCCGGTGACTTCATAGCGCACGGCGCCGCAGAGGCAACCTCCCGTCTTCATCTTGATCTATCCCAGATTAAGTATTGATTGACAAAGTCAGCGTAACGCAAAGCAGCGACAAACATTTTAGTTTGTCTTCGCGCGCAGGCGTTCGACAGAAAACTTTAATGCTTCGTTACCTTGCGCATCGAAGCACCTACAAGTTAATTTTCCTGTGTCTTTAGGCGGCACTCCACTGCTCGTAAATCCCTTTTCCCGACATGCGTTCGAACACAATACGCTATCCGTGGGTATTCCAAGATTCCCGACGCTGAACTGGTGTATGACCACAAGAAGCAGAAGTAGCAGCGTAGCGGCTGCCGATAACGCGAGATGCACCCGATTCAAAGACGGGTATGATTCTTGTCTTTGTCCTGCCCGATATGCAAGCGCCAGGAGCCCACCCCATGAAGCCAGAAAAACAAGCGCTAATATCGACACCAGCCCGGTTCCGACTGCTTCTGGCCAAGGATTATCGCCAAGTACAAATAGCCAAAGCGCGCCTGAAAAAATGCCAAACAGCGCTATAGAGACAATACCTGAAGCAAACAATGCCGGCACAGCAAATATCAACATGTACAGGTATCTCTTTTTCACGGTAAATCTCTACTCCCACGCAGTTTTTACTAATTAATTTGGCGAAAGAATGTGGGGTTCAATTCCAGTTCCAATAAACTCATTGTTCATTCATTGTTCCAAACCTCTAAAGCACTCAAAAGTGAATCAGTATCAAGATTTTTATCGATTATCTCTGATTTATTGTCTAATAGATGGTTGAGCAGCTTGGCGACGAAATCTCGTTCAGCATCGTCGAACTCAGCAAGAAAATTCTTTTCCATTGCTCCATAGCTGATATGGAAAAGGAACTGATCGATATAGTAATCTTTTTCCGTGCTCTCGATACACAGTCGTACCAAGGCAGGCAAATAGTATTTAAATCCCTGTGCGTTTATAAAACAAATCGGATCCCATCCAGGATTACCAAGTTCTTCTAATCCAATAGTCTCGATATCATTATTTCGGAGTGTTTCGTCGTGTTCCAGGCATTCGGCACAATGGGTGTAATTAGTAAAGTGCCCCGGTTTAGCAATATCAAATATTCTCTTTGCTTCGTCTAATAAATCCATTTCGATTGTCGCACTATTGTTGAATGACCCTGTACGAACCCAATATCACCATGCAGTTCAATCCCAAGATGCTGATAACAAGCGATTTATCTGGACTTTTCACTAATTCTAACCCCGGTGTGGTCTACACATCCGAATTTGCGCATGATCCAAACTTTACGTGATCAACGTTCGTCATGCGGAATCAGTTTGATATTTTTCGCAAACTTCCTATGGGTTTCAATTTCAACAGGTCGATACACAACCCTGGTTGAAGCAGGTTGGTTACCAAGGTAGTTCCCGTTCTTTATATTTCTGCTCGGTCGCACTGGACGCTGACAAAACCCACCTCCACAATTTGGACATACATTCTCTAGAACTATACTGACGCAATCTTTGCAGAATGTGCACTCATAGCTGCATATCATCGCATCAGAGGAATCAGGCGGTAGATCCCTATTACAATGTTCGCATGTCGGCCTCAGTTGAAGCATTGGCGGTTCCTCATACTCGCATATAAGTTTAGATCGGCTGTTTGACGGTCCGAACCTATAAGCTAATCTATAGTCAAACCGATTACCACACCTGAGATGGATCGATGGGCATAGGAACAACACAAGAATACCAGGATGATGCCGATACTACCCACAGGAGAATCGGTGACTCTGTTCTTGATGCCGATGGAAAAGTAATTGCCGTCAATGCCGCGATTGTCCCCGACTACAGCGGCTCCAATCTTGGGGTACCGGCTAAGTTTGTTCGACAGCTTTTGGATGAAGCGGGAATTACTCTAAGAGCACGAACCAGAAGTTATAGCATTATGTCCTTTAGAACCACTATACATCATATCGCCGCCTACATTTTTATAGAGATTTTTCTCGCCTGTGGTTTCGCTCAAGCCAATGATTGGCGCCCGATAAAGGAACAACAAGGCGTACAGATCTACTATCGCTACCCTGAAGAATCGCGGTTTAGACAGTATCAAGGAGAGATTGTTGTTAATGCCAAACCCGATCGTGTTGTGCGGCTGCTTCAAGATCTGGAAAAAATCTCCGAATGGCACTATCGCACAAAGCAAGTAACCGTGTTGGACATGATCGACATGACCAATGCTTACGTGCATATCATTAACACTCCGCCATGGCCGATCCACGCTCGGGATGCGGTCTGTAAAGTGAGTCTGCGGATTGATGAAGCCAAAAGTCACATAAGCATTACGCTGACCAGCGTCAAAAATCAGTTGCCAGTCACGGATCAGTATATTCGCATCCCAAAATTAGAAGCAGAATGGTTAATTCGACCAGTATCAGATAACGCCAGCAGCGTCCGCTATCAGATGCACATGGAACCCGGTGGCAGAATACCTCTGTGGCTTGTCAATAATTTTGCAATGGACGTTCCTCTCTTGTCACTGATTAAACTGCGACAGCTCTTGAATTCAACTAAGAAATGATAGAGAGATATTTTTGATGGTTCTTGCGTCTGTATCAAGCGCATTTCCAGGATGGCAGTTGCCAGGTTACAGCGTTTATTCAAGCGGCCAAGGGCTCTAGCTTTTAAATTCGAAAGTTATCCCCAACTATGTCCAAAAAAGGGAGGGTGGGCGAGTTTATTCTTGGCTGCAAGCCAAGAAAATTTAGCGCCAGAATATGTAGACTAAAGCCGTGACGCTCGACTTCTTGAGCCAGGAGTCGCCTAAAGTAATACCTGTTGCTTCATTTCAGTTTGCCGAAGCCCACGCCCGCCATTTAAATTACCGGTCAAGATCGATCCAGTTTGGGACCGCGGGAGGTCTCTAATCAGACAGCAGCAAAATTGAGGACAGAACATGAGCGACCAGAGTGCGAACCAACCGACCTGTACCAAATCCGAGGGCTCGGTCGAGCTAGTCATCGAGGCTAATGCCAAGGACCTCGGGGGATTCAGCGTGCGCAGGGTACTGCCCTCGCATCAGCGCCGTATGGTCGGGCCATTCATCTTTTTCGATCATATGGGGCCCGCAGAATTTCCACCGGGCAAGGGCATCGAAGTGCGTCCCCATCCCCATATCGGACTTTCCACGGTTACCTACCTGTTCGAAGGCGAAATCCTGCATCGCGATAGTATCGGTTGCGTGCAACCGATACGGGCAGGGGCAGTCAATCTGATGACCGCCGGACGTGGCATCGTACATTCCGAGCGCGCTGGAGAAGATTTGCACAGTACCTCGCGCCTGCACGGCATACAGTCCTGGATGGCGCTGCCGGCTGAGCAGGAGGAACGCGACCCGGATTTCGTGCATTACCCGGCAGCTGAGTTGCCCGATTTCGAGCACGATGGCGTAGGGATTCGCGTCATTATGGGTGCGGCATTCGGACACGAATCGCCGGTCACGCAATACGCTCCCACGCTTTATCTGGAATGCCGATTTCCTGCCGGTGCGACGCTGACGCTGCCGAACGATTATGACGAAGTAGCCGCTTACGTGGTTTCGGGTGATATCCGCATCGACGATTGCGTTTTCTCTAGTGGATTGATGGCCGTAGGCTGCGGCGGTAGAGCTTTACATCTCGAGGCAAACAGCAATTGCCACGTCATGGTGATCGGCGGTACAAGTCTTGGCAAGCGTTATATCTGGTGGAACTACGTATCAAGTTCAAAACAGAGAATCGAGCAAGCCAAAGCCGACTGGCGCGAAAATCGCTTCGACACGGTACCGGGTGAAACTGAGTTCATACCGCTCCCCGAGAACTGAGCCTCAACGAAAGTCAGAATGCTTCAACGGGATCAATCAATAATCTCCCCATCCGCTTTGCAGCACTGCCTAGTTTGTTCATACAGATTTGTTTGTTGTTGCCGCTCATAGGGCAACTATGTGCAACACTGCTGAATGTGAACGAATCGGGCCAGAAATACCGGCGCGGCAACAACGAACCAGACGTCACGCGCACCGAACAGGAAAAACGATGATTGACTCCCATCACCAGATTCAGAGCCGGGTCCGGACAGGGTGCCGATACCTGCAGTTTTTTCACACCTTGATCGAAATATGGCGCGAGCGCATATTCAGCCTTGAACCTGCCACTGCACTCGATTACTAGGTCAACACTGTGTCGCTCCAGGGCGTCTCGGTAGGTCCGGTTTCCGCACTGAAGGTGATTATGTTCTCGCCCATGATAAGGGCATCTTCCGCCACTTCCACGTCACGGTTCCATCGACCGTGTACTGAGTCGAATTCGAGTAAGTGAGCATGGCAGGTCGGGTCTCCGTCAGGCTCATTGATATGGACAATTTCATAGCTGTGCCCGTTGTCTGCCAAATCGAAGGCCAGACGAAGGCCGAGTTTTCCCATTCGACCAAAGCCATTAATGCCAACGCGGATTGTCATATCAGATTCAAGTGCAGGATTTCAGAGGACAGTCGCTTTACGGGCGTTTGCAGGAATTCCTTAGACCAAAAAAAAGGAGTGAGCGAATTGCTCACACCTAAAACAGTCTCGGTGTTCTGGATAAAACTCAAAAGAGAGGCAACTTTGCATCCTCGGGTACCGAGATACACACCGGAAATCCACACCGAGCGATTCCCCAGCGGTAGCATGCCACGAACCGGGGCCCGCTATCCTGACCTTAAAATATGACAGTAATTATGCGTGGGAATGACGGTTATATGACATCTATCTAAACGATCGCAGGAAGTTAAAACTCACTGCTTTTCCAAGACGAACAACTCCTGGCCATTCGTGAATAATAAAAAACGCCGGCACAATTGCCGGCGTTTCACAGTCGATGCCTGTTAAGCATCAGGCATTTCAGTTAATTTTAGCTTTTCGGAACCAATACGGTATCGATCACGTGGATGACGCCATTGCTGGCAACGATATCAGTCTGGATCACTTTGGCCGAATCTACCATTACGCCGGAATCGGTGTTAATGCTGACTGATTGGCCCTGCACGGTCGCTGCCGACTCGAGCGCCGCGACGTCCGCAGCCATCACTTTTCCCGCCACAACGTGGTAGGTCAGAATTGAAGTCAACAGTTCCTTATCAGCCAGGATAGCAGCAAGCTGGTCTTCCGGCAATTTGGCAAAGGCTTCGTCGGTCGGAGCAAATACTGTGAACGGACCTTCTCCTTTCAGCGTGTCGATCAGGCCCGCTTCAGTGAGCGCAGTCGCAAGCGTGTTGAATGATCCAGCAGATACAGCAGTATCTACGATGTCTTTTGACATGGACCCTGCGTGAGAGGCAAAG
Organism: Gammaproteobacteria bacterium; assembly: GCA_024644945.1. GTDB lineage: Bacteria > Pseudomonadota > Gammaproteobacteria > Arenicellales > Poriferihabitantaceae > VYFG01. The sequence goes on along the minus strand of JAHEGU010000001.1, from coordinate 159,237 downwards.
ACGATAAACAGTGCCATGAATGCACCTGACGCTAAAGCCATAATTTTACGAATCGAATTTGAAAAACTAGATATTGCTAAACTCATAACAAACCTCTTGATGTAGTGAAGTGAAAAAAAAATTAAATACGCATAAGTACTGCGATGGACGGAGTATTTCATCGGCTTTGTGAGGGAGTTGTGAGTTAAAAATGAAGTAAAAGTGAATAGCAACTTGCGGATTAAAAATCATCTTCATTACTTAGGGTAATTCAGCCGCCGCCATGAGCGGAAATGAATAATAGTGCATAGGACCAAACTCACTTCACAATCGTTTTATGTTGCCAGTGGAAAATCCAGTATCACCTTCCGTCGCTGTTATATCGACTGGTGCTTCCATTCCTCTCTGTGACCATTAGACCGCTATCCGCGGTCTTTTTTTCACAGCGGTTAAAATCAATCAATAATGGCAAGGGGCCCCGGCAAGAATTTCGTTTCGATAGTGCACCCGCCAAATAAATTCAGTTATTAAGGAGTCTGAGTGAAATTGTCTTTTTGATCAGACTTTCATTTCGTCGACCTCTTCGTACTTTTAAAAACCTGTACAAGTAGCGTTAGATTTTTTTCTGAGGCGCGATCTTCTATCAAATGGCGTCGATAAAACGGAGCGGTGGGGCCTGCCAGAATACTATTTGATTGCACCCAGGGTGAAGTTCAGTTGATGTTAGATTCACTTAGCAGCTATTAGATTCGTAATATCTATAAATATCAAAAGTATCTCTAGTGAAAACATCGATGTCATTACGCCTCCACTCTGTCTCAGAAAAAGCCCGCAGCACCCGCCATTCCGCGGATACCTGTGAGCGTTCGTCTGCATCTATTCACGTAAAAAATCTGCGACTCAGAACCTTAATCGGGTTCAATCCCGAAGAGAAGATTAAGCGACAAGACGTGGTTATCAATATCGAGGTCGACTACCGCTTAAGTTCGTCTGTCCTCGATGACGATGTGTCTGAAGCACTGAATTACAAATCAATTACCAAGAAAGTGATCGAGTTCGTTGAAAACGGTAGCTTCTTGCTGCTAGAGAAGCTGGTATCAGATGTTCTTGGTATCTGCAGCGAGCATCCGAGTGTCGAGCGGGCCCGTGTAACCATTGATAAACCGCACGCATTGCGATTCGCCGATTCAGTATCCTTGTCGATGTCCTACGTAAACAATAAAAGTAACTCTCAGTAGAATTAATTATGATGAAAACGAATACCGTATTCCTGGCAGACCATGCGGAGCTGAGCACAGAAGCGATCATGGTCAGGAACAAATTAATCGAGCAGGGCTTGGAAACCCCCATGATAGAAACCGGTCTAAATCCTCAACAAAAATACGAACGAATCAGAAAGTTGATGGGTGATGTGGTCAGCACACTCGGACTCGATCTATCCGATGACAGTCTCGCTGAAACACCCCATCGCATCGCTAAAATGTATGTGCACGAGGTATTTGCGGGTTTGGATTATAGTCATTTCCCCAGAATCTCGGTCATCGACAACAAAATGGGTGCGGACGAGATGGTTAAGATCCGTGATATTGATCTCACTAGCACCTGCGAACATCATTTCGTGACCATAGATGGTGTAGCGAAAGTGGCTTACATCCCAAAAAGCAAGATCATCGGTTTATCAAAGATCAACCGAATTGTTCGGTTCTTTGGGCAACGACCCCAGGTGCAGGAGCGCCTGACACGCCAGATTCTTGTCGCCCTGCAAACTCTGCTAGAAACAGATGACGTCGCGGTTAGCGTCGATGCAACTCACCACTGCGTGAAATCGCGGGGCGTGATGGACACTAATTCCCAAACCAGCACCACTGCGTTAGGAGGGTGCTTTAGAGAAAACATTCATACTCGAGCTGAGTTTTTAAATCCATGAACGCAGAGCCGATATTAATTACCGGCGTCGGAAAACGGATCGGCTTGCACCTTGCGCGCACCTTTCTGGATCGTGGCCTGGCGGTGATTGGTACATATCGAACCGAGCGGCCCGGTCTTAAGGTTCTCAAACAGCAGGGTGCAGAACTTTACAGTTGCGACTTTAACGATGAACAGCAGGTGGATCTTTTTATCGACAAGGTTAAACTCAAGCATGGAAGTCTTCGTGCCGTGATCCACAATGCGTCTGACTGGCTTCCCGATGACGCTGAAATTCCAGCACCCGAGATACTGCAGCGCATGATGCAGATCCATGTGAGCGTCCCTTATCAGTTGAACCTGGCATTTGCGCCACTGTTACAGGCAACGCAGCATGAACACGCTGATATTGTGCACGTTGGCGATTTCGTCAGTAGCAGGGGCAGCAAAAAACACATCGCTTACGCCGCAAGTAAAGCCGCTCAGGACTGTTTGACCATGTCTTTCTCCGCCAAGCTCAGTCCAAAGGTTAAGGTAAACAGCGTCGCCCCAGCACTCATCATGTTTAACGAAAACGATAGCGATGTCTATCGAGAGAAAACGTTGAACAAAAGCCTGATGAAGAGAGAAGCGGGGCTGGATGAATTCAGCCACGCCATAGATTATCTTCTCGACAGTAGTTTCGTGACAGGTCGAGTGCTGCCCCTGGACGGCGGACGTCACCTGGTTCAGTAAAGCGTGAAGGTGTTCGCTGTTTAGACCAAGCGTCGCCCCCTTTCTCGCAACTGTTTTATCGCAGGCCGAGGATGCCTAGCTTGGTAATAATTCGTTTTTTATTTCAAGGGCGATAGGGTAGCTAAACGCTTGTAGCGATCTTAGAGTCTTGATTTTCGGTTATGGCAGGTGAGCTGCACGCACAATTGAACTCTCGATAATCATGGAAAAATTGGAAGCAAAAACCGCCTTAGTGATCGGCGCCGGTGGCGCGCTAGGCCGCGCCGTGGTTGACAGGTTACTTGAGCAAGATATCGGCAGGGTGTTCGCGATTAGCCGTTGTTCAAACAAAATCACTGATGGGCGACTGGACTGGTGGCAGTGTGATTACTCGGAAGAGTCAATTGACCAGATCTGTGCGAAGCTTAAGCAACTGGCGTGTCCGATAAGCACAGTGACTATCTGCAACGGCACGCTTCATGGCGCTAACTATTTACCAGAGAAACGTATTGAGTCACTCGAATCCGAGGCGATGCTTCAAGTTTATAAGATCAATGCTGTAATTCCCATCATGTGGATTAAGTCGCTACTACCAGTGCTGGCAGGAAAACATAAATGCATATTGTCAGTTTTCAGCGCGCGCGTAGGCAGCATTAACGATAACAGACTCGGCGGCTGGTATAGCTATCGCGCTTCCAAGGCCGCTCTCAATATGTTGCTCAAAACAGCGTCTATCGAATATGCCCGCAGAGCGGCCAACGTCAAATTGATTGCATTTCATCCTGGCACCACCGATACACCTCTGTCGAAGCCGTTTCAAGGTTCCGTGCCCGACGAAAAACTATTTACACCTGATTTCGTGGCAGCTCAATTGCTTGAAATAGTGGGGCGGGTTAATCCAACAAGCGGTCTCGAATTTATTGACTGGAACGGTAAACCAATACAGTGGTAAAAAATGAATGAACGTGTCCCAGCATCAATGAAAGCCGTACCGCAAGCCGCAAAGTGGTTAGGTGCGCTCGGCGCTATCCCTTTCATTGTGTTCGCCACCTCAAGCATCATGTTTGATGGGCTGTTGCAGGCCCAGGCTTTATTTGCTTTGGTCGCTTATGGGGCGGTAATTCTGTCTTTTCTTGGTGGCATTCACTGGGGCCTGGCAATAGCCGAGTACGGCACCCGACTAGACCGGAAACCTTGGCGAAGACTGCTGATCAGTGTCGTACCGTCATTGATAGGTTGGACTGCCTTGATGATGCCCTCGGTGCCCGGTTTGTTGCTCATGACAGCGGCTTTTGCACTGATGTTGTGGATAGACGTGACTGCGAGCAAACAAAGCGAAACGCCTCCCTGGTATCCAAGTTTAAGATGGCCGCTCACCCTTGTGGTAATGAGTTCACTCATTGTCGGCGCCCTTTTTTAGATCTAGAGGCGATTACAGTTTAATCACATGATAAGCGAATGAAGAGACTAAATATTGTTTGTACTTGGCTTTTAATGGCCAGGATCACCGCGGCTATATTGAGTTTACCCATCACTGCCGCTGCATGGTCTGACGATAGTCAAGTTTGGGAAGCATTAAAAACCGATGGTCACATTGCGCTGCTTCGTCATGCGCTTGCTCCTGGTATCGGGGATCCGCCGGCGTTTCAACTGGATGATTGCACCACGCAGCGCAATCTGTCTGACGGGGGCAGGGCCCAGGCAAAACAGATTGGTGACCGCTTTCGTGAAAACGGCATAGCGGCTGCCGAAGTGTATTCCAGTCAATGGTGCCGTTGTCTCGATACTGCTGCTCTACTGGGTCTGGGCACAGTAAAGCCGCTCGAAGCGATCAACTCCTTTTTTCAGGATTTTGAACGAAGAGAAGGGCAGACCGCTTCGCTTGAAAAATGGATCAGGTCACGAACGCTCAAGGAGCCGATTGTTCTGATCACACATCAGGTAAACATCACGGCTCTGACTGGAAGTTTTGCCGACTCCGGTGAACTGATTGTTGTTAGAGTGCCCGAAGGTGCGCCGTTAGAAGTTGTCGGCACGCTTCAGTCTGACTGACTTAATCATGATACCCCTGGTCCTGAAATGTTCGCTGGACAAATGCAATTACGAATTACCCCAAGGCAATATCTGATTCTTGCGCTGTTCTGTCTGGCTTGTGTTGGGATTGGCGCGATCGGAGGGATTACGACCAGCACCAGCGTAAGTACCTGGTATCCCACTCTGCAGAAGCCCTGGTTCAATCCACCGGATTCCGTATTCGCGCCGGTTTGGACTTTACTATACCTGATGATGGGCGTTGGCGCCTGGCGAATCTGGTTAAAAGGCAATGATAAGGAAAAGACAAAAGCTCTGAATATGTTCTGGTTTCAGCTGATCCTCAATCTTGGCTGGTCACTTGTATTTTTTGGTATGCATCAAATTGGATTTGCCCTAGCGGAAATTGTATTGCTGTTGCTAGCAATTTTAGTCACGACAGTTTTATTTTGGCGCATTGATCGATTTGCCGGTATGCTGATGCTGCCCTATATTGCTTGGGTATCTTTTGCGACACTGCTGAATGCATCACTTTGGATTCTCAATCCAGCATCTTAGCTTCACTAAACGCCAATCACTTCTGCCTTGAGCAAGTCTGTAAGGCGTTAGAGCAGGGAGCAACAGCCGAATATTGCACGCCTGTCTCTACTTTTGAGCTGGAATGGCGGAGTTCATCTCAGCAACGACTCTGGGAGACCAGCGATCGTCAAATTTCTTAAATTTGGGTCGGAAGTCTACTGCTTTGTATTTCATGTGGCATTGTAATCGGATAACACGCCGTCCCGCGTCAACATAATCACCACCCAGTCCATTGCCAGGGTCGGCGAGCAGCTCGCGTGCATGTCGCCAACTGAGCTGGCCGAGGCGGTGAACGACGTCTCCGTCTAAGCCCGGGTGGCGCCAGAGCATAAGCTGCAGATCTGCCAGCAGCTCCAACACAGGGGCGAGATCGTTGCCATGACGGGGGACGGTGTCAACGACGCTCCCGCACTCAAAGCTGCCGACATCGGTGTGGCCATGGGCATCACCGGAACGGAGGTCAGCAAGGAAGCGGCGGACATGGTGCTTACCGATGACAACTTCGCCAGCATCGTCGGAGCGGTGGAGGAGGGTCGACACGCCTGGAACAACATCGAAAAAGCTATTCATTACACTCTCCCCACCAACGGCGGCCAGGCTCTGCTGGTGATGGGCGCGCTGCTGGCTGCACCCTTTGTCGCGGTCTTCTCGTTACGCCTCCCGCTGGAGCCGATTCAAATCCTCTGGGTCAACCTGTTCGACTCGGTGTTCCTCACCATGCCGCTGATGCTCGAGCTTAAGGAAAAAGGCTTGCTCGACAGGCCACCGCGTTCGGTAAAGGAAAAAATCGCCAACGCGCTTTTTTTCCAACGAGTGGGGCTGGTTTCCGTCGTCATGGCCGCACTGGGTTTCTACACATACTGGCAGTTCGGCCACGAGCTCCTGGCGGCGGGTAATACGGCCGATCTCGCGCAGGCTCAGACGGCGACGCTCATGATGGTCGTAATGGTCCACCTAGGCTATGTATTCACCGCCAGATCCATCCTGGGTTCCGCCTTCTCGTTCAGCCCCTTCGGCAACCGATGGCTGCTGATGGGTGTGGCTATGACGCTGATCTTCAATCTGTCGTTGGTCTACGCGCCTTTTATGAACAATCTGTTTCGCACAGAGGCCTTCCCAGCCGAGTGGTGGTTGCTCGTGCTGCTGGGTCTCCCGGCCGGATTCCTGTTTCCCGAGCTGGAAAAAGCGCTTGTCAGATGGTGGAGGCAAAAGCGGTAAATCTTCGCTCCGCTTCACTACCCACATGGTTGCGACTTGCTAACGGGAGGGCGGCTATCGACCATGAGATTATCCAGGATTCTCTGCGCCTGTTTCAGGTTAGCGAGATCTTGGTCTTCCAGCATCTCGAATTCGTCTCTCACCATTTACTCGATCTTGACCGGATAGTATCTGCAGTCGTCTGGGCGGTCGGAACCGGCCGTTGACCAGACGCTGGCAATGTCAACGAATGTCGGTGGTTATGTGAAAATTGGGTGTTTATGCTTCTAATTAGCCAAAGATACCCTCGCTTGATCGGGATCAAGGTTTGCGGATCGCTTTTGATTTAATAAAAAATAGTAATTCGGACCGACTCGAGGTGGGTATGAACATGCGACGAAGATTCATTCGTTTGTCTATGCTGACGGCGCTACTGCTGGTCTGCGGATCGGCTGTGTTGGCAGAAGAAAAGCCTGCGCCCGAACCCTATTACGAGTGGAAAGTCGAAGGATTTGCCATTAACGCGCCGATCGGCGGCCTCGTCGGCAACCCGGAAAACGGTCGGAAAATCGCTGTAGCACGAAAGAAGGGCAACTGTATCGCCTGTCACGTTATGCCGATTCTGGAAGAGGAGTTTAACGGCAACGTGGGGCCACCGCTGACGGGTGTGGCGTCGCGCCTCAAGGAAGGCCGGATTCGACTGAGTATAGTCGACGAAAAGCAGATCAACCCCATGACGGTCATGCCAGGATACTACCGGGACCCGAGACACTTCAATCAGGTCCGTAAGAGCTTCAAAGGTAAGACGGTGCTTACTGCGCAGGAAATCGAGGATGTGGTCGCCTATCTCATGACACTCAAATAGCGAAAATGAAAATGATCGAACCCAATAACAAAAGACTCATGGCGGCGTTGCTGCCATTAATGTTGCTGGGTGCCCTGAACTTGACCCATGCCTGGCAAGACGCGAAGTCTGGTTACGAGTTCATGACACCGGAGAGTCGAGCGATGCAGGACGACGACTTCGAGAATCCAGGTATGCTGACCGTCGACGAAGGGCAAACCTTGTTCATCACGACCGCAAAGAACGAAATGACCTGCGGCTCCTGTCACGGGGACGATGGCAGCAAGCTGGACATTGAGCGCATTACCCAATACCCGGTCTACAGCGAAACTCTGAAGAAGCCAATCACGCTGAGAAACCAGATCCACATCTGCTGGAACGAGCGTTTGCAGAACCCGCCAATGAAAAAATACAACGACCCGAGGGCGATCGCCCTGGAAACTTTCGTCCGCCACCAGGCTCACGGCAAGCCGGTGAACGTGGACATAGACGGGCCACTAAAGCCTTACTACGAGGCGGGCAAGGCATTTTACAATCGGCGCGCCGGGCAGCTCGACATGGCGTGCACCCACTGCCATAGCTACTTCCCGGGCAGTAAGCTACGGGCCCAGACCCTGTCCCAGGGACACAGCAATGGTTTTCCGACCTACCGGCTCGCGAATTCCAAGGTAAACGGGCTGCATGAGCGCTTCCGTCAATGCCAACATCAGTTTCGGGCCAAGGCCCTCAAGGCCGGCTCGGACGATTACGTCAACCTCGAGCTGTACATAAACGCCATAGGCAAGGGCCTGGAGATAGAGACGCCGGCCGTGCGCTACTAACTCTGTTGATCCGAATTCCGCTTTGAGGTTGCAGCTGCGGCTCTCCTTACATGGCTCTCTGTTCAGAGCGTTACCGACGAGGGACCAAAGCCCGCAACGGGCTTACACTAAGGCGGCTAACTCGGCGCTCACCGAGAGTCTATCATTTGCTGATAAAACATCGTTCGAATTGGCCCGCTTTAACTATAGACAATAGCGTCTGTACATTTTTGTCTTTGTCATCACTCCCCTCCTGTCTTTTCATTCTAAGACATTTCAATGTGTCCACTAAACCAGGGTTGGTCCAAATTGCGGTAGTTACTGAATAAATCCGTGAACGGCAGCTTTTCCATTTTCAGTCTTAATAGAGACCTATAGTCTAGATTGAAAGATTAGATGCCGACTTATACATTTATGCGATTATTAGATCCTTGGCTCTTGCTGTGTTGCGCAGTGGATAGTATCGCCACCTGAAGCAATTCCATTTATTTCTAATTGCTCTACTGCTCTAGTTGGAAACGCCTTAGATATTGTTTTCCTGGCATTTTGATCTGCCTTTTTATCCCCAAAACTTTGCATGATTAGCGCACCATTAGACACATAATAGCCGATATATCCTGCTGCGAAGTCGTCAACGCCAGATGATTCGTCAATTGAGTCAGGTGTATCGATGATCACCACATTGAGTTTATTCCCATCCGCATCGGTGGCTTTACTCAAAACATCAATATTCTCTCTGGTGACCTCGTAATCGTACGATTGTCGATAATTACCCTTGCTCATAAGAACTTCTCCTTTCTTTGAAAAGCGTGCATAAAAATCGATCTGCCCATCCGTAATATCTTTGTCCTTAATATCCTCAACCCATATTATTTTTCTAAGTCCCAGCAGCGCTTTGAGTTCTTGTTCCACTTTAGCCAGGTTCATATTTGGATTATTGTTATCATTCACCACGCAGCTTTTCGCAAGTATGGCTTGACCTGCCCCCTTAAAACGAGTCCACGTTTACAGTTAGTATTTACCGTAAACAGGACCGAAAAAGGAGGTCAGAAATGCCATCCCCAGGATAAATAGCCCGACGCCCCACATTGTTTGAATCAATGCGTTCACGCTTTCAATCTAAGACCATCTGTCGGTGGCTAACGATGATCTGGGTCAAACACCGAGATGTTAATCTGGAAACAGTGTTCTGATGGTCTACCGAAGGAAAAATTGTTTTATCGAGCTTTTACGTGAGAGCCTGAAGAATAAATATTTATAATTAATAATATATCTGAATAGAATTCACAATTTACGAGAGGAGAACCAACAGCTTCGCTGAAGGCTGAAAATGAACGCTTCGGGAAATTAGCGTTAGTTACTGAGTTAGCTGGCTAAGGGGTGTGAGTAGCAGTTAAGTAAAATCAGCGTGGAGGTCTGCGACCCCGTTTGCACAATCCGGGTTCATAGAAGGTCCTGAATCGGCTCGTTCTGGCCTCGCAGAATGACCAGCAGGGTGCAACCGTCTGCACTGGTAGAAAAATGTCGTGATCCGGGTCGGTAGGCCACGTAATCGCCCGCGGAAAAAGTTTCCCCATCACAATCGGTAAATGTCCCGTCAATGATATAGAACTCCTCTCCACCAGTATGGACATGGGGCGTGGATTGAGCACCGGGTTTCATTTTCAGAAGGAACGATTCGAATCCCTCGTTTGCATTTCCATTCAGCGGCACCCAGTCCATTGAGGGGTTTGGTGTGCCGTATCGATCATACGGCCGAAATTTCAAAGAGTTTGTAGCGATAACCTCACGGTCGCCGGGTCCGAGAATATTGGATTGCGCAGTCATAGCGAATACCGGGTAGTTCAGAAATTAAGCAGGCAAGTTTACCTGATTGCCAAAAAAACGGCCTCAATCCAGTTAACACCAATAAGAAATAATAGTATTGTTTCTGCAAAGTTGGAGCACCCATGCTTCAAAACTAAAAGTAGCCGAGTTTAAAAATAGCTGGCTCAAAAACAGCCGTTGAAGAAATCGGTTTGTCGGGCAAGTCAGCTAGAAAAGACGGCGGCGGATCAAAACCTGATCCCGCCATCCCTTTTTTCGTTGTTGTAGCTAAGTTGGCTTAGCTATCGCTACGCCCCGGTGCATCTGACATGAATCGATTGAACTCTTCTTCGTCAGCACGGCGTTTCGCATTGGCGCGAAACTCAACAAATCGGCGTGAACGCGCTTTTATTTCATCCTTGAGTTCGCGAATGCGATCATATTGCGTTTGCTGATACTCATTAAATACGACGTTATCACCGCGACCATTTCGGCCGTTGCTATCGCTCCGACTTCCAGACACCTTTGACCACTGATCACGAATCCCTTCCGGCAACTCTTTGACATTACGCCCGGTGACTATCCAGTACAGGATAAACAATCCAATAGGCCAGAATAATACGAACCCTAAAACCATTGCAACGATATTCAATCCAGACCAGTTGCCCTTTTTACCCCAGCTACCACAGCAATGGCCCTGTGATCGATTGTTGGATTGATCAGTAGTTGAATTGCTTGACGATGACATAAAATTATCTCCTTAACAGAATAATGCGGAAGCGTAATCCCACTCTACAGCGTTCCAATTTGGGCTTTATCCACTTCAGGTATTGACTAATGCGAACACTGTTCACATATAATATACCGTCTGTTAGGCAAGTTTCAAGACTTTTAAGCCAAAAAAGTGAACAATGTGCACATTAATCGACCGGAAAACCATTTATGAGGCAAAAAAAGGGAGGCAAAAAAGCATACCACCACGGAAATTTGGCGGAATCGCTGCTGAATGCAGTGGATGAACTTGCTACCCAGTTCGGTCTTGAAGCCGTCACGTTACGCGGCTGCGCAAAGCTGGTGGGTGTCTCACCCTCCTCTGCCTTCAGACACTATTCGGATAAACGCGCCCTGCTCACCGCTTTTGCGACGCGAGCTTTGCATCAGCTCTCAGACGCCATGGCCACCGCAAAGTTTCAAGCGCACAGAGAAGGAACCAATCCTTTCCACGCCGTTGGTCTGGCCTATATTGAATTCGCTCTGGAGAAACCTGCTTTTTTTCGTGCCATGTGGCGTGAAGAGACTATTTATTCCAATGATCAAAACTACATCGCGGCTGCCAATGAACTTAGCGCACATCTAAAAGGGGGATTTGCCGATACCATCGAAGACAAAGATCCTGCGCGCTTCAGTCCACAGGAGCTATTGGCCTGGTCATCGGTACATGGGCTCGCCAATCTGTTCGTAGACGGACCGGTCGCTAAAGGTGAAACCAAATCTCAAAAGCTGACAGAGGCAGCCGAAATGATTCGAGCGATGGGACCAGCGTTCGATAATACATCTGTATAGTTTCGCTGTTACTTACGAATAATCATTAAATAGTTCTGACGCCATTATTCAATATCTTCATAGACATCATTGGTGAAGCGGGGTGTGCAGATTGCCAGGAACACCAGATCTTCTGATCCGATGTTAGTGATGCGTTGAGGACACATTGGAGGGATGAGTACGATATCTTCGGCCTTTACATTTTGTGGCGACAAGTCTCCTATCTCCACACGTCCTTCACCGCTAATAATATAATAGCGTTCGGATGTGGATGAAAGCCGATGCCATCGGGTGGTGACACCGGGCTCTAGTCTCGCTCGCGTAATGGATACATCTGGATCATCATTGGAATTAGATAATTCAGTGATGTAGCACTTCTCAGGGGTATAGAACTCGTTGCTGAGATCGTGGGATTTAACGACTGCTTTCATTCCGTATTCCTGTTTAATTAATACTGCTGAAATCGATAAAACTCCTTTGTCTCTCCTGCTGCAGAGCCTAAAGTTTTAACCTCGACGCCTACTTATGTGCAATGGGTTTATCGGTAAATAAATAGTCCTTGAGCTCGCTGTCAAAAGATGGGTCTTTACGACGAATCCATTCAAGCACCATAGCAGCATGTTCTTTTTCTTCATCACGATTATGCGCAAGTATTGCTTTTAGATCATTATCCTTGCACGCATCTACCCGCTGGTTGTACCAGTCGACCGCCTCTAATTCTTCCATTAGCGATGTGATCGCCCGATGCATGTCTCTGGTCTCATCTGAGAGCTCAGTGATTGGTTCATGGTAACCTTCATTTGACATTAATATTTCCTCATTGATATTGTTACAATCATATACTTCAGGTGACAGTTTACCTATTTCTGAGAATAAACTGTGCAAACAAATTGTTGATTTTGGATTCCGGTTTACGCAGGGAAGACGATTGATTTTATAGTCATCTGGTGTGGCTAGAATATTGAGGCTATCGTGGTTGGAAAGAAGAACGACAGGTTAAATCAAGTTGTGTCCGACGCTAGGCGCGCCAGCACCACACGTGAACGTGGCTATCGCGAACAGGCGCTAAAAATGTATCCTCATATATGCGGCCGCTGTGCGCGCGATTTTGACACCGCGAATCTCCATGAGTTGACGGTACATCATCGTGACCATGATCACGACAACAATCCAGAAGACGGCAGCAACTGGGAATTACTGTGTCTCTACTGTCATGACAACGAACACCAGCGGCAGCTAGAGGCGCAGCAGAACCCGACCTCGGCTGACGGTATTAAAAGCCCTGCAGCGACTTACAATCCATTTTCTAACCTTAAATCGATGTTGGAGAATAGCGAAACGGACTGATTCTCCGCGCTGATGGATAGATATTTCGTGCCGCATTAAAAAGATGTAGATGCTTGCAGCAACTGCTGTGTTTGTGACTCCGAAAGTTTCTCAACCTCGGATAGAGCGGTCAATAAACTCTGTTGTTCGGAATCACTTAACCTGTTCCATGCGTTACCGATGCCTCGCGCCGCGACAATCGTCGCAAGTTCGCCCAGGGTGGCGTGTAAGAAAACATCGTGTAGGCTGACATGAATGCCGAACTCGTCCGCTATATGGTTCACCAACTGAGTGACGAGTAATGAGTCACCACCCAATGCGAAAAAATCGTCGTGCACACCTATTCTTTCGGGCTCCACCAGCTCGGACCACAGCCGAGCAAGGGCCGTTTCGGTCTGGGTGTGGGGCGGTATGTGCTCTGGTGTACTATGCGGACTGAGTGTCGAGGGCTGTCCTAGCTGTTCGTAGTTGATCTTTCCGTTAGGCGTAAGCGGTAACTTTTCTACCAACACTACGGAAGGGATCATATACGTGGGCAGTTTCGTTTTCACGAAATTGCGTAATTCATTGACGCTTGGAATATCATCGCCACGGGGCACGATGTAAGCGATTAATGGTTCACTTTGAAATTGCGATACTTTCACCGCGACCCGTTGGACCCCGGGATGGACGGCGAGCGCCGCCTCTATTTCCGCAGCGTCTACTCGGTTACCTCTGACTTGTATCTGACCACCTCCGCGGCCGATGTAAACCAGGCAGCCGTCCGCCAGCATGTAACCCATATCACCGGTATGGTATGTTCGAGCGCCTTGATTATTCTCACTACAATAGAATAAAGCGTTCGTTTCCTCAGGCCGCTGCCAGTATCCAAGCGCGAGATAGCGACTGGTTACCGTGATTTCTCCGACCTGACCGGTCGGCAGGTCCTCACCCTTTTCATCACATACTGATACTTCGACGTCGTCAACGGCGTATCCCGCGGGTACAACACTCTTGTTCGAGGTAAAATCATGGTCGATGAATAACTGTCGATAACCCGACAACTCAGTACAGCCGAGGTTATTCAAGAGCGTGCAGGTCGGCGAGAAGTGACTTTTATATAGATCAACATCCGCCTGAGAAACCGCCTCACCCCCCAGGTGGATTGCCCGCACACTGGGAATAGTATCGTGTTCGGACAAATTATCAGCCAGCAATCGAAACAAAGTTGGCGAGGAATGGTAGATCGAGATCCGCTGATCAACCAACCAGCTGCCAAGACTTCGGATCGAGTCTTCGCGCACATCAAATGGAAACAGAGTCGCGCCGTTGAGTAAGGCTCGAAGCAAATCTGTAATGCCGGCGATTTGGCTACACGAAGGCAGCAGTGTTAACCGATCGTCTGGGGAAATCTTAAATGCTTTGGAACCACGCCGCGTCAGGTGAAGAAGATTGCGGTGACTGTGAATCACGCCCTTGGGCGTTCCCGTGGAACCCGAGGTATACAGTACGCAAGCTATACTGTCGGCTGAGACTTCAGGTATCGAAGTGCTCGCCGTACCACTATTGATCGCCTCGCTCAATGTGAGGATTGCCTGCTCATGGGTCGCAACAGATCGCGCAAGATCTGTGAGTGTGTCATCGCTCAGCATACAAACGGCCTTGGAGTCCTGCGCAATCAACGACAGACGTTGTGCCGGATGTGTCGCGTCCAATGGTATCCAGATCTTATTGGCCTTTAAAATGCCAAGCGCGAATACGACTACATTGGGGTCGTGTCTGCACAGGGTTACGACGGGATCATTACCTGACCCAAAGCGGGCCAGTATGCCCCGTGCGAGGCGGTCTGTCTGTTCGTGAAGCTCCCGATAGCTCATACTTCCGTTACGATATTCAACTGCGACTTTATCTGGATGCCGCATCGCTTGAAGTTCGAAGTTATAGGTGATTGAGTCATCGATACTTATATTTGCAACCTCTAAGTCGACTTCGCTTTCTTCAGGAATATGGAGTTGCGTCGCAGCTCGGCCAGATTGCCTTACAGAGATTTCTGCCAGATCGCTGGAGTGTCGCGGTAAAGGCTCGGGTGAATCGTCGCCGATTCGCTCAACGGATTCCTGCTTTACAACATCGAAAGCCTGGGTGAGCCATGTGGAGAGCCTATCAATACCAAGCCGATCCGCAAGATCGACCATATAGCTGCCATAGATTTCGCAAAACTGAATCCGCTTTTCCGCATCTTCACAATACAGCATGCCGAGGTCGAGATATTCCTCTAGCTCGTTGGCCAGGCGCATAAGCAGCACATCCCTATCAGTTTGGGACAGTGCGGGAAAACCTTGCACAATTCGGGGAATTGCCGCCGCACTGCGCCATGTAAATTCCGTATAGCGCAATATCAACTGTTCACTTTGCTTTCCCACTGCATCTCGAATCCGCTTGCGATTGGCGGTTGAAGCACCACCACCCTTGAATCCAAAGTTACCCGACATATAGGCGGCATGAAGGAGCGCAGCGGTCACCGATTGTATTGGTGCATCCAAAGCGGCAACAATGCTGGCGGTGCCAACAGCATGTGCGAGGAACGGTTTTCCGCACCCACGAAAAATACTGCTAAACAGACTACAGGCCAGTTCATACGCAGCTTGGACCTCACTAATTTCTGAATCCGTATAACCGTCTTTGAGCTGATTGATAAGCTGTACGTTGGTTTGCGCGAACGAGTGGGTCGCCGGGAATTGGGATTGAGACGAGTATTGCATTGACGAATCCTGGCTGCCTCTCACAAGCGGGTTCGCTTAATTGAGCCCGCCATGCCGACCACAATTTTACGTTGGCCCGTAAAAGGATTTCTTCCATGTGATGTCAACATGTTGTCGAGCATAAGTAAATCGCCAGGCTGCCAGCCATAAGCCTCGGTTTGCGCCTCGTATGCCTGCTGAATTTCATTGATAACAGTCTGATCAATGTCAGTGCCATCGCCGTAGTAGCAATTTCTCGGCAAGTTGTCCTTCCCAAATTCTGCTAATAACCCATCGCGCAATCCCGGTTCGAGTGACGAAATATGCGACGCATTAATATGATTGAACCAGACCACTTCGCCGGTGATCGGATGTCGTGCAACGGGCGGGCGTACTGCTCGAGTGCGCAACCGAGATCGATCCAACCATTCACACGTTACTCCCTCTGCGCTGCAAATCTCTTCTACTATAGACTTATCTGTGGTGGCAAAGGCCTGCTCCCAGGTGCGAGACGACCCGTAGCCGAAGTTGCGGACATATAGAATGCCATGCTTAGCCAATCGATCTACTGTTTCCTGTTTGATGTGCATGAGTACGCGACGTGAATCCGCAATCGGCGTCTCACCGCCACTTTCGGGCGCAGTAACGCAGAAGAAACAAATCTGTGCCGGCCAGGTGTTCGCAAATGAACATTCATTATGCAGGCGGATGCGAAACATCGGGGAATACTCCGTCGATGTATAGATCTTTCCATGAATATGCTGTCGAAGCACAACACCTTGAGCAAGGCCAGGGTAGTCGGTAGTTTTACCGCAGGCGCGCTCTATGCACTGCTCGAATTCCGGAGGTCCATCAATATGAAAATCTCTAAACAAAATTGCTCCAGATTTCCGCAGGTTTTCTTGGATCCAGGCACTATTTTCCTCGATCCACGCAGTGAGCTGTGGCCGCGCACTGGGGGCGTGCACAACTAGGGGAAATTCATCGTTCGGCTGTTTTAGCCTGTTAGAGCCTATTCCCGCAATAGGCACTTCCTCGATTGCCTTGAATGCGGGATACTCGCAAATCACGTCGTCGAGTCCGAGCTCACTCAACCGTGACTCAAACAGTGCACGTTTAGAAACGGAAAGCTGTACTATTCGATCGGTAACATCTCCGATAGACATTTGAATCCCCCGAATCCGCTTTTATATCAGCGGCTTAAACATATTGATCAGGTGTGCACTTTATCACAACAATCCAATAATCTTCGCATTTCCAGAGTGCCACCTCTTTAGATAAGGTAACGGAGAAAGACAAAAAAATCCTTCCATAACCTTTTTTAACTAAATCACATAAGCCAGTGCTTTATACTTCCTAGGGCTTGTTGTCGAATCTTATATTCGACAACCCTTAAAACCACCAAGAAGAGGAGAAAAGCCATGTCACATCAATATACTGGTGGATGCGACCACATTCATACCAATTCTGATAACGATCCAATAGACAATCACACTTGTCACTGTTCAGTTTGCAAACGGGTGACCGGACAGGATACTACCCATGTCGTCTTTTTTAGTCACGGCGATCTCCAAGTAGATAATCCAGACAGCCTGAAACGCCAGCCCTTCAATGACCAAAACCCCGATGGACCGTTGGAGCTATGCACCTGCTCGACCTGTGGCACACCCATTATGCTCGATGACAAACAGCATCGAATTCGCGCTATCGTGCCGAATCTCATGGGGCATGATGGCGATGCTATGCCGGCGACATATCATGCGTTTTATGATCCATCCACTGGAGTACCAAGACCTGATGACGGCCGACCGGTCTACGAGGGATTACGTCCTGAATTCGTTTGGCCAGAGTCTTCTTAACTGAAATAAAACAGTAACTAGAAAAGGTGGCGTAGGGATTAATTGTTAATCTCTTGTCGCCTTTTTTGCTTTTTGGTTCTATGAATATTAAAAAGGTCACCTTCGAAGATCATATATTTCACTTTACGCATGGTGAATATGTGATGTCGTTTGTGACCCAGACCGAGCTCAATGTGCGTGTGTTACGGCTTGAGACCACGGATGGCCGTATAGGCTGGGGTGAAGTCATCCGTAGAGGGAAATTTGACCAAATAGCACCGAGCCTTGAAGAACCTATTCTGAATTCCCTCTCGGGAGCGCCCGTATCAAGTGTTCCTGTATTGATTCGAAAACTGCAACAGGATGACGAAATGTTTAAAGGCCTGGCTTTCGGTCTCGACACCGCTTACCTCGACTGGACGGCGCGCAAAGCGGAACTGCCCATGTATGCGTTGCTTGGCGGGCGGGTGCTGGATTCGGTGCCAGAGTATTATTCACTGTCGGGTGGCGATGCAGAGCGGGCAGGTCTGACTCTGAAATCGGAGGCGACCGGCTGGAAAGTGGTGCAGATCAAGCTTGGTATCGGTGACCTGCAGTCTGATATCGACATATTCAGCGTGGCGCTCAACACCCTGACCGAGGATCAACTGATTCTTGCCGATTTCAATAGTGCGCTTAAGGTCGATACGGCGCTCTCGGTCATTGCCGAATTTGATGACCATAGAATCGTGTGGGAAGAGCCCTGCAAGACGATAGAGGAAAACACTCGGGTGGCCGCGCAATGCAAGAAGCCGGTGATGTTTGATCAATGTTTATCGGACCTGCCTGCTATCAATAAAGTTGCGACCGAGGGCATTGCGCATTCGGTATGCATTAAACCGCCATTCTTAGGTGGTCTTGAAGTCGCCAGAACCGCGCGTGATATCTGCATCGAGGCCGGCATGCCGATGCGAATCGACGGGCCTTGGTGCGGCCATGTCGCGACTGCTGCCAACTTGCACCTGGCCTGCGGGGTTCCAGAAGCGCTGTTGATCGCTGGCTGCGATTTACGCCAACCGCTAATTCTTGACGCTGACTGGGGTGGAACTCATCACCAGCCGGGCCACCGCATCTCGCCGTTCGACGAACCCGGACATGGCGTTACGCCTGTTTAGAATGAATTAAAATCCCTGCATCTGACCAAGCAAGAACCTTACCGCAAAAATCGTAAAAATATACATCCCGAAAGCAGACCAAAGCGTTACGCGCATATGATGATTCAATTTCTTTGAGATTTCCCCGAGCACGATAAGTTGTAGATCCTGTATATCGTTCTCGTTATCGCTTTCAGTTTCAACGAGCTTTCTAAGCTCGGCAGTTTTCACCGAATCCTTTTTAGAGAAAATACTGGGTTTTCCCATCGACTCCCACTCCATAGGCCGATTCAACGCCATATGGTCTTCGATCTTGCGAACCGAATTGATGTAACGAAAGAAGTACACCGCTGACATACAGAACAGGAAGATGGTGAAGAGCGGAAAAAAATGGAGTAAAAACTGATACACGAATAGTTAGATAGGGATACCGGGTTTGCAATAGTTAGGGCTAGGTTAACAGCACTTCAAGGCTTTTACCTCCTATTGCATCAGACTGTATCCCAATGCCCCCAAATTTCAGGGGCTTAAGTGATCAGTCATATGCCGCCACCGGTTCTCCTTGCTTGCCCGAGCTGATTTTACCACCGGTGTACAGAAACCCCAGTGAACACCACCAGCGGTCTTGTCGCTCATCGAATTTCCTCATCAGTTATGCATTTCAATTTGCTAACGCTTCGTATTTTACTCTGACCCAAAGCCACAACTTACGAGATGAGTGTCGCACAATAGATCGCAGAAAAATCGTACGTACAACTAAAAGGTGATAGAAAAATTATAGTGTAGCTTCGTCGACATCTTTTATTGAAAGAATAAGCATCCTCCATCTGCTGACCAGAGAGCTACATTACTCGCCTATCGCTATCAACCGCTGTACTATCTGCAATAATCTCAAGATCGAATAACATCCTGCTCCGTGACCAATCGAAAACTTGCTGTTCTTCTGCACGCTGATGTTGTTGGCTCTACGGGACTGGTGCAGATGGATGAGACGCTGGCCCATCAGCGCATACAGGATGCGTTCCGCCGGTTCTCTGAAATCATCGCCCGCTATAATGGCGTCGCCCATGAGATTCGAGGTGATGCACTGGTTGCGGAATTTGCCAGAGCCTCAGATGCGATCTGTGCATCACTGACTTTCCAGTCTGGTAACACCGCTCTTATCGAAGAGCTGCGCGACCAGATTCGCCCTATAGTGCGCGTTGGCATTGCCATGGGTGAAGTCGTGGTCGCGGATAACACCGTGACTGGAGAAGGGATCGTGCTTGCGCAGCGATTGGAACAATTGGCCGAACCTGGTGGAGTATGTATTCAAGGCGCCGCATGCGAGACCGTGCCAAAGCGATTACCGTTCGATTATGAGGATCTGGGTGAATGCGAGCTGAAAGGATTCGATAAACCGATCAAGGCCTATGCAGTCCGTTTAATACCGGGTGACGGGATTCCCGAGAGCGAATCACCCGTTGAATCCAAACCGGAAACACCAAACCTGCCTGACACGCCCTCCATCGCTGTTCTGCCCTTTACCACCATGAGCGATGACCCTGAGCAAGAGTTTTTCGCTGACGGACTGGTCGAAGATATCATCACAACCCTTTCTAAGCTGGCCGGGCTGCGGGTCATTGCGCGCAACTCTACCTTCGTCTACAAGGAGCAGGCGGTCGACATCCGCGACGTGGCGAAGCAACTTGATGTGCGATATGTTCTGGAAGGCAGTGTAAGAAAGAGCGCTAGCCGCATTCGCATCACCGCGCAACTTATCGATGCTCGCAGCGGCTCCCACGTCTGGGCTGAACGTTATGACCGCACCATAGACGACATTTTCGCGGTCCAGGACGAAATCACGTTAGTCCTGGCGACCGAGATGCAAGTTAACCTGACCGAGGGCGAGCAGGCGCGACTGCATTACACAACAACCAGCAACGTCGAGGCGTGGACACACTGGGTAGAGGGCCTGTCCTTTTACCGCCAAGCGGTGACCAAGGAAAATGCCGCCCGCGTGCTTGAATGCTGGAATCGGGCGCTCGAGCTTGATCCGAATTCGGCCGCGCTCAATGCCATGATCGGCTTTAAGCATTACTCCGATGCGCGCTTTGGCTGGTGGGACGATCGGGAAACGGCACTCGGCAAAGCGCGCCGTTACGCAGACCGGGCGCTTGAACTGGATCCCGAAAATTCCGCCGCCAACATTACTGCAGGCCTCGGTTTGCTCATGGAAGATCGCTACGACGACGCCGTAACCCATATTAGAAAAGCTGTTCAGGTGGCCCCTGGTTCGGCTGACGCCGCAACATTTGCCTGCTTCATATTGGCGTTTTCAGGCTACTCAGAAGAGGCGGTGGCGCAAGGTGAAAGAGCGAAGACCCTGAGCCCGAACTATCCCGGCTATTACTTAGGGATTCTCGGCAACGCTTATCGACTGGCAGGAAGGTTCGAAGAAGCAATCGATGCTTTTAAATCCTTTCACGCCCGCAACGCCGGGTTTGGCCTGACAGATTTAGTAATAATCTATCAACAAACCGGCAGGCCTGAAGAGGCAAAACAAACTGCGGAACAACTATTATCAATCCGTCGAGATTTCATAATTAGCGCCTGGAAAAATACCCAGTTTCATGCAGATAAAAAATTACTCGAAGCCGATATCAAGGCTCTTCAAGACGCGGGGCTTCCGATGCACTGAAGACAAGCGGAAAAGGATAGCCTTTTCTATCTTTTCCCAGTACTTATAGCAATGCAGCGCGATCTTCTGGGTCTCAATTCCTGCTCGCATGCAAAATAGCCAGCGTCTTTTCATCTTGCTGCCCTGCGCAGTATTTGTTAATGGCGTCCGCAAACAGGGGATCGTCTGGTGAGACATGATCGAAAAGCGTCATTGAGGAACAAAACTTAAGATCATCTGGATAACCGAACACTTCCGAGGCTGATAAACCCTTATTACTCAACAGTGACTTTGTGCATTCCCGTAAACGAGACCCAAGTACAGAATGATGCAAATAGGCTTTCGCTTCAGCAATGCTTTTAATGGCGAAATATGATGCAGTCGGGCTGCTTCCTAAGCCCGCTAACTGCGGAAACACGAACCACATCCAATGAGACTGTTTGCGTCCGGCACGCAATTCTGAAAGCGCTACGCTGTAGACACCTTCTTGAGCCTGCAAAAACCGCTCTAATCGAAATGGATCTTTAATGTTGCTGGAGACCATAAGTAAAGTGTGTATGTGGGTTAGCCACTTTGGCCCGCTTGCTGCTGGTCTCCATTGTTTCACCCGATTACAATTTCTACAAAATTAAGTTTACTGTTCTCAGTACTCATTCGCTAGATTCCTTATGCTATCTTCCTGACTAATCGGCATGCTTCAAACTGATAGCTTCTTTACAACTTGGACTAATCACATTTGGTTAAACCGTATTACTAGTGTTCGTTCAGTTAACTAATTCAAAATTCATGCAACGTGAAATCAAGAGTATTGTCGAAAAATGATACAGAATCTGTCCGACGCCCAAATTAATCAGTTCAACAACGATGGTTTTCTGGTAATCGAACGTCTGATTAGTAATGACACGGTGAAAAAGCTTCGAAACTGCTTTGATCAACTGTTTCGCGGTGAGTTTGAAACCGGTATTACGCCAGATGAGGTCAATTGGCAGCAAGGTACTGGTGACCCGACTTTAACCCGTCAGATATGTAACGGTTGGAAAGCGAACCGAACTATTGCAAGCGTTGTCACGCGTTCTGATATGGGTGAGTCTATTGCCGCCCTGGGAGGCTGGCCTGGCACGCGCCTTATGATCGACAACGTTGTATGGAAGCCACCCGGCACGCGTTCAATTCTTTATCACCAGGATAATGCCTATTTAAACTGGTATACACCATCTGAATTGTTGAGTTGCTGGATAGCACTAGATGATACTGCCGCCAGCGGGGGCACCATTGAATTCGTCAGAGGTTCACATCAATGGCAGTACTCTGCACCCGAGGGCGAATTCCACGGACCCAAAAACTATCGACGCTACATGGAGCAGGCTGCAAAAAGGGAAGGCGTTGAGCCGGAAATCGTCTATGTCGAGGTGCCCAAGGGTGGTGGTTCTTTCCATCACGGATGGACCTGGCATGGATCAGGTGAGAATAAATCATCGCGGCCACGTCGATCCTTGGTGCTTCACGGCATGCGCAGCGATGCGCACTATGACCCAGCGCATCTTAGCCAAGGCACTGGGACAATATACAGCCGCTATAAACACCTTGATGACAATCTTCTCGACGAGAACTATTTTCCCGTGATCTGGCGCAACGACGGATACCGTACCCCAGAGATCGATAAGTTCCTTAAAGGTGCGGAGTCATAGAGTTTGTCTAACCGTTATGCCTGATTAAAACGCAGTACAGCGGCTAAGGTAAAAAGGGGAGTAAAGAAGACCCCTTCGTGAATTATCTGCGCCGTGTTACTCTAATTTGCAACGCGAGCACCGGCTGTGGCGACCATACTGTTGATTGGTTCTGATTGTTGTCTTGCATAAATGCAGAACTGGATCTGAGTTAGGGGTTCATTTCTTTAGCGCTTTCTTACCGGTCGGAGACTAACTTTAATCCTCTGCTCGCCGTCACAGTTTTTTCTCAAATACTTGCTCAAACGAACGCATCACAAACTCGAAATCGGGATTATAAGTGGTGCGTGCGACCGGAATGCCGTCGGGTGAGGGCGTATGCTGGGCGCCATACCAATGCGTGCGACTCCTCATACAGGCCATGAAGATAGGGAATTCATTACCATTGCAAACCAGAATACGCCGCGACTCCCCAAATAACGGATTGTCCGGCGCGTTCAACAAGCTCAAGTGTGACTGATTCAGAATACGACGATCTGCAAACCGACTGTTACGAATGAGCTCATCCGCCTTTGGAGAAATCTTCTCGTTCGCACTATAAATCAATAGTTGTTTACTGCCCGAAGTAAATCGCTGATTAAACAGCTTCCGGGAAAATTCCACGTCGACGACCGAATCATCTTCGCTTAACACCATTAACACCGGCATGGTCAGCTTTCGACTTTTCCATCGCTTCTTCAGGTAACGCGTTGCGCGATAGAACTGGGTCCCGGAATTTATCGGAATAGAGTTGTACTTGATCGGATTGTCCTCCAGGATCATGCCACCAAACATCCATGGCTTGAACTTGGCGTACAGCCACGACCAGCGCAGATAGCTGTTCAGTTTGCTGTTGTATGCCGGAGAGAATAGCAGTAGCCCCATAATCTCTTCATTTTCCAGGGCCAGCACCGTTGCCAGTACGCCGCCGAGAGAAAATCCACCGATATAAAAAGGTGTGTCGTCCGTGCGCCATAGCGTGAGGTGTTTGCGCGAGATATCGAGCCATTCTCGATACGACACGTCAAGCATGTCAACAGGAGTGGTCCCATGCCCAGGCAATAATATCGCGCGCACATCGTATCCCTTGGCGGACAACCTGGATGCAATATCGTGCCACACGAAAGGTGAATCATTCAGCCCGTGGATTAAAAGGAACTTGCCACGATACGGCTGTGATTTATCAGCGGGTAGTTCAAACGGCAGATTAAGACGCACCTGGTTTGGCGTGCGCTGGGGCAAGCTGCGGCGCGACAGGTAACCGAACACTTGCTCCTTGTACAGAGAAAAATCCGCGATCGGCTGTGGAAACTTCGCGGCTTCAAGGTTTTGTCCGAAAGCATTGATATGTAGGGCAGAAACTAGTGCACCCGCCAGGGCCAACTTTCCAACAAACGTTATCAATTTGGTTCTGAAGAATCCGTTCACCACTCAGTTCTGATTGTTCGTAGCTCCTTCATTAGAACACATGTCGCGATGAGTTCATGCCCTAGCGTCGTCGAAGTCGTTGGCCGCAATATCGAGGACCGCACCCGCATAGCCTGCCTCCGCTATCAATTCGAATTTCTGATCAAGGGCCAGTCGAATCCGTCCGGCCGTCGGTGTTCCATCGCCCACATCGACTGAAACACCTCAATTTTCTGGCGCATTTTGGCAGCAACAATAATTAACAGTTACACGGGGATGAGACTTGAGTCAATCGGGGTGGATCAAGTTATCCCATTAAGGATTACTTGTTGCTAGACCTGCTAAATTGTTTGATATTAAATAGTACTGATGCGGTTTTCCTAATCCACACCGCAACTACTCCTGCTTCTGACCGACGAAGTAGGTACAATTTCGGCATCTGCTCCCACCTAAGCTATTAATGGAATTTGATTCGGGTAACGGGTTGCTCCTTATCGCACTTGGTGCGGTTTTGATACTTGGCCCACTCACAAAAAGCGTTTGTCGTCGACTCGGTATGCCGGTGTCGGTCGGATACATCGTGATGGGTCTCGTCATGGGGGCTGCGCTAAGACCCTTTGACGCCTTAACAACACCAGTATTCAATGGGGCATTCTCGGCCCTGGCGCAACTCGGAATTGTGGCCCTGCTCTTTCGCGTTGGCTTGAGAAGTCACACCAGCACTCTTCTCAGGAAACTGCCTAGTGCAAGTATCATATGGGTAGGCAATGTTGTGGGCACTTTTGCAATCGGCTATGCTTTGGCGCGTTATGGCCTTCATTGGTCTCTAGAGACAAGCCTTACGATAGGAACTGCTTTCAGCGCCACGAGCATTGCGGTTTCCATGGGGGTATGGGACGAGCTGGGGCTCGCAAACTCGGACGTGGGTGAAATGTTACTCGATGTCGCGGAGTTAGATGACCTGTCCGCCGCTGTTTTGCTCGCAGTACTTTTAGGCGCGTTGCCACTGCTTTTAATAGGTGAATCTGTATCTTGGCTTCAAATTGGAACATCTTTAATTGGCGTTTTGAGCAAGTTGGCAGTGTTCATGTTTGGTTGCTACCTGTTTGCCCATTTTCTGGAAGCCAGGTTCACTGAGTTTAATCGTCGGAAGAGCGATACCTCTGCATCACTAACAATTTCAATTCTAGGAGCCGGTCTGGTAATTGCTGCAATAGCCGATTATCTTGGTTTTTCGATAGCTATTGGTGCTCTGTTTGCGGGACTGGCCTTTAGTCGGGATCCAGAGGCAGTGCGGTCTGACGCGAGCTTCTCATACTTTTATGAGTTCTTGACGCCCTTTTTTTTCATACATATCGGGATGCAAACGGATTTGTCAGTATTGATCAGTGCTATTGATGTGGGTCTTGTGATGTTCATTGCCGCTGCATTGTCAAAGCTTGTATTCACTGCAGTGCCTGCGATGTTGTCCATGGGTGGCCGTGATGCTCTTAATCTCGGAGTCAGCATGATTCCACGTGCCGAGATAGCATTGGTGGTGATCTATGAGTGCAGAGCGATAGACGAAGATATCGTTTCACCTGAGGTGTTTGCAGGAATGGTTCTGGTCTCATTGGCAACCAGCATGGTCTCACCTATTGTATTGCGGAGAATGCTTACAGAGAAGAGGGTCTAAAAATTCTGTTGAATATATCTCTCGCCACAGTTTTTACTCAAGACATTAATGATTTCTCGAACGGGCACTGCGTCAATATTCCCACACCATTACCTGTCACCAGAACCTGATCTTCAAGCTTTGCTCCCTGGGTGCCGCCTACTCGCCGGCAATATGCTTCAACACATAATGCCATGCTAACTTCAAAGAAGGAGTTTGTTCGTGGCTAGACACTCAGTTTAACTTGCTGGCGCGCCTTCGTTCTGCGGGCATCAGTGAAAACTGTTTGTTCTCTCGTGCACAATAGTGATCTGCCCCGGTTTGTGCTGAATTTAAAATTAAATATTTGGGGCCAAAGAGGTCGGAGTGATCGGCTATAATTTATCCGCTTTGCGGTCGGCTGACCGCAACGAAAATCAACCATCCTGGAGATTCATAATGAATGACAGCTTTGGCGCGCGTGCTGCGCTCGACGTCGGTAATAACAGCTTCGAAATCTATCGTCTCGACGCCGTCACTGAGGGTCACGTCGAACGATTGCCCTATTCGCTTAAGTTATTGCTCGAGAATTTATTGCGGCATGAAGATGGCCGCGACGTCACCCGCGATGACATTCTCGCGCTAGCCAACTGGAATCCTGAGTCCGAGCCGAATACCGAAATCTCTTTTACACCAAGTCGCGTAATCCTGCAGGACTTCACGGGAGTGCCGGCAGTGGTTGACCTGGCCGCAATGCGCGACGCTATGGTTAAGCTGGGTGGCTCGGCCGCAAGCATCAATCCTTTATCGCCCGCTGAACTCGTGATCGATCACTCGGTGCAAATCGACCATTATGGCAGCGCAGACGCGCTCGATCTGAACAACATGATTGAATTCCAGCGCAACAAGGAGCGTTATTCGTTTTTGCGTTGGGGACAATCGGCATTAGAGAATTTCCGAGTGGTGCCGCCAAATACCGGTATCGTCCACCAGGTCAATCTCGAGTATTTGTCCAGGGTTGTTTTTGATATCGAAAAGGGTGGCAGCAGAAAAGCCTATCCGGATACCTTGGTCGGGACAGACAGCCACACCACTATGATCAATGGCCTCGGCGTGCTGGGATGGGGTGTCGGCGGTATCGAAGCGGAGGCTGCAATGCTTGGTCAACCGATAACGATGCTGATTCCGAACGTTGTTGGCTTCAAACTGAGCGGCGCACTGAAAGCGGGTACTACGGCCACGGATCTGGTCCTTACGG
Organism: Gammaproteobacteria bacterium; assembly: GCA_024644945.1. GTDB lineage: Bacteria > Pseudomonadota > Gammaproteobacteria > Arenicellales > Poriferihabitantaceae > VYFG01. The sequence continues at coordinate 132,160 of JAHEGU010000001.1, read as the reverse complement.
TCACAGAGATGCTGCGTAACAAGGGTGTGGTCGGCAAGTTCGTCGAGTTTTTCGGCGACGGCCTGTCGCAACTGCCGCTGGCCGACCGGGCCACACTCGGCAACATGTCACCCGAGTTCGGTTCGACCTGCGCTATCTTTCCGATCGACAGCGAAACCACGAAGTACCTCGAACTGTCCGGCCGTGATGCCGACCACATCAAACTCATTGAAGCCTATGCGAAAGAGCAGGGCATGTGGCGTAAAGACGGACAGCCGGATGCGCTGTACAGCGACACGCTGGAACTCGACATGGCGACTGTCGAGCCAAGCATCGCAGGACCCAAGCGTCCGCAAGACCGCATCTCGCTTAGCGCAGCGGACATCACCTATGAGAAACATCTCAAGACGGCAACGGCAGATCGGCACGACGGTGGCTCCGCAACCGCAAACATCGATGGCGACGAGCTCGAGATACGCGACGGCGCTGTGCTGATCGCAGCGATCACGAGTTGTACCAACACCTCTAATCCGGCAGTCATGGTCGCGGCGGGTCTGCTGGCAAGAAACGCCAACGAAAAAGGCCTCAAGTCGAAACCCTGGGTAAAAACCAGTCTCGCCCCCGGGTCTAAAGTAGTGACCGATTATCTCGGCAAATCGGGCTTGATCGATGATCTCGACGCGCTCGGCTTTTTTACGGTGGGCTATGGCTGCACGACCTGTATTGGCAATTCGGGGCCGTTAAAGCCGGAAATCGCGGAGGCCGTTCGGAAGGGCGATATCGTCGCGTGCAGCGTGCTGTCCGGCAACCGAAATTTTGAGGGTCGAATACACCCGCTGGTGCGCATGAACTTCCTTGCGTCTCCTCCGCTTGTGGTGGCTTATGCACTGGCCGGTAATCTAGATGTCAATCTCTTGAGCGAGCCGCTTGGTGTGGACAAAGAAGGCACTCCAGTTTATTTGGGAGATATCTGGCCAAGCCAAACCGAGATTCACGAAATTATCGGCGCCAACATCGATTCGGATATGTTCAAGTCGAGTTACGACAGCGTCTTTGCGGGCGACGATAACTGGAACCGGATCAGCGCACCTGAAGGCGAAATATATACCTGGGACGAAGCGTCGACCTACGTTAAAAATCCACCTTATTTTGAGGGTATGTCGCTCGACCCAGCACCAGTGTCCGACATTCACGGTGCCCGCGTCCTCGCTTTGCTCGGTGACTCGGTAACAACTGATCACATTTCACCAGCCGGCAGCATTGCTGCAGACAGCCCTGCGGCCGAGTATCTGCAGGCAAACAATGTCAAGCCCTCTGATTTCAATTCTTACGGGTCCCGGCGCGGTAATCACGAGGTAATGATGCGAGGCACGTTCGCCAACATACGCCTGCGTAATAGGTTGGCACCGGGCACCGAGGGCGGCTGGACGCGGCACCAGCCAAGCGGCGAACAAATGTCGATCTACGATGCGTCGCTGCGCTACAAGGAAGAAGGTACGCCACTAGTCGTTGTTGCCGGGACTGAATATGGCACTGGGTCGTCGCGTGACTGGGCCGCCAAAGGCACTTTATTGCTCGGTGTTAAAGCGGTAATTGCCAAGAGCTTCGAGCGCATTCACCGCTCAAACCTGATTGGCATGGGGGTGCTGCCGCTGCAATTTCAGGATGGTGACGATACCGAGTCGCTTGGTCTGACCGGCAACGAGTCATTCGACATCTCGGGCCACACCGATCCTGATGCGAAGACCATCAGCGTAACGGCAACACCTGATGACGGGCAACCGATCGAGTTCGAGGTCGACGTGCGCATTGATACGCCCAAAGAGCGAGACTATTACGAACACGGCGGCATTCTGCATTACGTGCTGCGGCAGCTCGCTGCATAAGACAGTTTTGTCGATAGCTGCGATGTCCGCGAATGTGGCGATACCATCCGATATGGTCGAAGCGATTCGAGATGCCCGCCACTTGTGCGTGCTGACCGGGGCCGGCATCTCGGCCGAAAGCGGTGTGCCGACATTCCGCGACGCGCACACCGGCCTGTGGTCGCAATACCGGCCGCAAGACCTTGCAACAGCAGATGCGTTCCTTCGTGACCCTGAACTGGTATGGCGTTGGTATCACTGGCGCCAGAATCTAATTGCGAAAGCAGAGCCAAATCCCGCACACCTGGCGCTGGCCCGACTCGAGGCGATGGTGCCTCGCCTGACGCTTATTACGCAAAACGTGGATGGCCTGCACCAGCGTGCGGGAAGTACCGAGGTCACCGAGTTCCATGGCAATATCTTTGTGAATCGCTGTTTTATCGAAGGCTTAGAGATAGAATGCGATAAAGATACGGCTGTGCCAACCTGTCCTGCTTGCGGCGGCCTTGCCAGGCCGGGTGTGGTCTGGTTCGGCGAAACAATTCCCGAAGTCGCGCTGGACACCGCTCTGACAGCTGCCAGGGACTGCGATTTCTTCCTGTCCATCGGTACCTCGTCACTCGTATACCCAGCTGCCGGTCTAGCCGATCTGGCAAGAGAAGCCGGGGCAGTTGTCGCAGAGATAAATTCTCAGACCACCGACCTCGCCTGCAGTTACAACTTTGCTATTCAAGCTCAGGCCGGCGTCGCGCTGCCTGCTCTGGTAAACTCCCTGTTAGGCCATCGAGCTGCGCTCTGATTCCGGGGACAATTTTAGTTTCAGGCCGATACAAATAGATTCGAACTAAACAGATCTGTCCTGGTTTTCGAGTCTCTGTTTTGGAAAAAAAGTTATTCTTATTATGTAATCCGTGTCTTGAAACCTCGATAGAGAGACTTATGTGAGAAGATTAGCGTTTAACTCACTGCCTAGATCCGTATAATGCTGTCTACTTTCAAACGCTCTTCGCCTGCAATTCGCAAAGCAATGACCGAATTTATCAGGCTTGAATCGGCCGGCGGCATATTGCTTCTACTCGCTGCCATAGTCGCGCTCTTACTCGCCAATTCGCCTGTTGCTGGTTGGTATGAAGCATTACTGAATACGCCGGTTGCCATCTTGGTTGGTGATTTGAATATCCATAAGCCTTTGCTGTTATGGATCAATGATGGGCTGATGGCTGTGTTCTTTTTTTTAATCGGGCTTGAAATCAAGCGTGAATTTGTTGAGGGAGAGCTTTCATCCCCCTCCCAGATCGTATTGCCAGCGCTGGGCGCGGTCGGCGGCATGATCGTGCCGGCAGGCATCTACGTCTGGATGAACTGGGGCAATTCCGTGGCGCTCGAAGGATGGGCAATTCCTGTTGCGACCGATATTGCATTTGCGCTTGGTCTACTGAGCGTATTTGGCACGCGCGTACCCACAAGCCTCAAAGTATTTTTATTGACTCTGGCAATTTTTGACGATCTGGCAGCGATTATTATCATCGCAATTTTTTACACCAATGATCTGTCTCTGCATGCATTGTCAGCGGCAGCGGCGGCGATGGTGTTAGCGATATTTTTAAACAAGATTGGCGTAAAACGGGTCTCTGCATACGTGCTGGTTGGTATTGTGCTCTGGGTTGCTGTGCTCAAATCTGGCGTACACGCCACACTGGCGGGTGTGGTTATTGCCTTATGCGTCCCGATGAGAGACCACGAGGGCGGATCTCCGCTGCGCGAGCTGGAACATGATCTTCACGGCCCTGTGGCCTATGCAATCTTGCCAATTTTCGCACTGGCCAATGCGGGCGTTGCGCTCTCGGGTGTCACCATTAGTACGCTGATGGATCCGGTTACACTGGGAGTTGTTCTGGGTTTGTTTGTCGGAAAACCTGTTGGTATCCTGCTGTTTGTGGGTGCTGCAGTCGCATTGAAATTTATCCGACTTCCAAACGATATGAGCTGGTCGCACATCATTGGTGTGTCATTCGCCTGCGGGATCGGATTTACTATGAGTCTGTTTATAGCGGGGCTAGCATTTGATCATGGGGGCGGCGAGTATTTTGCCAATGATCGACTGGGTATACTGTTTGGATCAGTCCTCTCTGCGATATTTGCCTATTTGGTTCTGCAAATTTCACTGCCAAAATCAGCTGCAGCTAAAGCACACGGCTAGCGAGACTATCCAAATCTAGCGCTGTCGGGAAATTCTTCCGGACTATTATTATCCGCGGGTGTAAGACACTAGTTTGACGAGAATAATGTTGCTGCCGTGTTAAGTAATTGTCGACTCCGATACTAAAATCCCGCGGCAATGTTTAAGTCGAGTGTGTGGGCCACGGTAGAAACAAATTTCTTATTTAACACGGACACTAAACATATTAAGGGGCGCCAAAACCTGGAAATTAAATCTATCCCGATTTTTCCGTAAACAGTATTTCGTTCAGCGCGTTGACATGTTTTAGGTGGGGGCGTATTGTGGTTTTGTCGAGAAGACGATAAAGCCATGCCAGTTTCTGAAACCGTATTTGTCCTGGTTGTCCTGTTGGGCATTGCGATGCTGGTCACCGGCGTCTGTCGAAAACTACCGGTCCCCTTTACCGTTGTATTAGTCGTTATCGGCGTATTGCTGAGTAATCTTGCGGAAAGTTGGCCGTTGTTGCTGCCGCTGAAGGATTTCGAGCTCAGTCCAGAGGTCATGCTGTTTATCTTTCTACCAGCGCTCATTTTCGAGTCAGGATTCGCGTTGGATGCGCGACAGTTAACCAAGGATTTACCCGCCGTCCTAATTCTGGCGATCCCGGGGATGTTGATATCGACATTTATTGTGGGGTTTGGGGTATGGCTTGCTTTGGACATGAAATTGATCATTGCGCTAGTTTTCGGCGCATTGATTTCAGCTACCGATCCTGTTGCCGTAGTGGCGCTATTCAAGGAGCTCGGCGCACCAAATCGATTGAACGTTCTGGTTGAGGGTGAGTCGTTGTTCAATGACGCGACAGCCATCGTCACTTTCTCGATACTCCTCGCTATCGCTGTTGAAGGCAGTGCTATCGGACTATCCGATATAGATAACGTATTCCTGGAATTTTTACGCGTATTTTTCGGCGGCGCTATCTTCGGCGGTTTACTCGGTTTTATTGCCTGCGAGCTGATATACAGGATGAAAGCAAATGTCAGCGTAATCCTGACCACGTCTATCATTATTGCCTATGCCGCTTTTGTTGTCGGTGAACATGCCCTGCACATATCAGGTGTGATGGCGGTTGTCGGCGCGGCCATCGCTTTGCGTCTGTTTGGAATGTCACGTATTCGCCAGGATGTCACGCATTCTATAAGCGAAACCTGGGAAGTGATTGCTCTGTCTTGTAACTCGTTGTTGTTTTTGATGGTGGGATTATCGGTCAATACTGACAACGTTTTATCTCGTATCGGACCCGTATTTATCGTGGTGGCACTGGTATTGATAGCGCGCGCACTGTCGATATACACGTTTGTACCATTGACCACACGCTGGTTTCGCCTGCCAAAGGTGACCATGAATGAGCGCCATATCATGTGGTGGGGCGGACTCAAAGGTGGACTGGCAATAGCGGTAGTGCTTTCGATTCCAAGTGACCTGCCCGAAAGGCAGTTTCTGTTTGATCTCACCATCGGTGTGGTGCTGTTCACGCTATTGGTGAGCGCACCCACCATCCGCCCGTTGATGCAGCGTCTCGGCATGAATGAACTATCAAAGGGAGAGGAATTGGAACTGCGCAGCGTGCTGATCGATGCACGCCACAAGCTGCACGATAATTTTACTAAATTACTGAATAACAAGTTAGCACCCGAGACTGATGTCAACAGAACTTTGAACGATATTGAAATTGGGTTTGGGCTAGGGTGGCTTGACGAAGAGGGTGACGAACACCGCGATGATGATTTTATCGCCTTACTGCGTGCCTATCATATCGAACGCAAAGAACTAAAAAGTCTCTACGAAATTGGTTACATTAGTCAGTATATTTACTTGGATATGCTTAACCAGCTTTATGATACGCGCGAGGATCTGCGCCAAGGAGGTCGCGAAATCGAGAGCCACCGCAAGCGTAGTAAGCAGAGTTATTTTCAGCGCCTCGAAGAAATGTTTCTGCGCACTATACGTGAACGGCGCTGGTCGTCGGCGCTAATGTCAAGATTTCAAGGCACTCGAATGGTACAACAATTACAACGTAACCTTGCGCACGTATTGATATGCGAGGCTGTCATCACTGCGCTCAAGAACCAGGATGACCTTGAGCTTGGGGCACGAGGGGTAGTCACCAAACTCTATAAGAAAAGAAAAAAGTACTATCGCAAAAGGCTGAAAATGGCCCGAGCGCATTTTCCGAGTTTTTACCGCCAGTATCTGGATCTTTTGGCCAGGCGCTCAACCATCTACAGTGGCTGGAACCATGTTAATGAACAATACGAACATGGTGACCTGAGCGCTAAGGGTTATGTTTCAACACAATATAAAGTGAATAAGATAATTGAGCGTATCAGGGAGATGAAACCCACCATATCAAGTGATGAAAATAGCGTTGCCGAAATGTTGGATGAACTAGAGTTGTTCGACGATTTGTCTGAAGAAGACCGAAGTGATCTGGAAAAAAATGCCACCTGTATTACCTTTCTGCCGGGTGACACTATTATGGGCGCCTACGAGACTGGCGATCATTTTTATATCATCATCGTTGGCGAAGCCGCGGTATGGCGCACCGACGCACTAAGTTACGGTCATCACGTGGCAAATTTGAGCGATGGGGATATTATGGGAGAGTCTTCGTTACTGTCGGAGTTTGAAAGCGGACGACATATCAGGTCCGCCACCATAAAAGCTAAGTCACCCTGCATAGTACTGAGAATCTCGATGCGTTCGATGCTGAAGATTCTTCGAAAATACCCGGCGATTAAACAAATAGTCCAGTCAATTCACGACGCGCGGGGTGCCGACTATGCACCGAAAATCACAGACGATTAGGGTTGCTCGATATTCAGAACGGGTTCAATTTCCTCTTGTTGTTAAGGGCATGGTTGCCAGGACTAAATAGATTTGTCTCAGTTTTCTCACCAGGTTTGGGTCTATTTTTACTAAATAAAGTTACCCTGGTTTTCGCGGCCTCACATAACTAAAAATTATAGCAATCTCAGCGCCACAGTGACTTAAAGAGTAGAACTCAGGCTCAAGCTCTGTGCCGAAATCCCTGCAACCACAATATGATAATATTCTTGTCAACTGATTCTAATCGGGTTGCTGATGGCAGCTAAACAGTTATCGGGCAAACTCGCAGTTATCCTGCACGCGGATGTCGTGGGGTCAACCGCCCTGGTACAACAGAATGAGCACAAAGCTCACACGCGCATCCAGGGTTCTTTTAAGCGTTTTGCTGAAACGATTTCTAAGTATCATGGTCAGGTGCGTGAACTCCGTGGTGATGCGCTGCTAGCCGAGTTCAACCGGGCCTCGGATGCGGTTTCTGCGGCACTCTCTTTCCTATCTGATCAGGCTAATTTCAATGCACAACTCGATGATAATATCCGCCCGCTGGTACGGGTCGGGATTGCCATGGGTGAAGTCGTTATTGCAGACAATACGATCACCGGTGCCGGGGTGGTGCTGGCGCAGCGCCTGGAGCAACTGGCGAATTCTGGTGGAATATGCATTACGCCAGCGGTCCGCGAAGCGATTCCGAGGCGCCTGCCGTTCGAGCTTGAGAATATCGGTGAACAGGAATTAAAGGGGTTCGAAGAGCCCGTTGGCGTTTATCGGGTCGCATTGAAGCGCGGGGCATCTGTCCCGCTTCCCGAGCCCGGCCGAAGTAGCGGCCCCGCCGAGAGCTCGCCGAGGCCCAAGGTTATGATAGCCCTGGTTGCACTGGCTGTTATCGCTGCAGTCACCTACGGTGTTGTCAACTGGCAGTCCAAAGAGCCGATCAGTTCTGAATCCAAGGAACAAACACAATCCGAAAGACCCTCGATTGCGGTTTTGCCTTTCGACAACATGAGTGACGATCCTGACCAGGAGTATTTTGCTGACGGTATTACCGAGGACTTGACCACCGATTTATCGAGAATATCGGGGCTGTTCGTGGTCGCGCGCAACTCCAGTTTTTCGTACAAAGGAAGGTCGATGGACCTGCGCACGGTCTCGCAGGAACTCGGCGTGAAGTACATACTCGAGGGCAGTGTGCGTCGCGTTAACGATCAAATCCGAATCAACGCACAGCTCGTGGACGGTGAAACTGGTGGTCATATTTGGGCAGATCGATTTGATGGAACCATGGCCGACATATTTTCGTTGCAGGACGATGTCAATCGTAAGATCGTCGAGGAGCTAAAAGTAAACCTTACCCCGACCGAAGAAGAAAGACTGATTAAGGTAGAAACTACCAATCCTGATGCCTACGACATGTTGTTACGCGGACTCCAGCAGTACACATATTATTCGCGTGAATCGATGGTAGCCGCGCGCGAGATGTTCAAGCAGGCGGTCGCGCTTGATCCAAACTATGCGCGAGCCTATTCCAATATTGCCCTGACCTATGGGACAGAGGTAAATTTCTATTGGACACCAAATCGGGAGGAGTCGATTAAGCTGGGCCTGGAGTACGCCAACAGAGCATTACAACTGGATGATGGCATCCCGCAGATTTACCTCACTCGTAGTATTCTTTACCTATCTCAGCGGCAGCATGAGGCCGCAGTAGAGGCGGCAATGCGGACTATTGAAGTGTTTCCAGATTACGCTGACGGGCACGCGGCACTGGCCTTCATCTTGAGCTACTCGGGGCAATATGAGCAGGCACTAGAAGCTCTTGAGCACGCTAAACAGTTAAACATCCAGGTCACAGGTGTGTATTACGGTGTCGAGGGAAGGATTCTTTTCCTGATGGGCAGATATACGGATGCGCTGGCATCGCTTGAGAAAAGTATTGAGCTCAACCCGGGATTTGATCGTACCCACCTGACTCTCGCGGCAGTCTTGGTCCGGCTTGGTCAATTGGATGACGCTGCCTGGTCGGTTGAAGAAGCGCTGGCAATCACCCCGGAAATAACCCTTGCTAAAGAACGCAGAGAAGCTAACTATCTGTATGAAGCCGATCTGGAAAACTATCTCGACGCGCTTCGTGAGGCGGGAGTCCCCGAGTGAGGCGAGGCTAATCTCCAGTGTTCGCTAAGTGATCAGAAAATGAATGCCGACATAAACGAACTCGAAAAGCTCAACAGACTCACCTGGAAAGCGATTACAGCCCGCAGGGATATGGTTACGGGTTGTGAAATTCAGGTGCCGAACCAGGTTTCGACAGAAAGACAGGATGATGAATCCCGCTTTGATAATGCTCTGCCGGTTCTGCGCCATCTCGATCAGGCATTGTCACTTGCGGCACGCTACGAGCTGGCGGAAATCGCCAATAAATTCTCTCGGGTCGTGGGCGAACTGAGATGGTCACAAAACTCACACTACACTGAACGCAATAGCAGCTCCTCTTTTCTAGCCGGTTACGCCTATGCGGGTTTTTCCGGGCCGGATGCCCCTATTCTTTGTGCAGTTCCTCGTGGAGGCCTGTTGTTGCTCGGCCCAGATGTTGTGTACCCGGGCCATCACCATGAGCCTAGAGAGGTGTATCTGTTACTCACCCCAGGCTCTCAGTGGTGTCTCGACGAGGGCGATTGGTTTGATGTTTCGCCTGGAGATTTAATATTTCACAACAGCTGGCAAATGCACGCGATGCGTACTTTCGATAAGCCGTTACTCGCCTTTGCCGGGTGGCTGGATGTCGGCGATCGTCGTGCGATAGATTGGTCAAAAGAAGGCGTGTAGAAAAAGTAAACGAGAGTCCAATCTGTCTCGGTTTTCAATGTGATTTTCCATGAAAATAATTCTATTCCGGTATTATAAACGGATGTGGCCTTTAGGGTATGCTACGCCCTGATCCATTAAAATCGAGATTAATATCGTTTCCGCCATATGACGACCGAAGCCTACAAACGCAAGTTAACCGCTATTTTATATGCCGACATTGCCGGCTATTCGCGGTTGACCGGTGGGGACGAGGAAGGTACCCATCGCCGGGCCATGGAGGTTCTGGATTATGCCAGCAGTCAGATTAAAGACAGCGGCGGTGCGGTTTTACGTTACGCCGGCGACGCTATTCTGGCGGAGTTTTCGAGCGCCGTTACAGCAGCTAATTGCGCGGTTAAGATCCAAACCGAGTTGCATATCCAGAACCAGTCGCTCGACGATAACAAGAAAGTTCAGATCAGGATCGGTGTCAACATCGGTGACGTTATCGAGGACCGAGGTGAAGTGTATGGCGACGGCGTCAATCTGGCGGCCCGGCTCGAGGCCAGTGCGCCCGAGGGCGGTATCTGTATCTCGGCTTCTGTTTACGATCAAATCCTGGGAAAACAGGAGGCAACATTCACCGATGGCGGGGAACAACAGTATAAGAACATCGGTCGACCGGTTCACGTGTTTTATTGGAAGCCAGAAGAAAGGCAGCACATGCTTGATGAGCTAACTACATCAGGCGCATCGGAGAAACCCTCGATCGCCGTACTGGCGCTGACCAATATGAACCAGGATTCGGATCTTGACTTTATTGGCGACGGCATTACCGAGGATCTGATCACCGCCTTGTCCAAGATTCGCTCGTTCAAGGTTATCTCTCGTGAAAGCACGTTCTCCTACAAAGGGACGGCTATTGATGTACGCCAGGTGGCCAAGGAGCTCGGCGTTCGCTTCGTGCTCGAGGGCAGCGTGCGCAAGGCGGGCAACCGCGTGCGTGTGACCGTGCAGCTCATCGATGCCAAAACCGGGCACCATGTCTGGGCCGAGCGCTATGATCGCGAAATGGAGGATATCTTCGATCTGCAGGATGAGATGGTCATGGTCATTGCTTCGGCGCTTGAGCCCGAGTTAAATGCGTTTGAGCGCGAACGCGCGCTGAGCAAATCGCCCGACAATCTCGACGCGTGGGAGCTTTATCAGCGGGCATTGTGGCATATGTGGACCTACAAAGATGAAAATATTAAGACCGCACTGGAGTTGTTTAAACGTTCCTCCGCAGCGGACCCTAAATTTGCTCCGGCTTATGCCTACTACGCCTATTGTTGCTATCAGTTCGTGATTTTGGGCAGCGCGGAAGATCCCGATACACTGCTGCGGGAAGGTATGACAGCCGCAAAGATGGCGCTGCAATGCGATGACAGAGATGCCATATCGTATTTCGCTATCGGCCGCATTTATATGATGCTGGGCGATCATGACGCGTCGATCGCGGCACTGCGAAAGTCGATCGAGCTCAACCCCTGCTTTGCCCAGGCTTATCACGGGCTCGCGTTTGCGTTATCGCTCGCAGGGGAGCTCGAAGAATCCAAACATACAACCAAACATGCGGTCGCGATGAGTCCGCGCGATCCGATGCTGTGGGCCTTCACAATTGTCCATGCCCTGAATTACATTCTAAGCCAAGAATATGAAGCGGCGCTGGAGTGGGCCAACCATACCTTGCAGATTCCAAATGCAATAGGCTACTGGCCACATGCCGTCAAGGCTTCCGCGCTGGCTAATCTGGGTCGGATTGACGAGGCGAAACAGTCTCTTGCTGCGGCAGTGGTGGCGAAACCAGATCTGTCGATCGACTTTCTCAAAAAAAACCTGCCGACAAAACATGCCGGCGGATTGGAACCCTATCTGAATAGCTTGAGTGCTATCGGACTTGAATAGTCTAATAACGGGCGATATTGAGGCCGGATCTAATTGTAGCTCTCAACTATCACTCAAAAAGATCTGTTTGACCATAGAAAGATAATTACGAGATATGGGCGGTATCAACATGTAGTTAGTTCTGCCCTGGTTTACTCACGATTTCACCTAATTAATTGACACTGACCCCTTTGATTGGACCCCTTTGATTGCTGATCTCTTTGGTTGTTTACGGCACCCTGCTTTGATTGATATAGAAATCTAGTACCGACTTTCAGTAATGGTCTCGACAATGATGCCGCCTGTTTTCTGGCTGTACAATCTGTATTCACTTTCCCCCGTAGCTTCAATCCAGAAACAATCATCAAATACCTTAACCTTGGAATATTCGACACACAATTTGTTATTCACTGTCCACCACTTTCCCTTATAGAAGCCGTCACGATACTCACCGGATATTTTCGCTTTCTTACCCGACATTGCACGCTTTTTACTCGAATGACTGCGGTAGTCCTGCAGGGCGATTGAACCGCGAAACTCGAATATGAAGGTGGTTCCAGAATAAGCATCAATGATCTGCTCGCTTGTCAGGAGCCTCGACGGGTTTACTGGCGGCTCGGTGAGAGCGGGTACTGAGATTACAGGTTGTGACTTGCTGCCGTACATTTCATTATTGATTTTTATCCGAAGCTTGCTGGCTGCACTAAGCTCTTCATCGCTCATGTCCGCGCTCAATATTTTAGCCACGTGAGCGGCCTCGTTCTGTCGGTGGTCAAACGCAGCGCCCATCCAAGCAATTCCCTTTACTGTGTCTTTTGGTACAAGATTGCCTTCAGAGTAAAGTAATCCGAGGTTATACATAGCTTCCGAATTCCCTTCGAGCGCCGCTTTTTTGTACCACTTTTCCGCCTCATCGCCTTGTTTTGCAACGCCAAGACCCTGTTCGAACATGAGCCCGAGTGTATTCATCGCCTTGGTATATCCGTGATGTTCAGCTAATGGAAATAGAATCTTATAGGCTGTTGCATAGTGACCACTGTCAAATGCTGCTATCCCCTCATCAATTTCATCTCCACTTACGATAGCGCTGAATAATATCAATGCAATCAAGAGGAAATTACTGCCAACGCAATGTTTTCGCATGACAATTCTTCGATTGTAATTTTTAATTCTGTATCGCATCTAGATTATCGATTTCCTAGAACCTTACAGCCCCTCTGCCTTGTGCTGTCCTGCTTCGACCAAACCAGATTTCAACCCGTAGTCTCAATTGTGCGTTCAAATCAAGATCGTTCGACTCGGGAAAGGCGGCTATCGGCCACACCTCAAATGCCAGCCAGTTATACTTTGGGTGAATCACCTTATATCTCAACCTTAGTTGATACTCCTCACAGTCGACGGTCTCATCAACTTCATTTGGATTGGAGCATCCAAATGCGAGCGCTTCATAAGCGATTGCAGAACGCCGGGAAAGTCGATTGAAAAAACTAAAGCGCTGTTCGTATAACGTGCTGTCACTGTTTTCAAATGAACGGATCCGAGAAGCCGATCGAAATAACCACGGTCGACGATCGCCTCCGACAGCAACCTCTCTAAACTCCCTAGTGTCTGGCAGCGGGCGACCGAGAGTGCGATCAAAGTCGAGACGAAAATCATTCTCAAATCCGTCGTCTGATAAATAAGTAAGTCTATAGAGGAGACGAGAGCTCCAGCGCTCACCAATCATAAAATTCCGACGCAATTTTAATCGGGTATATGCTTGGTCAGATTTGACGCCTAAAGAAGCTGATGATCGCCACTTTTCATCATCCCGTATATTGAAATCGAGCGCTGCTGTTGCTTCTTCGTCATCGTCTCCAATCAATGGAGACCCCAGACCTCCCTCGCCGTCTCTGTATTCCAACTCATCTGTGGAGCTCACCAGCAGCCGCAATCTGCCTTCAGCTGCTGGCAGAATCCATTTGATATCAACTTTGGGATCGAAGTCGGTGCCTTCTCCTTCGATCGCATCGATATCGAGCCGCAACCGAACGGAAGTCTGATTGAGTTCGTCAAAAGTTATACTAGGGTCAAGAAATCTATCTGCAGATTCACCCATACTCCCGATCTTGTCCGAGATAATGCCGTGCCAGCGAGTCAATAATTCATCCTCGTTAGTGGGTGTATCCTCAGTTTCCGCAGTCCTGGATACTTCGGTAAACTGGGCAATTTCAATGCGGGCGTTATCTTGCTCAGAAGGTTGATCGATTGGCAACGCAGTTACAGCCAGCGCAAGATTCGCTGGGACTAGAAAAATTAAACTCGCCACAACAGTTACACCAGTCCGTTTAAGATCGAAACTAAAGTAAGGCAATCCCCTGACGCAGCTGCTGGCCAAATTTAATTATGCCTGTCGGAATTAATTGTTGCTGAGGCTAAAAGGGTTTGCCCTGGTTTTCCCGGACTTATCCCTCATAGCTCGGTTACTGTGCCACATGCGTGGGTATACATAACCTTACGTTTAAATGGAAGAGCTACTCCATCCTTCCTACAATCTGCATGTCATCCATTCTAACTTTGAATTCAAATCATCAGCAAAATATCTGCATAAAATTTGATTTCCGTCATCTTTATCCGTCTCGGTTTTCAAAAATATTATTTACGGTTTTTCTTACCGCGGCAATGTGGTCAGGCCCTAATCCGCAGCAGCCACCAATCAGACGAGCGCCGTTATTAATCCAGTTCTTCGCGCATTGAGCGAACTCGTAAGTTTCAATTACATCTATGAAATGCCAGTTTGGCATTTTAAAGTAACCCGATTCGGGATAGATTCCGATAGGCCCATCCCAATAATTTTTTACGATTCCCATAGCATTGTCTACATCTGAAACCGGTGTATGCATGATGTTCATCATCATGGCCGGAAATTCGGACAGGCCTTTGACTAAGCTCTCAAAATCCAGCTCTGCATAATCAAATACCGACAGGGATCGACAGCCCTTGTGAGTCTGAGCGCTCATGCCGATCCAGATCGGCAAACCAATGTCGAGAGCGGCCTCGATTGCGGCAACTGAAAAGTCGAGTTGCTCACACATCTCAAGCGTAATCAGATCAACGCCGGCTTCGGCGAGAAGCTCAGCTTGTTCCTTGATCGAGCTCCCTACCGCTTCGGGTGTATGCCATTTAAGATCGTCGGTCGGCGCCCATTCGCAAATGGAACCCGCGATGGCGACCGGCTCCTGTGCAACACGGCCGCGGGCCTCCTGCGCTATTTTGACCGCATTGAGATTGATTTCCTTCACCTGTTCGCCGAAGCCCGCGGGTTCTAACATATGACGAGCGGACGCAAAGGTGTTGGCGATGATGACCTCGGCGCCAGCGGCGATAAATTCTTCATGCACCTGTCGCACGACATGGGGATGTGAAAGCACCGCTCGACCACTCCACACCTTACCATCCATGGGCACCCCGGATTTTTCAAGTTGTGTCCCCATGCCCCCGTCAATTACAACAGGCGGGCCTTCACCGCTTATCCTTTTTTTTAACCAGGAAATATCTTCCTTCATATACTGACATTAATACGGGTAGGAAAGGGTTGAGATCGTCTGGTGAAAAGTTTGCAAAATCATGCTAAACGAATTAAATGCATATTATCCTTTTATTAATATGCGTTATAAAGCTGATTCTTTATTGCGGACCGGTCACACAGCCTAAGTAAATATGGGTGTAGACTTGAATAGAAGTTCGGAGCAAATTTATTTATTTAAAAACCATAACATTTATGAACGTATATTGTAGTTGCAGATGCACATCGGCTTTTCTGCTAATTCGGCGAGATTTGCATGTATTTCCAATTTTTTAGTATAAGTTTTCCATGAACAGAACAATCCTCTCTCTCGCTTTAATATTCTTAACGACTGCCTGCGCAACAAGCCCCACTGGACGCAGTCAGTTAATGCTGATTTCACCAGAATCCGCCATCGTCGAATCAAAACGGGCTTATCTGACGACCGTTAATGACCTCGACGCAAAAAACAAACTGGTCAATGACCCAGCGACGGTGGAGAGAGTGCGGAACATTACTGGCCGACTTGTGACGGAAGCGATCAAGAAGTATCCGCGATCTGCAATCTGGGAGTGGTCAGTGGCGATAGTCGACGATCCTGAAACCGTCAATGCCTGGTGCATGGCAGGGGGTCGAATGGCGGTGTATACCGGCTTGTTCGAAAAGCTAAATCTGACTGATGATGAATTTGCCCAGATTATGGGCCATGAGATTTCCCATGCCCTGGCCAACCATACAGCTGAAAGAATGTCGGTTGCCATGGCAAGCAGCCTCGGCGTGCTCGCAGTCGGGATCGCTTCAGACAACCGCGGTGCGACGATGACAGGTGCGGCGCTGGCGGCAACGCTGGCTCTTGAACTGCCCAACAGCAGGACCGCGGAATCCGAAGCAGACCGGATTGGGCTTGAACTGGCTGTTCGCGCCGGGTTTAAACCAGAGGCAGCGGTGACTTTGTGGCAGAAAATGGGATCGGTTGGAGGAAGCCCACCTCAATTTCTCAGCACCCACCCATCCCCAGGTAACCGCAAAGCCCGATTAGCCGAGTTGATCCCTGAAATGAGCAAGTTGAATCCTGACGGAAAACTGTCCCCGATTCATCCGGTGCAGATTATCAAGTAAGTGTTTTCTTGGCGTGAAATCAAATCCCTCTGACCCAAAGACTATCGTCTGCAGTATTCCGAACAAATCTAGTTACTATTCATCTTTCAGAACTTTGCAGTAAGGGTTAGATAGGCATATATAGGCTGCCCTGGTTTGTCCCCTGCGCTCGATTGTCGCATAGCTCATTTCGCGAGTGACACAGGAGCTGCGTCTATGCCTCCTGATCGCGGTGCTACAATAACTTGCCATTCACTTCACCATTTTTCTCTCCATGCACTGCGATTCCTGCGGCACCGACAATAAGGTCGAGCGTAAATTCTGCCTGCAGTGTGGTGCAGCATTAGCGTCGGCATGTGCGCATTGCGGGTTCAAAAATGATCCGGGCGACAGGTTTTGCGGGGGCTGCGGGAATGCGCTCGGTGCTGTGGCAGACAAGCCTGATGCACTGCCTGAGCACCAGACCGCGGGTTCTGCTCTTTCCCAAACCGTCTCCAAGCCGAATAGCGGCGCCGAACGGCGTCAGCTGACTGTGATGTTTTGTGACCTGGCTGATTCCACCGCAATGTCGACACGTATGGATCCAGAAGACTTGAGCAGGATTAATCGCCGATATCAGGAGACCTGCACGGAAGTCATCAACCATTTTGATGGCTATGTGGCGCGTTACATGGGCGATGGAATCCTATGCTATTTCGGCTATCCCATGGCCCATGAAAATGATGCAGAGCGCGCGATCAGCGCTGGACTGGAAATCCAGAGACGGATTCAGGTGTTAAACCAGTCGGCATCGGATACCGAACCCATTTTCGTTCGTGTTGGTATCGCCACCGGTCCGGTTATTGTCGGCGAGGTAGTGGGCAGCGGTGCCTCCAGAGAAAGTACTGCGGTTGGAAAGACACCCAATCTGGCTTCCCGTCTCCAGTCTGTCGCCAGCCCGGGAAGGGTCGTCATCGCAGACGAAACCAGGGCTCTGGCTGGTGAGCTGTTTAATTACAGTGAGCTTGGAGAGCTTGATCTGAAAGGCCTGAATGACCGGGTTCTGGCCTGGGAGGTGGAATCCGCGGCAAGTTCAGGAAGCCGGTTTGAAGCCATCAGCAGCAGCGAGCTGACGCCTTTTGTCGGGCGTCGGCACGAACGGGTGCTGCTCGAAGATTGTATGGAAGACGCGAGGCATGGCAGAGGAAAAATTATAATGTTATGCGGGGAGCCGGGTATTGGAAAATCCCGCCTGATTCAGGTAGCCAGTGAGTTTGACCGCAGCCGGACGCGCATCCTGCAATGCTCTCCGCATCATCAGAGCAGGTCGCTCCATCCCTTTGTTGAGTTTTTACGTGCCCAGCAACCGCAATACGAGGACGCCACGGAGAACTGGATTACCCGGTTTCTGGAACATCACGGGATACAGTACGAAGGCGCAGAAGGATTATTGCGGCGTTTGCTGTACGGCCCCTCTGATACCGATCCAGTGCTTGCCAACGCACAATTGCAAAAACAACAGACCTTGGAATTGGTCTCCCGAATTCTCACCAGCAGTCCAGATGGCGAACCATGGATTCTGGTTTTTGAAGACCTGCATTGGGTTGATGCCACTACCCAGGAACTGATCAATAACCTGGTGTTCTCCGTTTCCGACAAACCCGTCCTGATGCTGCTGAGTTTTCGACCCGAATACCGCCAGGTCTGGACGGATCTGTCTCATGTTCATTTACTGTCTCTCAATCGAATCAATCCTGAGCAATGTCACCACATGATTCAGAGTCTGATGGGCCCGGAAATATCGGATCAGCTGGCACGTAAAATTGTTGACCGTACCGATGGCATTCCATTATTCGTGGAAGAGCTGGCGCGGACCATATTGAACTCAAGCAATGGATCGGGCTCTGATGAAGAGATAGACATTCCCGGGTCCCTTGCCGATTCTCTCAATGCCCGGCTCGACGGTCTTGGTACAGCACGCCGGTCGGCCCAGGCGGCAGCTATAATAGGGCGCTCGTTTGGCAGATCGCTACTGGGTGCAATTACTCGTCTGGAAGATGATGAATTGAGCCGGCAGCTTGACGCCTTAGTGGATTCGGGGCTGGTTTATCGACTTGGTGAAGGCACCGCTGCAAGTTTTCAATTCAAGCATGCGTTAATCCAAGACGCCGCTTATGCCAGTCTGCTCAGGGAGCGCCGGACCAGGTTTCACAAACGTGCCGCTGTTTATCTTGAGGAACTATATCGCCAGGGTCACAAGCTGGCTGACTTGCTTTCCTATCATTATATACGGGCTGGACTGTTCGACAGGGGGTTACATTACGCCAGGATTGCCGGCGAGACTGCGCTTTCGACATCGGCCGTAGTCGAAGCGCTGGACCATTTCCACAATGCACTCGAGGTCATTCCCAAAGTGCGGGATATGACTGGCCCGAGGATGAGAGAATTGGATTCAGCTGGCCTCGAGTCTGTTGAGCTTCAAATCCAGCTTGGCATCGCAGCATGTTTTCGATTCCAGGACCAGTATGATGACGCACTGTTCCATCTCGCCAGCGCCGAAGCCCTGGCGCTCGAATTGAATGATATCGACGCATTGTCTGATTTATGCAATATACGCGGCAATATCTATTTCGCAAAAGGCGACGTGAAGGGTTGCCTTGGAGAGCATGGACGTTCTCTGGAATATGCTGGTCAGGCGGGTTCCCTTGAAAAAGAGGCGAGGGCAATTGGTGGTCTGGGTGACGCTTACTATGTTCGCGGAGAGATGAAGACTGCGACCCTCAAATTTATGGAATGCTGCGAATTTTCATTACGCCACGGATTTACCACCCATTATGCCGCCAACCGGGCGATGATCGGATGGAGTCGACTGTATCAGCTTGAAATTTCCGAGGCATGCGAGGATGGTATTGAAGGCTTGCGGGCTACTCGAGAATGTGGCCATTTGCGAGGAGAGATGAATACCAGCGCATTGCTCGGCTGGGTTTACTCGGAAATGAACGAAGTGGAGCTGGCGAAAGATCATAATGAAAATGCCATGGAAATTGCGCGTAATTTGGGAACGTTGAGCTTCCTGGCAGCAGTCCAGTCTTTCGATGTTCGGCGCAGGGATGTATTTAGCGAGCGAGAGGAATTGCACCAGACTCTAACTGAAGCCGCGAATGTCAGTCGAGAGCGTGGGCATGGCTTTCATGGGCCCGCCATACTCGGTGCGCTACTGCTGGTCACTGAAGATCCTGATGAGCGCAGTGCACTGGTCGAAGAGGCCGAGGCGATTTTGCAGGAGGGCTCTGTCGGTCACAACATTAACTGGTTTTACCATGACGCAATCCAGGCCGCGCTGAACAATCGGGAATGGGATAACCTGGATCGACTTCGGCAAGGGCTGAAGAAAAATGAAACCGAAAATTGTAAATTTAATCAGTTTTATATCGAGCGTTCCAGGATACTAGAGAGTATCTACCGTGACCAGGTGACACAATCAACCATTGCGCGCCGGCAGCAATTGATTGATTTTGGCATCAGGCAAAAAATGTTTAAGTCTATTAGAGAACTGGAAACTGCCGCGATCTGAAATATAAACCAGATGTTTTTGAAGAAATCCGGCAGATATGCCTGTAAAGGGGTCGGAGTGATTTCTCAAAAATCACTCCGACCTGATTTTAATTATTTTAACTTTTCGTAGAAACCACTCCGACACGATTTTTGGATTTTTAATTTTTTTGATTACCGGTTACTAGTACTAGCGTTTTCCGATATTGGTTCATCAAGGCGAGAGTAAAAACTTCGATTGATCTCCTTTTTTAGACGCTCAATCAGCGAATTAACCCTACTCCGCTGGCGGATAAAGTCTGATTTTAGTTGTCTGCGCTCTTGTACCAGACAATCTTTGTACTCTTGACTCACCTCAAGGTCTGGCGAACGCTTCCAGCCGAGCTTCGAAACATCGTTATCAGTAATAATGCGATCATCCTTTCGTGCGAGTTCTACTAAGCTGCGGCTGTTATCAGCAAACTGCGGTAAGTTAGTTGAAATTTGGTGATAGGTGGCCTTTCTGATTGCGCCACATATGTTTTCAAATTTCTGCTCCAGCTCTACGCTCTGCACCACTGTTAGACATTGAGAGAGTTGAATCTTTACATCTAAGTAGTGCTCGGTATCTTCAAGAGACATCAGGTTTATTGCGTCGGCAGTCAAATTACGAGGTGTCGGAACTATAAATAGCTCACCTAGAAACTGATCCCAGCGACTAATCGCACCTTGTAAAAGAGCGAGCTGATTTACATCGATTCGATACCTAGACAATACCTGGTGCCCGGTACCATTCTCGACTCCTGCTTTATTTAAAGCCTCCATAACTTTCTGCGACTTATTTAAACCTTAACTATGTCAAGAATACTCTCGTTATATCGCCGAGTGGCGAAAATCTACCCAATCATTACAAAATGTTACAAACTAGCAAATGGCTAAATGCTTTGGCTGGCTTTGACAAATTAAACGACACTGACCCCTTTGATCTCACTTGATCCACGAAAAGAGATCATGCGTGTTTGCTTTCTACCGACTAAACTCAATAAACAGAAAAATTTAACTGCACAAAAGCTGTCAGAACTAACTAGTACTTGTAACTAACGCCTAACTAGCGGTAATAATTGAGACAGGTATCCGAGAACAAACTGAGAAATAACTCTTACCGGAATTTTTCTTAGCGAAGCAGCCGCTAGACCTTTGGCAGTAACCGATTTATTAACCGGAAAAATAACTCTAAGCCCCCGATGAAGATCACCGAAATACGCACAACCCCGCTGAAAATACCCTATCTAACACCCTACCACTGGGCTCAAGGTTCAGTGGACGGTGCCGTGGTGATCCTGGTGGAAGTGCATACCGAACAGGGTGTAACCGGATTTGGCGAATGTATCGGCACACCGTCCGCATCCGCAATTCAGGATTACCTGCAACTGATTGCGAATTACTGCGTTGGTAGAAGCCCGTTTGAGAACACCAGGCTGATGCGCGAATGCTACCACGCTTTGTTCCAAGCATTCGGAACCTGCAGTTCGCCACGCTATGCGGGGCAGGTGTTCGCTGGCATCGAGATGACGCTTTGGGATGTGATAGGAAAAGCAACTGGTCATGCCGTACACGAACTGCTTGGCGGCGCGCTGCGCGATGACATCCAGTATTTCGGATTTCCACAGGGTGAAACTGCGGAGGAAATTGCTGCCCACGCCAAGCAGCTTTCTGAGGACGGCTGCGAGGTGATTTACGTCAAGGTGGGCAGGGGTGATGCACTCGATCTCGCCATCGTCCAGCAGACCCGCGCCGCTATAGGGCCAGAGAGACGCCTGCGCATCGACCCCAATGAAAAGTGGGACCCACTGAAGGCGAAACGCATGATCCAGAAACTTGCGGCGTTTGAAATTGAATTCGTCGTACAGCCAACAGACAGCGAAAGTCTGTCGGCGCTCAACCAGGTCCGCGCTTCCAGCCCGGTAGGAATTGCTGCGGACCAGCTGGTGTTCACGCCCCAGGACGCTTTTAACGTCTGCCGCGAGAATGCAGCCGGTCTGATCGTCCTCGGCCTTCATGAAACGGGCGGCATCAGCCAGTTTATCAAGACCGCCCATGTGGCCGAGACCGCGGGCATCAATATATGTATCCATGGTCTTTACGAGACCGGCATCACCACCTGCGCCGCCAACCAGGCGGCTGCAACCATCGCAAATCTGGATGACGGCAACCAGTACATGAACCACCTCCTGGCATGGGACATCATCGAATCCCCCGACTCAGCCTGCGAAACGGCCAGCTGCCGGTTCTAAATGGCCCCGGACTCGGATTCGAATTGGATCTTGATGCCGTGGCGCGGGCTAGTGCTAACTACTTGAAAGCAGGAAAATGCTGAGTGGTCTGGCCCGATTGAAGGCTTTTTTACTCTGACCACAAAATTCAAAATGCCTGTGAAAACGGGTCTTTTCCGATTTTCCCCCGGTTTTCCTTGTTTCTCCCGGTTTTTTCAGTTTTTCGGGGCTGAATGCTAAAAAGTTGCGTCCGGAAGTAAAATTCCGTACCATAAAATAACGTGATCAACCAGTCTGATAGGAACATTTGTTAATCCACATTATAAAGACGGTGATTGGAGGTGTGATTGGAGGAGCTCAGAAAAGAAAAAAGTGGCAATAGTGGCAATGATGCGACGTTAACTGGATTGTGTTGAGCGTAATCCGACTTTTTTATGTCGGCTCAAACAAAAATACTAGGAACGCACCATGCCCGAAAAACCAAAGACACCGGACCCAGTCGACATACCCGCCGCAATCACCACCGGCACATTGGCCTGGGGTGAGAAGAAATTTCCAAGTGCTGTCTACCCCGCTCATTTGAGGGACAGCTCAGTTGAGACGCGCCGACTAGAGGCCCTGGATTTGGTCAAATCGATCAACGAACAATCCAAATCACGACTTTATCACGAATCAGATCTGAGCTCGAAGTCCAGCGCATTAGGGGGTGTCAGCATACAGCCTCATCTATTGGATGGAGAACGCACCCAACGAAGAATCTTCTATGTTCGCGGTAAGGGATGTACGTGGGCACGCGCTAACGGTGGTGGTTGTCTGATGTGCGGGCACGTGAGCGGAATGGACACCCAAAACTGCGTATCGATGGCCGACTATATCGAAGGATTTCGCGAAGCATTCTTTAGCTATGATTACTCCGACACAAAAGTGGTCGCCATTTACAATGGTGGTTCTCTGTTGTCGTCGTCGGAAATACCTGTCGCAGTTCGGCACGAATTATTGCAAACGGTAGCGTCAAACGAAGATGTCGAAATGATTATCTTCGAATCACTACCCGAGCTTGTGACCCGCAAGTCAATCGCCTCAGTACGGGAGGCGGTCGGTAACAAACGACTACAGATCGGAGTGGGTTTCGAAAGCGTCAACGACGATATTCGATTGTTTTGTGTAAACAAAAGAAACACTCTGTCGGATTACATTAATGCTTTCGCGGTAATGCGTGAATTCGAGGTCGAGGCGCTTGCATACTGCCTGATGAAACCCTTGTTCCTGGACGAACAAACAGCGATTGACGATTGCGTGCGGTCGATAAAATTCGCCTTCGAACACGGCGTGAAGGCGGTTAGCATTGAGCCTGTCTCCGTCCAGGACAACACAACCGTCGCGCGTCTCAACGAAGCAAATCTTTACCGATCGCCATGGACCTGGTCATTATTCGAAGTGATTCGTCAGACTCACTTTCTGGGAGACGTTCGGGCGGGAGGGTTCGAATTGTATCCACCTCCTCGAGAATATGTTCACAACTGTCCAAGCTGCGATGAAAAATGCTACCAAGGCCTGCGCGAGTACAATGCGACCGGCAAAACCAGCCATTTTGACGAAATCGATTGCAGCTGTAAACTGGAGTGGCGACGTGAACTGGAAGACCGCAATCAGGACGACCTTGTTGACCGCATTTTAAGCCAGCTCCATAGTGTTAACGAGACGCCGGATCAATATCGTGACGCCGGACACCAGGTAATGTTCAGGGATCACATCGATGCAAACGACCTCGCTCTTTTAATTGATGCTACTAATCGCTGGAATCAATTTCTAGACAAGGTATTTGTTACACCAACAGCTAAGGATATGGGTGCCGATATACTGGAGCAGATCTCACTTGAAGACACCGAGCACTACTTGGATGTAAAAATTCAACTGTCTCGATGTTTAAGAACAGTGGAAAGCGCAGCACTGAAGCAGAAATTTGAAGACATGTGTGGACGAATCAGGAAAGTTACCCTAAACCACATTTCGACCACCTTACCAAAGTTAGTTGATACCAGCGGCAGCTTAAAAGAGCTCGACCATAAAGATGATCGTAAGCTCAAAGATAATCTGATGCTGGAGCGCAAACAATTAGTATCAGAGTTCATACGCCAGCAGAGAGAAGTTAAGTCGCAGATTGCGCGTTTGATCAAGGAGGTTAGAAGAAATTTCTACTCGGATCTTAATGAGTAGTAGTATTAAGACGCAATTCTTATGATTTACCAGGCTGGAGTATAAACAGGGACCGATCTATTTTATCCAAGTCAGAAACTAAATCTGTTCTGGTTATTTGCTCATCATGTTCGGATCTCCAAGATTCAGCCCTCGACTATGGATGCTTTCTCTATCGGAATTAATACTTCATTACGGCGCATGTTCGGCAATGTCCAGGGTGGGTTATAACCAGCGGTCTGGTAAGGGCCTGTAATTCTATAACCGTTATCCAAGATCCATGTCTCAAGTTTGCTTCTGTACTTTTGCGCATTCTTATTGTTTAAGATTCCGCTGAATTGAATCGCTGCCACCTCAAGATCGGTAATTTTATTCAGCGTTACATCGGGATTTGTCGGACGTGGAGCCGTCTCATAAGTAAATGTACTTGGTAACACAAAGGACATGGTCCAGTTTCTGGAATTTTCATCCTGGTCTACTATAACTGGCGATGTCATCGAAATCTTTTGACCTTCCGAACCGGCAGGATCCATCAGAACAGGTGCAGTCATCGCTATTTTAGCCGCACCTGTATTTTCACCAGAGATATATCTAAATAATTTGTTAAAGGCACCTTCATTGTTATCCAAATCTCCATTCATCGACGCAGAAACCAAAACAAGCATTTCGTAGTGACGTATCTCAATCTGACCATCACTTTTTGAAATTCTGTAAGGTGCAGTTTCAACATCTGAATGACCAAACATTGAACACGCTGTTATTGTCAACATCACCGCTCCGGTTAGGAAAACCCTTGTATACTTTCTCATATCTGATGACCTTAGCGTCTCCTGTGTAGACTATCGTGTTTACCAAGTCCCTCAATTTTGCCGCGTAACTTCCCCATCAAGAGACGCCTCCTCTCTGCAGCATTGGCCTTATTTTCTCGGATTACTATCCCAACTACTCTGTGAACGAATTGTGAGTTGAAAGTGAATTGCAGGCGAATTGGAGCTTGCTTTCCAAGAACACTCTAGCCTTAGAATCAAGTAAAGTGATTATTGTATGGCTGCTCCTGGCCAATTCTTGCCTAGGTCGATATATCGATAACTTGATTTACATCTACTTACTGTGGCGCCCAGCCTCCTAAACTCTCGCAGCAATGGACTCTTCCCGGAGAAACAGATGAATGTAAAAGTCGAAGAATTAATGACCAAATCGGTCGTAACCGCCGAACCGCATCAGAGCGTCGAGCATGTGCGTAACATGCTGGAAAATAACTCAATCAGCGCAGTACCTGTGGTGGATAGTGATGGCCATCCCGTGGGGATCGTGTCCTCTACTGATCTGGCGCATGAGCTGAAGCCAAACACGCCTATCAGCCATGTTATGACGGAAAAAGTTTACACCGTGCCGCAGTATGACGACACCAGTATTGCCGCACGGATAATGCGCAACCACAGTATCCACCGCGTTGTCGTCACCCACGAACAGACGGTAGTGGGCATGTTAAGCGCCTTCGATTTGCTCAAACTCGTAGAAAGCCACCGCTATGTGGCCAAAAACGCGCCGACACCCTCTAAACGCAAAGGCAGCAAACTTAAATGAGGACCAGTCAAGCTACAGAGATATCCCTTCGCCCCATAAATACCGCATTCCTTCGCTGAACATTGCAATATTGACTTATCAACCCTTCGGTGCAAAGAACGACGCAATGCAATAGTTTCACAACCCCGTGCCGTGCGAAAAAATATCCGGTAATTTATCTAGACCATTCATACGTCAATACCTGCTGCAGTCTGGTGTCTTCCGACACCTGCCCTGTCTCGCTATCTCCCATTTGCCTGCTCCTTCAAATACAAAAACTGTATGATCCAGCGTGAAGATTGGGGAATATGAATCTGTTGTGGTGTTTTCGTCTTTTATCTACTTAAAAATCGACGAGTGTTCTGCGGACCCTGGCCTCAAGCAGGGGTATCGCCTTTTCGAGTACGAACTCCTTAAAATGCGCGGTCTCCTGGTGCGCCTCAAGACCGCTGACGTCGTGATATTTTTCATAAATGAAAAACTCGCGTGGATTGTCCGGATCAACATGAGTCGTATAGGTAATGACGCCCGGCTCTTGCCGTGATGCATCTCCAAGCATACGCAGAATTTCGTGGACCTCCGCCTCGTGATCTTCTTTCGCTGTCCAGGTTACCGCCAGTACATATGCCATGTTTTTTCTCCGAAATTCATCGATAATTTCACCTAGAAGTGAGATTAACCCAAATCGCTTGTTTGTTCAGATCAAACTGAGCGAATATTGTTAGATTTCTCTAAGTATCAAAATAGATCTGTCCCGGTTTTTACCGGTTTTTATTAGTTTCTTCGTCACCTTTTTAGTCACGATACTGTTTTCTACTAAAATCTTATCCCTGCGTTCAAGCCCTCATTTATCCTTCACCACCATGCGTATCGCTTTTCTATATGAACACCCGACCTGGTCGGATCAGCTGCTCTTAGTATTGCAGCGACGAATTCCAGGCATCGTGCCGGTGAACGTGGCCGAATTGCGCTTTGATACGGACGCCAACAGCTGCGAATTCTCGGTGGCGATCAATCGCATTAACATCATGCCATCCGCTGACCGACTGCCCCAGGTCGTGTTCCAGACTCAGCATTACCTGAACTGGCTGGAGCAGAGTGGGGCGCGGGTGATCAACGGTTCACGCGCCCACGCCATCGGATCCTCCAAAGCGATGCAAAACGGTGTGTTCTCCTCCCTGAACCTGGCTTACCCGAATGGCATAGCGATCTACCGTCAGGAGGACGCGATGGATGCGGCCAAGCAAATAGGCTATCCGGTCATCATCAAACCTAATATCGGTGGATCAGGCAGCGGCATCGGCTTATACGAAAATCGGTCAGAACTTGAGCAGGCAGTGAAGTTCAAAGCGCTGGATTTAGGCGTCGATCGAACCGGAATCGTACAGCAATACATCCGCTCAGACGGTTTCGTTTATCGGGTGGAGGTGCTGGGCGATGCATTGTTTTACAGTATCAAGCAACCGCTGGTCGCGGGTGAGTTCAACTATTGTGCTGCGGACGGTTGCAGCACGGATGAGCCGAAGCAAGTTGTTAACGTGGAACAACCCGCTAGGGAAGGCGGTGATTTGGATTTCCGCAGAATAAACGGTGCCGGTGGAATACAAACCCATAACCCGGCACCAACCATCCTTAATAATGTCATCCGGATTATTAAAGCCAGCGGTGCAGATTTCGGAGGTGTCGAATACTTTATGGATACCGACACCGGCCAGCCATGTTATTACGACTTCAATCCCTATTCCAATTTCGTCAGCGATGGAGAGAAATTGTTAGGATTCTCGCCGGAACAGCGATTTGCCGATTTCGTCTGCCGGATTCTAAATATCGATTGCTAGACAGCGAAAGGGATCGAGTCAAATAAATCTGTCCCGGTTTTTCACTAGTTCGCCTAGTACCACTCACTCTGTCACCTTTTTTTGAAGAATAGAGAACGCCGCAGATAAACGATAGTCTTAAAGGTGAAAGTACGATTGATATGTTATAACAGCGACCATGGGTATAACGATTATTAGAGAGACTAAAACTTTTCACCCTTGTCACGCAGCCATTCCGAACAAAGATCGAGCAACGCTTTCTGAACATTCATTTCGCGCCGCCCCCATTCTTATTCGATGAATACAAATAAGCATGTCAGTTAAGCCTACAATCAGATTTTCGTCTTCGACAAAAACCGCACGCAGAATACGCAAATCCCTTTGTCGCGATCTGAAACCGATACGAAAGGAGCGCCACCACCTGGTCAATACCTATTTCGATTCACCACATCATATTCTATACAAGGCGGGCTTTATACTGCGACTCACCGAAACCAAAGACAAACGCATCCTCACCCTTAAAGTGCCCGAAATCCTGGCGGCAAGTACGCAGGGTCATACGCAGCTATCGATTCCAGTAAAAGAGGGGGAGCCTAAACTTGATTTGTTCCGAGGCTCCGCATTTAAACCTGTAATCAAGAGATGGCGCCGAGGCCTCAAGCTGCAGGCCTATTTCGAAGTGCACTGCGAACGCGAGGTAATTGAGCTTAAATCGGCAACGAGTCGAATCGAGTTTACTTTTGATGAGGGCTATGTTGAAGCGAGCAGCCGCCCGAAGAAAAAACGGGAAGCGATGTGCGAGATGCGGATGAAGCTTATCAAGGGCGATCCGCTGGCACTACAGGATCTTGCGCTCAAGCTATCTGAAAAATACGAACTGCAGCGCGAACACCTGACAAAGGCAGATCGTGGGTTTCAGCTGACACGTCCAGCAAACCGAAAGGGTCCCGTGACTTCCAGCGGGGTGGAGCTCGATAAGGCACTTACAGTAGGCGAAGCTTTCAGCCATATTGTCCATGAGTCCCTTGATCATTTATACAAGAACGAAAAGCCAACTCTTAAGAGCCACCCAAAAGGGGTGCACCAAACCCGCGTCGCGATTAGGCGATTACGTGCCGCATTGCGTGCGTTCAAGGACTGTCTCCCCTACGATAAGAGAAAAGCTTTTAATGGGGAATTCCGCTGGTTCCAGCAGCGCTTCGGCCCTGCACGTGACTGGCATGTGTTTGTGAGTGAAACCCTGCCACAGATAAAGGAGCAAAACGGTGGAGAACCGGTGTATGCCACATTGCGAAAACTTGCCGTCAAGGAACGACGCATAGCGACCAAGGAAACCGTGAGGTTGATACAGACCAAACGATATGCACGGTTATTACTGGAATTTGAAAAGTGGATTACTGCCCTCGAGCGGGCAAAAACGGGATACCTGAAACAACCCATTGCACCATTTGCATACAGCGTATTGCATCGGGCGCAACAAGAGCTCTTAGTGGAAACACGTTCTCTCACTCGCATTACCAGTGAACAGCTTCACGAGATCCGTAAACGCGGAAAAAAGCTGCGTTATGCCGCAGAGTTTTTTAGCGAAATCTGGAGCGAAGACGCTTCCGATTTACTGAACGAATTGAAAGCATTTCAAGATTACCTCGGTCAAGCAAACGACGCGAAAACAGCTGTACAGATTCTCGCAGCACTTGATCCAGCGAGCGTAAAATCAGAGGACCTGTCCTTTATTCGTACCTGGGCTGATGACAGAATGCAAGAGTGCGCGCGCGGCGCACAGCCCATATGGCGACATTTGCATCGCACCCAACCCTTTTCATTCTAGAGAGAAAAGGAAACAGGCTAATTTTAAACGAAAGGTTTAAGGCTACGCAGAAACGATAATCACTCCGTCGCCTTTTTTCAGATCTTTTTGTTTCCGATTAAACAATAATTCAACGATCTGAACTTGTCCTCATTACCAGGCGTCCGTATCAGTCAGCTCGCCTTACCTGGTGCTAAACAAAACTGCCCTGGGTTAGACGAATCTTTTTCCATTCGTTTCCAGTCCTGCCTTCTTGAGCAAATCTTGATTTGGGGCAAATCCTTGCTCATCCAATGAATACTCGGGTTTTATCCTGTTCAAAAAATGCATGTCTATCTTGCCCATGTTTTTAACCGAAATATTTCCCCTTGGTTCGGTCTCAAAGAAATCCTGTACATAGTGCAATGTGCTGGGCGATATGTTAATCCGCCCAGGTTCGCAAGCCTGTTCAAGTCGCGCCGCGGCGTTGACTGCACTACCCCATACATCATAGGTATATCTTGTTGTACCCACGACACCCGCAACCAGGGATCCAGTATTGATGCCGATACGTAGCTGCCAGGGATTAAGGCGGAACTTTTCTCTCTGCCTATTTTTTTCCGCAATATTCTGCTGCAATTGGAGCGCCATCAGGCACATGTTTAGTGGATGAGTCCGATTGGGTTCAGGCAGGCCCGCCACGCAGAGGCAACCGTCACCGACAGTACGCAGTGTGGTGACTCTGTTAGCCTGTCCGACTTCATCAATAATGGCGAAGTTTTCGTTCAAATGCTCTATTAACCGCGCCGGCTCCATGCCTTCAGTCAACAGCGTAGAGTCTTTAAAGTCGGCAAACATAACGGTTGTCAGTTCGTAGTATTTTGGCTCTACTCGGCCTTCGTTTTTGAGTTCTGTTGCGATTTCTGGCGGAAACACACTCGTCAATATTTCTTCGGATCTTGCCTGTGCAACTTCCGCTTCATTTCTTGCTACGTTTACCTTTTTCAGCATTTCGTCGCGAGAAATCAACTGCCTGCGCAGCTCCAACAATGACATCGCTTGACTCGACAATCGTCGCACCGTTTCGCGCTGCGCAGGTGTCAATGCGTGCGGTTCAAAATCCATTATGCAAAGCGTGCCCAGCGCATACCCTTCAGGATTAATCAATGGCATGCCACAGTAGGCCCGAATATAGGGTTCGCCAGTGACTCCAGGATAATCTTTAAACCGCTCATCTTCGGTCAGATCTGGAACATACAGTATTTCATTTGCACAAATCGTAGTGGAACAGACGGAGACTTCGGTAGGGATCTCCGTAATTTCAGGCGCACCATAATTGGATTTGAACCACTGCCGGCGCTCTTTGATTAAACTGATAAACGCGAGCGGAAACCCACAAATTTCTGCGGCGATTTCGGTAAGCGCGTCATACTCGAACGCTGGCGGAGTGTCTAAACACTCATAAGAATCAACCGCCGCAAGTCGATTTGGATCGCATAATGGGTGTACGTTGTTCATCGGTCAGCAGGTTCTTCGTCGATTAGTAGCTGCGTCGAAAAATTATTTGTGTTTCGCCCGCCGCACTTGTTGGCGTATAAAACAGAACTGGCTACAAGTTTGCAGAAATAAAAATTCTGGCAAGTTGTGCAATACAACACGAGATAAATCGCAATATAGCAGGAAAAATAGCACAGTTCCTTTTAAGAAGAAAAAGGCATAAATATCCATGAACCATCTCTTTTATTTCGAGATCACACCTTCATGGCGATTTGAGGTTATCCTTAGATAAAGTCGCCTGCTTTTTAAATAATCTATCACCTTTTTTGGGATGTCTCAGCTATCTAAACTCCGAGTCAGTATTTTCATCATCAGCGCACTGTTATCCAGCCTCGGGTGCGCGCAGGCGCAGATGCCATTTGCCGACACCCATATTCATTTCAACTGGGACCAAAAAGAAATCATCGATGCGTCAACGGTGGTGAACAAGTTACGGCAGGCTGGGGTAGACTTTGCCGTCGTGTCGAGCACGCCATCGGCGCTTGCGCTCGAACTGAAACAGGCAGGCGATGATTTGATCGTGCCGATTTTTTCTCCCTATACCCATGAGCTGGGGCGACAGGACTGGTATCTTGATCAGCGCACGGTGGAGCTGGCCGAAGCGGGATTGCGTCAGCGTTTGTATCACGGTATCGGTGAGGTGCATTTTATGTCAGGTTTCAGGCCACGACCGGATAACCCTATCTTCCAGCAGTTGATGCATCTAGCGATTGAATACGAGGTGCCGGTGTTGATCCATGTCGACGCCGGCAATGAGCAGACCTTTCTGGATATTTGCCGAGGACACCCGCAGCTCACTTTAATTTTCGCGCACGCTGGCGGTCACCTCGAGGCGCGACACATTCGTAACATCATTAGAGCCTGTGTCAACGTAACCATTGAATTTTCGGCGCGGGACCCATGGCGCTTCGACGGCTTGACTGATGCCAATCGTCACCTCCTTGATGCCTGGCGTGAGCTTGTGCTCGAGTATCCAGACCGGTTCATTACCGGTACCGACCCGGTATGGAAAGTGACGCGCACGCAAACCTGGGACCAGGCCGATGATGGCTGGGATTATTTTGAACAATTGATTGATTATCACCGCAGCTGGATCGCCGAACTGCCGCCTCAGATTCAGCCAAAAGTGGCATTCGAGAATGCGCGGCGCTTGTATAGGCTTCCATAGCCTAAACAATAAATTCAGGATTTACTAATCATCTAGTGAGTATCAAGGCAACGGTTTCTCTTTCGCTCGCTGATCAGTCATTTAAACCTATCACCATGCGCACACTTTGTCCTGGATGGCATCATGCTGCACTGGCCATCAACCGCGTGTCCTGTGCAAAAAGATCTTTTGATCTGCTAACTTGATCCATGTTGCGAGTATTGTTGTGGAAATTAGGCATCGAATGGGCGCACCTGCTGCGGGCGTTATCGCCGCAAAGCGGTAACAAAGTATTTTATTTTGCCTTTGGTGCCAATTTATCTCCCGATGTGCTGGCCCAGCGCCGAATCAAGGTATTTGACGTGTTCGATTACCAGCTCGAAAACGCCGCATTACGCTTTTCTCAGCCAGGCTTTTACCGCAATCATGGTTACGCCTCGCCCGACCCCATCGACGGCGAAATTGTCTATGGGCGCATATATCAAATACTGGCCCGGGATGCGGTACGCATGGATTATTTTGAAGGGGTGCCGTATTTCAGGGCACATGACAAGATTTTTGAGCAGACCGAGCAATTCGAGTTTTTTTTCTATCGCGCGACTCGGGTAATTGCCGGTCTTAAGCCAACACGGGAATACCTCGATTATATACTCGACGCCTATCGGCAAATGCCCGGTATCCCTGAGAAATACATCGCTGTCCTGGCAAAGACCGAGGTGCTCGAAGACATGCTCCCACTGGACGAGACCGGAATTTTTGTGCGTGATATCAGTCGCTGGCCTGGCTGGCTGCGCCCATTACTGGTTGGCTACGAACGCTGGTGCATGAGACTGGTTGAATACATCTGGCATCGATCGCTGCTTCAGCGTCTGATTAAAACCTGAAGTATTGATGGGCTCGCTGAACGATTTGATGTGGCACATCGGAAAAGGTGACGGAGCGGGAAGAGGGAGTAAACATGCAATTGGAAAACATTCAAAATGTAAAAGGTATAATCCAAGGCAATCCAGAATTGAAAGCCTAGTGAATGTTACTTCAGTGAACAAGCTTGCTAAAACCTTCGTAGCGGAAATTCATGAAGTTGATTTATCTCAGCCCCCATCAGACCAAACACTCCACGATCTATCTCAGGCGCTGATGGAGCACAAGGTGTTGGTGTTACGTGACCAAGACCTGACAACTGAACAATACGCTAGATTTGGGCGCAGCTGGTCGGACAGTTTGCGAATCGACAGCTTTAGCGAGATGCATGTTCCCGGCTTTGCCGACATGAATATGGTGGGCAACTGCGGAGAGCTGTTCAAAGACGATGGTTATCGAAACGGCGCAGCATTCTGGCATACGGATTGTGCAGCGGAGCCAGATCCCAATGCCACTACTATGCTTTACAGCATTTACACACCGGTCGATATGGGTTTGACCGTGTTTGCGGATATGGAAGCCGCCTATGACGCGCTGGATGCAAAAACCCAAACTGAAATATCGGAATTGGTCGTTGAACACTGTTATGCCGGGGCAATGCCGATTCTCGGCGGAAGAGAAGACTGGGAGCACGAACTAACGCCCACCACCGATCAAACCAAGCTTAATTTGCCCGATCCGGTAGAGCGTCCTCTTGTGCGAACGCATTCAGTGACAAATCGAAAGGCGCTCTATGCACCCGCAGGGTCAGGATTTAATATTCCAGGCATGGATTTTGAACGCGCGAGCACACTTATGCGAAAGCTAAAACTTTTCGCGACGGATGCGCGTTTCTGTTACCAGCATAGGTATCAGCCAGGCGACCTGGTGATGTGGGACAATTCATCAACCATGCATTTCGCCCAGCCCATCGACGCTGCCGCAAGCGAACATGATCGCCGGTTGCTCTATCGTATGTGCCCCCTTGGATTGCCGAAACATCTTTGATACGCGCGGATAAAGTTAGCGGATACTAAAATTTCATTACTTCCCTAACACTCCAACCTGGTCTTCTGCTTTGATAATTTTTTCCGCGGATTGATCGCCTGTAGCCCCATATCCGCCCCAAGGTTTGAATCCCAGCAAGTACTCTGTGCTTGCACTAATGTCTTCCAGCACTTCGGGGCGCGTAGCGTAGGTAAAATTCAACATCTGCCTGAACTGTGGCGCACCGTAGTAGGTGGTAATGCCATATCTTGGAGCGCTACTGGTATTTAAATCCGCTGAATGCCAGGTCCGTCCTTCAAAAATTACCGCACTGCCTGCTTTGCCTGTAGCGTTAACAGTTTCATAGTCACCAAATGGGTCGGGATTCGTGCCGCTTAAGTGACTGCGTGGCACAATGCGGGTCCCACCATTTTCCACCGAAAAATCGCTGACCATCCAAAGCACATTACAGACCACCGGTGGGTTGATCGGTAACGTCGATGGCTCCGAAGATCCTTTAATCACGTTTTCTCGATCGATACCACCGCATCGATGGTGAGGCTCACCCGGCATGCGGGGCTCCGGCAACCACCACTGGTCTTTATGCAGCCCCATCTGCTTATTGCCAGGATGCGTGATCGTTGCCGCGAAATCAGATAATAAATAGTGCGGGCCCAGCACATGTTCAACAATTTCATGGACCGTGGGCGCTTCCAACAATTTCTGGAACACGGGACCCTTGTTAATCAACAAATACACCCATTGGTTCTTGTCATTTTCCGACTGGACCTGATCTACTTTGGTAACGCCCTGTTCCAGCTCCGCTTTCGCCTGGGTCTCAATCCGTCGACGGACTTCGGCAATGGTCTCCGCGTCAATCAGATTTTGGACGATACAAAATCCGTTTTGGTCCATTTCCAGCTTTAAACGAATAACATCGTCTGGGGTGTGATTTTTCATAATGATTGCGTCGGTGTCAGTGTGGCTGTCGCTATTTTAGGAAATAACGATACCACCCATACACATATTATGGATCATAGTAGAAACCTTTTTACATGCCGAATTACATCGATAACAGTTAATTTTTATTCTGATCCCAAACTTTGATCTTTTCTGGTTTAAACCAAACAACGTATCCCCTATAATTTTATGACTCGCTCATGGGCAACGATGTCAGAAGAGTACTAAATAGGGCGAGTCCAGTTTCTGATTGTAATACGTATCGATCCTGATGCTCTGCTGACGATTCAGTGTCTATCGGCACGAGCGCGATCTGCCACGAGGATCTTTCTGATGGAGAAGTAAAATGGTAAAGCAAAAAATAAAATTATCCATCCTGCCGATCTATTTATCAATTCTCTCTCTTGCAGTAACGGCTCTGGCGTATGGTGCGGACTCACCGCGAATCGTTACTGGGGAGGTGATTGCAAACAGAAGTGTAACGCTTGCCACCCGTATTGTTGGTCGTATCAAGCAGGTCCACGCCGATGAGGGTGACGAGGTGACACGCGACATGACTATCGTCGAGATCGACGATATCGAGTATCGTGCCCAACTCAGATCAGCGGAAGCCGACGAGGATCGAGCAAAGGCGGAACTAGATCATCGCAAGCGCGTGAAAGATCGCCTTGAACGGCTCACTCAAAATAATGCGGTTTCGCAAGACGCAATCGATGAGGCGATTTATGGTCTGGATGTCGCCAAAGCCAATTTAGAAAAGGCCCAGGCGCAACGCGAAGCTATTCGTTCAACCCTGGCGGAAACCCGTATCAAAGCGCCCTTCGATGCAGTGGTGATCAGGAAGTATGCGGAAGTGGGCATGGTCACACAGCCCGGACAGGCGCTTTATGATATACAGGACCAGAGCAAACTTAAATTCCGTGCAAGAATCAAGGAAGACGACCTTGCGCATATTCAATTGGCCGACGAGGCGATGATCACCATCTCAGCGCTGAGTGATGCACCGATCAATGCCAGTGTCATTCGAATCATTCCCAGTGGCGATGATCGTCACACCTTCACCATCGAGCTTGACCTGCCCGACAGTCCCGGCCTGTTTCCAGGAATGTTCGGCAAGGCGGTGTTCGAGTAACCGATGACCGCAGACCGGTAGCGGAGAATGAAGGCGCTGATCAGTTATTTTGCCCGGCGCCATACCCTTGCGAATGTGTTCACCCTGATGATGGTGCTGCTAGGTTTAAGCACCCTGCTGCATATTCAGCGCGACAATTTTCCGAGTGTGGACCTGGCTGAAATGGTGATCACCACGCGCTATCCTGGCGCATCACCTCAGGATGTCGAGCTCAATGTCACCAACAAAATTGAGGAAGAACTCAAGGAAGTTGACGGGCTTAAACGGGTGACCTCTTTCTCGATGGAAAACATCTCGGTAGTCAACGTCAAGATCGATCTCGATACCAAGGATCTGGACAAAGTGAAGACCGACGTCCGTGACGCGGTCTCACGCACCGCGGAACTGCCGCCAGAAGTCGACGAACAGCCCCAGGTGCGGGAAATCACCACCGCCACGGGCATTCCAATCATTGAAGTGGGTTTGAGCGGTGATGTTCCTTACGCTGAACTGCGTGACTACGCGCGGCGCGCGGAAAAAGCGCTCGAAGAACTGCCGGGCGTTGCGCGGCTCAGGCGCTATGGTTATCTCGACAGGGAAATACATATTGAAATGCTGCAGGACGCAATGGAGAAGTGGCAGGTTCCGGGTGCCAAGGTGGTGAGCGCCATCGCCAATCGGAATATCCGTGCCAGCGGCGGCTCGTTTGAGTCTTATACCAGCGAGAAGAATATTGTCACCCTGGCCCAGTTCGAAACGCCACTCGAAGTTAATGACGTGATCGTCGATGTCACCGAAGAGGGCACCCAGGTCCGCGTCGGTGATCTCGCCATCGTCAAGGATGCGTTCGAGACGGAAAAAATTCGATCGCGCATGAATGGCGAATCTGCGATTTCCTTTCTGGTCTACAAAAAAGAAACCGCTGACATTATTCGTACCGTGGAGCGGATCAAAACGTTCGTCGATGAAAACCAGCACCGGCTGCCGGACAACGTGCGTATCGAATATTCCAACGATGTTTCGCAGAATGTGAACAACCGGCTGCAGGTGGTGATGTCGAATGGCGCCCTAGGTCTGATCCTGGTGTTAGTGACCCTGGCTTTATTTCTTGATCTGCGTTCCGCAATCTGGGTGGCAATGGGAATTCCGGTCGCATTACTTGGTACCATATTTTTATTACCGATGTTTGGCGCCTACCTGGATTCCATAGCGCTGGGTGCGATGATTCTGGTGATCGGCATAATTGTCGATGACGGTATCGTGGTTGCGGAAAACATCTGGCGTTATCGCGAACAGGGCATGGCACCGCTGGACGCAGCCGTGGAAGGCACGTCGACGGTGTTTCAGCCGGTGGTGACGACCTTACTTACCACCGCTCTCGCTTTTGCGCCGATGTTTTTCATGACCGGTACGCTAGGGGATTTTATCTATGTGATTCCGCTGGTGGTTTTACTGGCACTGCTGGTATCGTTTTTTGAACTGATTATCGCGCTCCCGGCACACTTGATCTGGGGGGTCAAACAAAAAAACACCGATTTGGTCAATCAACCAAAACGGTTCGATTTCGAGAAGATCAAGCTTTGGTTTGGTGGATTGCTCGAACGCCTGCTCAGGTGGCGTTATGCGGTGATTGCTGCCGCGGTTTTGGCCCTGGTCTCAGCCTTCTGGTACGCCGGACGATATATGGATTTTGTGCTGTTTCCCACCCAGTCGGCAGATAAGTTCTATGTGCTCGCGGAGCTGCCTACTGGTTCATCGCTGGACCACACGTCCGACACCATGCGCAAGATTGAAGCGCTGGTGGAGGCACTTCCTCAGGGTGAAGTCGAATCCTACGTCACGCGCATTGGCGGACTGGGAGATTTTTTCCCGGGAGAGAACGAGCACTGGGCGTACCTCGGCGTGTTTCTGACTCCATTCGCAACCCGCGAGCGCGACGCGGATACAATCGTTGAGGACCTGCGTGAGCGCGGCAAAAAAGCTGACGACATCTTGCGTCTCAGCTTCGTCATCGACAGCGGCGGACCACCCGTAGGACGCCCCATTACAATTCGCGTGGTGGGCAGTGACGATCAGCGGCGTGCGGATCTCGCTGATCTGGCGCTTGAGCGACTCGAAGCGATCGATGGCGTCAAGGATATCGACCGGGATGATAAAAAAGGCAAAGAACAGATCAATATTGATATCGACTACATTCGTCTCGCTGACGCGGCGCTGACGGTATCCGATATTGCGCGCAATGTACGGCTCGCGTTTGATGGCGAAGTGGTGACGTCGGTGCGTTATGGGGATGAAGATGTGAATTTTCGGGTTGTATTCGAGGAAACCGCTCGGAGTTCTCTCGACACCCTGACTGATCTGGTCATCCCTAATGCGCGCGGTGATTTTATCCGCCTTGAGGAAGTGGCTGAATTCAATAGTAGTGCCGGACCTTCCAACGTGTACCACTTTGATAATGAGCGTGCGATCACTATCACCGCGGACGTCACCAAAGATGTGGTTACACCTCTCGTCGCCACTGACGCGGTGCTCGAAAGTATCGACCTTGATCGAGACTGGCCTGGTATGCGCCTGGTGGTGGGTGGAGAGGCTGAAGAATCTGCAGAATCAATGGGCAGCTTGGCGATCGCATTTATTGCCGCTGCCGTAGGCATATACCTGTTGCTGTTACTTCTGTTTGATTCTCTGACCCAACCGGTGATGGTAATGATCGCAATTCCGTTTGGTCTGGTTGGCGTGATCCTGGCCTTTGCGCTGCATCAGCAGGCATTTGGATTTCTCGCCATGCTCGGTGTTGTTGGTCTCACGGGAATCGTAGTCAACGACTCATTGATACTGGTCAACCTGGTTAATCGACTGAAGACCACTCACCCACAGATAAGCGCACACGATCGAATAGTCAATGCCTCTAAAACCAGACTGCGGCCGATCGTATTGACTTCTATCACAACCGTCGCAGGACTGTTACCGATGGCATATGGACTGGGCGGTTCGGACCCATTCTCCGCACCAATGGCACTTGCCATGGGCTACGGAATACTGTTTGCCACACCAATCACGCTGATACTCATTCCCTGTCTGCTGGCAGCAACGGATGATCTGCACGCCCTTGGCGGTAAATTAATCCGAGCCCAAAAA
The DNA here is from genome assembly GCA_024644945.1 of Gammaproteobacteria bacterium. Lineage (GTDB taxonomy): Bacteria > Pseudomonadota > Gammaproteobacteria > Arenicellales > Poriferihabitantaceae > VYFG01. Next base: position 92,969 of record JAHEGU010000001.1, on the reverse strand, counting down.
AGCTAGCGGCACAGAAACCTTTCTCTTGCCTATGACAAAACCCTAGTGCTGAACACTAATCCGCTGACTCCCTAACAGGCCCTCTGACACCGGTCTTGTAACGTTCGGTGTGCCGGCAACCCAATGTAGCCGGCCTCATCTAGGGAACCCGCTAGCCGGCCTAAAGCGCGGGTTTATGATTGGCAGTTTATTTAGGCGGAATCGGGTCCCTGTTTCTCAACCATGGCAAAAAAAGTTGGGAGTGATTAAAGAGAAAAAAGAATGAAAAATCACTCCGATCCCTTAAATTCCTCCGACCCCTTTAGTTCTAGTTCTAGTTTCCTGCCGCGACCAAGGCAGCCACTGAGTTTCGAAGTTCATCCGCGTGCGGGCTGCTAATGTTCTGAGCGACTAGAATATCCACTGGACGAACCTCCTTAAGATAGTACGCCGAGTTATACTTTGGCCGCACCTTCACCACTGCGCCCTCTAAACTGACGCCAGCAAACACTCCCTTGCTCCTGGAATATGCAAGAATATCCGCCGTTTGTGCTTTAGTACCTGCCCCTACCGGACCGGCCGCTACGCTGGCATCAGCACCTAGCTTGAATGACGAGCTCAATAGATGATCCATTCCATTTTGCGTCATCACCATCAAAATTATTTCTGACACCTCGCCGCCCCATTGAAAGCCGATGCTCCCGGAGCCCATTGTATAGAATGCGGGGCTACTCCATTGATCCTGATCCCCTTTCGCAAGCAATACACCGGTGCCACCGGACCCACCTATGATAAAAGCTCCCTTGACCATGGCAGGAATAACGAATAAACCCTGTGCATCACCTATATTTTCTCGTAGATACGACATATTAGGGTCGGCGGTGAAGTTCTTAACAGAAAGATTCGCCTTTTCAACTACCTCGCGGGCTTTTAAAGCATCGTCAGCTAGGCAAGGCAGGGAAACAAACGTAATGGTGAATAGAAGCAGCGCTGCAATTTTATTTTTCATTTTCATTCCAAATCATTATAAAGAGTGGTTACGTATCAAACATACAAACATCGCATATCAATAAAATAATGCTGGCGGACAAAACCTGAGCTACACCAACTTCAAGTGTTGAGCTGATCTCTGATTAGCCGCTCTATTATACTGCTTCCCAGTCTGAGCCCGAGCTTTTTTCGACTCCGATCTTTTTCGGTTTTTCTCAAAAGGGAGGGTATTTATCGCAACAGGTATATTTTTTAAGAAACCGGAGTCCAATATATCTCTGCTGGAGGATAGCCCAGACGCTGCAGAGTTGGGTTATCTAATCTATTCAGTTGGTTCAAAAGCGGTTGCGGCCAGTGTTGCCATCGGTCTTGACGATTCGGATCGATCTCACCTGCCGATGAGAAGGTCTTTGGATCTCACATGCCTCGGGGAATATCGGCATTTTTCATGCGATCAATTATGTCAGAGCAACGTTCTTCGTCGAGGAAGTCGAACATCTCGTTCGCCATCGTATCGGGTTGCAGGTGATAGAAGGATCGTTCTTTAATTCCGCATTTACCTTTACCATTTCCCTAGGGACCCCTTTGGGACAATTAGATCAGTCCAGGTTTTTCCTTCGGCAATAGCTGTCTAAATTTTTACGCTCACCCCAAACTTCTCCAAATGGGACGGAGCATGTTACTTTTTTCAGAACGGCACGGGGTCCGCGTCTGGCTGGTAATATTGTTTCTGGTACCGGCCCTCTACCTTGCCTACAAGGAAAAGCGATCGTGACTAGGGTCGGAGCAGGAGCTTTTGTGTTACGACAGAATTCATCAATAAGAGTTAGTTATTAAGCTGATCCCAAAACTCTCCGACCTTTTCTAATCTCAATTCGATAGCCAGCTCGTGGAAAATGAACACAAGCGGTTCCTATTTCCTGTGAAAAGCGATCGATCGCGATCGTTTCCGCATCCGCTTTGCGCACTTTACCTTCGACTGGTTGCTCCCCGCCGTCAACGTCAGGATTAACGGTCACCGAAGTACCCACCTTTAAACCTTGCGGATCATTCTCCGCCACACCGGTCTCCATGGCAGGCTCCAGAATATGAGCACGTGTGATGGCGTCTTCCGGGCTCATATCGCTTGGCTTTCCATGTCCTATTGCGCGGACATTATCCTCCCACCGCACAAGTTCTGGGAATTCTGAAAACAGAGACGGTCCACCGTCCCAACGCCCTCGCACGAACCAAACGACGTGGTAAATCTGCGCATCAATCGCAGCCGGCGCTGTCCCGAGTAAAAATGTGCGCCCGTCACTGAGCTGGCGATTTAGCCATGCCAACGGAGCGCGCAACTGCGCAACGAGATGGGGAAGTTCTGCATTGGCGTGTCTGAGTCCGTCCGCCCAGTCTTTGCCCAGATATAGGCGCCCTCGATCTTCCGCAAAGTCTTTTGGTAGCCCGTCGCCTGCCGAGCCAAGCACAATTTTCACCGCCAGATCGAATAGGACGCCGTCCGTCCATCGGCTGAGGCACCACATCAGGCCTGGGTAGGCGCCAGGCATAAAAGACGGTGATGGATAGCGCCGCTCAATTTCGCGAATGATGCACTGGCTGTCGCAATAGATGTCTGCGCCGATCTGCATCACTGGCGTGCGTCGATAACCCCCGGTGAGAGCCGTTAGCATTGGTTTCGGCGGCAGACGTGGTATCTCGACATTGCGCCAAGAGATCCCTTTGATACCGAGTGCAATTCTCACTTTTTCGGCGACCGGTGATTGCGGATAGTTATGGAGAATGATCTCTAAGGCTGGTTGAGACATTTTCTGTTCTTTTTAAAGTTAAGGGCCAGAGTAAAAACTAACCGCATATTATCTTAACAACGGATAATTTTTTTCTGACCCCAAGTTCTTATCATGCAATCCATTAACTAAACATTAATGCTCTGATCCCGATCTTGGTGGAAGTCTCTACACTCCACTCCGACCCCTTTAGTTATTTTAGTTACGTTTTGTCCAGTCTCACCGCTCCCTAAAAATCGAATTCCATTTCGCGAAAGATCATCCCGGCATTCCGCCGCTTGAGTTCAAAATAAGTGTCCAGGTGGCTGAACAGTGACTGATCAATCAAGTAGGCATCCTGCAATGCGCCGCCCTCCTCGACAAGCGCAGCCACTTTCTCCCGCAGATAGACCAGGTAATCGCGAGTATACCGTGTCACTTCCTCGTAGTTGGTCGGCCCACCGTGACCGGGTATGACAATTTCCGCGTCCAGTTCCAGGAACGATCCCCAGGTCTCGATCCAGCCAGCTGTGTCGGTATCTTCCATGATCGGGAGCAACCGTTCATGGAATGCCACATCGCCGGCGATCACCAGCTTCTGATTCGGTAGCCATACCGAAATGTCTCCCGGGCTATGGGCGGGGCCCAAGTAACGCGCTTCGATTCGTTCGCCTCCGAGCTCGACTATCCACTCATCCTCGAACGTAATATCTGGTAATGTCAGTTCGGTCCCGAACGCCTTGTCCCGTCGCCCGAGTTGCATACGCCCCAAGGTATCGTGTCCGCTCTCCTGTATTTCATGTAACGTGTCCACATGGGCCACGATTTGCGCTCCCTGGGACTGCCAGTAATTAGAACCCAGCATGGCATGACCCTGGCCATTTTCCAGGATAACGTATTTCACCGGCTGGTCGGTCAGCCCCCGAATTTCATGGTGCAGGGATTCCGCCAGCAGAGCATTGTCGCCGGCATTGACGACCACCACACCTTCGCTTGTGATGATAAATGACAAATTGTTATTGTGACCCGAGTTTTCATAGGTGGGCGGCGCGGTGGCGCCGATGGCGGACCAGACGTTTTCAGTCACCCGGATCGGCGCACTGTAGAGCATATTGTTAGGCGACGTGTCCATTGTTACGGGCAGCCCCGCCTTCACCCAGGCAGGAAAGCCGTCTTCGTAGTTCGCCACATTGGTATAACCCATTTCCATCAGGTCCTGAGCCGCCAGTGGGCTACGCAGGTTGAGGCCGCAGAACGTGACAATGGGTGTATCCTTATCGGGCACCCGCTCCGGTACCCGGAATTCAAGCCACCCCCGGCTCACGTTATAAACCCGCGGCGCATCGATGGTGCCGCCGGTCTGGGCGATCTCCGCGGCTTCGCGGACGTCGACAATCACCAGGCCGGACACCTCATGGATCATATTTTCCAGAGTAATTGTATCGATGTTCCGGATGGCCTTGTTTGCTTCAACGACGTAAGCGTCGCCCTGCACGATTGTTGGATCGATGGTTTGGGCGGACAGGTTGGTGCCGCCGCTGGAAGCAATGATGGCAACCAGTATTCTGTAGTATTTCATAATTAATTTGCAAATCGCGTGTCCTGTTAATATTGGTCCTGTCTATCTTCTTTGCAGTGCTCGCGAGCGATGTAGAAAATCCGCCCGCCCCGATCTCTGAATCTCCTGATTCATTTCAACAGAAGATGATTGGAGCTTAAATTATCGGTCGGAGGAAGTCAGTATGCCTCATTTTTCATTCATCGCTCCGGCCCCTTTAGTTTCTGGTACGCCTTAGAACAGAACCTAACCACATATTATCTTAAACGTTAATTTTTACCCTAACCCTAAACTCCGGAAATAATAGAAATATAAAATGCAAATATTGACGTGGAATATCCAGATGGCAAAAGGCGTAGACGATGTGACCAGCATCAAGCGCATTGCTGGAGTGATCGAGGAAATGGGTAGCAGCGATGTGATTTGCTGTCAGGAGGTGGGTCAAGAGCTTGATGCACAAGGTCGATTATTGCTGGATCAACCGGGAGAGTTGAAGGGTTTACTTCCGGACCATGAAGTTTTCTACGGCGCCGCCATAGACCGATTTATCGATGGCAAACGCCTGCGCTTTGGCAACATCGTGTTGTCCAGGCTTCCCGTATTGAGCATCGCGCACCATCGATTGCCGCAACCTGCCGACGCAGAGATGGCCAATATGTCACGCCAGGCCATTGAACTGGTAGTGGATTGGAAGGGCGTGCCCTATAGAATAATGTCGACACACCTCGAATATTTCTCCTCCATCCAACGCACAGCCCATATCGACTATTTGTGTGCAGTTTATCGGGAAGCTTGCGCCCGTTCAGATTTTCCTTCTCGGGACGGCGGGCCAGGGTATTACCAGGGAGGACCTGAGACTCGAAACACGATTCTTTGTGGCGACCTAAACCTCATACCTTGCTCGGAGCAATACCAGAAGATCGTTGATAAGCGCCATGACGCCCAGCTGCTGGATGCATGGCTTACGCTGAATCCAGGAAAGGAACATTCGCCTACCTGCGGGATATTCGACCGCGTTCAGTGGCCCGAGGGGCCACACTGCCGTGACTATTTCTTCGTGTCCCCTGAAATCATGGATCACCTGCGTGACATGTCGGTAAATACGCAGACCGATGCCTCGGATCATCAGCCGGTCAAACTCACACTTGGATAAATCATGGCGCCCTGCTAACGAATACCCGCTAGCAAAAAACTCTGCACGAAGTTCCGCTGAGAAGAAAGGGATCGGGCTGGTTATACATTAATCACTCCGATCCCTTTTGATGAGGGAGTCTGAGAAAAACTATTAGAAAAGCTATCGGCAAAAATCCGCCCACCCTACTTATTAAACTCCACCATTCTCAAAATAGACCTCTCCGCCTTCACCCTCACTTCCTCCGGAATCAAAATCTCATTACTCCCATCCGTAAGCACTTTATCGAGTCTTTCGAGATCATTCATCTTCATCCAGGGACATTGCGCACAACTCTCACAACTCGCACCTTCACCTGCAGTCGGCGCTTCCAAAAATTCTTTTCCTGGCGCCGCCTCCCTCATCTTATGAAAAATACCCGACTCGGTCGCTACAATAAATTTTTGCGCATCGAGCTCTTTGGCAGCATTGATGATCTGACTGGTCGAACCAACCACATCTGCAAGCTCGACCACTGCGGCCGGAGATTCAGGATGCACCAGCACCTTGGCATCGGGGTGCTGTTTCATCAGCCCCTGGAGTGCCTCGGACTTAAACTCCTCATGCACGATGCAAGACGCCTGCCACAGCAGCATGTCGGCCCCGGTTTGTTTTTGCACATAACCACCAAGAAAACGGTCGGGCGCCCAGATAATCTTTTCGCCTTGTTCGTCAAGATATTTGATCACTTTAAGCGCGATGGATGACGTGACCACCCAGTCGGCCCTCGCTTTAACGTCGGCGCTGGTGTTGGCGTAGACCACTACAGTGCGGTCGGGATGTTGATCGCAGAATGCGCTGAATTCTTCGATGGGGCAGGCCAGATCAAGCGAGCATTCGGCTTCGGTTTCGACCATCAGGATGCGTTTTTCCGGGCTCAGGATCTTGGCGGTCTCGCCCATAAACCTGACTCCGGCGACAATCACGGTATCGGCCTCGTGGTTGTAGCCGAATCGGGCCATTTCCAGGGAATCCGCGACGCAGCCACCGGATTCATCGGCCAGGTCCTGAAGCTCGTCGTCGACATAGTAGTGCGCCACCAATACGGCGTTGTGCTGTTTCAGCTTTTGTTTGATCTGGTCCTTGAGCGCGCGGGTCTCGCTTTCGGTGCGCTCGGGGTGTCTGACGGCCCACGCCTTGTCCACCAGTTCTTTAATATGGACTTTAAGGGGCTCGGAAATCTGAGAGTGCTCCAACATGATGAGTCGTATTGTGCTTAATTCTTTAGAATATATGCGGTAAAACTGACCTAAAACAAGTTGAGATAGGCCCTTGGTGACACCATAATTACAGTATTTACAACAATTTAAAACGGTTCCTCCATGCAGTGGGCTTTTCTTGCGGTCATCATCATCGGCCTGTTTATGATTTCAGGGCGTTATCCCAAACTCGCTTTCAGCGTGCTGGGGGTTCTTGTGTTTGGGGCCGCGGCTGTTGTTCTGATGACGACCGATGAAGCGACCCTGAAACGTCAAAAGGTAGCGGCGGAGAATGTGGAGGTGGTCAATACTACGGTGGTTCCAGCTTATGCCGGCAGCTATCGTCTTACCGGGCGCGTGAGCAATTCGCACGAATCGGCTGAACTCAAGGGCATGACCTTGAGTGTGGTGATGATGGAGTGCATGGGCGCTACCGGCACCGAATGTGAGATAGTGGGTCAGGCCTCGGAGCGGATAAACCTCCGCGTGCCAGCAGGCCAGGCTCGCGACTTCAGCGCCAACTTCTACTTCGGCGAGCCCACCATTTCGGGTAGTGTACAATGGCAGTTCGAAGTGACCGATACCCGCAGTTAACCCCGCTATCTCTTTATTCTTGATTCCTTCTCGATGTTAATGTCTCTGTCGCTGGCGCTGCATATCCTGTCTGCGGTGGTCTGGGTGGGCGGTATGTTTTTCGCCTATATGTTTCTGCGTCCTGTTTTGGGCGGTCGCGAGCCGACTGAACGCCTGCAGATCTGGAGCAGTGTGTTCGCGAAGTTTTTCCCCTGGGTGTTTGTCAGTATCGCGGTATTGTTTATTACCGGCTTCTATATGATCTTTGGGATGGGGGGCTTCAGTGCCGTCGGCATGTATGTTTATGCGATGCTGGGGATTGCGATCGTGATGACCGGTATCTTTAAGTTTGTTTATGTCGCGCCTTATGCTCATCTGAAACGGGGCGTGGAAGAAGAGAACAACAAGGTTGCGGCGTTCGCGCTTGGAACTATTCGCAAGCTGGTGCTGACCAATTTAATACTCGGTGTAGCCGTGATACTGGTCGCGACCACGCTCAAGACCTGGTAGTCAAACCACGTTTATGACATTCAAATTCTCTAAAGCCACCGTTATTCTTGGTCTGTTGATTGGTGTCTCCGCATCAGCGTCGAACGGCGAACGATATGCCCTGACACCGTTCAGCCTTGAACGTCTTTCTCAAAATACCGCGAATGAACTGGTCACGCTTGAGGACTATCGGGATAAAGTGGTGCTGGTGAACTTCTGGGCCACCTGGTGTCCGCCCTGCGTTCATGAGCTGCCTTCGATGCAGTCGCTGCATGATGCGCTCGATGGTCGTCCATTTGAAATTCTGGCTTTGAATATGGGCGAAGATCCTAGGCAGATCAGTCAGTTTCTTAACAGTTTCGGTACCGAATTAAAGTTTCCGATCCTGTTACACGCGGATCGTGAGGTCGCGCCACAATGGCAGATTCGCGCGATGCCAACTTCCATGCTTGTGGATAAGCAGGGCCGGCTGGTGAACGTCATGACGGGGGCCAGAGAGTGGGACAGCGAGGAGATGGTCAATACCATTATGCCGCTGCTTGACGAGTAGCCAGTCAAATAGCCCGCGTTTGATTTGAACGATTCACGACCCGACCGTTGCGGCATTTTCGGCGGCACCTTTGATCCGATCCATATCGGTCATGTCAAAACCGTGCGTCAGGTGATGCAACAGACCGAGCTGCCTCTGGTGCGCTATATTCCCGCCGCGTTGCCGCCCCATCGACCCCGGCCTGGCACCAACGCCAAGCAGCGTCTGGCGATGGTGGATCTCGCGCTGCGGGATCAAGGGGACATGATTGTCGATGCGCGCGAATTAAGGCGTTGCGGGCATTCCTATACCGTGGATACCGTGGAATCTTTGCGGGAGGAGTTTCCGGACATTGATTTCAGCCTGATCCTGGGACTGGATGCCTTGCTCGGCTTTGATCAATGGCATCGCTGGCAGGCATTACTCAGCCTGGTCGGCATCTACGTTATGGTGCGCCCCGGATATGCATTACCCGATCCGATTCCGGACTGGTGGCAGACTGCAGACACGTCAACGCCCGGTTCTCTGGCTGCTGGTAAAATCCAGGCAATTTCTATCGATCCCGTGGACGTCTCGGCGACCGGTATCCGTGAGGGTATCCGGGCCGGCCAAGACCAGCACCATGTGCTGCACCCCGGGGTCTGGCAATATATTCAAACCCATAAATTATATGAGTGAACAAAGCAAAACCCCGAAACAGGCGCGCGACCCCGATCAGATGCGGGATATCGCGATCGCCGCACTCGAAGATGCCAAAGGCGAAGATATCAAGATATTAGACGTCTCCAGCCTGACCGATATTACCGACTATATGATCGTGTCCACCGGCACTTCCGAGCGGCATATTAAAACCCTCGCCAGTCGGGTGCTGGAACATATGCACGCTGCCGGCTGGAATCATCTCGGCATCGAAGGCGAGGATGCCAGAGACTGGGTGCTGGTGGATTTTGTGGATATCGTGATTCATATCATGCGGGGGGAGACCCGTAAGCGTTACGATCTAGAAAGTCTGTGGGATAAGACCTTCAGCGAGCTGCTGTCAGAGGGCAGCGCCAGCGAAGTTATGAGCGAGGCCGCCGACAGCCGCAAGTCAACCGGCTAGCTACTTCCGCGCGATCGATGCTCACCATTCACCTGGTCGTGATCGGCGACAAAATGCCGGCATGGGTTGACCAGGGTGTCGAGGAATATCAGAAACGCGTTCGCGGCCGCATGGCGCTCAACCTCGTGCAGGTGGCCGCGCTAAAGCGCGGCAAGAACGCCGATATCGAACGCATCGTCGCCGAAGAAGACCGAAAATTGCTCGCCGCCATTCCGCCAGGCTGCCGCATCATCGCCCTAGACCGTTCAGGTAAGTCCATTTCCACTCTCGGCATGGTGGACCGTATGGAGCAATGGCTGCAGGACGGCGAGCAGATCACGATGCTGGTGGGGGGCCCGGAAGGGCTTTCCGACACCCTGATTGCCGAAGCAGATGAGACCTGGTCGTTGTCGGCCCTGACTTTCGCCCATCCGGTGGTGCGTGTGGTGCTGGCGGAACAGGTTTATCGCTGTTATTCGGTGCTCGAAGGCCTGCCCTACCATCGTTAAGCCGTCGTTACCCATGTCACTAATCCTTGCCTCACAGTCGCCCAGAAGGCATGAACTTTTGGCGCTGCTTGGGCTTCCTTTCGAGGTGACCCACGCCGATGTGGACGAGACGCCGCTTCCGGATGAAGCGCCGGAGGACATGACCCGCCGCCTGGCGCTCAAAAAAGCGTTGACGGTGTTTGCCCAGCTGGGGCCGGAGGCCTGGGTTCTCGGCGGCGACACCACGGTGACCATTGATGGGGAAGTGCTGGGTAAGCCCGATAACCAGGAGACCGCGATGGCCGTGCTGAAACGCCTGTCCGGCAGCCGCCACAGCGTGGTCTCGGCGGTGGCCCTGGTCGGGGATAACTTCTGCCACGCCAGGATCAGCCATACTTGGGTGACATTTGGAGAATGGTCCCCAGAGCAGATGCACGCCTACTGTGACAGTGGCGAACCATTTGACAAGGCAGGGGGCTACGGGATACAAGGTTATGCAGGCGCATTTGTGCGAGACATAACCGGCAGCTACAGCGGCGTGGTGGGTCTTCCTTTATATGAAACCCGGCTACTGCTTGAAAAGGCGGGGCTACTCAAAGCCAATCTCGCATAGCAAACAATAACCATTCTGTTTAATCCCAACAGCAAGATGCAACCCGCTCCACAGCCTTCACTGCGTGAAGAGATTCTGATCAATGTCACGCCTCAGGAAACCCGCGTGGCGACCCTGGAAAACGGCTTGTTGCAGGAAATTTACATCGAACGGGTCAAGAATAAGGGCATCGTCGGCAACATTTATCTAGGCAAGGTGGTGCGCGTGTTGCCCGGCATGCAGGCGGCGTTTGTCGAGATCGGTTTAGAACGCACCGCGTTCCTGCATGCCCGGGACCTGGTCAATAGCCGTGAAAACGGAGTCGGACTGCAGCAGAACGATACCGAAACCAATATTAGTACACTGGTCACCGAAGGCCAGGATGTGGTGGTGCAGGTGGTGAAAGATCCCATCGGCACCAAGGGTGCCCGCCTGTCGGGACAGATCAGCATTCCCGCGCGCAACCTGGTGTTTCTGCCAGACACCGACTACCTCGGTATTTCCCAGCGGATTCAGGAACCAGAAATCCGGGAATCTCTGCTCATCACCCTGGATAAACTGCGCTGTGAGATTGATGCGCCGGGTGGATTTATCGTGCGTACCGCCGGGGAAAATGCCCAACCCGAAGAAATCCGTTCAGACATGGCGTTTTTAGTTCGAGTCTGGGAAAAGGTACATGTCCGCCGACGCGACAGCAAAGTACCGGCCCTGCTCCATGCCAGCTTGCCCCTGGCTATGCGCACAGTGCGCGACCTGGTGTGGCAGACAGTCAGCAAGATTCGGGTCGACTCGAAAGAGACCTTTGAGCTGGTGAGCAATTTTGCTCGTGAACTAATGCCCGACGCCCTGGAGCGCATTGAACATTATCCCGGCGGCCGGCCAATTTTTGATCTGTACGACGTCGAGGAAGAAATACAGCGCGCGCTGCAAAAACGCGTGCCGCTCAAATCTGGCGGTTACCTGATCATCGACCAGACCGAGGCCATGACCACGGTGGATGTGAATACCGGCAGTTTTGTCGGCCAGCGTAATCTCGAGGAAACCATTTTTAAAACTAATCTGGAAGCCGCTGCCACCCTGGCCCATCAACTCAGGGTGCGCAACCTTGGCGGGATTATCATCGTCGATTTTATCGACATGGGGGTAGAGGACCATAAGCAGCAGGTGATGCGCACCCTGGAACGCGAACTGGCTAAAGATCGCACCAAGACCCAGGTCAACGACATGTCTCCGTTGGGCTTAGTTGAGATTACCCGCAAACGCACCAGCGAAAGTCTGGAAAGACTGCTTACCGAGGCCTGCCCGGCCTGCGGAGGTCGCGGTATTCAGAAAACCGCTGAGACCACCTGCTACGAGATTTTTCGTGAGATTCTGCGCGAGGCGCGCCAATTCGATGCGGAAAAATATCTGGTAGTGGCTTCGCCCCTGGTGATTGATTTGCTGCAGGATGAAGAGTCCACCGGTATCGCCGATCTGCAGGACTTTATTCGTAAATCTATTCACCTGAAGGCCGAACCCACATTCCAACAAGAACAATATGAAGTGGTGTTGATGTAACCCGTCATGAAACAGATTGTCTCCATCATTGTTACGCTTTGTCTGCTGCTAATGGCTCGGTCCGCCCTGGCGATGGAGAGCGAAGAGCAGATCATCCGCCGGTCCGAATGGCCGACTTATGTGAACGGCTCCAGCGTGTCCGCCCTGCCTCAGGTGCGCCGCATCCTGGGCCAGTTCGATGAGAACGACCGGATGAATATCATCATCCACTATCCCGGCGGCGAACAGGGGACGGCTTGGGCCAGGCAGCTTTATGACTGGTTCATCTCTTATGGCGTGCCTATTCGTTATCTGAAAATGGAGCTGGGCTCCGGGGCCGCGGATCAGTTACGCTTAGTATTGGTGAATAGAGGCTAAGGTGAAAGTGCTTGATGTATAAACCCATCCTAAAAATAATGTTGTGGTTACTCTGCCTGTCCGCGTCGACAGCTTTGTTTGCGGACAGTGAAAACGATTACAACCAAACCTGCGCCGCCTGTCACAACCTCGGCGTCGCCGGCGCCCCCTCGATCGGCGATCGTGAAGCGTGGAGTACTCGGGTGACCAAGGACAGAAAAGTGTTATATCGCAATGCGATCAAAGGCTTTTCCGGCAATGATGGGGTTATGCCGCCAAAAGGCGGATTTACCAGCTTAAGCGACGATCAGGTTAGAGCCATTGTCGATTACATGATTCGGGTTGCAGAGTAGCCAGCATCAGTCACCATACGAATAACAACCCAACAGTTGTCGGCCGATACGCGCCCAGTCCGACCGGCGCACTGCACTTCGGTAATCTTCGCACAGCCCTGCTTTGCTGGCTTCAGGCCAGGCTCGCCGGCGGCCGCCTTTTGATTCGTATGGACGACCTCGACGCTCCGCGTAAACGACCGGGTTCTGCGGAGCAGATTCTTGATGATCTTTCGTGGCTCGGTCTCGATCATGATGATGATGTGATTTATCAATCGGAGCGAAGCGAAGTCTATGAAAAGGTATTCGATCAATTACGCCGCGCCGGGCATCTGTTTCCCTGTCGCTGTTCGCGAAAGGATATTCAACAGGCATTGAGCCATCCCAACGCCAACGCCGACACCACGCGCTATCCCGGCACCTGCCGCCCGGATGGGCCTGACCCTGTGGACCTAGAAAGTGACGCCGACTTTCCTGTTGCCTGGCGCTTTCAGGTATCCGAAGATGTAATTGTTTTTGAGGACGAGGTCCTCGGCCAGCTGGAAAACAACCTGTCGGTGCATCCCGGGGACTTTGTCGTGCGGCGAAAAGATGGGATTTTTGCCTATCAGCTCGCGAGCGTAGTGGACGACATGCTGCTTGGGGTGACTGACGTAGTGCGCGGCGCCGATCTACTCGATTCAACCGCGCGCCAGATTGCCTTATTTAACGCTTTGGATGCCAAGGTACCGCGCTTCTGGCATGTGCCGCTGATGGCGGATGCCAGCGGAGAAAAACTTTCTAAGCGAGACGGCTCGATGTCGCTGGCGGAGTGGCGCGGTCAGGGGGATACACCGTCGAGGGTGGTCGGAAAACTGGCGGCATCTCTCGGTCTGGTGCCCGCTGACTCCACGCTCAGCGCGCAGACGCTACTCGAACAGCTCACTCCAGATCAATTTAAACAATCGCTCAAACGCGAGGGCAACGCACACTGATTAAAACGGCCACGGTGAAAACTTAAAGAAACCTTTGAGCGCCTTAGTCAGGGTGTCATGATCGGCCGCACCGGCCAGTTCGCGGACAGAATGCATACCGAGCTGCGGCACCCCCACGTCCACCGTGCGTACGCCAAGGCGAGTGGCGGTAATAGGACCGATGGTCGAGCCGCACCCCATATCCGAACGCACCACGATGGTCTGCACCGGTAACTTGTTGCTTGCGCAGATCTGACGAAATATACCTTCGGTTTCGCTATTGGTCGCGTAGCGTTGATTATGATTGATCTTAATCACCGGGCCCGCATTCATCAGCGGTTTGTGCTCCGGCTCGTGTTTATCGCCATAGTTGGGATGCACACCGTGGGCGTTATCCGCCGACACCAGCATCGAGTGACTCAACGCGCGTTTGAGATTTTCGTCACTGCCGCAGATCCGTCCCAAGGTATCCTGCAGCAATGGCCCTTCTGCACCACTAGTTGAGGCACTCCCCACTTCCTCATGATCATTCAGAACGACAACGGGGTTATGGCTACCTCTGGTAGCAATCAGCGCTTCGATCGCGGCGTGGCAACTGAGTAAATTGTCGAGCCGCGCCGACGCGATAAATTCCTCATTAAGTCCGACCAGGGCGGCCGGTTGCAGATCATACAAACTGAGCTCGAAACCCAGGATCTGTTTCACGTCGTTAATGCCGCTTTGCTGCTTGAGCTGCCGCTTCAGCAACGCAGAGAAGTCTGGGGCTTTTTTGTCGCAACGACAAAGCAGCGCCGGCAGATCGTTTTGTTTGTTGATACTGCGTTGCTCATTGGCCTCTCGATCGAGGTGAATAGCAAGGCTCGGAATGAAACCGATCGCGCGATCGAAATTCACAAGATTGCTCTGGATATGGCCTGCTCTATCGACATAGGTGACGCGCCCGGCCAATCCAAGGTCCCGATCAAACCAGGGTGCCAGTAGCGCACCACCGTAAACTTCCAAAGCCAACCGCGCATAGCCCTGGCTTTCACTGATTGCGTTTGGCTTGACCTTTAAGCAGGGGCTGTCGGTGTGGGCGCCGACTATTCGGAATCCGCCACTTTCCGGCTTGCCGCTCAGTGCAAAGGCAACCAGAGAAGAATCATTGCGCGTAACAAAATACTTACCACGACTAATTGCGCCCCATTCTGCATCTTCATCTAAACGAAGGTATCCGGAAGACTTGAGTCGGCTCAACGCATTGGCCACCGCGTGATACGGTGTCGGTGAGCGGTTCAGATATTTAAGCAGTCTTTCGTTGGAAATCGTCATTGGCGCATAGATGGAAAGATGAGGGGGGGGTCAGGTTGATCCTAATCGCTAGGTGCGCCCGGGATCAAGGTGACACAATAACGGGCAATGCATCAGGCGCTGCATCCTACCTGCCAGCACTGCCGGTGGTTGTCTGCGTCGAGTCTGACCGCGGTCAACGCGCCGCCCCAGACGCAGCCGCTGTCAAGAGCCAGAATCTGACCGCTGCGCATAAAACCCAACGCCGACCAGTGACCGCAGACGATGCGCCAGTCGAAACATATCAACTCCGGGTGCTGGTACCAGGGCACCAGTTGTTTCGGCTGGCTGCCGGGCGGGCCTTTGTGAGAGAAATCCAACTGACGTTCGCTGTCTACGTAGCGCATGCGGGTCATGGAATTAGTGATAAAACGAATCCGGTCCATGCCGGTCAGCTGGCCACTCCAAACATTGGGACGGCGACCATACATATGATGAAAAAACTCCTGATAGTCGTCTCCGCGCAACATGGCTTCCACTTCTGCCGCTCTGCGCTTGAGTTTATTCACACTCCAACCCGGATACACGCCCGCATGCACCATCAGAGTTTTAAGGTCATCATCGACATGCAGCATCGGCTGGTGGCGTAACCAATGGATGAGTTCATCTCGATCAGGCGCACTCAGGATTTGCTTGATCGTGTCCGCGTCCCGCTCTGGTCTAATGCCCTCGGCTACTGCCAACAGATGCAGATCGTGATTGCCGAGCACCGTAATCGCGCTGTGACCAAAACTTTTTACCAGGCGCAGCGTCTCAAGAGAGTGTGGGCCGCGATTAACCAGATCCCCGGTGAGCCATAACCGATCTACTTCAGGATCAAACTCAAGGTCGTCGAGCAACTCTTCCAGCGCAACCGCGCAGCCCTGGATATCTCCGATTGCGTAAACCGCCACAGCTTATGAATTAGTTTTCCTCAAACAGCTCATCAAGCAACTCATCGTCAGAAGGGCCTTGCTGAGAAAGACTCTGATCATTGATCTGTGCTAGACGGCGCTGTCGATAGGTTTCGCGCAGGAACAAATATTTATCTGGCTGTAAATTCAGCAGATCTTCTGTCCCCAGCAGGCGGCTGCGGATGTCGACGATTTCTACGATCGTGGCGATGGTGTCTTCTGGGCTCCCGAGCGATAGCGCTGATCGATAAGCGTAATTGGGAACCAAGCCAAAAGTATCTCTTACATTACTGGCCCCTAGAAACGGCAGAACCAGATGTGGACCAGACCGTACGCCCCATACCGCAAGGACCTGACCAAAATCTTCACCCCGGCGCGGAAGATCCATATAGCTGGCGACGTCATTCAGTCCGGCAAAACCGAGAGTTGTATTGACCAAGAATCGCCCTGTGCTGCGACCTGCCATCCGAAATTTTCCCTGCAACACATCGTATATGATATTGAGCGGCTCACGCAGGTTGAGGAAAAAGTTTTTGATACCATTGCGTGCCGGGGACGGCACAACAGCTCTATACCCGCGGGCAACCGGAGCCAGCACGCTTTCATCCACCGCCTGATTGAAGTTGGTCATGCCACGATTGTAACGCTCAAAGGGGTCGTTGCCGGGGTCGCCTGTGGTTGAACAACCGCTGATCGAACCAATGCAGATCATCATCCAAAGTACAACAAAAGATCGGCTTTTATGGAGAGCGATACCTGACATTATTATGATTTGCTGTTTAGTAGAGTAGACCATACTTAGAGTGTATGGATCCGCGGACAGAAGCAAAGTCTCGATGCTGCGACATGATACCATTTCCCCGCAACGATCAGAGTCTTTCAAGTGACCTTTCAGTATTCTAGTCTTTCTTAGATGAGCAAATGATAAATTTCAGCCGCATCCAGGATAATCTGTTTGTCGGCACTTGTCCGACCGGTGATCTCGATCTACGGCGTCTTCGGCAGGCTTCCATCAGCGCCGTGCTCAATCTGCAAAGCGATCAGGACTTCATGACCTTAAGCATTGATTGGCAACGGCTCGAAAGGTTGTATTTTGAGCTCGGCATCGCTGTATATCGTGTCCCCATGATCGATTTCGATGAAGCGGATATCGCAAGACTGCTGCCCCATGCGGTGGGCAGTCTCGACGCTGCGCTAAGTGCCGGCCATCGGGTTTATCTGCACTGCACCGCCGGGCAAGAACGCTCCCCCACCACCGCCGTGGCATGGTTATGCTGGCGCGCCGGACTTGGCCTTGATCAGGCTTTAGATAAAGTGCGCCTGGCCCGACCAAGCAGGCCATACGAAGCGATGCTCAGAGCCCACGAATTAACATTGCCTTCAGCCTGATTAGGCGATGCAGTTTCCTCCTTTGACCCGGGGCACAATCGTATCCAGGTACAAACGGTTTCTGGCCGACGTGAAACTCGACAGCGGCGAGCTCGTCACGGCACATTGTCCCAACACCGGTGCGATGACCGGTTGCTGGGCGCCGGGTGCACCAGTTGAACTGAGCGCCAGCGACAATCCCCGTCGAAAGCTAAGCTGGACCCTGGAACGAGTTGATATGGGCCAAGGCTGGATCGGGGTCAATACCTCCCGCACCAACCATATTATCAGCTGGTTTATCGAGCACGGCAACGTACCCGGGCTCGAACATTTTGACCAGTTGCAGCGAGAGCCCAGCTATATTGCCGAAGGCTTCCCGCGCTCGCGCTTCGACTTGCTGTTGCGGTCGGATGCCGGGCCTGACTGTTACATCGAAATCAAAAACACCACGCTGCTAATTGATAGCCGCATTCAGTTTCCGGATGCGGTGACGGAGCGTGGACGCAAACATCTTATGCTGCTTGCCCATGCGGTAGAAGCAGGATTTCGTGGGGTGATTTTGTTTGCCTTGAACCGGCCCGAGGGAGAGGTGTTTTCACCGGCCAGACAGATCGATCCCGCCTATGCCGATACCCTGCGTGAGGTCATCGAAGCCGGTGTCGAAGCCATGGCCATTCGCATTCGACATACCGCCAAGGGTGTACGCATGGGTGGACAGGTGCCGGTCGAACTGTAGTCACAAAACGGATCAAAATTACGGTCGACTAACCGCTGCGCCGGAATAAAAACACGATACCGCCTATCACGCCCTGGATCAGAATCATAGCCAGCGCGATCCAGGCAAACGCTACCGAGGACTCTACAGCAACGCCGTAAATTCCAAATAGAAAAACGAAAATGGCTTCTCTAAGGCCAATGCCGTTAATCGAAACCGGGATCAACATCAGAATCAGCGCGATGGGGATGATGATGAACATCCCCAGCACCGGTATATTAATGTTCAACGCATGGGTCAGCAGGATGAAATGCACAATCACATTAAACTGAAGCAAGAAGGACCAGGCGGTTGCGCGACGCAGCACATCCCCCCGCCCCTTGAACAGTTCAAATCCCTTAATGATTCTGGCTAGAATCCGTTGAACAAACCCAAACGGTCCAATATGGAGGCTCTGGAACCAGTCGATCACGCGCGCACCCGAACCAAACACCATCCATAACACGGTAAGCATAGCCAGCAGCGCCAGAGCCATGTAAAGCACAATACCCGGAACCGCTTCGCGCACTCTGGTTGACAGCATTGACGCAATCAAGCCGAATACCACCAGCGCAAACATACCGAAGAAGCGGTCAATCAGGATGACGGAGACTGCCTTGGACTTGCTGCCGGCTACCCGCCATACATCATACATGCGCGACGCATCACCACCGATCGTTGAAGGCAGGAGGTTCGTAAAGAACATGCCAATCGCAAATGACTGCAACAGAAACGGGATACTGACCTGAATGTTCTGGGCCGCGAGCAACGTTTGTTGTCGCTTAGCGATGATCAGGTAGCCGATGTAAAACAAAACGAACGCCGCAATGATCAGACCGTAGTTGGCTTGTTTGATCGTGTCCCAGATTGCCAGCAGGTCTGCCTTCTGCAGAATCCACACAATCAAACTAGTGGAGAATACGACTTTTGCCGTTACCAACAGGGTTTTTTTCATCCAGGGGCCGCTAATGGGTCGGGGATGCCAACGAGAGCCTGGACCATATCAAAAACTGCTGCTCTGACATAGCGCATTGGTTCCGCTAATCTGCTTCCTGGATTCAGGAAAAAATGCGCTCCCCCAATTGATCGATGGTCTGACGGCACTTGCTAAGCGTTAATTCCACCGCACCGTCACGGCTGCCAGTTTTATCCGCGCGAATGAAATGATGCGTGCAGACTTCGCCATCGACGGTCTTTGTGATGGTCGCTTCTGTGCTCCACCCCCCGGCCTCTTGCTGTGGACAGGGCATAATATCAAAGCCCTCATACTTGGTTACCGGTTCACTTTTTGCCGACGACTCCGCGGATTTTCCGCCCAGCAGCTTTTTGATAATTCCAAACATAATGTGCTCCCAGTATCAGATCAAGTGTTAACGCCTCTACTCTTCCAGTGCCGCCATTCGGTTGTGAGCATGCAACGATGCCACCTTGTAGGCCTCGGCCAGGGTCGGATAGTTAAACGCATTCTCCAGAAAGTAGTCCAGCGTCCCTTTTAGAGTGAGTACCGCCTGGCCGATATGGATCAGCTCGGTGGCGCCTTCACCAACGATATGTGCGCCCAGCAAGCGGCGGCTCTTAGTTGAGAAAATCAGTTTCATCAATCCAGACTGCAGCCCCATGACCTTTCCCCGTGAGGTTTCAGGTAATGGTACGATGCCGACTTCGTATGAAATCTTGCGTTTTATGACTTCTTCTTCGGTCATCCCTACGCTGGACATTTCCGGCACCGCATAAATTCCATAGGGGAAAAATTCGGGCAGCTGATGCACTTCGAAACCTAACGCGTGTAATGCCGCGGCTCGCCCCTGCTCCAGCGACGTCGAAGCAAGACTTGGGAATCCGATGACATCACCGACCGCGTAAATGCTGGGGGTACTAGTCTGAAAGTGTTCATTTACCGACAGCCGCTTTCGATGATCGACCTCGATGCCGATTTTGTCGAGCCCGAGACTATCTGTTGCGCCGACCCTGCCGGCGGCAAATAAAATCATATCGGACGCGATCGCTCGATTACTTTCCAGGTGCACCACGCAGGTCCCGCTCTTCCTGCGTTCTATCTTACTGACCTTCTGTCCAAACTGCAGCCGAAGACCCTGATCGACAATGTCGTGCCGGAAATGCATCAGCACTTCATTATCGATGAAGTCGAGCATGGTATCCCGGGGTTCGACCAGCGTCACGTTAATATCGAGGGTGCTGAAAATGGTTGCATACTCGACCCCAACCACACCCGCGCCAATTACCGTCATCGACCGTGGCAAGGTCTGCATGCGGGTGACTTCGTCACTGTCGATCACGGCTTTGCCATCGAACGGCACATAGTCCGGGCGAAATGTCTTGGTACCTACCGCGATGATGATTCGGTCGGAGGTGATGGTTGAAGTATCACCTAACAGCGTTCTGACTTCGACTTCAGTATCGCTGAGAAATTTGCCCAGTCCCTGGAAAATAATGACCCCATTTCGAACCAGATGGTCTTCTAGAATGTCGACCTCGCTTTGCAAAGTCATGTTGAGACGTTGCATCAGATCCCCGGCCTGGATATCTGCTTTGGCGCGATAAGATCTACCGTAGAATCCACGCTCGCGCCAGCCGGTTAAATTAAGGACGGTCTCACGCAACGTCTTGCTGGGAATAGTGCCCGTGTGCACGCAGACTCCACCGACCTGGGGCATGCCATCTATGATCGCGACACTCTTGCCAAGTTTGGCGCCTTGAATGGCGGCGGTTTTACCGGCCGGGCCACTACCGATAATGATCAGGTCAAACTTCTGCATTGGGCATACTCTGGTTTTTCAGGCCATGGTAACAGAGCTTGATTTGGTTTATAAAAATAGAACAACGTGCTATATTGCCTATGGATGTTGAAACCAAATGTCTAGATAATCTACTAAAATAAAATATTATTCCTGTAAACCAGGGTTCTATAGGGATATATGTTTTTAAACCCAATCAAAGCAGCCAATGAAAGAAAATATTTTGCCATGCCAGGACGATGACCTTCGTCACAGAATGTTACAGAAGCTTCGCGAAAGCACCACCGGAATAGATGTCGAGTATCCACTGGCTACCGGGGAAACCAGTCGACGTATTTATCTGGACAGCACCGCCAGCACCCTGCAGCTTGGTGTAGTCAAAGACGTCATGGACAAGTATCTGCCTTACTACGCCAATACCCATACCAACGTTCACTTCAACGCCAAATTGTCGACTGCGGAATTCGACTGGGCCCATAACATGATGCTGGACTTTGTCGACGCAGACCCGGAAGTTTATGGCAGCTTTTTTGTCGGTAGTGGCACTACCGGTTGCATAAACCGGATCGCTCGCACCCTGAGCCGCAAGCGACCCGAACGTGACGTGGTAATTACCACCATCATGGAACACCACTCCAACGATCTGCCGCATAGAAAGCACTTCAATGAAGTGGTGCACATTCCGGTGGTGATTACTGAAGAAGGATTTGGTGCAGCCGACTTAGAGAAAATTGAAGAAGCATTGAAACTGTACGGAGAACGCGTCAACTATATTTCTGTGACCGGGGTCTCTAACGTTACTGGCATCGTCAATCCGATCTACGATATTGCCGAGCTTGCCCATCGCTACGGCACCCTGATCCTGGTAGACGCGGCGCAAATGGCGGCCCATGTGCCAATCAAAATGAGCGGCCATGATAATCCACTGCGCAACATCGATATGGTGGCCATGTCCGGCCACAAGATCTATGCACCTTCATCCCCCGGCGTAGTGATTACGCGGCGCGATCTGTTCAGCGGCATCGAGCCTGAAGAAGTTGGGGGCGGCATGGTAGAAGATGTACATGTCGACCGTTACATTCCCACCGATATGTTTCCGGATCGCGAAGAAGCGGGTACGCCTAATATCGCCGGCGCGATCGCTCTGGCAACGGTACTGTATACATTAAAGAAAGTCGGAATGGATTTCATCGATGAGGAAGAAACCGATTTAGTGAACTACGCCATCTCAAGAGTGAAAGAAATACCCGGGGTCGTCATATACGGCCAAACTAACCCGGACTGCTGTCACCGCACTGGCGCCATGTCGATTAATATTCGCGGTATGCATCATTCTCTCACCGCTGCAATCCTCAACGACTATCATAACGTAGCGGTGCGTAACGCCTGTTTCTGTGCCCACCCATACGTTCGAGAAATGATCTCTGACGACTTAATGGCGCAAATGGACGATCTCAGCAATGAAGAGCTTGAAGCGCTTGCGGAGTTGCATCGAGGCATGGTGCGAGCGAGCTTTGGTATCTACAATACCCGTGACGATGTCGATGCCCTGGTGAGTGCACTCAAGGACATTGTCAAGAACGAAGATTTTTATCGTCAGCAGTATCATCAGGCTGCGTGCGATAATTTCTTTCACAATACCTTCAAATTTGACAGCACGCCGGTATTCTCTACCAAGCAGGCGGTAGATAGCTGGCTGGATGCCTAACCCGGCATGCAACCGGCAAAGCCATTGCGCTTTTCGGAGGCTCGACACCTCTGACTCTACCTAGAAGGATCCGGGGTGCTCGGTTAACGCGGCGCGGGGGCCAGCCACCACCACGAGTGTGACCTGTGCACAGGAACCCTCCCTGCACCAGGGTGTCTGACGTAAGCAGGCTTAGTAGTAGCCGGGATCAATATGCCGTGTACGTGCATAGGTTTAACAAACTGCTAAAGGTCATAATCCCCTTAATCCATATATTGACAAACAAAGATAATCTTTGCAGACACGCTCAATGAAACACTCTATTGACCGCGCGCTCGTCTATATCGCTCTGCTGCTCTGGAGTATTGTGGTCTCGACATCCCACGCCGCGCTGCCGCAGGTCATTGATGGCGAGCCGCTTCCCAGTTTGGCACCAATGCTGGAAGGCGTGCTGCCCACGGTGGTTAATATTTCGACGACTACACGCATCGATATGGACGATCACCCTCTGATGCAGGATCCTTTCTTCCGCCAATACTTCCCTCAGCAGCAGCAAAGTAACAGCCTTGGATCGGGTGTGATAGTCGATTCGGAGAACGGATATATCCTTACTAACCATCATGTGATTGATCAGGCCGACGAAATTACCGTGACCACCAATGACGGCCGCAGCCTGGTCGCAACACTGGTTGGGTCTGACCAAGATAGCGACGTTGCCGTGATCCAGGTGTCGGATGGAGACCTGGTGGCCATTCAGGTCGGCCAGTCGAACCAGCTGCGGGTGGGTGACTTCGTGGTCGCCATTGGCAGTCCGTTTGGATTGAGCCAGACTGTCACTTCCGGGATTGTCAGCGCGCTGGGTAGAAGCGGACTCGGTATCGAAGGATACGAAGATTTCATTCAAACCGACGCATCGATTAATCCAGGCAATTCAGGTGGCGCTCTGGTAAACCTGCGAGGCGAGCTGGTGGGAATAAATACCGCTATCCTTTCACGCGGTGGCGGTAGCGTAGGCATCGGCCTGTCGATCCCGGTCGACATGGTAGCCTCACTGATGCAACAACTGATTGAGTTTGGCGATATCAGGCGCGGCCTGCTGGGCGTCGCGATGCAGGATTTAACGCCGCAGCTTGCCGAAGCCTTCGACATCCCGGGTAAACGCGGCGCGGTGGTTTCTGAAGTGATATCTGGCTCAGCCGCGGAAGACATCGGTATGCGATCTGGAGACGTTATCGTTAAATTCAACGATACCAGGATTGATGACAGTGCGGATTTACGTAACGCAGTGGGATTACTGCGCGCGGGTGATAGGGGAGTGGTTGAGTTTTATCGGGAGGGCAGACTTTACTCGGAAAAAGTGGTGATCAAAGACCTTGAACAGATCGCTGCCGGTAGCGACCAGCCTAACGCTAACGATCGGTTTGCGGGTGCAACCTTTGAGGAAGTTCAATCATCGGAAAGCGGACAGCGCGGAGTGCGGGTTAAAAAGATAGAGCCCGGCAGCCCTGCGGCCCAAACCGGTATCGAAGCCGGAGACATCGTTTACACTATCAATAAAGTTCGAATCGAATCGATAGAGGTGCTTAAATCCGTCAACGACCAGGTAGATGGCGTGCTGCTGGTCAAACTAATCCGCGATAACCGGCCATTGTTCCTGGTGGTTCAATAAGCAGCCCTTTGCTGTTTAGCCCATAGTAAAGCTTTGGTTTTGCATAACCTTTTCCTTGCTTAAATACATGGACGTTGTTGTATTCGATGGCGATAATCGCACTACCGTCAATTTACCTGCTTAGCAGGCACCGTAAATCATGTCAGAATTTTTCATCGCGCCATCCATTCTCTCCGCCGACTTCGCCCGCTTGGGGCAGGAAGTCGACGACGTTCTGGCGTCCGGCGCCGATATGGTTCATTTCGATGTCATGGACAATCACTATGTGCCCAACTTAACCATTGGCCCTTTGGTTTGTGAGGCATTGCGAAACCATGGCGTGACCGCGCCAATCGATGTGCACTTGATGGTGCGCCCGGTAGATCGAATTATCCCTGACTTTGCTGCTGCCGGCGCCAGCTACATTACCTTCCACCCGGAAGGTTCGGAGCATATCGATCGCACCCTTGGATTGATTCATGAGCAGGGCTGTAAAGCGGGATTGGTATTCAATCCAGCCACTCCTTTGGACTATCTGGACTATGTTATTGATAAAGTCGATATGGTGTTGTTGATGTCGGTGAATCCCGGGTTTGGCGGACAGTCCTTTATTCCTTCTAGCCTCAAGAAGCTGGAATTTGCCCGCCAACGGATAAAACAAAGCGGTAGAGAAATACGTTTGGAAATAGACGGTGGTGTTAAAGTCGACAACATAGGCGCGATCGCCGCGGCCGGCGCCGATACCTTTGTCGCAGGCAGCGCGATTTTCGGTGCCGCTCAGGAAGCCGATCCGCATCGGTATGAGAGTGTCATACAGGCTATGCGGGAACGGCTCGCCGCCATCTAAGCTCAGTATTTTCAATTATGCTGTATCAGGCACAGGGACTGCTGTTCGATCTCGATGGCACGCTGGTAGATTCGGTGCCGGACATTGCCAACGCGGCCAATTTAATGCTGGAGCAGCTCGGCCTAGCCCGGGCCGACGATCAGGATTTACGCAAATGGGTGGGCAATGGTGCGCCGAGACTCGTGAAGCGTGCACTCACCGGCCAGGTCGACGGTGAGCCGGAAGCCGCGGTATTTAAGCAGGCACTGCCTCTATTTTTCGATCTGTATGCCGATCATGTGTACGTAGATAGCACCCTTTACCCTGGAGTTATAGAAACTCTCGAGTATTTTGAGCAAGAAGGTTTCGTCATGGGATGCGTAACCAACAAGCCCTTTCGTCATACCGCATCATTACTTGAGGATGCGGGCTTAGCCCGATTTTTTTCAAGCATCGTTGCCGGGGATACTTTGACAACCCAGAAGCCGCATGCACAACCACTCCTTTATGCGGCGGAGCAGCTCGGGGTATCTGCGCAAAACTGCATCATGATCGGCGATTCGGTCAACGATATCCTCGCCGGCCAGGCTGCAAGCATGCCTGTATTTTGTCTCACATACGGGTACAATCAGGGGCTTAATCTCGGAGCTAAGAACCCCGACGTGCTGGTCGATCATTTTTCCGATCTGACTGGGTTGGTTGTCAAAGCACAAGCCCGCAATTAAAGCGTCGATTTATTGAAGCATGAACGAATTCATCATATGGCAAATTGGAACCCGGTGGCGCTGGCGAAACGACCGTCAGTAAGCCTCAGTTTTTCTTTCCATGCCTGTTCAAATGATGAATTCCCATGCTGTCTCAAGACCAATTTAACGATCTCGCCGCTCGCGGTTATAACCGTATCCCTCTGGCCCGTGAAGTACTGGCCGATCTGGAAACCCCGCTCAGTACCTACCTTAAACTCGCCGCCGGCCCCTATAGCTACCTGCTTGAGTCCGTCCAGGGTGGAGAGAAATGGGGCCGTTATTCAATAATCGGTCTGCCCTGCCATACTCGGCTGGAAGTCAGCGGTCACACGATTCGATATTTTGAAGACGACAAGCTGCTGAAACAACAGCAAAGCGACAGCCCTCTCGATGCCATTCGCGACTATCAGGCGCGTTACAAGGTTCCGGATGTTCCCGGGCTACCACGATTTACCGGCGGACTGGTCGGATACTTCGGTTATGACACGGTGCACTATATTGAGCCGCATCTCGGTGCGCATGCTGTTAATGACCCGTTAGGGGCACCCGATATTTTGCTTATGGTCTCCGAAGAAGTGGTCATTTTCGATAACCTCTCCGGCAGATTGCTGGTGGTCATCCACGCCGATCCCTCCGAGACGGACGCCTTTGACAATGCCCGTGCACGACTTACCGAGCTGACCGACAGACTTCACCTCGGCCTGTCGGAGCAACCCCAAGTAAGCAATACCAATGTGG
The DNA here is from genome assembly GCA_024644945.1 of Gammaproteobacteria bacterium. GTDB lineage: Bacteria > Pseudomonadota > Gammaproteobacteria > Arenicellales > Poriferihabitantaceae > VYFG01. The sequence goes on along the minus strand of JAHEGU010000001.1, from coordinate 66,634 downwards.
TCGATGAGCAATTGGTGCCCTCCTCGTTGCCTAAGGAAGAGTTCGAAGCCGCAGTAGAAAAATGTCGGCAGTACATCCTTGACGGAGATATCTTCCAGGTTGTCCTGTCCCAGCGCATGTCACTGCCCTACACGGCAAGACCGCTTGAGCTGTATCGTGCGTTACGCACCTTGAATCCATCACCTTATATGTTCTTTGTCGATCTGGGTGAGTTTCAGATCGCCAGTTCATCGCCCGAAATTCTGGTGCGACTCGAGCAGAACGAGGTGACGGTAAGGCCGATTGCCGGCACCCGTCAGCGCGGCCAGACCCCAGAGCAGGATCAGGCTCTTGCTGAGGAATTGTTGGCCGATCCAAAAGAACTTGCCGAGCACCTGATGTTGATCGATCTGGGGCGTAATGACGTCGGCAGAGTGTCCCAGATCGGCAGCGTCAAAGTGACTGACAAGATGGTCATCGAACGCTATTCCCATGTCATGCATATTGTGTCGAATGTGACCGGGCAGATCCTGCCGCAGCTCGACGCTATCGATGTGCTCAAGGCTACTTTTCCCGCAGGCACTCTATCCGGTGCACCCAAGGTACGCGCCATGGAAATCATTGAAGAACTAGAAACCGACAAACGCGGCATTTACTCCGGAGCCATAGGCTACATCGGCTGGAACGGTAATATGGATACCGCCATCGCCATACGCACTGCGCTCATTAAAGACGGCCAGGTTTACGTCCAGGCCGGCGCAGGCATTGTCGCCGACTCGATTCCGGAAAAAGAGTGGGAGGAAACCCTTAATAAAGCCCGTGCTGTGTTTAAGGCTGTTGAAATGGTAAACAAAGGTTTGCATCAGCCCTTTGTGAAGGGTCATTAACATGCTAGCCATGATCGACAACTATGACTCCTTTACGTTTAATCTTGTGCAGTATTTTGGCGAACTGGGACAAAACGTAGAGGTGTTTCGCAACGACCAGATTGGCGTGGATGAGCTGGAAGCGCTGCATCCCGACTACCTGGTGATTTCTCCCGGGCCCTGCACACCCAATGAAGCCGGTATTTCGGTGGCGGCCATTTCACGATTGGCTGAAAAAATACCGGTTCTCGGGGTATGTCTCGGTCACCAATGTATTGGCCAAGCGTTTGGCGGCAAAATCGTGCATGCTCAAAAGCTTATGCATGGTAAAACTTCAATGATTCATCATAATGGGCACGGAGTCTTTTACCAGCTACCTGATCCGTTTCAAGCAACCCGCTATCATTCTCTGGCCGTCGAAAAGCAATCCGTTCCGAAATGTTTTGAAGTCACGGCGCACACCAAGGATGGGGAAATTATGGCCATCAATCATCGCCAGTATGCGGTCCAGGGTGTGCAGTTTCATCCCGAATCAATTGAAACACACCATGGCCACACATTGTTAAAGAACTTTCTAGACTGCCGATGAGCGACATACTGGAAAAAATCGTTGATCACAAAGCCGAAGAAATTGCGGCGCGCATGAAGGTTTGTGGATTAGCCGATCTTGAGCACAGGGCGAATCAGTTTGAATCCCCGACCCGAGGTTTTTTGCGCGCGCTTCAGGATAACGTCGCACGAAATCATGCGGCAGTAATTGCAGAGGTTAAAAAGGCATCACCGAGCAAAGGCATCATTCGCGAGAACTTTGATCCTGCTAAAATTGCCGAAAGCTACGCCCGGGGTGGGGCTACCTGTCTGTCTGTGCTTACAGACGAACGCTTTTTTCAGGGGCACGACGACTACCTGGGTCAGGCCCGGGTTCGCAGTGGTCTCCCGGTACTGCGAAAAGATTTTATTATTGATCCGTACCAGGTTTATGAATCACGCCTGATTGGTGCCGATGCCATCCTGCTGATTGCGGCTGCGCTGAGCGACGAGAGTCTTACAGACTTATCGACGCTGGCTACGGGGCTGGATCTGGACATTCTGCTAGAAGTTCACGACCGGGAAGAACTCGACAGAGCGCTCAAACTTCCACTATCGCTGATCGGAATTAATAATAGAAATCTGCGCACATTTGAAACATCTCTCGACACCACGTTGAATCTGTTGCAAGCAATTCCTGACGACCGACTGGTTGTTACAGAGAGCGGTATTCACTCGCCCGACGATGTGAGGTTGATGCGTCAGAATAATGTGCACACTTTCCTCGTTGGGGAAGCCTTTATGCGAGCCGACGATCCGGGCGCCAAACTCGCCGAATTGTTTTTTGAAAGACCGTAAGGAGGATACTGATTTATGAAGACCAGGTTAAGAAAGGTTGGTAAACTCGCATTTGAAGCCACTGGAGACAGCGGCCACTCCGTTATCATGGATGGCTCCGCGAATAATGGCGGCGCCGATCTAGGCAGCAGACCGATGGAAATGATTCTTATGGGTCTCGGGGGCTGCAGCGGCATCGATGTTTCCTTAATCCTTGAAAAGAGCCGCCAGCAGGTGACCGATTGCACCATTGATATCGAAGGCCAGAGAGCAGATGCCGTGCCTGCTGTGTTTACCGACATACATGTCCACTACACCGTGACCGGGCATGATCTGGATCCGAAGAAAGTAGCCCGAGCCGTCTCACTTTCGATGGAAAAGTATTGCTCGGTGACCCGGATGCTGTCGCATGGTGTGAATATCACCCACGATTACAGCATCGTAGCGCAATGATACCCTCTCTGTTTCGATCCACTGTCGAGCTGCGCCCCTGTCGTATGGCCGGTACCTGATAAAACTGATATAAATTCGTTATGGAACAGATATCAGACTGGGTAAAGAAACAGCTTGCAAACCCGCAAGTTGTATTTCTCACCATAGCCCTGGTGGTCCTGTTTGTCATCATCGTCTACGCCGGTGATATGCTCGCTCCGGTACTGGTCAGCATTGTGGTCGCTTACCTGCTTGATGGCATTATCAAACGACTGGTGTTTCTCAGGCTGCCACGAACGGTATGCGTATGGCTGGTTTTTCTCGCTTTCATGCTGTTCTTGGTTTTGGTCGTATTCGGACTGCTCCCTACTTTATATACTCAGCTCACTCAGGTGGTTGCGCAAATCCCGAGCATGCTGACCAAGGGCCAGGCCGCACTGATGACATTACCAGAGCGATATCCGGATCTGTTCTCTCCGGAGCAGATACAGGAGATCATCCGTAGTTTGCGCAATGACCTGACGGCGTTCGGACAATCCGTAGTGACCAGCTCTTTGTCTGGCGCCGCCAATATTATTACCCTGTTGATCTATGTAATTTTGCTGCCGATCCTGATCTTCTTTTTCCTTAAGGATAAAACTCGTATTATCGAGTGGACGCGAGACTTGCTACCCAGCGATAACCAGCTGGCAATACAAGTCTGGCGCGATGTAGACAGACAGATCGGTAACTATATACGAGGTAAATTCTGGGAGATCCTGATCGTCTGGTTTGCGAGCTTTGTTACTTTTTCACTGCTTGGTCTGCAGTTTTCGATGCTGCTGGCGGTGCTGGTCGGACTGTCCGTATTGGTCCCCTACCTTGGGGCTGCGGTGGTAACCGTTCCCGTAGTGGTGATTGCATATTTTCAATGGGGTTGGACTAGTGAATTCGCCACATTAGTCATTGCTTATCTGGTGATTCAGGCACTCGATGGTAATCTTTTAGTCCCGCTTTTATTTTCTGAAGTGGTGAATATCCACCCGGTTGCAATCATCGTAGCAGTGCTGTTTTTCGGTGGGCTTTTTGGTGTCTGGGGCGTGTTTTTTGCAATTCCGCTCGCCACCCTGGTACAAGCCATCATGGTGGCATGGCCGAAATCTCACATTAACGACCACAGTTAACTAGCGCATTTTGATCATTGTTTCGTGTGATTAATTGCCGCTGTTGGTGTCATGGAGTATCACTACCTCAATGAAGAGAGCCTATAGCGCGGACACGCTGATAGACTGTCAACTGGTTGCTGACTGGCTGCACGGCAACGGGGTGCCCTGCGAGATTTTTCATCAGAATGCCCTCGGCGCCGTGGGTGAACTGCCGGTTACTTCACCCGAGGTCTGGGTTAGACGCGATTCAGACCTGTCCCTGGCCAGACAATTAATCTCCCAGATTGAATTTGGTGATAGCGATAAAACCATTTTTTGCCAGCATTGCCGGGAATCCAATCCAGCAGGGTTCGATATTTGCTGGAAGTGTCAGCTTCAGCTTTGATTGCTGATGGTGACTCGTAAAAAAAAGGCACGTAAGCGTCAAACAAAACCGCCGGCTTTCTCTTTTGGCTTCTTCTGGCCAGTGGTTTTTAAAGTTTCTATCGCCATCATTTTATGTATCATCGGTTTTCTGATTTATCTTGATTACCAGATTCAACAACGGTTCGAGGCGGGCATTCATCCCCAACCAGCTCACATCTATGCGCGTTCACTGATACTCGCGCCAAACCGAAATATGGGTCAGGACAAGGTTACCGATACGCTGGATTATCTTGGTTATCGCAGAGTTGACAGAGTGTCTGGGGCCGGCAGTTATGTGGTTGCGGGAAACCGGATGGACGTATTTATTAACCCTGTTCCTGGCACGCCTGACCAACCTCCTCTGGTTCGCCTTGAATTCGGTGAAGCCGGCTTAAGCCGAATCCTCGACCATGCCAACGGCAATCACTTGGACTCGGCCGCCCTCGAACCCGAGTTTATTGGCAGCCTTCAGCTCGGCCCTTACGAAGACCGCATCGCACTCAAACTACACCAGATGCCAGAGCTTCTGATACAGGCCCTGTTAGCCATGGAGGATCGTAATTTTGAGAGTCATATTGGTATTGACCTGGTTGCCATACTTCGAGCGTTCTATAACAACCTGATCAAGAGGCAGGCTGTTCAGGGCGGAAGCACAATCACTCAACAGCTAGTGAAAAATTTGTTTTTAAGCCCCGAGCGCTCCATATCAAGAAAAGCCACCGAGGCTCTGATGGCCATCGTAATGGAGCTTCGATACAGCAAAGCGGAAATTCTCGAGCACTACCTTAACGAGATTTTTCTGGGCCAGGCCGGCAACCGTGCCGTGCACGGGTTCGCCCTGGCGAGCGAATACTATTTTGCTCGCCCTGTCGAGCAGCTTAAACTGCATGAGACCGCTCTTCTGGTCGGCATGATTCCCGCGCCGTCTTACTACAATCCAAGACGACATCCAGAACGAGCGTTGTCGCGACGCAATCTAGTTTTAAAAACCCTGGCCAAGGTGGGCGCTATAACCGATGTAACGGCACGCACGTTGGTGGAACTACCGTTGGATATTGCACCTCACCGGCCATCAACCAATAATCGATTTCCGGCTTACGTCGATTATCTGCACAGACAGATTCGACAGTACTTTTCCGAAGATGTATTGCGAAGCGATGGGCTTAAGCTGTTCACCACGCTGGATCCTGATGTCCAGTCTACCGCTCAGACCGGGTTATCCAGTACGCTGTCCGTTCTGGAAAAAGACCATGGAATTGAATCCGGTGTACTGCAAGGCGCCGTGATTGTTATTGAGGTGCAAAGTGGCGATATCCTGGGTCTGGTAGGAGACCGTCAGAGAGGATATTCCGGTTTCAATCGCGCTATAGATGCGCAACGGCCTATCGGCAGCTTGGTCAAACCCCTGGTGTACTTGACCGCCCTTGAGCAACCGGCCAGATACAATCTGGCAACCATGGTCGAAGACACTCCTCTTACACTAACCCCTCCAAATGGTGACGCCTGGTCACCTCAGAACTACGACCAGACCTTCCGTGGAAAAACCAATGTTCTGGAGGCACTGACTCGCTCTTATAACGTTCCCACCGTTAGAGTCGGTATGTCTGTGGGGGTTGAAAACGTAATTGAGACCATAAATAGGCTGGGTATCAGCCGAGAACTCAAAGACTACCCGTCGCTTCTGCTCGGCGCGAATGATCATAGCCCGTTGGAGATCGCGCAGCTGTACCAGTCCATTGCCAATCACGGTATTCGCGCACCACTTAGATCCATCAGCAATATCAGCAACAGACAAAACGAAGCGATCGCGCGATTCTCACAAAAACAAAAACAGGTCATTGAGCAGGGCCCTGCTTACCTGGTGGATTATGCTTTGAAACAGGTAGTGCGGCGAGGTACCGCAGCCCGCCTTGCGGGGCGTTTCGATCCCGCGCTGCAACTCGCCGGGAAAACCGGCACGACTGATAATTACCGAGACAGCTGGTTCGCAGGTTATAGTGGCAATCTGCTTAGCGTGGTGTGGGTTGGCCGGGATGATAATAAACCGTTTGGTTTAACCGGATCCAGCGGTGCGATGCGTGTGTGGGAAAAGATTATGTCTGATTTATGGCTGCAGCCCGCGCAATTCGATCCGCCGGATGAAATAGAGTATGTGGAAGTCGACCCCTCTAACGGTTTGCTGGCCAAATTCGGATGCACCGATAGACTCTCAATACCTGTGATGCGCAGCGATCCGATAAGAAAATACTCCCCCTGCGCCGGTGTTCTGGGCCGGGTCCAAAGCTGGTTTAATATTCAAGTCGCGGATCCCAAGACTATTCCAAAAGTTATAGAACGCAGCATTGAACAAGAGCGCTAGTGGTTTCTGATTAGCTGGCGCTTATTAAAGCCTCTCCAGCTACAGCCTTTTTCGCTAGCTCCTGTTCCCGGGTTTTTAACTCTGCTGCCACCACAGCGCCGAGCAACATTACCAGCCAGCAAAGATACACCCAGATAAAAAATATTGGTATGGTCGCAAGCGCGCCATAAATAAGTTGATAGGAACGAAAGTTTAGAATGTAAAAAGCGAACCCGAGCTTGGTCAGCTCAAACAAGATTGTGGCCACCACAGCGCCTATTAAGGCGTGGCGCATCTTAACTTGGGTATTTGGTATCGCCTTATAAAAAACGATATAGGCCCCTAACTCAAATAAAATGGGTAAGTACCCCAGTATGAACTGCGTTGCCCCTGCAACTAACGATTGATCGGAGAACATCTTCATCGAGAGCAGAGTGGAGCTCATTGACAAGCTGACAGCTGTCAACATGGGCCCTAATGTTACGACTGCCCAATATAGAAGCAGCCTTTGAAACAGGAGTCTTCCGCGTTTTACCCGCCAAATGTCATTGAAAGCATCTTCAATAGTTGAAAGTAGTAACAACGTGCTTACCAGCAAGAAAATCAGGCCGACTGCAGTCAGGCGGCCGGCCTGACTGGAGAATTCTCGGATGTAAGTGCTGACGGCGTCTCCCGCTGTTGGCACAAAGTTTTTGAAAATGAATGCCTCCACCTCGCCGGACCAATGCTCAAAAACGGGGAACAGCGACAACATTGAGAATATCACCGTAGCCAACGGCACCAATGCCAGCAGCGTGGTAAACGCCAGGGCGGAAGCTACTCTGAAGCATCGATCTTGGTCGAAGCGCCTCAGTATTCCGGTGATAATCTGTATCAGATGACTCCCTGTCTGTATGGATAGATTCAACTGTATTGCCTCCAGGCGGCAACGGTTTTATATTCTCATCAGTATACCAATAGACTTTTTACTGGTGCAGATATCCTGTGACGCGCATTTATCATAATCCACGCTGCTCAAAATCCCGGGCGACTCTAGCACTGCTCCAAGAACATGGGGTAGACACGGAAGTAGTGTTGTATCTCGACACTCCGCCAAATGGCGAGATGCTTAAGGAAATTACGGTGGCTCTTGGATGCTCTGTCCACGATATCATGCGAACCGGCGAATCAATTTATAAAGAACTTAATATTGCTGATAGCGCTCAAGACGAGCACATATTAATTGAACGGATACTGGAAAACCCCATTTTGCTGGAACGACCTATTGTCACACACGCTGGCAAAGCGGTTATTGGTCGACCCCCCGAAGCAGTACTATCGTTATTTAGATAGCGCCCAAAGACTGTATTCCAAATAAACTAATTGGCCTATGACATGAATCAACCATTAAAAACAGTCGACTTTATTCACATGGAGGATGGAACCAAGGACGAGTATGTTTTTCTGACTGAGCAGGAACATGTCTATAACAAATCCCTGCCCGATCGCTTACTCGACGCGCTGAGCCAGCTTGAGCACTCATTTGGTGGATATAAAGTTTCCAGGCTGGAGCATTCTCTGCAGTCTGCGACAAGGGCCTGGGAAGAGGGTGAGGATGAAGAAATGGTCGTGGCTGCGCTCCTGCATGACATTGGCGACCCTCTAGCGCCTCATTCACACAGTGAGATGGCTGCAGCTATTCTGAGACCCTACGTTTCTGAGCGCGTTCACTGGATCATCAAACATCACGGGTTGTTCCAGGCTTACTACTACGCCCACCATTTTGACCGGGACCGCAATGCGCGAGACGTGCACAAGGACAATCCCTGGTACCAGGACTGTGTTAATTTTTGCGCCAATTACGATCAGAACTGCTTTGACCCGGACTTTACCTCCAAGCCACTGGAATTTTTTCGACCTATGGTCGAGAGCGTCTTCGCCGAACCGAGGAATTTCGACTATTAGACAGTAGAATAAATGTCTCGTTAGATTGTTTCCCGACGTCAGCTACTTCGTTACTCGGCGCAGAAGGGTTCTTTCGACAATGTGATCGCGACTCTCTCTATATCCAGACAAAGGCCAGGATCTAATTGACGACGGCGTTGGCTTGTTTAATCCGGTTGCTGTTTATACTGGATTCCAAGCCCCTATGCACGGTGCCAGAAATACGAGTTGTATAGTTGCACTAAGGACCTATTTCGAGACAAAACGAAATTCAGCGCCTCATCTGTATTAATTCAGATCAGAGCTGGCACCCTATAGAGAATGCTTCGATGTCAAATTTCGCGGCTAAACATCTAAATTGCTGACCGCAAATGCATTTTTTTCGATGAACTCCCTGCGAGGTTCTACCTGATCACCCATCAAAGTGGTAAACGTCTCGTCGGCCGCTATGGCGTCTTCAATATTGACCTTGAGTAAGCGCCTTACGTCTGGATCCATTGTTGTTTCCCACAGTTGGTCCGGATTCATTTCCCCCAGTCCTTTATAGCGCTGGATGGTAACACCTTTACGTGCCCGCGCCAGAATCCATTCGACCGCATCTGCGAATCGTTGAGTCTGATGTTCGTTATCACCCCAGTTTAACTTCAGCGGTTCCTTTTCAATTTCCTTAAGCCGACTACTCATCGCGACCATACTTCGATACTCTGCGCTTTTGACGAACCCCTCTCCTAGTCGATAAGTATCTACTAAGCCATACTGATGCTTGTCAATGCAAAATTCTAGTGTGTTAGGTTCATAACGTACTTCGTAACGCACCACTTCCGATTGCTCCTGGTTCAGTGTGTTTGCTAACTCATTGCAAATTCTTTGGGCCCGCGAAGGATCGAAATCTTCAATTAAAATTGGCTCTACCTGCAACAACGCATCTAAAACCTCTGAGTTGTAACGACGTGCCAAACGAGCTACCGTAGACTGCACTGTTTGCAGGTCCAGAACGGTGGCCTTGAGTTCTGTTCCCGACAGTGTTTCTCCATTTGACATCGTCACCACCGCTTTTTCAGTTGCTGACTCAAGCAGGTGATTGCTCATCTCGGTGTCATCGAGTAGATACTTTTCTCTCTTTTTACTCGCCATCTTGTAAAGAGGGGGCTGAGCAATATAGACGTAACCACGCTCCAGCAATTCTGGCATCTGGCGGAAGAAAAAGGTCAGCAGTAGCGTTCTGATGTGTGAACCATCTACATCCGCGTCGGTCATGATAATAATTCGGTGGTAGCGCAGTTTGCTGATGTCAAAGTCGTCTTTCCCAATACCAGTGCCAAGGGCGGTAATCAGTGTTGTCACTTCGTCAGAGGTCAGCATTTTATCGAAGCGGGCTTTCTCTACATTCAGGATTTTTCCCTTCAGCGGCAGAATAGCTTGAAATCTGCGGTCCCTCGCCTGCTTTGCACTGCCTCCCGCTGAATCACCCTCAACCAGATAAATTTCACACTGGGCAGGATCTTTCTCCTGGCAGTCTGCCAGTTTGCCCGGCAGACCTCCGAGGTCGAGAGCACTTTTTCGTCTAGTGAGTTCGCGCGCCTTTCTCGCAGCCTCTCGCGCTCTTGCAGATTCGACTATGCGGTTCGCAATGATTCTAGCTTCGCCAGGGTTTTCCTGCAGGAAGTTTTTTAGGTGCTCCGACACGATACTTTCTACTATCCCCTTTACCTCTGAAGACACTAGCTTGTCCTTGGTTTGAGAGGAAAACTTTGGGTCCGCGACTTTTACTGATAGCACAGCAGTCACCCCTTCGCGGCTATCGTCGCCACTTAGCGCAACTTTTTCCTTCTTAGCGATACCTAGTTCATTGATGTATCCATTCAAGGTGCGGGTCATTGCCGCACGTAATCCGGCAAGGTGGGTGCCACCATCTGCCTGTGGAATATTATTTGTGTAGCAATACGTATTTTCCTGGTACGAATCGTTCCATTGCATCGCCAGTTCTATATGAACGTTATCCTGATCTCCAAGCATGTTGAACACAGTAGGATGGAGCGCAGTCTTTTTACTGTTCAGGTGACTTACAAATGCCGCTATCCCTCCTTCATATTCGAACACTTCACTATTACCATCCCTTTCGTCTACCAGTTCTATGCGTACCCCAGAGTTTAGAAATGATAGCTCTCGCAGTCGCTTGGCAAGAATTTCATATCGATACTGCACGTGACTAAACGTCTTGTGGCTGGCCATAAACGTTACGATCGTGCCGGTACGATCCGTGTCTCCGGTAATTGTCAAAGGTTCCAATGGTTCTCCCATGGAGTATTCCTGATAATGAACCTTGCCGTCGCGATGGATTTCCAGGCACAATCTTTCCGATAGCGCGTTCACCACCGACACCCCCACTCCGTGTAGGCCGCCGGATACTTTGTAGGAGTTTTGATCGAACTTACCCCCGGCATGCAGCACTGTCATGATCACTTCGGCAGCGCTCTTGCCTCCCTCGTCTTCTAAAATTCCTGTTGGAATTCCTCTGCCATCGTCGCTCACCGAGATCGATTCGTCGGCATTTATTTTTACCTTGATTTGGTTGCAGTAACCCGCAAGAGCCTCATCGATTGCATTGTCCACCACCTCAAATACCATGTGATGCAGCCCGGTACCGTCGTCGGTATCGCCGATATACATGCCGGGTCTTTTCCGGACGGCATCCAGTCCTTTCAGTACCTTGATACTGTCGGCGTTATACTCTTCTGACATACTCCATTTGGGTGCAGTTTATAAGTGCTTGATTTTAACATAGAAAAGCCTGTTTCCGGGCTATTACCTTGCTTACTATAACAATTATTAGTTTTGTAATATCAACTACTTAGCTGTACACCAAGTTTCATAACTTATAGAGCCAGTAACCATTACAAACACATTTTTTATATGAAACTCGATAGATAAATATATTCTTTTAAAACAATAATTTATTTTATATAAGTATAGTTTTAATAACCATTTTATTGATTTCGACGAAACCCTTGGGGTTATGTCCATGTTTTACTATGCCCCTATAGACCCCTCCTCGATAAATTACGAAGCTATACCTGTCCTTTTATCTCAGCGGTCCGATAATGGTCTGCCCGACTCAGTACAATTCGAAATGCGCTTCCTTCCGATCTATACTGTCAGCGAGTCCCAGTAAGCCCCTGTCACCCGCTTATTCTAATTTGCGATCGATCCACTGCTGTTTCACGTGGAACATTGTGGTTTAGCGGTAATTTCCTGGTAGTTAGTTGGGCTTAGAAGTAAAATTTTTTGTCTACAGGAGATTTTACATATAAAGAAATTCGCAGGCTTGGAAAGCCAGAAATTTCGAATTGGCAAAGAAGCAGAGAATCCATAGTTAGGTGGCTTACGATCTTGTGTTTCGTAAATTAAATGTAATCGAGGACTACAATCTAGAATTCTTAGATGTTGAAATTGATCTATGATTACCCGTACTGATAATTATGCCTGCATTCGGCCAGATAATTGATTCGCGTAGCAAACTAAAGGCCATTCGATCGAATAACTCCGTCACGTATTTAGCGGGAAATTCAGACCAAGGCATAGAAGGAAAGTATCCGTCTGCAGCGTTCTCAACCAGAACAACTGACTAAAACTGCCATTATCGAGAGTTCCAATCGAACAATCCGTTAAGGGTAGGTAGATGAACGACAATTTGAATCCATCCACCATGCCTGACGGGGTGACATTAACCAAAAATGGCGTGGTATTTATGAAAGGCCCTATCTGTCTGTGGGTATGATTATCCCGAAGCAGAAACCCACTTCAGCAATATTATGCTTGCTTCTAAAACAACTATTAAATGGGGTGGATTGCAAAGAGTCTGCTGTCTGATATGTCAAATTATTACCCAAGCCCTTTGGTCTATGCCAATACTAGTTGAATTACTCCGCTCTAGGGTTCATTGTAAGCAAAAAATTATCCGTACGATTCTTTTAGATTCTAATGTCAGTTAGGAAGCTGGAGAGGTTATGAAAGATATCTATCGAACTGCATAAACGCAGTTTTCCACTACTTCCTAAATATCCAGACCAACTATCTAAACACGGATGTTTCACGTGAAACATGAAAAAGCCGGCACTTCGCCGGCTTTAGTGAATAGGTAAAAACGCACTATATACGCATCGGCATCACTAACCACGTAGAGGTTTCATCACCTGGCTGTTTAAGTATGCATATTCCATCGTTACCCTGGAAATGCAGTTCCACATTCTCACCGGAAATAACCCGCGCCGCATCGATCAAATAAGCCACGTTGTACCCCGTTTCCACACTATCGCCCTTAAACTCCACACCCATTTCTTCAAGAGCTTCTTCCTGTTCAGGATTATTCGCCGTAACGGACAACGTGCCATCCTTAAGGGTAAGTTTTACACCCTTAAATCTGTCCGTTGTTAACACTGCGGCCCTGGTTAAGGTATCAATCAGTTCAGATCTATTCACGGGAACTACAATATTCAATTCCGTATCCAACACCCCCTTAAACTCTGGGAATTTTCCATCAATCAGCTTTGTAATGAGTGTGGTGTTATTTTTAGAGAGTCTAAGGTGGTTCTTACTAACCTCGATCAGAATTTGTACCTCTTCGTCATTATCCAGAAATCTCGCGATTTCGGATATCGCTTTCCTGGGTACGATGACTTGGCGGATATTGTTAATCGATAAATCGATTTCTTCTTCACTTTGCGCAAGCCTATGACCGTCGGTGGCAATTGCACGTAATCTGTTCTGGCCGATTTCTAGCAGCACACCATTCAGGTAATAACGTACATCTTGCACCGCCATCGCAAAAGAAGTCTTCTCGAGAAGTCTTTTAAGAGATATCTGATTGATTTTAAATCTTTCTTCCCAATTTCCTGTTTCTATTCTAGGAAATTCATCGGCAGGTAACGTTTTCAATGTATAGCGACTTCTACCTGAAGTAACGACTACTTTTTCACCATCACTTTTAAAGGAGATCGATGCATTATCCGGTAACATGCGCGATATATCTAAGATTTTACGTGTAGATACTGTAAAATTGCCATTTTCGCCTTGCACCCCCTCTATAGCCTCCGATATTTCTACCTCAAGATCAGTTCCAACTAACGTCATCTTTTTGTCTTCAACACCAAAATAGAGATTCGCGAGAATAGGTAAGGTTTGTCTCTTTTCCACTACGCTGCTTACCAGAGCCAATGTAGGTAATAACTCTGATCTATCAATTTTAATTTTCATATTTAACTTATTAGTAGTAGTAATATTAGGCCCTGTGAATATGTTAACAACTCGAAATTAACATTATTTATCAAACAGTTGTTGTTCAAACAAATGTGGCAAAAAGACGCTTAAACACTGTACAACCAGATAACAAAATGTGGGCTAATATTATCTACAAACAGTACACAGAAAAAGGCCTGTTTTTCCACAGGCTAACCACAAGTTATTCAGCCAGTTCTAATTGCTGTCGGATCTCTTAGAGCAAGGTAAAAACCGCGACGCTCGAAGTGTCTGCTTTGTTTTCAGCTACAATAGATAAGCGCGAACTACCCTTTATTTATGCACCAATCAGGCGCTGGAGATTGTGGTGATCTTCCTGTACCTTGCTGTCTGTTTGGAGCAGGTCCTCTACTTTTCTGCACGCGTGCAGCACTGTAGTGTGATCCCGACCGCCAAACCGGTCGCCAATCTGGGGCAAACTCATATTAGTGTATTCCTTCGCGAATGCCATCGCGAGCTGACGTGGCCGGGCAATATCTCTGGAACGTTTTTTAGAGAGCAAATCTGCGACTCGTATCTTGAAGTACTCTGCAACAGTTTGCTGGATACTCTCAATGTTAATGCGGGACTCTCGATACATCAGTAAATCCCGTAGGGCTTCTCTTGCCAGATCGACATTGATAGGTCGTCCAGTAAATCCGGAGCTGGCAATGATTCGATGAAGCGCACCCTCAAGCTCCCTGACATTTGAACGTACCGCGTTGGCGACAAAGAATGCAACGTCTTCTGGTAAGGTAATATTCCGTTCGATTGCTTTCTTTCCAAGAATTGCCACACGGGTTTCGAGCTCGGGTGGGTCGATAGAGACAGTAAGGCCGGATCCAAAACGAGAAATCAATCTTTCCTCAACGTCGGTCATTGCTTTAGGAATCCGATCACTCGTAATAATAATTTGACGTTGACCTTCGAGAAGGGAGTTGAAGGTATGAAAGAACTCTTCCTGAGATTGCGTTTTACGGGCAAAGAATTGAATATCGTCGATAAGCAGCGCATCTAGAGAACGATAGTAACGTTTGAAATCGTTCATCGTATTGTTCTTGAGTGCTTTAACCATGTCGTTAACGAAAAGCTCGGATCGGATGTAAATCACTTTCGCTTCGGGTTTACCATCATGTATCAGGTTACCAGCGGCCTGCATCAAATGGGTTTTACCAAGACCAACCCCTCCATAGATAAAAAGAGGGTTGTATGATTTTCCAGGATGCATCCCAACCTGTTGTGCGGCAGCGCGAGCTAATTGGTTTGAAGTCCCTTCGACATGAGTGTCAAAAGTATAGTCTCTATTAAGCCGGCCACCAGTATAGGGCAGGGGGGATTCGTTAATGTCATCGTCAAACTCAGAGGCAAATGTCATTGCCGCGGGTTTTTCTTCATCAGCTTTTGTTTTTAACTGTGTAAATGGAACAGACTCATTACCGTGACTCCCAATTTCACACTGCACCGTATCGACGCCGGAATCCATTGCAATAATCGTAGACTCAATATGTTGAAACAGGTTTTGTTTAACATGATTCAGGACATAGCGATTTGGCGCTAGAAGTTTGATCGTTTGATCGTTTACGATCGTATGTAATGGAGTTAACCAGGTATTGATTTCATCGTCCGAGACTTCGGTTTTTAAACGATCAAGGCAGTCAAGCCATAGTTGAGAGTTGCTCAATTTTTATACACCCGTTTTAATTCCCGTTACTCGCTGTTCGCGCACTCTGGCGTCAGGCAAGGTGATAATTAAACCACCTGGATACGGGCGTCAGCAAACCCCATCCTTATGATTTAATTGGATAAAATCACTTTTTCCTGGTTGTGGCGAGATTGCTTTAATACAAACTTTTTCGCCAGAGGGGAGTTGAGTCTAATCCTTCGCGAGAATTTTATCCACAGTCAAATCAGCTTTGACATGGAAATAAATTTCTTTTTTCTTGTCACTAAAAACGAAAATATTTGTCCTGTGGATTGTTCACCTCCAATCATTAAGGTGTGCTCGCTAATAAACCGATTTTGTATTAGATACTTGCGTGTAAGATTGAATCCGGATTGTAAATCCCGACCGCTAAACCAGGTCCTCTAAAAATAAAACAGAATAGTATTTACTATCTGGTGAATCGAATTATCAGGACTATCCTTGTGAATCGCGTAAACGTTTAGTAAACGTTTAACTGAAGGGCAGAGAAATTGTAACCACAAGACCCCTCGGTAATTTATTCTCTGCGATGATGCTGCCTTCGTGGAGCTCAATAATAGCGCGGCTGAGGGTAAGGCCGATACCATGTTGCCCATTGAATTCGGTTCTAGAGTGATCGGCCTTAAAGAAAGGATCAAAGATACGTAGCAGGAACTCCTCACTTACCCCAGGCCCTTGATCTGTTACCAGGATCTCTAGTGTTTGATTTTTTATTTTAGCAGATACTTCGACAGTGCCCGACTGGGGAGAAAAACGCAGCGCATTACGGATCACGTTTTCAAATGCGCTAGTAAGAAGATCAGAATTGCCTCTGACAAAGAGCTCACTCTGTAAAAATGTTTTTACTTTTTTTTGTGAAGATTGAAATTCGAAGTTTGCATCCTCACAAACTTTGTTGATCAGTAAACCTAATTCAACTAACTCAAACACCTCGTTTGTGCCCGTCTGTAGTTTTGATAGGGATAGGAGGTCTTCGATCAAGCTATCAAGACGACTGACTTCAGATTCGATTCTGTCAATCTCTGCAGTCTTGCCATGTTTTTTATTGCTAAGAGATGCCGCTACTTGAATTCGAGCCAATGGCGACCGTAACTCATGGGACACATCGCGCAGTAATTGTTTCTGGTTTTCAATACTGCGCTCCATTCGCGCCGTCATTCGATTGAATTCGCGACCTAGCTCGCCGAAAGCGTCTCGACGTTCGGTAATCTCCTCCGGTATACGCACTGCGAGGCTGTCACCAGAGATAGAGCTAGCAGTTTGTCGAAAGGTGCGTAAAGGACGTAAAACCCAGTGGCTGAGCAGGATACTGGCTATCACCAGCCCCAAAAGCGCCACCAGTATCGGAAACCAGATAAACCCCCGGTGCGTGCCGCGAAGTCGGTCTCCCCGTCCAGCAGACAGGATCACACGATAGCTGGACTGGTCACGTTCAACTTGATGGGAAAAGATAAATCTCCTGTTGGCGGCGTTCTGATAGGGCCGGATTAACATGGGGTAGTGGGTGACTTGTTGCATAATAGACGGAGGCACAGGGAGTCCGATTATTGGACGATTAGCCTGATCAAGGATCCATGCGCGGATGCCGCTTCGGCGAAGATGGTCCAGAACCGGTTTAGCGTTGCCAGAGATGGTCGCGTCAACCAGCTCTTCAGCCGATTCGCGGCTGCGATGATGGAGGCGGGACTCTTCGGGATTAAGCTCCTGATTGATCCACCAGAACAACCCGAACGATATGATCAGAACCAGAATAAAGGAGCCCAGCAGCAGTGCCAGCACCCTGAAAAACAGAGATCTCATTTCAAAGCGCAGGGCTGACGTAAAGGTAACCGATACCGCGCACAGTCTTGATACGCTCATTACCGTCGGTATGATTTCCCAGTTTTTTCCTCATATTGCTGATGTGAACATCAATACTTCGATCCCACTGACTAAGTGGCTTGTCTAACACCATCGTCGAGATTTCTGATTTGGTTATGACTTGATCTGGCGTGCTGAGCAGTAACCATAGTAAATCAAACTCAGTTTGCGTCAGCGTGATAATCCGTAGATCGATGGTCACTTTGCGATTGCCGGGGTCTAGCTGTATATCACCAAGACGTATGGATTTGTTGGGAATCGCTGGCTCTGGGGCAGTGCGCCGTAATACGGCCTTTATTCGGGCATACAGTTCTCGAGGATTACAGGGCTTTGGTAGATAATCATCGGCGCCAAGCTCCAAACCAAGTATACGGTCCAGATCGTCACCCCTCGCGGTCAACATAATCACAGGGACAACGCTTGAGGCGCGAATCTGTTTCAGCGCTTCAATACCGCTTAACTTTGGCATCATGATATCCAGCACCACAATATCAATTTTTCCTTCATGGACGCTCTTCACGGCGTCGGCCCCGTTATGGACCTGGACAATTTCACACCCTTCGGTCTCTAAATACTCAGCCAGCAAGCCGGTCAACACAGTGTCGTCATCGACAAGAAGTATTTTTGGGGACATATTGGATTCAGCCTGAACCGATCTAGAAATAGACATCAACGCTGACATTGTAAGAGTTACCCGCGATTATAAATAGCTGGACTCTCCAAACCGGGCCCCGGTCCGGCATAGGACATAATTACCGCCCAAGAGCGAAATGAACCTGGGCGGCAACCAGGAACTGATACTTAGGACCCCTGCTCCCATTGCTTTATACGCTTTCCCATTTTCTCAAGCCTGTTTTCCATCAGTTCGCGCATCTCTTCACGCTGCTCCGCGGTCAAGATCTCTGACACCTGCTTATACACGGTGGCCATGGTAATCGCCTGATCGTATGCCATTTCCGCAACTTTGTTAGCAAGCTCTTCGGTTTGCGGTCCATAAGTATCCGAAGTTGGGTCTAGAAGCAGACCTTGTTGCCGTAAAGCTCTTCTTTGCTGGCGATGGTTACTAATATTTTCACTGTTTTGCTCTAATATTTGCTGAAGCGACTGCTGTTGCTGATCACTCAGATCAAG
This sequence comes from Gammaproteobacteria bacterium, assembly GCA_024644945.1. Taxonomy (GTDB): domain Bacteria; phylum Pseudomonadota; class Gammaproteobacteria; order Arenicellales; family Poriferihabitantaceae; genus VYFG01. The sequence continues at coordinate 48,214 of JAHEGU010000001.1, read as the reverse complement.
ATGGTGATCAAGCTTACCGATCATTCTTTCCAGCATAGGGCCGTGGTGGCGCCCACCATGTCCGTAACTATCATGACCTCGCCCGAACCCCTCACAACCGCTCGAACCCGCAAGGGCGAGTCCTGATCCAGCTAACAAAGCCAGAACACCTGCAATAATTCTATTGCGTTTCGTCATCGTTTTAGTCTCCTTTAAGAATTTGCTTGCCGATTGCCAATCAATCGATGCGTGTATTGTCGGAAACCTTTGGCAAACCTTGGGTTAGGGAAAAGTAAAGGTTAGGTAAAGATTAGATATTTTCGAAAGGCTATGGCGCTAACTCCAAGAGTTGACCTTGCACATGCTGATCCCGGCACAGCCCCAGGGGAGTGAATCCTTTGCAAAATTCAGCCCAATGATAGAATTGTGTCTTCTCCAACCTTAATGGAAGTATGCGATATAAAGAATTGAATCCCCGTTACGCGCAGTACACACTGGGTGCTCTGATGTACGGGCTAGTCATGCACAATGCCGCGACGGACACTTTGGATGTGCTTGAATATGCAGAGCCCCAGAATGCCTATAAGGTCTACCAGTACAAATCGACCGCTTCCGGCGCACAGGATTGGGAGATTAATGGTAGGTTGCTGGAGTCACCATCAGAACCAGAGACAATCAATAACACGGACTATCGGACGCGCTTACAGAAATCTGAAAATCTACCCGAGTATTTCCCCGAGGAGTCGAAGGTATATTACCGTGAACAAAACGATGGGCTTTTCACTGCTTACTACGAAGATGCAGAGCGGTTCTCCGAATACCTTCAGATACCATCACCTTTGAGCGTGGGCATGACCTGGCAGGGTCCATCAGGATACTGGGACTCGGAGACGCTAGAGTCGATCGGCGCTTTCGAATCCCCTGCCGGTCGATTCGAGCGCTGTCTCACGATTCGGCGCAGTAAAACCATTCAAGATCCGCCACAAAAATTGACGAGTATCTCAGTCCATTGTCCACAAGTCGGCGGTGTGCAGTCTCTGACTGAACACCGAATGGATGGGTTTCAATCCAGTACCGAAACATTATTGGTAGAGATTGAATCGAGCTCATAAAAACCTGATCCGAACAACCAAACTCGGCGATTAAAGTCTTACCAGCTTTAACTTGTGAATCGCCGGCAAGGCCTCAATTGCGGCTAGAGTTTGATCCGAGAGGTCACTGTCCAGGTTTATAAAAGCCAGCGCCAGATCACCTTTTTCGGCTCGCCCCAGTCGCCATTCAGCGATATTGACGCCATGTTCGCCCATTAAGGTGCCCACTTGGCCGATGACGCCGGGCACGTCCTGGTTCATCATAATCAACATTGTGCCTTCAGGCTCGACATCAAGATGGTACTTGCTTACCTGAACAATTCGCGGGTGTTCACCACCAAATAAAGTGCCGGAAATAATGCGCTCGCCGCCATCCCACTCAACTCGGCAGGTAACCAGATTAGTATAGTCAGATCCGGACAGTCCATGGGTCTGGGATACACTAATTCCCATTTCATTGGCCAGGGTAGGAGCATTAATGTAATTGACACTGTCAGCGGAGATATACTCCAGAAGCCCCTTAAGCAAACCTGTGGCGATGGGCCGCGCCAGATCTTCAACCGCCTCACCCTTTAGTTCGAGCTCTATCTTACGAATCGGGCCATCTGCCATGTGGAACTGAAGCGCTCCAATTTTACAGGCAAGGTCCATGTAAGGCTCCACTTCATGAAAGTTCGGGCCGACGCTAAACGGCATGTTGACGCTGTTACGAAAATCTAATCCCTTTAAAGCGTCTAGCACTTGTTCAACAATTTGCAGTGCCACGTCGCGCTGAGCTTCCTCGGTACTGGCGCCCAGGTGGGGAGTATGCAGAACACCAGGAAGACCGATTAGTGGATGATCTGCCGCGGGAGGTTCGGTGCGGTAGACGTCAATAGCCGCTGCGCGTACCTTTCCACTCTTAACGGCTTCAGCGAGCGCGGAATCATCTACAAGCTTGCCGCGCGAGGGGTTAATCAGCATCACCCCATCTTTGCATTTCGAAAGGGTAGAAGCATTGATGATGTTTTTTGTTTCTGGAGACATGCTGGTATGCAAAGAAATAATATCGGCGGTGCCGAGTAATTCATCCAGATCCAGAAGCTGAACGCCCGTCTCCTGGGCAATCTCGACAGATACATATGGATCATAAGCAACAACCGTCATATCAAAGGCCCGCGCTCTATGCGCCACCAGCCGAGCGATGCGCCCAAATCCGACCAATCCCAGAACTCGGCGGTAAAGCTGTATGCCGGTAAATGCGGAGCGCTCCCACTGACCCTTGAGTACACTCGCATGCGCCTTGGCGGTATGGCGGCACATGGCAAGCATTAGGGCCAGAGTGTGTTCCGCAGTGGCTACACTGTTAGCCTGGGGCGTATTCATTACAATAACCCCGCGCTGGCTGGCCTCTGCCACATCTACATTATCGACCCCTATTCCGGCTCGACCCACGACTTTTAGATTACGGCCGGCAGCCAGCACCGCTGCATTAACCTGGGTGCCGCTCCGGACTATCAGCGCATCATAGGAAGGTATTATCTCCAGCAATTGTTCATGGGATAAGCCAACGTGCATATCAAACTCACAGCCTTTTTCTTGTTCAAGACGAGCAATCCCTTCTTGGCCAAGTTTGTCGGAAACAAGAATTCGAAACATAGTAAAAATTCCTTAAATTAATTAGGTCTGATTATGAAGTTCGGTGTCAGAAATGAAGCTGGATTCAAAATGACGTTGTAACGTTTTACGATTGAAATAGAGCGGTTGCTGCGCCAATGAATCACATACGGATTGACGCAGTGCTTTGCTAAGTTTGTAAAATTGTTGGTTTCCTAGAGCGATGGCCAGTAGTTGAAGTAGCGATTTTGATTGGATAAATATCGGGGCATCGTGCAATACTTTTTCCCGCGTGACCACGCCACCAAAGCCGACGAATAGATCAACCGCATTTCGTGCCATTAGGTCGCTGACACCATCTCCCACCAGCAGGCTGGCGCCTGTCTTACCGCCGATAAGCTGCTGAATAATTTTTGCCTTTCCGTTGCTCTCCGAGAGCTCGGAGTGACGGTAAGCCAGATAGCGCTGGTTGTGCGCTTTTTCTGGAAATTGCGGATTATTCTGCCACCATTTACCGCTCAGCTGATCATATTCAATTTCCACTGCACGGATATTAACCGCCGGTACGCCCAGGGAAATACCAAACTCCTTGACCGGCTCAATCAATCCGCCGCTGACAATGTAAACGTCGCACCCAATTTCAATCAAGTTGCTTATCACCTGGCGCGCCCCAGGCACAACGTGTGTCAGATAGTGCTGTGCAAGTGCGAGCACCGCTTGTCGTGAGGGTGATATCAGTTCCAGGCGTTTGCCGTACACCGCACCGAGCGTCATTTCTCCATCCATCGCAGCATTGGTCAATGCAACGATTTCCTGCTTCGTATCGGGCTGTGCAGCAAGGTGATCAATTCCTTCAATTGTGCTCAAGGTCGAATCGCAATCAAAGATAATATGCTGATAGTAAGGCCATCCCGTGGCGGCTGGCGCGGGCTCGAAGATCGAAGACATGGTGAGAACGGATCGCTAGACAGAAGATAGTCAGGCGCGAATCAATAGGAATCTTTGGGTATTCAACGAATATAAAATATACTGATCAATATACTCAATAATACAGTAATAGAAATACAGTATTAGTACACAACCACATGGAGCTGAAAAAATCGGACTGTGACAGATCCATATTAAGGAATGAAAGGTCATAATACGCCAGTAGGACTAAAAAGCAGGCTAGCTCTTTGATGACGAGCAAATAGCTGTGGTTATCGGCTTATGAATTCGGTGTCCTCGATGAGATCGACGTACGGAAAGTCGTGCCACTTGTTGACTATCCGAGTAATACTGCAGTGACAAATCCTGGCGCGACAGTGTTGTGTAATAAAGCGCCATCGGACATCGCTTTTATGGGCACAATCGAAATATTCAGAGAGATTCGGTAGCCTGCTGCTCGGTTTCAGATTGTTCAATTTCTTCTATGGCGATTTCCGTGGCAATTTCCACGGCAACGGGCGTTGCGCCTGCTGAAAGTGGTACGTAAGAGTTAGTATCTTCTATCGCAATTGCGCCCCGCCTGGTCATGCGGTAGACGCTGTAGCCACAGATCATCGCACACAGAACCGCAATAAAAAAGAAAAACCCGTTTGGCCCCATGTTGTTGATCAAATAACCCACCATAATCGGTCCACCCATGGCGCCAAAACCGTTTATGAATAAAAGACCTCCGGATGCAGAAGCCATCTGCTCTTCCTCCAGATGGTCATTGGTGTAAGCCAACAACAACGCATACAGTGGGTTAGTTGTGGAGCCTAGTAAAAATGCCACAGCAACTAACAATGAGATTGATGACCCAATAGTGGTTCCAAGCAGAGCGCACACACAAGCAATCGCCGTCATCACAACGATCAGTGTACGACGATCCATTCGGTCAGATATCCAGCCAACTGGGTATTGCATCAGCATGCCGCCGAGGTAGATTGACGACAGAAACCACGAAATCTCCTTTACAGATAACCCCTTTTCGGCACCGTAGATAGATGCCATACCAAAAAAAGCAGAGAAGATTCCTCCGAGCAGGAAAATGCCCACACACCCTAACGGTGAGGCTGCCATCAATTCGCGCAGTGACATCCGGCGTGATGAGGTAAATACGGGGGCCGGGGATACCGACAACAGTATAGGGGCGAACGATATAGAAACCAGCACCGAGATCAGCACAAAAAGCCCGTAACCCGCGGGATCCGCGAGATTAAGTAACAGCTGGCCTATTATGATTCCGGTCATTTGGACGACTACGTATAGTGACAGCGCCTTGCCACGATTTTCATTACTGGACATATCGTTAATCCAGCTTTCCGCTACCACGTACAATCCTGAAAAACAAAACCCGACAACTACGCGCATCAACAACCAGAAAACAGGATCGACAAAAGTTGCGTAGAGAATAAATGCTGCGGAAGTTAGCGATCCGAGTGCGGCAAACACTCTGATGTGTCCCACTCGCATAAGGAAAAGCGGGGTTACTCTGGAGCCACCGAGAAATCCAACGAAGTATGCGGACATAATATATCCCATCCACGAAGGATCAATACTTTCAAGAGAACCGCGGACCCCGATCAGCGTACCTTGTAAACCATTGCCGATCATCAGCAACAGCACACCCATCATCAGGGCCCAGGTTTTAAAGAGCACGGAGACCATCGCGATATCTGAGTGGATAAATTTCCTATGGGCAAAGCGTGTACTTGCCGGGGCGCGGGATTCTAGCACTGGTACCGATCATCGAGATAACGAAAGAAGCTAAAATACCGACAACATCTTCTATTTAAATCCAAGCCCAAAATAAGAGTCCCCGTTTGAAACAAAAATACTCCAGGATCTTCACACCTTTAACAACGGGTTCCATCGAATTGCCTAATCGAATCCTGATGGGCTCCATGCATACCGGTCTGGAAGACCGCTTTTGGAACTATGGCAAGCTGGCTGCATATTTTGCGGAACGATCAAGGGGCGGCGGACCCGGCCTGATCGTTACTGGTGGAATCAGCCCTAATCGCCAAGGCTGGTTAGCGCCACTGGCGGGAACGATGAACTGGCCCACCGATATTCTCAATCATCGACGCGTTACCGCTGCGGTACATCGTGAAGGCGGCAGAATATGTATGCAAATTCTGCATTCTGGGCGCTATGGCTACCATCCGTTCAACGTCTCGGCGTCTGCAATTCGAGCACCTATCAACAAATTCACCCCAAAAGCACTCGATGAGCGAGGAATCAAAAAACAGATAAACGCTTATGTGCGTTGTGCCAGGCTGGCGAGACGATCGGGCTATGATGGTGTTGAGATCATGGGATCCGAGGGTTATTTCATCAACCAGTTTCTGTGCCAGCGCACCAACAAACGAACAGATCGCTGGGGCGGAGATTTTAGCAATCGATCACGTCTACCTATTGAAATTGTGCGGCGAGTGCGTCAAGACTTGGGCGAAGACTTCATTATTATCTATCGGTTATCGATGATGGATCTGGTCGAACAAGGATGTACCTGGGAAGAAATAGTTAGCCTCGGAATTGAAATCGAGCGAGCGGGTGCGAGCATGATCAACAGCGGAATTGGCTGGCACGAAGCACGAATCCCGACTATTGTGACCTCTGTTCCACATGCGGCATTTGCTGGCGTCAGTCGTAAATTCCGCGAGCATGTAAAGATACCGGTTATCGCGACCAACAGAATCAACTCGCCGGACCAGGCCGAGCAATTACTGGAACAAGGATATTGCGATATGGTCTCCATGGCCCGACCGTTTCTCGCTGATTCAAAATTTGTACAAAAAGCCGCTGCTGCGAAAGCACAAGAGATCAATACCTGTATAGCCTGTAATCAGGCCTGTCTCGATCATATTTTCAACGGTAAGAAAGCTTCTTGTTTGGTCAATCCCCAGGCCTGTCGCGAGACCAGTTTAGTGTATAGGCGCGCGAGGCCAGCAAAGCGTGTCGCCGTGGTCGGCGCCGGACCCGCGGGATTATCCACTGCGGTGGTCGCCGCTGAGCGAGGTCACAGTATCACGTTATACGAAAGCGCGAGTCAGATCGGCGGTCAGTTTAATATTGCAAAAGACATTCCAGGCAAAGAGGACTTTTACGATACGTTACGTTACTACCAGAAGATGCTGGATAAGTATGGCGTTGAAGTATCGCTCAACCATCCAGTAGACGCTGGGTTTCTGAGGCAAGGTAAGTATGACCATATCGTAATTGCCACTGGTGTAAAACCAAGACCAATTGAGCTCCCAGGTATCGACCACCCTATGGTCATGCGTTACGATCAGGTAGTGGTCGAGAAGAGGCCCGTGGGCAGGCGGGTGGCTATTATCGGCGCTGGGGGTATTGGTTTTGATTTGGCCGAGTACCTGATGCAGGACATAGCGCATGAAACTTGTGCGAATCAACAGTTGAGAAACTGGTATGCTGAATGGGGCATTGATCCTGCATATCAGTCCAGAGGAAGCCTGGTTGCGCCTGAAGTCATGCCGCCGGCCCGCGAAATTACGTTATTACAAAGGAAGACCACACCTCACGGTAAAAGCCTTGGTAAGACCAGCGGCTGGGTGCATCGATTGCAGATTAAGAAGAAGGGGGTCAAGTTAATAGGAGGCGCCAATTATCAGATGATAGACGACCACGGGTTGCACCTCGACGTGGACGGAGTCAATCAAGTTCTGGAAGTAGACAACATCGTAATCTGCGCAGGCCAGCTCTCAGTTAATGATCTTTACCAGCAGCTCGATCCTTATGGAAAAAATAACCATGTGCATCTGATAGGTGGCGCTTATCTGGCAGCGGAGGTGGATGCAAAGCGTGCGATCCGAGAGGGTGCCGAGCTAGCGGCCAGAATCTGACTGGCGCCAAAGCTATTTGATTCGAAGATAAGCCGGCAGTTTTTATACTCAGAGCAATACCATCGGCAGGCGGAGAACCGTAAAGTTTGGCTCTGGTCGTTTATCTAAATCTCTATAGAGCCATGGTGACGATTCGGGCGTTTAGTGCTTCGGCATCCTGTAGTTGATGGGTTGCGATCACTAACGTGAGGTTCTGTTGTTGCTGGAGTTCACCAATCAGCGCAATCATCTCATATCGTAGAGATTGATCGAGAGCGTTGAATGGTTCATCTAATAGAAGTAGCGGTCGCTTCCTGAGCAGACACCTTGCCAGGGCGACGCGTTGCTGCTGGCCACCTGAAAGTTCGTAAGGAAACCGTTCGGTAAACTCGGACATGGAAATCCATTCGAGGGCGCGCGCGATATTCATTTTTTCCCGCGGCGAAATTTTCAATCCGGGATCGACACCAAGCGCCAGGTTTTGCCACACCGTCAGGTGGGGAAAAAGATTATGAGCCTGGAATAAAAATGTGATCGGGCGCTCGGCTGGTTTTAGAGTAAGCAATGATTCATGATTGAACTTGATCTCCCCCTGTGCTGGATGCAATAAGCCCGCGATCAGATTGAGAATCGTAGTCTTACCACAGCCGCTGGGACCCATCAGCGCAGCTGCACCACCGGCTTCTACCTGAAAGTCAATCCGCACGCTGGCTTCAGGGTAGTGGTACGCGACGTTGCACAGCTCAAGCATGAGGTTTGACGCCTGCCGGACTATGTGCCAGCTTCTCGATAGACCAGAACAACAGCAGGCACAGTATACACAAGCAAATAGCCACTACAGCGGCTTGGTCTAATCGATAATTACCAAGCAATCGATAAATGAGAAGTGGTAGCGTACTTAACCGATCGGTACCGAACAGGGCAATAACCCCCATATCCCCTGCCGACAGCGTGGTTGATACTGCCATGGCGTAACAGATGGGCTTCTTGAGGGTCGGCCATAACACCAGTTTCCACTGATTCCAGCCCGTTATCCCGAGGCTCCGACTGAGATGGTGGAATCGATTTTGCTGTTGTTGTACCGGCGCCACTAAGATCCTGAGTGTAAATGCCAAGGTAAAGATTGCATTGATTGAAATCACCAGCCACTGACCCAGGGAAAGGGCGTCCGTGAAAGACCGGAATAGCAGGAATAGCCCGGTACCCAGAGTGATGGGCGGTATCAACAATGTCAGCATGCCGACTAACTCGGGAATGGTGGCCAGCCAGCTGGTAGTCTGATTGCACCGCAGCCTGGCGATCAAGTGCGCAATAGAAAGGCCAAGCACGGTCGCTAACAGCCCGGCATTAAGACTGATAAAAAGGCTAGACCCGAATGCCCGCCAGAAGCGCTGATCGGTCAGGATCATCCAGCCATTGCCAGAAAGACTGTTGATCAGAACGGCAGTAAACGGTGACAAAAGGAATATCGCTGTCACACCAATCACCAGGTTGTCGTGAACAATACCTATCACTTGGCCACTATCAGGCCGACCCACCCCCGGTGGTTGATCAGACTGAAGCTTTAGAACGGATTGTTTTGAAAAAAACAAAAACGCCAGAACCAGGCATAAACCAATCTGGATAAGGGATAACGCTACCGCTTTGGAAAGATCGAAATCGAATCGAATCGCCTGATAGATTGCCACCTCAAGAGTGGTAGACCCGGGACCGCCTCCCAGCGACAGCACGATAGCAAAGCTAGTGAAACACAGCAGAAATACAATGCCCGCCGCACCCGGCACCAGCCCTCGTAGTGCGGGCCATTCTATCAATCTGAAATTTTGTTTGCTGTTAAAACCGAGCAATGTCGCCAGCTTCCACTGGTAAGCCGGGATATCCGACAGTCCATTAAGAAACAGTCGGGTAACCAGAGGCAGGTTGAAGAAAATATGAGCAATTAAGATTCCATTCAATCCATACAAATAGTCCTGCCTCGAAAGGCCGATCAGAGTCAGTAAATCGTTAATCCATCCGTTCCGACCATGGACAGCGACGATGCCCAGGACGGCCACCATCGTAGGCACGATCAAAGAGATGCTGGTAAATCGTATAAACAGCGCTCTGCCGAAAAAATGCTGTCGTCTGTAAAGTGCCCTTGCAAGCGGAACAGCCAGGGCCACGCTGAAGAATGTCGAGAGCGCGGCCTGAGTAAAAGTGAAACGGATGATAGACCAGGTATAAGGCTTACTTAGTTGCTCAAACAGAGGAATATCTCCAGCATGGATCGCCAGGCCGCAGAGTGCGCTAACTACTGTTAGACCTACCAGTATAGCTGCGAACAGACCTGGCATAGAATCTCAAACTGGCTCGGCAGAAAAGTACTTGTTTACTGGCTGAGCGCCTGATTGAACTCGTCAATCCAATCGGCTTTATTGTCAGCGATGCCCTGGGGGTCGATCATCAGGGTTTTAATAGGGCGCACAAGGTCACGAAATTCGGCCGGAAGCCCTTGTTTGGGGAATATTACCGGATACATCCAGTTGCCGGTTGGGATCAGTGTTTGGAAGGATTCACTGGCGATAAAATGCATAAAGCGCTGGGCCAGTTCTGGATGGGGTGCATTTTTAAGCACGGCGGCCACCTCAATCTGGATCCCGTGTCCTTCTGGAAAGCCGATCGCTTTATATCGGCTCTCTTGTTCTACAATCATGTGGTAAGCAGGAGAGGTCGTGTAGCTCAGCACCATATCAGCCTCGCCTTCCAGAAACATTCCATAAGCTTCGGACCAGCCTTTGGTTACCGTCAGTATTTTAGGTGCCAGTCTGCTCCAAGCCTGCGGTGCATCCTCACCGTAAAGTGACTTCACCCATAACAGGAACCCAAGTCCGGTAGTGCTGGAGCGAGGATCCTGAATTACAATTTTTAGATCGTCGCCAGCGTCCAACAGCTTTTCGAAACTATTTGGCGGAGACGTTATCCGAGAGGTGTCGTATATAAAAGCAAAAAAACCGAAATCAAAGGGTAAGAATTTTTGATTGTTCCATGGCAGTGGCAAATCAAGTTTGGTCATATCCACTTCATGTTCAGTAATCAAACCGGTGTTTTGGGCCTCAACTACCAAGCTGTTATCCAGACCAAGTAAAACATCTGCTGAAGAGCTTTCTCCTTCCAGTTGAACCCGACTCAGTATTCCGGTGGAACTGTCTACGGCCACAAAATTTAGATCACACTCACACTCTTCCTCAAATGCGGCTTCTACCTTTGGGCCTGGACCCCAGTCCGACGCAAACGAATCGTAGGTGTAAACGGTTAAAACAGGTTTATCCTGGGCCAAGGCCAGGTTAGAGATAAGCAGCAGGACAAATAAGTAAAAGCGCACGGTTAGTTCCTCGTAAATGTTAACCAGTGCGGAGTGGCGAGCAGGTAGCCGGGAAGCTGGGTACCTCGTGGTTCTCAATCCCTCCGCCAGTATGATCTGGATCAGGTTCGACGGGTCGGCTGTTTTGAGCCTCTCAGCTCATTCCCTCTCAGCTCAATCTATGAGTACCGCATTTGCAGGCATCACCCAGAATGAGCGCCCCGTTGAGACAGCCAGATAATATGTCTTTATGCAGGCGAAAACAAATACCGCTTGTATCGCGCCCACTAAGTGCCCGCTTGCAGCTCGAATCCCTTGCCGTGATTCTCAAACTCCCAAAGGTCTTCAGAGCGGTACTCTGGGTGCCGATCAAGAAATTCCTGATAGGCTTTTTGCTGGCCTAGTTCATTGCTTTCACCGTAGGAAAACCAGTCGTCAAACAACAGAATCGTACCGACCTGGATATAGGGCTCCATCCACTTTAAAGCAGTGACCGTCGAAGAATAGTAGTCACAGTCCAGCAGCACTACAGCTGCCGGCTTAAACGGAAAGCGGCTGTGAAGCTCTTCGGTCAAAGAGTCTTCGTAGTAACCCTCTACCAGGTTGATCTTGTCGAGGAGAACGCCTTCACCGGCCAGGTTATTCTCTACCTCTTCACGTGAACAGGCGAACTGACCCTCAAAAAAACGACCGTCAGCCTGGTCAATTCCCTCCGCCGGTGGCAGACCTTCGAACGAGTCAAATCCGTAAAAATTTACGTTTGATAAACCCAGCTCCCTGGCATGGTTCCATGCTTGCAAAAAGGTATATCCGCGAAACAAACCAAACTCGTAGTAATCGCCATCCACACTGCCGTCTCGTTGCTGTACCCGCTCAAATCCTTTGCGAATCGCACCGGGCGCACCCGGACTCAGGGTGCGAAAAGAACCGTGCATTTTGTGGTACATCCGGGAAGCAAAGCGGAATAACGGCGGGTAGTTGCGCAACAGGTCTTCGACCTTGGACTTGAAGCTCATAGGGTGGGCTAGGACTGAACAGGCGGCGGATTATAACACCGGCTAATGGGCTGCAACCGCACGCTCAAGGGCGTGTTCAGGACAGGTGAAACAGCCTGATATTATTGCGGCGCTTCGGCGGTGCTTGCACTGGCTTGTTGCACCTGTTCTCCTGGGCGCCGCTGCCTCACTGGCTTCGCAGGAGAACCCAGACTAATGGACATCGTCGGCAGATCCCTGGTGACAGTGGAGCCGGAGGCGACCACACATCCATTGGATATCGTGACACCATCCAGTACTGCAACATGGGAGCCGAGCCAAACATCGTCTTTAAGCTCAACGCCTCCTTTGCCCTGATCGTCATAAGCCTGACACATCGGGATATTGATGTCGTCGTAATGATAATTACCGCCGCCAATAATATAACTGTAGGCGGCGACGATGCAGTCGCGCCCGATGCGAATACGGCTGGTTGCCGCGATTGTGCAGTTCCACCCTATATTGGCATTTTCGCCAAGAGCGATATCGCCATTTTTGCAGCTGATGATTGAGTTCCTGCCGATGTAGCTGCCAGAGCCTATGTCGATGCCTTGATTTGAGTCACCTTTGGCGTCGAGTAACACATTTTCATCGATTACTACCCCGTTACCAATACGGATTTTGTGCGGGTGTCGTATAACCACATTACTGCCGAAAGTGACATCGCTACCTACGCTGCCTAGGATCCAGGGATACATTTTTTTGCGCAGCAATAGTCCCAATGCCCCAGCCCGCTTTTGCGCGACCATTACGACCAGCTCGTAGAGCAGCAAATTGAACCAGCCACGCTGACCCACTACCAGGTCCATATAACGACCGGAAGCAGATTGTTCATCACCGGACATGGAGTGTTGAATTTTTAGTGGTTTGCTCAATGCGAAAAATAAGGTAGGCGTCGGTGGCTAAAATGTCTTGCTCAGGCGCTCGGGTCTTGATTTAGAACATCTGCAAGAATATCGCATGCCTCAAGCAATTTCTCCTCTGATATGACGAGAGGTGGTAACAACCTGATTACGGTCGGACCTGCAGGCAATGCCAGTACCCCTGCGAGCATTAATTTTTCCAGATAGGGTCTGGATCGTGCTTTAAGCTCGATGCCAATCATCAGTCCGAGTTGACGAACCTCCCGCACCACGGTCGGTGAGCGGGTATTGAATCGCCCAACGAATGCCGCTCCCAGCTCGGCGGCGCGCTCCGCAAGACCGTGGCTCTGCAAATAATCGATAGTCGCCTCGGCAGCCGCACAGGCGAGCGGATTGCCACCGAAGGTAGAGCCATGTTTTCCAGCAGCCGATGCGATACGATCGTTGCAAAGGGTGGCGCCCATTGGGACCCCCCCAGCAATCCCTTTTGCCAGGGTCATGATATCCGGATCGATTTCATAAGTCTGACAGGCGAACATTTTACCGGTACGCCCGAAGCCGGTCTGCACTTCATCGACAATTAATAACACATCATTCTGATTGCACAGCGCTTGAACGCCTTTAAGGTAGTCGGGGTCTGCCGGGCGCACTCCGCCTTCTCCCTGAACCAGTTCCAGAATGATGGCGCCGGTATCCGTCTCGATTGCTGCCTCCAGCTTGCTCAAGTTGCCAAAGGGTACAAACTGATGGCCCGGAATCAGCGGTTCGAATTCCTCACGATATTTGTATGTAGCGCTGAGAGCGCCCATGGACCGGCCATGGAATCCACGCATAGCGCTTATAAAGCCATTTTTTCCGGTAGTAAGGCGGGCAAACTTTATTGCTGCCTCCATGGCCTCGGTGCCGGAATTACACAGGAACGCTCGAGTCAATCCTTGCGGCGCGGCTCGCACCAGCTTTTGCATCAAGCGGGCTCTGGCATCATTATAAAAAATGCCTGGACAGGTGATCAGTTTTTGCGCCTGGGCATGTAACGCTTCCACTACATCGGGATTAGCGTGACCAACGTTGGCGACGCCAATCCCCGCAGTACAATCGATATATTCGTTGCCCCTATCGTCCCACAAGCTTGCCCCTTGTCCCCGGATAATTACAAGATCCCGTTTAGGAAAAACCTCAAAGGCAAATTTTTGCTCAAGCTCGATCCAGTTCGTCATCAGGTTATCCAGGTGCCGCCTCCATTCAGCGCGTCGTGAATCGGGTGATCGACGCGACCGTCGGCAATTATAATTTCTCTAATTGAACCCATTGCCAGCTTGTTCAGCGCATGCATCTTGCGTTTCATTCTGCCGCTCACCTGTTGTTCGCGGGTGGCGAGTTCATCGCGCGAAAGCTTGGGCACGATAGAATCCGGATGATCCGCATCACGCAAAAATCCAGGAGCCTCAATCAACTGGATAACAGTCTCTGCATCCAGTGATTTCTGCAGCTCGCAGACAATGTCATCGTTTTCGGAGTTAATCGCGCAGCCATCTTGGTCACAAATTGGAATAGTCAGAACAGGGGTATAGCCATTGCTCATCAACAGCCCTAAGAGATCATTATTGATCGATTTTGGTTTGCCGGAAAGGTCCCTTTTCAGCATTTTCTTTCCATTTTCGATAACCCGGATACCGCTATTGCGCTGGCCTTGTATGACCCGGCCATCAATACCGCTGAGCCCCACGGCGTTTATACCGGCGCGCTGGCACATTTCTACCAAGCGTTTATTTCGCAGCCCACTGTATGTCATTAAGATCGCATCCAGTGTTGAATCATCAGAAAACACACTCTGGTAACCGGAAGCCGAAGTGATGGTCGTCTTTTCAAAACCCATTTTTGCCGCAACCTGATCGCGCAAAGCATTGGCACCGTGTATAACAATGAAGGGGCGCTCGAGTTCAGCCAGGTCATTTACGATCGCTTGCAAATTGAGCGATTCTCCACCGCCGATTTTAACGATGATCACACCGGCTCTCCAGGTAAGTTAAAAGTAACAACCGAAGTCATTATAAGTTTATTGTTTGAATGCTATGGTTGGGTATTCTATCCCAGCCACCCGATATCATTGGCAGCGGCTCAGAACATATGATGTGGGTGCTACCGTGTACGGTGGTTCGCATCTGGAAATAGCCTGGATCTTCACCAAACCAGCTACACACCTGAATCGTGTCGGGCCGCGCCAGAAAGAAGTTCATTGCACGAATGTATCGGGTTCGCTTGTCGATGATACTTGTGGCTTTACGTGTTGCTGCGGCAGGGTCCCCGTGATCAAAACGCCGAATATAGTTATAAATTTTTTCCGCGCCAATGCGGCCGTCTGCCTTGATTTTAACGCCTCGCAGTTCACCGTTAAAAAGGAAAACTGAAGTACCATCGGAAAAAGGCATATTGTTTTCAACCGCAATGCCTTCGTCGCGAAACGCACTGCGAGCATGGGCGAGAAACAGGCGGGTGTTCGGGAAGTCCTCCTTCGGATCCTCCCATACCGGTGCAATATCATGATGAAGCCGCCAGCTCTGTTCAGGGCTCAACCATGCACAGCCCCAACCATGACCTTGATATTCGCGGCTGTTACGACACACGCCGCGGAAGTCTTGCAGCAACGGATTGGGATCAAAATCTTGTGGACTTGATATGAGTAGTAATCGACACACAGGAATAAAAGAGCCAGTGGGTGACCGATCAAATGGGATGCAACCCGGTGAACTCCAGTGCGGTATCCTCTGCAAAGCCATGCATCAGATTAAATGCTTGCAACGCTTGGCCGGCCGCTCCTTTCATGAGATTGTCGATGGCGCTGATAACGACGAGACGATTGCTGTGAGGGTCTGATTCGAAACCAATGTCGCAGTAATTTGTACCAGACAGTAGTTTCGGTTCGGGATATCGATAGATCCCGCTGCGTTCTTTGACGATACGCACAAATCGCTCGTCGCCGTAAGCTTTCCGATAAATTTTCCACACCGCCTTGTCAGCCAGTTCCTGATTCAGGAACACATGAGAAGTCGCCAGTATCCCCCGCACCATTTCGATTGAAGTGGCGGAAAAATGAATATTTGCGGTTTCACCCAGGACCATCTGCATTTCGGCCACATGTCGATGCCCGGTAGGTTTATATGAGCGCACAGATCCGCTGCGCTCAGGGTGATGACTGGCGTCACTGGCACTATTTCCACCTTCACTGGAACCTGCTTTGACTTCGACAACGGCCTGGTCTACAAGTCCCTGCTGGTAAAGTGGAAGCAGAGCCAGAATGGTAGCAGTCGCATTGCAACCCGCGCCGGTTACGTATTGTGCATCCCGGATTTTGTCGCGATTGACTTCAGGTATACCGTAGACAAAATCATTTAGTTTTAGTGGGCATGCATGCGGCTCTCCATACCATTTCTCAAAGGCAGCGCTGTCGTCCAGGCGAAAATCACCACTTAAATCAATCAAGCGAGGTGCAAGCGATTGAAAGTGATCAAGACTATTCATGGCATGACCGTGCGGCAGACACAAGAACACCAGATCACAGGGCGATAAGTCGGCGATTTTGCAAAACTTAAGGTTGGTCACGCCGCGTAAATTGGGATGGGTCCTGGCTACCGGCTTGCCGGTAAACCGCTCGGACGTTACCTGATTGATGGTGACCCCTGGATGGGATAGCAGCAGCCGCACCAGCTCACCGCCTCCGTAGCCGCTGCCACCTGCGACAGATACGGAGAGCATATTAGGCGCTTGCCTGGGACAAGACGTAGTCAATCACGCGGTCGGGTATATTGACCCCGGTGGTATCGATGCTATTACGGAACTCCATGGTGTAATTGACTTCATTCACCAGCAGCCCGTGATCACTCTCGAACAGGTCGACCGCGACCACGCCCCCTCCTACTGCCCGCGCTGCCCGCAGGCAAATGTCCGCAAGCTCAGGAGTTACCGGACAGTTACTGGCATGGGCCCCGCGCGCGGTATTGGTAATCCAGTGATCTGAGCTGCGGTATATTGCCGCGATGCATTCGTCACCGACGACAAAAGCCCGAATATCACGACCTTGTTTGGGCACATACTTTTGGATAAAGAATATCGAGTGATGATAGCTTCCTAGTACAGTCTTATGTTCAAGCACGGTTTCGGCGGCATCCCGATCATTGATCTTAGAGAGCAGCCTGCCCCAAGAGCCAACCGCTGGTTTTAGAACCACTGGATAGCCAATATCCTCAATGGCCGCAAGAGCGGATTCCTCGGTGAAAGCGATGCGCAGGTCAGGTTGTGGCACATCTTGTTCGCGCAGTGCTACCGATGTCAGAATCTTATCGCCGCAGGTCAGGGACACC
The DNA here is from genome assembly GCA_024644945.1 of Gammaproteobacteria bacterium. Classification (GTDB taxonomy): domain Bacteria; phylum Pseudomonadota; class Gammaproteobacteria; order Arenicellales; family Poriferihabitantaceae; genus VYFG01. Next base: position 31,142 of record JAHEGU010000001.1, on the reverse strand, counting down.
TGGTAACTGTTGACGCATGGGATACCGAGGCTCTGATACAGTCGCAACGCATGCAGCGCACGAGAATGGTTAATACTTCTTTCGACAATGACATCTGCCGTGGGTTTTGTATGCAAGTCGAACTGAAGAGAACGGTCGTCAAGCATTACCAAACTGACATTGGCTCGCTTACCGAACTCGGTGAGCAGAAGTTTTTCCTCTTTGCGCACCAGAGAGTGCAGAAAGCCGACGCGGATGGCAGCCATCAGAACTTTTCAGCGGGATAGTGAGAGCGTGACTGGATTACTGTCCCCAGTCTTCTTCAGCTTCCGGTGCTTCTTCTACTTTAAGCGGCTCGAGGCTGGTAACTTCTAGTTCGGTACCGCAATCATCGCATTCAAGTAGCTCTCCCTTAACCAGATCTTCGGACAGCGAAAGTTCGGCTCCACATACTGGGCATTCGGTCATGATAATTTTCGTTAACGGTTGTCGGGGATGCGGAATGTAACCCCAGCGGCAGGCTGAAACAACTCCCCGACTATCATAAGCTCATTTAATAGCCTTTAGTGGTCGCCCGCCTTGCGAGCGCAGGATAAAAACTAATACACTCTAAAGCATAATTTTTACTTATCATTATTCTAATTACCTTATAACAATCTAATGCAGCACCCAATCGATTTATCTACTTACGGTATTACTGGCGCCAAGGAAATAATTTCTAACCCAAGCTTCGAAAAGCTATTTGAAGAAGAAACGCTGCCTGGATTAAACGGATTTGAAAGGGGGGTGGTCACGGACTCTGGAGCGGTCGCGGTGGATACCGGGGTATTTACCGGTAGATCCCCAAAGGACAAGTATATCGTCCGTGACGACAGTACCCGCGACACTTTTTGGTGGTCAGACCAAGGTAAGAATGACAACAAGCCCTTGTCTCAGGAGAACTGGGAAAAACTCAAGCAGTGCGTAGTCAAGCAGCTATCTAATCAACGATTGTTTGTAGTTGATGCCTTTTGCGGCGCCAATCCAGATACTCGATTGAGCGTTCGCTTTGTAATGGAAGTCGCCTGGCAGGCGCATTTTGTTAAAAACATGTTTATTCGTCCCACCCCGGAAGAGCTGGCGAACTTCGAGCCCGACTTCACCGTGCTGAATGGATCCAAGACCACCAACGGGGATTGGCAGGCAATGGGGCTCAACTCTGAAAATTTTGTCGCGTTCAATCTAACCGAAAAAATGCAGCTTATTGGCGGTAGCTGGTATGGCGGAGAAATGAAGAAAGGCATGTTCTCTATGATGAACTATCTTTTACCACTGCGTGGGATGGCATCGATGCACTGCTCGGCAAATGTTGGCGATGACGGCGATACCGCTATTTTTTTTGGGTTATCCGGAACCGGTAAAACTACGTTGTCCACTGACCCTAAGCGTAAACTTATTGGCGATGATGAACATGGTTGGGACGATGACGGTATATTTAACTTTGAAGGTGGTTGCTATGCCAAGACGATTCGCTTGAGCGCCGAAGCTGAGCCAGACATTTATAACGCCATTCGCCGTGACGCATTACTGGAAAATGTGGTAGTCAGGTCGGATAAATCGGTGGACTATGATAATGGAGCTAAAACCGAGAATGCACGAGTGTCGTACCCGATTTATCACATTGATAACATCGTTAAGCCGGTATCCAGGGCCGGGCACGCCAAGAAAGTTGTATTCTTGTCGGCAGACGCCTTCGGCGTATTGCCGCCAGTATCAGTATTGACCCCAGAGCAAACCAAATACCATTTTTTATCTGGGTTTACCGCTAAGTTAGCCGGCACCGAGCGAGGTATCGACGAGCCCACACCGACTTTTTCCGCATGTTTCGGGGCTGCGTTTTTGAGCCTTCACCCAACGCGCTATGCGGAAGTATTGGTCAAGCGCATGCAAGCGGCTGGTGCACAGGCTTATCTGGTGAACACCGGCTGGAACGGCAGTGGAAACCGGATTTCGATTCAGGATACGCGAGGCATTATCGATGCGATCTTGAGTGATTCGATTGATCAGGCACAAACTAAAATGATGCCATACTTTCACCTCTCGATTCCAACCAGTTTGGCGGGCGTGAATGACGGCATATTAGATCCACGAGACACCTACCCGTCGGCAGACCAGTGGGATCGGAAGGCCAAGAAGCTGGCCGCTCTATTTATTGAAAATTTCAAGCAGTACCAGGACAATGAAGAGGGCAAGGCCCTGGCACTAGCGGGTCCAGCTCTTAATTGACTCCGCCTAACGTGAAATAGAGAAGGGTTTAAAGCGCCCTTTTCCAGCCGACATAAAATGTCTGGTCGTGATCGAGGTCGGGTTCGCTTATGGGATTTTTTGTATAGGAAAAATGGGCAAACAAATCGCTCTTCGGCGACAGCGCAAAGCCGTAGTAGGCCTCAATAATCTGTTCCTGATCTGCATCGTTGAATGATACGTTAGACGATTCGTATCCGATCTCTCCGGTAAACCGATCCTGAGATGTAGGTAACGTCAGACGGGCATTGCCCGATGTGGTTTGCATCGGACTGGAATATGAAATCCCGAAACTTCCCTTTGGTGAAAATGCATTATTAACCAGCAGGCCGATTCCGTATCCCTCAGTGCGGATATCCGAAAACTGGTCCAGCAGAGCGCGATCAGATTCATCCACCTCGCTGAGGCCCTGAAAGTAGCCGCCAATTAGTGAAACATCGCGAGTCAGACTCCAGGCGCCATTTATGCCAAGGTAATAGGTACTGGTCTTGTTGGCGCTGAACGCTCCGTTAGAGGAGCCACCAAATAGGTTACCGTCCTCAATCAAGGCGCCGAGCTGAAATCCAAGTTTGACCCGTTCTTTTTCCACTCGGTTTTCATACAAGATGCTATTACTCTGAACGCCATACTCCTCCTGGTCGTCGATCACCGCAAGACCTAGTCGATGGCTCTGCTGGCCACCATCATCCCAGCCTAAGCGAAAAGTAGAACCTTGGGATGAATAACCCAAGACAGGGGTGGTGAACATTTGGTTGTAAAGGAAACGACTGGGGTCGGGTGCAAAGGTGGATTCGCCAGCTAGGGATAATGCGCCAAAGTCGTCGCTCAGGTCTGCGTTTAGCCCCATGGAATAGTCCATATTACCGCTGTCAATAAAGTGCTTAAACCCAATCCGACGGCTATCATCGACAGTCGGATCAAAATTAAACGTGTCTATATCGAAGGGTCTATCGACAAATGCAATAGATTGCACCGTCTCGGAATTTGCCATCTGTACGACAGTGAATGGATTCTGGCGCGCGCTGAACAGGCCGAACAGCGATGCATTACTTCGGACAGTGGTTCTAGATGAGAGATCAACATTAAACGCTCGACCGTACTTATCTACAAAGATCGTTTTCTTAAGATCTTCTTCTTTATTTTTCAAATTGTAAGCAACCACGGCTCCGACGCCCAGAGCGGCTATTGCGATACCTGCGCCACCGCTACTGCCACCGCCACCGTCTCCGCCGCCTCCGCCACCGGCGGGAATGGTGCCTTCCCCTATGGCTGAAACCGCAGCGTTATAGTCTACTTGACCGTGACCGTAGGTTGAATCCACGCCGGGTGCACCCAGGTCTCTTGCACTGTCAAACAGTACCTGCACAACCTGTTGCGGAGATAGAAAGGGAAACGCTTCAGCTACCGAAGCCGCCACCGCGGCAATTCGCGGTGTCGACATGGAAGTGCCCACCCAGCCATTTATATCTGATCTGACGTCGGCCACCAGGTAATGATCTTGGAGATTTCCTGCTCGATTACTGGCGGACCAGATTGAGCCACCTAAAATTCCCCCGGCAATAATGCCCCTGCCGCCCAGGTTAGGTACCTGGCGCGCATCACCCGTAGGCCCGGGCGCAGCAGCATTACCTGCCTGGATAACCAGAATCGAACCTGAATTCGTCACTGCTTGCAACGCGCCCAGGGGGGTATTAGTAATACTGCCGATGTTGTGGGCAGTAGCGCGCGTTCTCTGACCCGCAACGAAACTAAATGCTTGACCGAGAATCGACGAAGAGGTTTCAAAATTGCTGCCATAGGCCTTGACCGGTATCAAACCGACGTTAGGTGCTGCATTCACTGCGGTTACACCAGCAGAGGTGCCATGCTGCCCCGGCTGGTCGTCGATGGCTTCGGAATCGTCGTTGAAGAAGTCGTAACCCGGCGCTACGATACGGCCCCCAAGTACGCCAGGATCAAGGCCGGTGTCAACAATGGCCACCGAAGCCGCAATTCCGGGCTGAGCCGCGCCGCAATACAGAAGGATTGAAATGGTCGCAGGGAGTAGCTTCTTCATACAAAAATGGTCCATCCAAAAACTGGATAATTTACAGGAGCACGTAAGTTTAACCGTTTCAACAGCCGAATCAATCCTGGATAGGTATTGAAACAGAGAATCGGCGGGCCTTCGCCGCGTATCAACTTGGACCATGATCGGATAAAATTCCGGCCACCAATTCCACCGCAGCCTCCAATACCGTCTATAAGGGGTGACGCTCTGTGAGACCATTGATACGCCTTTGGCGATGGTAGACATCATTTCTCTAAATCAGCTTTCCGCAACGAACCAAAAGACGTTTGTGGTCGGTGACAGCGCCGTTGATTCGTTTGCTTATTCTGATGGCGTTGAAACAGAATGCCATCTGCACCAAGTGCTCAGTGCAGCGGTTGACCTCAGCACTCGTTCCGACGAGCTTCAAGCAGCGATTGTTGACTGGCCAAGTGAGTACCATCTTTCCAGTGATCGCTCAAATTTGCTGCGCCCGTTCAATCTGGATTCGGTCTCACGGGTGCTTGAGCTCGGGTCCGGCTGCGGCGCTATATCGCGTTATCTGGGAGAACTTGGAAAGCAGGTAGACGCCGTGGAAGGAAGCGCTGCACGCGCTGAACTCGGTGCCATGCGGTGTCGGGACCTGAATAATGTCCGGGTTATCAACGCAAACTACAACGATCTCGAATTACCAGAGGGCTACTACGACCTGATACTGTTCGTAGGCGTGATTGAATACGCGAGCAAATTTCATCCGGACGCAGAAAGTGATAGCGCAGCCGCAAGAACCATCCTCGGTCAATCCAGAAAACACCTCACCCCATCTGGCGTAATTCTGGTTGCGATTGAAAACCGACTCGGACTCAAGTACATGCTGGGAGCGCACGAAGATCACTATGCAAAACGGTACATAGGGATAAATGGCTATCGAGAGTCAGCGGGCATAGCAACATACAGCCAGGCAGAATGGCGGCAACTGATCGAGGAAGTTGGTTTTAACAACGTTGCTTTCAGCTATCCCTTTCCCGATTACAAGATACCGCGAGTAGTGTTAGCAGAGGATTACGTCTACCAAAATCCACATGCCGCAAATCACCTGGAGGGAATCATATCGCGTGACTATTGCGCGCCGATGCCAAGAACGGCTACGGAAATGATCTGCTGGCAGGCGGCGAGCGCCGGTAATTTTCTAGGTGAGGTATCAAATTCATTCTGTATTGTGATGGCCGAAGAACCGGCGGCCGTCGACCGGGTGCAGGACTTTGATTTTTGCCATGGGCCAAGCCAGTCGCGCAAAAACAGCTATGCGGTGACGACGATCAAGCCCACCGCTAAAGACAAGGTGCTTAAGTATCCATTGGTGATTGATCGGGATATCCCGGAATCCGGAATTCGACAACAACTCGATGAGCAGCCGTTTATTCACGGCGACCTGCTCGCCACGCAGTGGCTGCGCACAATATTGATTTACGTTCGTCGTAACGAGTTCGACCAGTTGCTAAAGGACTACTATCAGTACCTGGGCCTTGAGGAAAAAGCGGGCGCGCTTCACATTGATCTGTTGCCTATTAACATTATTATCGATGAGCAGGGTGAGTGGCAGGCATTTGATCGTGAATGGCAGGTCGACTGGACTCTTAGCAAAGAGTTCTTGTTGTTTCGCGCGCTACTGACGTTCATCGTCACCAACTGGGTTTATTTAAAAGACTTTCTCGGATGGCTTGAACTCCAGACGGTGCGCGATTTCGTAGAATATGGTTTTCACATCAATTCGATGCAATTGAATGAACATCTAGATTTGTTCGCGCAACAGGAAAATCGATTTCAGAAGGCCATTGCCAGGGCGAGCGATTCGCCGGACGTCGATCAACTACTCGCGACAGTTTTTGAATTCAAAGATGGCACGGAGAGTGTGCATCCGAGTGTTTTATGGCGGGCTCGAAAGGAAGAATTTACAGAGCAACGGAAAACCACGCTGGAGCTAACACCCGATCCAGAAATTAACACCCTTCGTTTTTCTCTCGATGGTGCAACTGCTATTGAGAGTATTCGCTTTGATCCCTTTGATATTCGAAAACCGCCCGGCATCGGATTTTTTCAAATTAATGCCGTCAGGCTTGTGCAAGAAACTGAGGGTAGAGAGCGGATTCTTTGGCAACTCGATGGGCCTGAACAAATAGCCAATCAGTGTGTTGCAACCAGCGCAGAATTCTCCATTGAAGGAAAGCTTGCCACCTGGGTAGCCATAACCGATTTTCCAAAATTGGAGTTTGCTCTGTCAGCGCCGCAGACCTTAGATGCGAAAAAGACATACTTTGTCGACATTGACGCTGCTATCGTGCAGTCGATGGAGTATGCGTTAACTTACAAACGTTTTTTAGTTAAAGAACGCCAGGCAATACTGGATCTACAATCAACAAAAGCAGTAAATGAAGAACAGAAGTCCAGGCTGGAACGTCTGGAACAGAGGGTTGTCGACATGGGAACCGAGCTCGAAAGTATAAAAACCAGTAAATCCTTTCTAATAGGCAGCCAAATTACTAAGATTGTTAGCGGGTTCCGCAAACTGGGCGGTAAGGGCTGAACTATGACCGCGCCTCTCGTATCGGTCGTCATTCCAGCCTATAACCACGAGAAATTTATCGGTGACGCGATCGACTCAGTACTGCAGCAAAGTATAGAGGATCTTGAATTAGTGATCGTTGACGATGGGTCTACAGACGGCACCGCGAAGGTAATTCACTCCTATGATGACGATAGATTGTCTTACACCTTTCAAGAGAACCAGGACGCGTTCAATACCATTAATCGAGGGTTAGATATCGCCCGTGGCGACTTTGTTTCAATCCTAAACTCTGACGATGTCTACACCCTGGATCGATTGGAAAGGTTGTTGACCTATGCTCTTGAGCACCAAGCTGACTGCATAATTTCAGATGTGATCCCGATTTCCGACGACGGCATCGAGTTCACCGACCCTGAGTTCGGGTGGAATCTGTGGCACCAACGGAACCGCCAATTCTACTTTGAACAGGCAGACCTCTATACCGGATTCCTGCAGGGTAATCTGATGGTCACTACATCCAATTTGTTTATGACCAGGCATGCGATGCAAGAAGTCGGGAAATTTTCGAGCCTGAGATATCTGCACGACTATGACTATATTTTTCGATTAATGTTGGCGTTTCCGAACAGCGTGCATTATCTTGACCAGGACAGGCTTCTTTACTACCGAATCCACCAAGGGAATACGCTATCTGAAGCGGCAATTACTGGGCGAGAGCAGGATCTTGAGGTAATACGCAAGTACATGTTGGCGAAAGTCCCAGAAGCCTATCGTGGCTATGTTGCTGCAGGCACCGACCGGTTACGCGCACTCGAAAACGAGTTGAATGAGGTCAAGGCAGAGCTAGGTCGGATACAGCAAGGCCAGATTTCTAATACCCCGGGTAACAAATTGGGAATCGGAATAAAAAGGATGGTCAAAACCGCATTGCGTCGCCTTAGCGGTAGATAAAACCATACGACTGTCTGCATGAACCTCAACACCGTCTATAGCCCCGAATCCCTGGTATCAAGAGGGCGTAAAATTCAGAACAATGTGGAGACGGTGTCCTTCGATATGTTTGACACCCTGCTGGTCAGACGCACCCATGACCCCGACCTGGTAAAGCTTCCTGTGGCGCGATTCATCAGTAATCTTGCCAGGGCGGAGGGGCTTGATTGGAACTGGCGCGAGGTACAGCTGCTGCGCGACGATACCGAAAACGCCATGCGGGCTCTGACCGGTGAGTCATATGAGGACCGCGAAGCCCGTTACCCTGTGTTTATGCAGGAGACGCTAGAGAAAATATTTGGGGAGGTGGCCGATGCTTCGCTACTGGACCTGGTCACCCGGTATGAAATGCAGATGGAAAACGCGATGCTGGTGCCTCGAACTGAAATTGTTGAATGGTTAAAGGAGTTGGCAAGAGCAGACAAGCGGGTCCTGGTGATTTCAGATATTTATCTACCGGCAGAACATCTCAAAATACTGCTTAAGCATGCTGGTATTCTGGAACATGTCGAACAGGTGTTCTCCTCAGCTGACAACTTTCTTGCCAAGGCTTCAGGCCGAACTTATCCGGAAATTGCAGCGAAACTAGGCTTGGCTGCGAGTAAATGGTTGCATGTTGGCGATAACCCAATATCGGATGGCTTCAGGCCCAGCGAGCATGGTATTCAAGCACTGGTGCTGCAGGACCCGGAAGAGTACCGACGCAAGGCGATCGCCGCACGTCAATTCTTCTACAGCACGCGCCGACCATTTTGGAAAGGCCGCGCGTTACAGCAGCTTATGGCACCCATCGAAGCGGAAAATATTCCCCAGTCACCGATGTATGTCGAAGGCTATAATTTCTTTGGCCCGCTGATCAGTATGTTTGTGCACTTTGTCGCAGAACGCTGCCGAGAGAAAAACATATCTAAGCTGTTTTTTCTCTCAAGAGAAGGCTGGATGTTCAAGCAGGTTTGGGAAAAAACCATGCCATTATTATATCCAGACGGGCGACTGCCAGAAATCGACTATCTTCATGTCAGCCGCCAGGCTCTGGCGGGGGCGAGTTGTGCCCATGAAGGTCTAACCCAGGAAAAAGCAGACATCGTGTTTTTACCGCCAGGAAATCGAAGCTTTCGCGACGTGTGTAGGGTTTTCAGTCTTGATCCTGAGAGCATGGTGTCTTGCCTCGCACAGCATGATCTAGAGCTGGACAGTACCCTGAGTCCAGCGCATGAGGGCTTTTGTGTCGAAAACAGACGCGCTTTCGAGCAAATGATTCGAAGCCCGGCGTTTCAACAGGAGGTGATGGGTCAGAGCAGGGATTCCAATCAGGCCTTACAGCGATACCTCGAGTCCTTAGGATTGTTTCAACATGACGATGTCGCATTAGTTGACATTGGCTGGCTGGGAACGATTCAGCGTTTTTTCTATAGCGCAATCAAGCATCGATCGGACCGACCGATACTGCACGGCATGCTGTTCGGCGCCAGCCGTGGCATCGTTTTTCCGACTACGACTGATAACTATATCGAGGGACTTATGTTTGATCGGGATCGCTTTGATTTTGCAAGCAGTGCGATTCTGTATGCTCGAGATCTATTTGAGGAAGCTTGTCGTGCACCCTATCCGACCCTGAATGCTTACCACCTAAATTCAGACGGCAGCCATCAGCTGGTGTTCCGCCAAATGGATGACGACATTGGTAAGGGCGAACAGAACCAGGACACTTACTATGCGGATCTGCAGCAGGCGGTCCTGGATGCGGCAGATCGATTTGCTGCCGCTTCGGCGGTGGTGACTCACGGCACTGCAGGCTATCGGCCTTGGATTCACTATCTACTGGTTAGTAAACTGGCGTTTCCTCATCGGCGCGAGATCAAAAACATTCGTCATCTGCACCACCTGGATGATTTTCATGGAGCAAATACACCGAGACGGTCCCGCAGGCCAAAGTTCTTATACAATCCTTGGGAAGTCACGGGCTGGAAACAAGTGTGGGCTTGTTTGACCCTGCGATGGCAATTTCGTAAACATCTTAAAGAAATGATTAACCGTTGAGCATGCAACCAAAAAACAAACTGGTCCTCAGCAGTCGTTTCGATTTAACCGGCAATTCTTTAATCCGGCAGTTTCGTCACTGGGTGCGCATGAAGACATCAATTATGGGTAACTTTGACACCGGCCCTGGGTTGATATGCATGCTTAAGCTGGGGATTCTGCATTACCTAGGTAAGCCCATGTTTAAAGCGCGAATCTGGTTAAGAAACCAGTATGCGCTGAAGGCGAAAGTGCGGCACCTTTTAGCCAGACTTAAATAACAATTGATCAGTCTGGCGGCAATTTGAGCTATCCAGTTTCCCTCCTGCGAACTTATCTTTCACGACATTCGGTTCCGGGGATTCTTGTGGGCCTGGCACTGTGCGGGGTGTATCTCTACTTTTTTGCCTTTAAGGCCCATGTCGATTTAGAGATCAAGATGTTTGCGCCAACGCGTGCCTGGTTCAAGGTTTACTGGGCTGAGGACAATACAGGGTTCTCTGAACAAAACATGCGGCAGGTACTGATCAACGGCACCCATGAAAAGTATAGTTTCCACATTGGGAATCTAGCTTCAATCGATCGCATACGCATCGACCCTGTAGAGTTTAGAACCAAGCTTTTTCTGAAAAAGCTCTCCATTTCTCAACCCGGTTTCGAGCCGATTGAACTCTCACCAGAAAATAGATTTTCCGGCCTAGAGCCGCTACAACAAATTTCTGGAGTGACCGTCAAACCCGACGGGTATCGCTTCAAAACAACCGGACGTGATGGTCAGCTGCAAGTTCACCTCGACCGAAGTGCCACACGCACGTTTCCAGTGGTTAATTTGATCGTGTTATTAAGTATCTTGTTGGTCAGTGGGTTTGTAACCACGATATTGCATCCACTACAGAAAGAACTGAAATTTGTACCGGTACTGATGACCGTAGCGCTATCGCTTGCGTTTATTATGGCGGTGATCAGTAAACACTTTTGGTTGCATCCGAACGGTAGTTCACGGATTTTTGTGCATCCAGACGAAGAGGCCCATGTCGAAGCAGTAGCATACTATCGCGATCACCTGTTGCCACCGCCACTGGATGCAGAAGAAATCAGGAGCAGCTACAGTGTATACGGTTATACGCGACTTGCCTCGTTCGAGCTCTATTATCCGATCGCGGGATACGTGACGCGGTTACTGGTGCCATTCAAGCAGGCGTTTACCCGGGATGCTCGCCTTTTTAGCGTGTTTCTATTCGCTCTACTATCGTTGTACGCTTATCGTCAGCCGGCATTCAGACCTTTTGCGCTGCCATTTTTAATCACACCACAGGTGTGGTACCTCTTCAGCTATTCTAATTCCGATGGGTTTGCGCTTTGCTTGGCCACGATTGCAGCCTATCAGGCGGCTTATAAGGGCAGTACGTTGAATCTGGTTCTAACCGAAAGGAACTTGCCAAATTTGTCGCTGCACATCCTCTGGCTTGGCTTTGTGGTGGGCGCCTTGTTTCTTCTGAAGTTAAATTTTTACTTTTATATACTGTTTCTTGGTCTTTACCTGATTTGGCGTGTCGTCATTGGAGATTTTCCAGATCAGAAGCTCCTTTGGACACGCATAGGACTTGTCGCGATGATTGGTGTCGCGTTTTATGGTGCGCGGATTGGCGTGGATTTTGCTGTGAATGGGTTGGACAGCAAACAGAAGCAGCTTGCCTTGGTAGAGACGATGGCTGAACCTTTGTATAAACCAAGCACGCCACTGCATAAAAAGCACATCTATCTCTATATGAGAGATCGTGGATTTTCCCTTGGCCGGATCCTGACCAAGGAGCAGTGGGCGGGTAAAACCTTTATCAGCAGTTTTGGTGCTTACGGATTCACCCAGTATCTCGGGAGCAATACCTACTACGACACCGTTCGTATTGTTGGCGTCGCTATGCTCGGAATACTGCTGCTATCAATCCTGATCTATGGCCCACCTTCGACCCATTGGTTATTCGCCATTACCCTTGGTTGTGCTGGTTTGCTGGTAGCGGCTTCGTTGTGGCAGTCATGGACCATATCCTTTCAGGCACAGGGTCGATATCTGGCGCCAATACTGCCTATGTTTGGAGTTCTTTATTTTCATACCAGGCCTTGGCTGATGCATCGCGTGTTTAATGGGCTGGTTTTCGCTATGTTCGCGCTTGGTATGTACTCATTCATCTTTATAGGATTAGCACTGATCCCTAAGTTTCCCTGAGCGGAGCATAAGGGCCCTTGTGGTACTATCCTGCCAGCCTTAAAAGCTCTGATATAACTTAACGATGTTTTTCATCAAACAGCAATACGGTGACGCGCTAGCCAATTTATCTATGGCGGTGGCTGATAAAATTTAGAACCATGCAGTTTTTTAGCGCCATCTTTGCAAAATGGTCGGTACTGGTGAATCTTGCAATCCGTGAGATTCGCATGCAATACGTGGGCTCCGCCCTGGGTGTGCTATGGCAGTTCATCACACCACTAGTGCTGATATTGGTATTCTGGGTGGTATTCAGTGTTGGCTTTCGGGTTCAGCCGGCAAGTGGTGTGCCATTTGCGGTATGGTTGACCGCCGGCATGGCGGTTTGGTTCGCGTTCTCCGAGATCGTTTCCGGTTCGGTGCATGCGATTACTAGTCATCCACACCTAGTTAAAAAAGTGGTATTCCCGGTGCAGGCCTTGCCTCTTATAAAGGTGTTTTCTTCTTTTTCAAACCACCTTTTCTTTCTCATTATTCTAATGGCACTGATGCTGATTCTGGGGGTTGGCACGAGCTTTCACGCTTTGCAGATTGTCTATTATTTTTTCTGTATGGTTGCGCTGGCGCTCGGGATAGGTTGGACTGTGGCAGCACTCAACGTGTTTGCCAGAGATACGGCTCGATTGGTAGGGGTATTGTTGCAGGTGGGCATGTGGGCAACGCCTATACTTTGGGATATCAATATCCTTCCACAGCCTTGGCGAAGCATTTTTGCGATCAATCCAATGCACTATGTTGTGCAAGGCTATCGAGACTCTCTTTTCTATTCAGTTCCGGTAAGTGATCGGATTGGTGAAACTATTCTTTTCTGGATTATCACTGGTTCACTATTGGCGTTGGGAGTGATCATATTCAAACGACTCAGGCCTCAGTTTGCGGACCTGGTATGAACACCGACCCGGGACAAAAGGCGGCGGTTCGTCTAGACCGCGTCACCAAGACTTACAAACTTTATAAATCTCCAAGGGATAGATTAAAAGAAGCCTTACTTCCTGGCGACAAAGTCTATCACCAGCCTTTTGATGCCCTTAATCAGGTCAATATCGAAATTATGCCGGCCACCACGGTGGGCATAATTGGTCGTAACGGTAGCGGCAAGTCAACCTTACTTCAATGCATTTGCGGCATTATTTCACCGACCTCAGGTGAAGTAGAGGTCAACGGTCGTATCGCGGCGTTGTTGGAATTAGGGGCAGGATTCAATCCAGAGTTTAGTGGTCGAGACAATCTCTATATCAATGCTGCGATCCTCGGCCTTTCCCGTGACCAGGTAGACCAGCGTATAGATCAGATACTTGCGTTTGCCGACATAGGTGATTACATCGATCAACCGGTGCGGTCTTATTCAAGCGGTATGTATGTAAGGCTAGCATTCGCTATTGCGATTCATGTGGATCCCGAAATACTCATTGTAGACGAAGCCCTGGCGGTTGGAGATATTCATTTTCAGGCGCGCTGCTTCGATAAGTTTCATCAGTTCAGGGAGCAAGGCATAACGGTGATTTTCGTCACTCACGATTTGAATATGGTAACTCGTTACTGTGATCATGCCTATCTTCTGAGCCATGGTCGGTTGGTCACCGAAGGCAATCCGAGGCGGGTGGTTGCAGATTACAGAAAGCTCGAAACCGGCTACGAAGTTTTACCGACGGATGGTGCCGCGGAAGAAGCGGCGCATGTGTTTGATCTAAATCCTTACGAAGTTCGTTACGGTAATAACAAAGCCGCAATCACCGGTGGAGGAATTTATGACCAGGACGACATCGCCGTGCAGGTGCTTCATAGCGGGGATAGCTATCGGATTTCGTTGCAAGTAAAGTTTGAGCAGCCCATTACTGACCCGGTCTTTGCGTTCACCATCAAAGACGTTAGAGGAACGGATATTGCGGGTACCAACACCCACTTCTGCGATATTCAATCAGGCGAGTTTTCCGCTGGTGAAGAGGTTGAGATTCATTTTAATCAGAGGGTCAATCTCAATGCCGGTGATTATCTATTGTCGTTTGGATGTGTTTCACTTGCAGGAGGGGAGCTGGAGATATTTGATCGCAGACACGATTACATTTCTTTTCAGATCATCAGCGATAAGGCTACGGTGGGTATTGTGGACTTAGGCTCCAAGATCAGTATTACTCGAGACGGAAAAGCCACGTTTTAATCACTGCGTGTCACAAAGCTAAAACTGCGCGCGAATCGTGCTGAAGTGTCAGGCGCAATTACGCTTGGTTTTCCAGAACCCGCTCTAGCCTTCCCTGGGCGCTCGCTCTCCGGCCATCCCTGGCCGGAGCCGAGGCTACAAGGATGTATTTATAGCGTATTTTGGATGCTTGAGCGCTGTTTCGATCGTACTCGGAGATTAAACGCCACGATGCCTGCAAAGTTATCTGCCCCTACCACCGCAAAGTGTAGTCTTCCGATTCCAAAGTGAGGTTAGAGTTGTAGTAGGGGTCGCCCTGCTCAAGTTCGGTCTTCCATACCTGCTTGAAGGTTTCGACTTCTTCTAGATAGCGAGCACGCCGACTTGGGTCGCTATCGCTGCCGCGCGATGCGGATTCATGGTGAATAGCCTGGCATTTGGCGGTGACAACGTTGCGGTAGCCTGCTTTCATCAGTCTCAGGCAGAAGTCCACATCGTTCAGTGCCACGCTGAATCGGTCCTGATCGAGGCCGCCTACGGCGAGATACTTTTGCTTCGAAACCATCATCAGCGCGCCGGTGACGGCGCTTACATTACTGTCGATTTCGAGTCGACCAAAATATCCTATCTGATTCTTATCGAAACCCTTGAATGGATGGCCGGCGTGCCCAGTGATACCAGTGACTATTCCGGCATGTTGGACCTGGTTGTCCGGATATCGCAGAATGGCCCCAACTGCACCAACGCTCTCCTGTTTGGCCAGACCGAGAAGTGATTCGATCCATCGCGCGGAGACAATCTCCACATCGTTATTAAGCAGTACGACATAGTCTCCCCGTGCCATGTTGACGCCAAAATTACAGATGGCGGAAAAATTGAATGCTTGATCATACTCAGCAAAGCGGGCTCCGACGCCTTTTGATTCCCACTGCTGCTTGATTTTTTCTATTGCAGGCACCTGGCTTCGGTTATCGATACCGATGACCTCAAGTGAATGCCAATCAGTCTTTTTATACAGGGCGGTCAGGCAGCGATCGAGGAGCTCGGGTTTGTCTCGAAAGGGAATAATTACAGATACTGATGGCGTATCGACCAGTGGGTAATCAACGCGATAAGTGCCGGGTAATGTACCTTTTTTTGCCTCAGCGCCAGCATGATTATCATTCAAGTGAGTTTGCAAAGCCTTCTGCCCGGCGGTCCAGGCGTAATCTTTCTCACCATATACCATTGCTGTCGAGCCTGGAATCTGTCGCCAGTGATAGAGAACCTTTGGAATATGGACGATATGCTTTGCCGCGCTTGTTGCCCGTAATACCAGGTCATAATCCTGGGCGCCATCATATTCGCTTCTAAATCCGCCGATGCCTTGTATCAGGTCATGCCTGTAAGCCACAAGATGACCGAAATAGTTCTGACTAAGTAGAAGCTCTGGAGAAAAATTCGGTTTAAAAAATGGCTGACAATAGTTCCCACGGATATCTATTTTGTCTTCGTCACTATAAATCAGGTCAGCATCCGGGTGGTCATTGATTGTCGATGCCAAATGCCATAGTGCATCGGATGCGAGCAAGTCATCGTGATCGAGGAATATGATGTATTCGCCGTCGGAAACGGATAGTCCTAAACTGGAGCTTGCAGCAATCCCTTTGTTGGTCGAATGGTGGCGAACGACTATTCGCGAATCGGCGTCTGCGTGCCGATCAATTGTCGACTTGATATGCACCTGGGTGGAACCATCATTGATCAGGCACAGCTGCCAGTGTTCATAACTTTGCGAACAAACTGAATCGATGGTTGCGTCAAGCCATCTTTTATCGACATTATATATAGGCACGACGATGGAGAAGCGAGGTTGTACCGGCAGGTGCGGCTCCACGTGGGATGCCAGTATACGTTCACGCCACTGAGCGTATCTAAAATCGTAGAACCCAGGATGGTAGCGCCCCGTTATACGTTGCCATCGACGAACTATCAGACCAAGTAGCGCCCTGATTCCCTGTTCGCGGAGGACGATTTTACCATGACGCCAGTAAACTCCAAAAGAACGTGACATAGGTGGGACTCGCTTTACTTGATCGCAGCGATACACGCGACCCAGCACGGGTCGTTTTGACCTTTGTCGGTGACATGGTAGTCAACACCGTTGAGTTCATCACCTTCATCATTTTGCCACCAGACTTCAATACTCGAAAACCCTGCTGCTGTTAACAGATCCTGTAGCTCGGGAATCGTCCATACCCGCCAGCGATAGCGATAGGGCGGTTCGATTTCAGAGCCGTCGGAAAATCGAAATCTAATCGTAAGGTCCGCGGTATGGTCCACTGGAGAAAAGTTTTGTTGCTGCCAAATACAACTGATTTCTCCATTATCAGATTCGAAAGGCTCTTCGTTCAAACTGTTGGTACCACCAGTAACGTCAATAATGAACATTCCATGCTCAGGTAGATCTTTATAAGCCGCTGTAAAGTAGCCAAGCATCTCCTCCCGCCTTCGGAATACCCAATAGGAAAAGTTAAATGCGCAGCGAATGTCTGGTGCCGCAATACTCGGCTCTCTTACATCCTTCAAGTGCAGTTTTCCTCGCATCGCGGCGTCTCCCAAAGGGGCAAAGTTGTTGTGCCACCCCCAGTCTATCGGATCGGTATCGATGTCAAAGCCTTCTCCTGAAAAAGAATCATCCTGAGCGACCCATCTGGCAAGCGTATATCCCGTGCCGCAAAAATCTTCCCTCAAGTGTTTACCATCGCGACCTGTACTGGACCGATATATGGTTTGCAGGAGTTGAATGTCAGCCTCTGGGGACTGAAGCATTAACTGATATATATGATGTTTGTCGGCTTTGTCCGCAAGGCGAGGCCCTGCCCGATGTAATTGGGTATAACTGGAGTCCATCTTAAGGGGCACATGGTGAGGCATTAATAAACTAGGGCCAGCTTGCACCATGCTGGCGGTATAATGAGTTCATGACGCTTTCCCACTCTAACACAGAGATAAATTCAATCCATAGAGTCGTTTCAAAGGGGTTGCCAATATTGCAGTCGGGCGCTGAGGAGCTTGGCATTGAGTTGACCGACGATATGCAGCGGCAGCTCCTCGAACACGTCGAACTGTTGGCTCGATGGAACCTGCGATTAAATTTGACTGCTATTACCAGCCCGCGACAGATGGTTATCCAGCATATCCTGGATTCACTAGCAATTGCATCAAATCTGAGAGGGCGAACGGTTCTGGACGTGGGCAGTGGTGGTGGGTATCCGGGCGTACCGCTGGCGGTGATTTTTCCCCAGAGACAGTTTACGCTGCTTGATAGTCGTGGAAAACGAATAGAGTTTTTACGCCATGTAATAGGTAAAATTGGTCTCTCTAACACTTCCACGGTTAAAACCCGAGTTGAGGATTACCAGCCTAAACAAAAATTTGATACCCTCGTGTGCAGAGCGTTCTCTTCGCTGGAAGACATGCTCCGTCGAACCCAGGGATTGCAGTATCCGACTTCCAGGCTGCTCGCAATGAAAGGTAAATTTCCTGCGGAAGAAATATCGGTACTGCCGAATACCCTACAACGGCGGCTCAAGGTTGAATCGATTGAGGTGCCCTTCCTTGATGCAAAGCGTCATCTTGTAGTAATTGAATTCTAGTTTAGTATGTAAGCAACATGGGTGTAGGCAATATCGACTTAACAGTAAAAAGCAATCTAAGAGATTTTCCTTGAGTAGAATCATCGCGATTACCAACCAGAAAGGTGGTGTGGGAAAGACAACTACTGCGATTAATCTCGCGGCTTGCCTGGCGCGTGCCGGCAGCCGAGTGATGCTGGTCGACATTGACCCCCAGGGAAATGCCACTGTAGGCAGCGGTGTGGCAATGCGAGAACTTGAACAAGGGGTGTATGAAGTACTTCTCGGTGATTCAAACATTAAAGAGGCTCTGGTAAAAACTGATAGTAATTATGACTTGCTGCCTTCGCATCCAGATTTGTCAGGCGCGCAGGTTGAAATGCAAGACCTTTCACAGCGGGACTTCCGACTCAAGCTGGCGCTTGAGAGTGTGGCCAATCAGTACGACTTCATTATCATTGACTGTCCACCTGCATTGAATGTGCTTACGGTTAATGCACTGGCGGCGGCGCGAGAGGTATTAATTCCTGTACAGTGCGAATATTACGCGCTTGAAGGACTTACCAGTTTGATGGAGACCATTATTCTGGTCAGAAAAGGCCTCAATCCAGAGCTCAAATTGCTAGGGCTGATTCGGACCATGTATGACCGCAGAAACAGCCTTTCGGAAGAAGTTTCAGAGCAGCTGGGCGAGCACTTTGATAGTCGCCTGTTTCGCACCGTGATACCGCGCAATGTTCGACTTGCGGAGGCGCCAAGTTACGGCAAGCCAGTCATTGAGTATGATCGGCAATGCGCCGGTAGCCAGGCCTATCTCGCGCTCGCATGCGAAGTGTTGAGAAGAAACTCACATGACCCCGGCAAGCGTAAAGGTAAACTGTCGATGCAGAACAGTGCAACTCTTAGCATGGAATGAGCAAGAAAAAGAAAACACGGCTAGGTAAAGGGCTCGGCGCCCTGCTGTCAGATGTGCGAAAAACCACCTCCGCAAGCTCAGGGGAATTAATCCAGGCAGATTCTGCAGCCGATGAGGCTGCTAGTGAGCAAGCAATACCTTCTGAGTCCAGGCTAAATCAAAACGGACTGCGGGAACTGCCAATTGAATGGTTGCAGCGGGGTCAATATCAGCCCAGGCTAAACATGGATAAGGAAGCCCTTGAAGAACTGGCAGAATCAATTCGCGCCCAGGGCATCATTCAACCGTTACTGGTGCGCCGGCTCGGCCATGACAAATTTGAGATCATCGCCGGAGAGAGGCGCTGGCGTGGTGCACAACTGGCGGGACTCGCGACAGTGCCGGCAGTTGTTCGCGAAGTTACAAATGAAGCAGCCATGGCGGTAGCTTTAATAGAGAATATTCAGCGACAGGATTTAAATGCGATCGAGGAGGCAATTGGATTTCAGCGTCTTTTGGAAGAGTTTGGGCTGACTCACGAGCAAATCGCCTCTACAGTCGGTCGGTCTCGCACTGCAGTGACCAATACCTTGCGGCTACTCAGTTTAAATAACAAGGCCAGGCAGTTGGTTGAGAGTGGGGAACTGGGAATGGGTCACGCGCGTGCACTGTTGGCTTTGCCTGACTCCCGCCAGTATGATGCTGCCCGTAAAATTGTTGCGCGCGGCTTGTCGGTTCGTGCCACAGAGCATCTGGTTAAAAGGCTTAATCGAGTAAAGAAGCCAACAGACAGCGCGGTAAGCGCCACACAGGACATAAAGCATCTGGAGGAAGAGCTTTCTGAACGCATTGGAGCCCGCGTCGACATTCAGCACTCTGGCAAAAAAGGAAGACTCGTCATTCACTATAATTCCCTTGACGAACTGGACGGAATCCTGGGTCGCATCAAGTAGTGGCGCGGGGTACGACATTGGTGGAACGTTGGCCCTCACGTCGAGCCGTCAATATTCGCGAAAATTCCTTTATTTCAAGGTTTTGTGTCAAAATCCAGCAATCACAGACGGTGCCAAAAGGACCGGTGGGGTTTGGTTGACCCCCACCAGTCGAAACTTTATAATTCGCCGCCTCAAAAGTGGGGTCCAGCTTGGCTTCAGACCGAAACACTTTACGCAGCGATGAGCCTTTAGAACACACTGCCAAGCGGGCTTTGTTACTGCAGGCTTGCTTAACAGTCATGTTGGTCGTGCTGGTCTGCGGCTACTCGGTCATTAGCAGCGGGCACCAGCAAGGATTAAGCCAGAGCACTTTAAGTGTGATCAGCTGTGTCTACGGCGCCCTGCTCGGCATGGTGAATACGATGCTCTCCAAAAGGAGCGTCAGTCGTTCGGCTAAGGCGGCAATGAAAACGCCGCAATTTGCGATGTTGCCGGTCTATATGGGGCTGTTGAACAAGCTCCTGATTGTGGGTGGAGGCTTGGCCATTGGCCTTGTCGCACTGGGCCTGGAGCCCATATTTGTGGTATCGGGTTATATGGTTACTCAGCTTGCGCTGATCTGGGTTACTGCCAAACCGAGCTGAATAGAAAAGTTACTGAAATTTACAGATAATAACGATGGCAACAGCCGGTACAGTTACTTCTAGTGAGTACATTCGCCACCACCTGACCAACCTCACATTTGGTCCCAAGGCAGACGGTTCGTGGGGCATTGCACATTCTGCCGAAGAGATCGCCGAGATGGGCTTCTGGGCGATGCACCTCGACAGCATGTTTTGGTCCATTGCGACCGGTGCACTGTTTATCTGGTTTTTTTCTCGAATGGCTAAGAAGGCCACCTCAGGAGTGCCGAGCACCGCTCAGGGATTTGTCGAAATGATCGTCGGGTTCATTGACGACAATGTCCAGTCCTCGTTTAACGGAAAAAACGATATTGTTGCGCCCCTGGCACTGACAATATTCTGCTGGGTTTTCATGATGAACTTCATGGACTTAATCCCGGTAGACCTAATTCCCTGGATCCTGGATAAGATGGGGATTCACTATCAGAAGGTAGTACCCTCGACCGACCCTAATGTTACGTTTGGAATGTCCATCGGCGTGTTTCTTCTGATGATCTATTACAGCATCAAGGTGAAAGGTCCAGGGGGGTTTGCGTCAGAGCTCACCATGCATCCCTTTGAGTCCAATAATATCGTGCTTAAAATTTTATTTTTGCCGATCAATCTGTTCCTTGAAGGAGTCGGACTGATCGCCAAACCGGTTTCACACTCGCTTCGACTATTTGGCAACATGTATGCGGGTGAGATGATTTTTATTCTGATATCCCTGATGTTCGGCTCAAGCATCATACTGTCGATTTCCGGCGGTGCTTTGCAGTTTGTCTGGGCGGTGTTTCATATCCTGGTCATTACACTGCAGGCATTCATATTTATGGTGCTGACCGTGGTTTACATGGACATGGCACATTCGCATCACTGAGTTGGGCCGGAATCAGGACAGTAAAAACTTTTAACTTTTTAATCCAACATACTTTTCGGAGATCAAGATGGAAGCAGCATTAATTTATATCGCTGGCGCTTTAATGATGGGGCTGGGCGCTTTGGGCGCCGCGATTGGTATCGGTGGTCTGGGCGGGCGCTTTATCGAAGGTGCCGCAAGACAGCCGGAGCTGATCCCCATGCTTCGTACCAACTTCTTTATAGTGATGGGGCTGGTTGACGCGGTACCAATGATTGCGGTGGGTGTATCCATGTACATCCTGTTTGTTGTGGCTCCTGGCGCTGCCGGCTGAGCTGGCAGACTGTCGTTGTCGGTTGCGTATCGGTAAGCAGGCAAGAGTCTGGTCCGATGGCAGCAGTCGATCAATCGCTGTAATCAACAGGTAATCCAAGATGAATATTAACGTCACCCTTCTCTGGCAGATGGTGTTCTTCGTTATATTTGTGTGGTTTAGTAAAAAGTTCGTATGGGGCTTCATTATTGACGCGATCAACGAACGTAAAACCACCATTGCTGATGGTTTGGCTGCTGCCGAGAAAGGGCAGAGAGCCGAAGAAGAAGGGCTGAAAACGGCGGAGCAGCATATTGCAGATGCCAAATCTCAGGCCTCCGAGATCATTAGTAAAGCGGAGAAACACGGCACTGAGCTGGTAGAAGAATCAAGAACCAAGGCTCGTACAGAAGGAGAGCGAATCGTTGCCGCGGCTCAGGAGGAGATTCAGACCGAGCTTAACAAGGCACGCGAATCGTTGCGTGCCCAGGTTGGAGAACTCGCCGTGGATGGCGCGCGTCAGATTCTGAGACGTGAAGTCGATGCCAGCGCCCACGCAGATTTGCTTAACCAGCTGGCAGCCAAGCTGTAAAGGTACTGTCAAATGTCCGATTTAACTAATATCGCCAGGCCCTATGCGCAGGCTGTTTTTGAGCTTGCCCGGGACAGTAATGACTTTGTGGGCTGGGGAGATCAGCTGAGCTTGCTCGCCAATATTGCAGCTGACAGTAATATGGTCGAGCTGCTTAAAAACCCGGCGTTCGGCAATGATCAGCAGATCAGCCTGA
The DNA here is from genome assembly GCA_024644945.1 of Gammaproteobacteria bacterium. Classification (GTDB taxonomy): domain Bacteria; phylum Pseudomonadota; class Gammaproteobacteria; order Arenicellales; family Poriferihabitantaceae; genus VYFG01. Next base: position 8,807 of record JAHEGU010000001.1, on the reverse strand, counting down.
TCCTTGATATCTGTGGCGAAAATATTTCTGCCGACGCAGTCAACTTGATCAAGCTGCTGGTAAGAAATGATCGGGTTAATGTGTTGCCGGACATTGCTGAGGTGTATGCAGAGAAACGTGCTGAGGCAGAAAGCGTTATCGAGGCTGATATGATCACCGCCACGCCGATTGATGACATCCAGCGTCAAGCGTTTTCCACGGCTCTTCAGTCTAAACTCGGACGCAGCGTCAAGCTTAACTTTGAAGTGGATGAGGATCTTATAGGCGGTGCCGTAATCCGTGCTGGCGACTGGGTTGTTGACGGCTCAGTCAAAGCACAACTTGAACAACTTGTAGGTGCGGTGGCCGCTTAAGGCCATTCACCTGATCCAGAGGAACCATACAAATGTCGATCCAATTGAATCCTTCCGAAATCAGTGAGCTGATCAAGGACCGAATCAAAAATTTTGAAGCCGGGGCCGAGGCACGTACCGAAGGTACCATCGTGATGTTGACCGACGGTATCGTGCGTATTCACGGGCTTTCAGAAGCCATGCAGGGAGAGATGCTTGAATTCCCTGGCAACACCTTCGGCCTGGCACTGAACCTGGAGCAGGATTCAGTGGGAGCGGTAGTGTTAGGAGATTACAAGCATCTATCAGAAGGCGACACGGTAAAATGTACCGGGCGGATTCTCGAAGTGCCTATCGGTGAAGGGCTTCTTGGTCGGGTGGTAGATGCGCTTGGTCGCCCTATCGACGGTAAGGGTGCCATTGACTATGCGGGTAACTCGCCCATTGAGAAAGTCGCGCCAGGTGTAATTGCGCGTAAGTCGGTAGATCAACCGGTACAGACAGGCCTCAAGTCAATCGACTCCATGGTGCCCATCGGTCGCGGACAACGCGAACTCATTATCGGCGACCGACAGACCGGTAAAACCGCAGTGGCCATCGACGCTATCATCAATCAGCGTGGCACAGGGATCAAGTGCATCTATGTGGCTATCGGTCAAAAGGCATCCAGTATTGCGGCGGTAGTGCGCAAGCTGGAAGAACACGGTGCGATGGACCACACTATTGTTGTTGCGGCCTCTGCATCGAACTCCGCCGCTGAGCAGTTCATCGCACCTTATTCTGGCTGTACCATGGGAGAGTACTTCCGTGACAAAGGGGAAGATGCCCTGATTATCTATGATGACCTGAGTAAGCAGGCTGTTGCCTACCGTCAGATTTCACTGTTGCTGCGACGACCGCCAGGTCGGGAAGCATTCCCAGGCGACGTTTTTTATCTTCACTCTCGTTTACTCGAGCGTGGTGCACGGATTAATGAGCAAGAGGTGGAAAAGCTCACCAATGGTGAGGTCAAAGGTAAGACCGGTTCTCTGACCGCTCTTCCTGTGATCGAAACCCAGGCTGGTGACGTCTCTGCGTTCGTACCGACAAACGTTATCTCTATTACTGACGGCCAGATCTTTCTGGAATCCGACCTGTTTAATGCTGGAATCCGACCGGCAATCAATGCCGGACTATCGGTGTCCCGAGTAGGTGGCGCGGCACAGACCAGTATTATAAAGAAGCTGGGTGGCGGTATTCGTCTGGCTCTGGCCCAGTACCGTGAACTTGCGGCGTTCTCGCAATTCGCTTCTGACCTGGATGAAGCGACCAGAAAACAGCTGGAGCGCGGTGAACGCGTCATGGAGCTGATGAAACAGCCTCAATATCAGCCCATGTCAGTGGCTGAAATGGCATTGTCGCTGTACGCCGTGAACGAAGGCATGCTGGATGATGTGGAGGTGGGCAAGGTGGTTGATTTTGAATCGGCCATGCAGGCGTATGTAAAGTCTAACCACGGTGCAATGATTGACGAAATTAATGCGGAAGCGAAGTACAGCGATGAAGTAGTGGAAAAAATGAGAGCTGCTATCGAAGACTTCAAGCAGAATGGAAGCTGGTAATCACGCGGACTAACAAGAGATAGAAACATGGCAGGCGCTAAAGAAATCCGCACCCAGATCAAGAGTATTGGTAGTACGCGTAAGATTACCAAAGCGATGGAGATGGTGGCGGCAAGTAAAATGCGGAGGGCCCAGGAGCGAATGCAAATGGCCCGGCCTTATGCACGTAGAATGCGCAATGTGGTGGCCCACACGGCCAGCGCCAGTGCCGAATATAAGCATCCCTATCTTTCTGATCGAGAGCAGGTTACTACCGTTGGCTATATTGTGGTTTCGAGTGATCGAGGACTCTGTGGCGGTCTCAACAGTAACCTGTTCAGAAAACTGGTTGTGGCAATGTCGGATTGGAATGACAAGGGAGTAAAAATGAACGTTTGTGTGATTGGCAAGAAAGCCAGCGCATTCTTCAAACGTTATGGGGCAAATGTTGTAAGCGAAGCAACTGACATTGGGGATACACCTCAACTGGAGCTGCTGGTTGGCGCAATCAAGATAATGATGGACGATTATGTCGAAGGTAAGATCGATCGCTTATTCGTGGTGTATAACGACTTCGTTAACACCATGACCCAGAAGCCGACCATCGAGCAGCTGATCCCCATTATTCCGAGCGAGGAAGTGGAGACCCAGCATCACTGGGACTATATATACGAGCGTGAGGCGCAGGAAATCATTGATACCCTGATGACGCGCTACATCGAGTCGCTGGTGTACCAGGCTGTTGCAGACAACAATGCCTGTGAACAGGCGGCGAGAATGGTGGCAATGAAGTCTGCAACCGACAATGCGGGCAAGCTGATCGATGAATTGCAGTTGGTCTACAACAAGGCACGTCAGGCAGCAATTACGCAGGAACTTTCAGAAATCGTTGGCGGCGCGGCGGCGGTTTAGACCCTAATTTGAACAAGTTAAACATTTAAAAGAGGTTTTTCGAACCATGAGTTCTGGAAATATCGTAACAATCATCGGTGCGGTGGTCGACGTGCAGTTTCCCCGTGATTCTGTGCCCAAGGTATATGATGCACTGACCATCGATAATGGCGATCTGACCCTGGAGGTTCAGCAGCAGATGGGTGACGGCGTGGTGCGCTGTATTGCCATGGGTTCCTCCGATGGCGTCAAGCGCGGCGTCAGTGTAACCAATACCGGGGCACCCATTTCTGTGCCGGTAGGCGCTGGGACTCTGGGTCGTATCATGGACGTACTGGGCAATCCGGTTGACGAAGCCGGTGAGGTAGATGCTGAAAAACGCATGCCGATCCATCGACCAGCACCTTCGTACGAAGAGCAAGCGGCAAGCCTGGAGTTGCTCGAGACAGGAATCAAGGTGGTTGACTTAATCATGCCCATTGCCAAAGGAGGCAAAATTGGACTATTTGGTGGGGCTGGAGTAGGTAAGACGGTTACGCTACTTGAGCTGATTAATAATATTGCAACTGCGCACAGTGGTTTGTCCGTATTTGCCGGTGTTGGTGAACGTACCCGTGAAGGGAATGATTTCTACCACGAAATGCAGGAAGCGGGCGTTGTTAATGTGGAAAACTTCACCGAATCAAAGGTGGCGATGGTATACGGTCAGATGAACGAACCTCCGGGTAACCGCTTACGCGTTGCGCTGACCGGGCTCACTATGGCGGAGTATTTCCGTGATGAAGGTCGGGACGTATTGATGTTTATCGATAACATCTATCGCTATACCCTGGCGGGAACAGAGGTATCGGCGCTGCTTGGACGTATGCCGTCTGCCGTTGGTTATCAGCCGACTCTGGCAGATGAGATGGGTGTGTTGCAGGAACGAATTACCTCCACCAAGACCGGTTCAATCACTTCTTTCCAGGCGGTGTATGTTCCGGCGGACGACCTCACTGACCCCTCTCCAGCCACCACTTTCGCGCACCTTGACGCGACCCTGGTTCTATCACGACAGATCGCGGAACTTGGTATTTATCCTGCTGTAGATCCGTTGGACTCTACCTCACGACAGCTGGATCCGCTGGTCATTGGTGACGAGCATTATGAAACGGCTCGGGCAGTCCAGGGTATCCTGCAGCGTTATAAAGAACTGCAGGACATTATTGCCATCCTCGGTATGGACGAACTGTCGGAAGAAGACAAGCAGGCGGTTAACCGTGCTCGCCGTATACAGCGGTTCCTGTCCCAACCATTTACTGTGGCACAGTCTTTTACTGGCACGGAAGGCAAATATGTGAGTCTGAAAGATACGATTAAGGGATTCCAGGGGATCGTCAATGGTGATCACGATCATTTGCCGGAGCAGGCGTTCTATATGGTTGGTGGCATCGAAGAAGCCATCGAAAGAGCCAAGGAAATGAACTAAAGCGGACACTGACTACTTTAAGGTCGCAACTATGGCAACGATTCAGGTAGATATCGTCAGCGCGGAACAGGAAATCTGGTCCGGCAAAGGCACCATGGTCTTTGCTCCCGGCGAAGTTGGCGAGCTTGGTATTGCCCCCGGGCATACGCCACTGATCACCAGGCTAAATCCTGGAGACGTGAGGGTGGTCAAAGAGGATGGCGAAGAAGAATTTATCTTCGTATCGGGGGGAATACTGGAAGTGCAGCCTCATCATGTGACGGTGCTATCTGATACCGCTGTGCGCGGACATGACCTAGATGAAACTGCGGCGCTCGAGGCCAAGAAATTGGCGGAAGAGGCACTCGAAGATGCCGCCTCTGAAATGGACTATGCCCAGGCCCAGGCTGAACTCGCCAGCACCATTGCCCAGATACGATCCATAGAGAAGCTGCGTAAACTGAAAAAATAGACTCTGGCAATAAGTAGGACTTCGATAACGCCCGTTTACGGGCGTTTTTACTTTAAGCAACGACAAATCATCAAGAGATAATAAGAGCCCTAGTGGAAACGTCCTACACTTTCGAGTGACGGAAGTTAAAAATGGCAAGATTACAATCGGCGCCAATCATAGACTTGCAGGTGTGGATCTTGCGTTTGTGGTCACAGTGACCGATGTTAGAAACACCCTCGGAGCAAGAGCTCGCTGATCATGTGGTTCATTGAGAACCAAGTTGGATTGAATGCTTAGCGAGTGCAGGGGCAATTTGATCGAATCCTGGCACTATCTCTGCTTGAAATCCGGTTAGACGTGCACCCTCCACATTAATCGGATTGTCATCAACAAACAGGATTTCCCCAGGATCATGCCCCATCATGTTGGCCACGTGTTCGAATGAAGCGGGATCTGGTTTGGCCATCCCTAGCTCAAAAGAGGCAAAGAAGTAACTCACTGATCCACTATCCTGCATTTGCGCATAGAGTGGTGGCCAGTGAACCGCAGTCACATTTGAAAATACGGCAATAGGGTAATGCTGCGAGAGTTGTTTTAGGAGCGCAAAAGCACCCGGATAGAATCCGATGACCCAGCTCCTGAAATGCTCAAGAAAATCTGCACTTTCCATCTGTATATCGTTGTCCCTGATATACCTCTGGGCAAATTCAGATGGAGAAATTTGCCCTCGCTCAAATTGCTGGGAAAGCGGGGATGTAAGCCATTGATGCCAGTTTGCCTTCGCACTCAGTTGGTTATTGAACCAGGGGACGTTAACTTTTTGATGGTTTAGTTCGACCAGTACTCCGCCGAGGTCGAATACGAGTGCGCTAATGTTTGAATGCATTTTCCGGGTATCTCTGGCACCACTTACACAACCAAAAATGGAGAGCTGCTATCAACGCTTGATGATGATACATCCGCCCATTGGAACTTCGTAGAAATATTGCACCTGGCCGGAATTATCGTGAAGAAACTCGTCTATGGCTGATTTCGCCCCAGGAAACTGAGACATATTGTAATCGTCGCAGACCACAATGCCCCCCGAACTCAGCCTTGGAAAGAAAAATTCTACGCTATCTTTGGTAGGCTGATAAAGATCCACATCGATATTCACAAATGCAAATTGTGTGTCGATTACTTCCTCGAAGCGCTCCGGTATCCAGCCTTTGTAAAGATGGTAGTTGTCATGTCCTTCCAATGCAGTGTGTATGTGCGATTCTGTGGAGGCAAAGTGCAGCTTTTCTTCAACGATTTCTTGTTCAGAAAGCTGATATCTCAAATTGTCGTCTTGATCCGTTTTGTCGGAAAGGCCGCCTTCAAACGAGTCAAAGATATGAAACTCTCTACCGCCGCCATATTCTGAGATGTAGTGGCAGGTGATGTACGCCGACAAACCCTTCCAGCAACCGCATTCAGCAAAGTCGCCTGCAATATTGTGTTGCAGCACATGCTGGATGGTTTGTTGCAGACTATCGAATCGTAACTGGCGGGGGAAATTATCAGTATCCCACATGTTGGTGATATCCATTGCCTGCTGGTAAAGACGGACTCGATCAATTTCTCGGCAAAACGGTTCCCATACCTTTTTGTCGACAGCAGTAAGCTCGCGTACCCCTTTCTTGGCAAACTCCACATCATAACCGGCTATATTGATCGCCCCTTCTAAAGCGTCACGAACCAGTGACTTGATTTTCATTTTAATCCAAGTCTTTTCGATGTAATCGGGTAACCAGGCTTGACGTGTCGAATCGGTTTCCACCGGCTTCCTGAACTTCCTTATAGTAACCGTCGACTATTTTTGCGACGGGCAGATCAGAACCATTTCTTGTCGCTTCTTCTATGCAAAGGCCCAGGTCTTTGCGCATCCAGTCCACCGCGAAGCCGAAATTGAATTCGTTATTTAGCATGGTTTCATGACGGTTCACCATCTGCCAGGAACCCGCAGCGCCTTTGGAAATCACATCAAATACTTTCATTCCATCAAGATCAGCATTTACCGCAAACGCAAGGCCCTCGGACAGTCCTTGTACAAGCCCAGCAATACAAATCTGGTTGACCATTTTTGTGAGTTGCCCGGCACCTGCGTCGCCCATCAACATTGCCGCCTGGGCAAAGCTATCGATTAACGGTTTAGCTTTTTCGAAAGCAGATTGTTCACCGCCGATCATTACCGTTAGAACACCATTCTCTGCTCCTGCCTGGCCGCCGGATACGGGCGCGTCGAGAAACTCAAAGCCCTTTTCTTTGGCCGCGGCGAACAGTTCGCGGGCAACATTGGCGGAAGCAGTAGTATGGTCAATGAAAACGGCGCCTTGCTGCATACTTTCGAATGCTCCCCTGGGGCCAACGGTAACGCTGCGCAAGTCATCATCGTTGCCCACACAACAGAACACAAAGTCAGCGGCTTTTGCGGCCTCCGAGGGTGTTTTGGCAAATTGACCATTATGTTCGTCGACCCACTTTTCTGCTTTGGAGGTGGTTCGGTTGTATACACAGACATCATAGCCATTACTCGCAAGGTGACCTGCCATCGGATAGCCCATCACGCCAAGTCCAAGAAACGAAACTTTCATTCTGAGACCACTTACATTGGTTAAGGACTTTGCACTTTACCGCAATATCACCCGCTAGTTAAGGGCATTTCCGGGATACTTAGGGACTATTGCACTGGGCACTAGGGCAGATTGATTTGGCCAGAATAATTGACTGCATTCAGAATAAATCTTTCAACGATTGGTAACGTACTTTGGCTCTGTAGCGAACTCACGTTTTAGAAAAACTGTTAGGTTTAATGTTGCGTTAGTGGGTGCGAGATGCGCTGCTCATTGATATTGGAGTCTCGTTGAAGTTGGGTGCTGAGTTCGAGGCTGAGCAGGAGCTGGTTCAGACTGGTTACATTAGATGGAACGCGCTAAAGTTAGCATTGCGTTCTTAATGCAGGACAGATGTGGCCAAATAATAGTTGTCTACAAGAATCTGATCTCTAAAAGTAATACTAAAGTTAAACTAGTTTCTTAAGTATTGACATTAAGTGAAATATTGTGTCTCAAATTCACCGTTTCAAATGGCACACAAATTTAATTTTCAGCGAGAATGGATCGGCCAGCGATTAAGTTTGTAGTTTACTTATGTTGTGACCACATGAAAATAAAGTATTGATATATTTAAGAAATATTCTAAACGAGGAGGTGCTCTCTATGCATAAAAGCGATCTCACTTAATTTAGTAAGGTGAATTTTTAGTGCTTGCATTAAAAATAAAGTTGAATCAGAATCCACCATTCATGACTAAATACTAAATAAGGGGAAATCATGAGTTTTTTAAATAATAAGCTTCGTTTTATCTTGGGGGGGGCCCTAGCAGCATTCGCAGTCTCTGCTTCCGCGGCGGCTCCACATTCTACTCCAAAGACATTTATCAAACACATCGAAAGTCACGGCACCTATGCTGTAGTCAGCTTGAGTAAGGACATCGACAATATCAATGGATGTCCGGGTAGTGCTACATACCCATTGCCGACGAGTAAGGTCCGTCAGTTTTACATCAGCATCGATGATCAAAGAAATAACTATGTGTTAATTATGACCGTGGCGGCGGCTAAGAAAAGGGCGCAATTTTTGACCACCACGTGTGAGGCTACTACAGGATTGCCGGTCATAGATTCTGTAGATGCTCTGTTCTAAACAAAACAGCCGAGATTTTCGGCCGCTAAGGTTTCTATAGGTCTCCTATCGGAGACAGAAACCTTTATAGAAAAGAGTCTAGAGCACTAATCTTTATAGCGTAGAAAAAATCCGGATGGGGGCCTGAACCCGGATTATGTATGTGCCTATTTGAGCACAATAACTCGCGCAAGCAAAACAATACGATCAGGCTTTTAACCATACCTGCGAAAATGGTTTGCTTCGTAGTTAAAAAAATGGGGGATGGTTTGTGGACGAGAGAAGTCTAAATGACATCGGCAGTTGCCCTCAAAGGGCAAGCGACCTAAAGTTTAAATCCAGACCCGTCGGACATAAAATGCGGATTGTGCAACTGCTAATGCTCGCACTGGCGTTGAC
>JAHEGU010000013.1:25640-66242 GCA_024644945.1 Gammaproteobacteria bacterium | reverse complement strand
ATTCCTCAATCTTAAAAAATGAGATCAGACTGCTTCCAGCTATCGTAATAACAACCAGTGATACAACAGAGAAAACTCCGCATAACAATGCTGAAAGGGCAGAAACCGCAAGGGCTTTTTCTTGTGTTTCGGGCAAAGAAACTGCTAATTCGTATCTTAGGGTGGCAATTGATCCAAAAATACTGACAATCGCAAAATATAGCGCAAACACGCCAAAATCCTCTGGTGTGTATATTCGAGTCAGAACCGGGCTAATAGCTAATGGAATAATCTGAGCTGCCGCTGTTCCGCTAGCGAGTATACCCACGTTTCTGTTTTTGATTTTAGAGGGGTCGAAAGACATAGAAGCGGTGAAAAATTATTTACGATCGTGTCTTTGACAGGAGAGCTTGCGTACTGGAAGCGCAATAGCTTATAAACTTGCGATTATATAGTAATGTCCGGTACATGACGGTATTGTTAACTTTGCTCTAATAGATCATTTTAACGCCATAAATTCACCTTTACAGACTCTGCAACGATTCCATGAAGATTTTAATTCTTTCATACTATTTTCCTCCAATGGGGGGGGTGGGGGTTCAAAGAGTTCTGAAATTACTGAAGTACATTCCAAGACATGGTATCGAGCCAATTGTCATTACAACTTCATGCAGTATTCACAAAATAATGGACTATCAGCTAAATGAATTGGAATATTTGCGCGGTGTTCCGGTTTATCGGATTGGGGGAGACAAACTGAAGGCTCACCTTCAGCGAAAACTAAACGGGAAGCGAACAAACTTGAAGGGCGCGCTTTTTGCATTGGCAAAATTAAGACACATGGACATATATAGCACATGGTCGTTAAGTATTCTTCCTGAGGTCATTCAGATAGTCGAAGCCGAGAAGGTAGACCTGATTTACTCGACATCTCCCCCACATAGCGTGCATCTACTGGCAAAGGAGATAAAGCAGGTTACTGGAGTGCCGTGGATTATGGAATTACGAGACTCTTTGACCGATTGGCCTCTTAGAAAGGCGGGCGTCATCAGTTACTTACAAAGTGTAATTGAGTCGTGGTACGAGCCGCGCCTTTATGAGGCGTCTGATGGAGTGGTATTTGTGACGCATTATCAAAGAAAACATGCAATTGGCCGCTGTCCAGAAGTAGGTAAAAAGCCTTCTGAAGTCATTTTGAATGGTTTTGACGAAGAGGAAGTGGTTTCCAGTGATATCAATCTGGATCCTGATGTTTTTAGAATTGTTTACACCGGTTCTCTAATTGATTTTGAAATTGAGGAGTTGTGTAAAGGGTTCGAATTATATGAGAAAACCCGGAGGCAAAAGGAAAAGCGAATCGAACTCGTTATCGTTGGCCCGGTTGGTGTTCGGGCACAAAGACACTTATATTCACTAGGTAAATCTATTCGGGTCGATTTGGTCGGTAGTGTAAATCACGTGCAGGCACTTGACTACCAACAATCAGCACATTGTTTACTTCTTGTTCAAACTGCCGATTACCGAGGAAAGGGAAGTGAAATTCTTACTGGAAAAGTGTTTGAGTATATCGGCGCGAAGCGACCGATCCTGGCTGCAGTAAAACTGGGAGAGCTCAGTGAACTTATTATTCAAAATAAATTTGGTGCTGTGGCTGATCCGTTCGATCCGGAAAGTATTTGCTCTGCGATTTCGATCTGTTTGAATCTGGCGAATAAGTTTTCGAAGAAAAGTGCGGATAAAATGGACCGACCGAATAAATATACCCGAAAGTATCAGGTTGCTAGAACAGCAGAGTTCATTAAGTCGGTAGTAGAAAAGGCAAGGCTGTGAATACAAAAGTCGCTGCTATTACTGTTACTTATAATCCATCACAGGTGGTTTTGAGGAAGCAAATGGAATCCCTTGCTACGCAGTGCCCCCTCGTATTAGTGGATAACGGAAGTTGTGAATCCGTGCTTGATGAAATTGAATGTGCAGTAAATGAATATGAAGGAGTTTTACTGGAAATGCTCGGGAGAAATACAGGAATTGCCGCGGCTCAAAACTTTGGTATAGAGCATGCTAGGAACTTGTATCCGGACTGTCAGTATGTCTTGACACTTGATCACGACAGCATACCTGATCTCAATATGGTGGAAACTTTAGTTAATTGTTTCTCTAATTTAGAAAAGGCAGGTTCAAAAGTAGCAGCAGTTGGGCCAATTCTATATGATGACCGCTCTGAGAATTATTTAAATTTTCACCGAATAAAAGGACCATTTTGGTGGAAAGTGAAACCAGATCCGGGTGGGCAGGCAGTGAATGTTGACTCGTTGAATAGTTCTGGATCATTGATTAGCCTGGAAGCACTTGATTCTGTTGGGGCACTTAATTCCGACTTATTTATTGATCATGTTGAGACAGAATGGTGTTTTCGGGCGAAAGACGCTGATTATTCAATTTTTGCATGCCAGCAGACTTCAATGGAGCACGCAATGGGCGATGATGTTGTGGATATAAGAATTGTGAACGTTAAAGCAATGCCTTACAGATCACCTAAAAGGCACTATTTTATCGTTAGGAATTCAATGTTTTTACAGCGACAAAAGTACGTACCAATGGTGTGGAAGTTCTGGAATACAGTAAAACTGGTATTCACAATTTTATATTTCGGATTTTTTACTAAAGAATCTGCAGAACACCGCAGATGGATTTACAAAGGATTAAAAGATGGATGGTGTCTTAGGCTCGGAAAGCTACCGTCAGCATATTAAAAGTTCAATTATTTTTCTGAGGCGGGATATTTCTTCGTCTGCATGACCGAGCCTGCTACTGTGAGTGTTTGTCAGCGACCTTAAACAATGCGGCGTAGCGCTTACCGATTATTTCCCAGGAAAAGTTTTCATTAACATGAAGATATGCATTTTTAGCGAGACTGGTTCTTAGTTCCTGATTTTCTAACAAATAAATTATTGTTTGAGCGAACTGATCTGAGTTTCTCGGTTCACAAATGATCCCGGTTTTCTTATGCGTCACTATATCTTTGACTGCCGGAACATCACCGCTGATGACAGGGCATTTGCATCCCATAGCCTCTACTACTACAAGACCAAATCCTTCCATATCTCCATTCGTAGCTTGAACAAACGGAAAAACACAGAGCTCAGAACTACTATAAAGCCGTGCAATTTGTTTGTGACTTCTTGAGCCAATAAACTCGACGTATTGATTAATATCGAGGCGCTTCGTCAATTCTTCAAGTTCTGGCCTATCCGGTCCTGCGCCCGCAACAATAAGTTTCAAGTGTCCAAATCTTGACGCAAGTTTTGGGACGACTTCAATCAAATATTTTAAACCTTTCTTTTCTACAAGCCGCCCAACAAAAGCAATTTGTCCGGCTTTCCGGTCTATATCTCTAGGGGTAAAAATTTCGGAAAGATTTGTGCCCATAGGGATAACTAGAACTTTATTCGGATCTACTTTGAGTTCTGTTTGCAAATAGGATTTCAGCGATTGGCTCACTACGGTAACGCATGCACTTTGATCAATTATCCATTTTTTTATTCTGGATAGAACTTTGCCTTTAAGTCCAAATATGTCTCCTCCGTGCCCTGTGCAATAGAGCGGAACTGGATTCCGAACTATCGTATTGGCTATTCCTGCAGCCAATCCCTGCGGGATTAACCAGTGCGCATGTATTGCGAAATATCTGTTGGACTTGAGGTGTCTACGCACAGACAAGACCTGAAAGAAAACAAACAGTGGGATTAACAACCAAAGCAGTTTATTGTTCTTGAGGGATGTTGTTATCCCCCCTTTTTCAGAAAGCAGTTCTAACGCTTTCGGAGCATAGCGGAAACGAAATATTTCATAGTTCTCACGAGCTTCGTGTTTAGCTGCCCCCGGCCTGCTTTGAGTAAGTACGGTTATGTCAAAGTTAGAGGCAAGCTCGGAGCATAAATCAGCAACAAATCTGGGTTCATTATCGCCCTCTGTCCGAGGATAAGTCGAGGTAAGAACCAGGATTCTAGGCTTAATCAACAGAAATTTCTGATCGTATCGTTATGATACCTATGACTTTTACTCATCTTTCTGTGATACCTGATAGTGGAGTGAAGATATTTGCTCGCCAATAATCCCGATAAGAAAGATTAAGAGGGACGCGAGAAACAGTACCGCGCTCATGTTTGTAAAGCGACTCTGAGTAACATAGGTGAATGCGTAGTATCCGATTCCGGTAAGGAATATCGCCCCACTTATTGGGAGAAACAATCGCATCGGTGAGAACAGGGCCCCTACCTTCATAATAATTATAAAAAATTTGATTCCATCATGAAGCGGTCGAATATTGCTTTTACCCTCCCGCTGTCTGGCTTCGATCGACACGAACTTTATTGGAAGTCCTGACCGCAGGAACGCCATGGTGATGGTTGTTGGATATGAAAAACCGTTCGGTAGCAGGTACAAAAATTGCCGAAAACGTTTTGTTTCTACGATTCTAAACCCTGAAGTCAGGTCTTGTATTCCGAACCCGGTCATCAATGACGCTATCTTGTTGTAGACATAATTCATTACACGTCGGGATTTAGATGCATGAGAAGAAGGATTCCTTGCGCCTATTACCATCTTATAACCCTGATCGACGGCTTGTACTAGCTTGGATATATCACTGGGTTGGTGCTGTCCGTCCGCGTCCATGAACAATAAGTATTTTCCTTTTGCCGTTCTTGCCCCGCTTTTTATTGCCGCTCCGTTTCCCATACTGTAGGGGTGGTTTACTACTACAGCGCCGCTATCTTTAGCAATCAATGCAGTATCGTCTGTTGATCCATCATTAACGACGATTAATTCCGAATCAGGGTATAGCGAACGGATTTCCTTGAGATGTGAGGCGAGATTGACCGCTTCGTTTCTCGCAGGTAAAACAATTGAAAGGCTACTGGCCGCGTTCATAAGTTTGCTCTGTTTTTTTGGCTATAAAACGGGGCAAGTATACCTTTAGCCAAGCTATGAATGGCTATAGGAAATGGGCTCGGTTAGGCCTGCATTCTATGCCGTTAAATGTCACTGTAGATGACAAAAAGTGTCAAAATTCTTTCGATAGACGTGGCAGATTCTGTTAATAACGGCCACTTCTGCACTTAAATTATACTGGTTGGAGCAAATTTGTATAAATTGGTTATCTTTAAAATACTGATAAATAAGTATAAATTAACGAGATTGAGACTTTGATTACAATTTTTTCAAGTTTTGGCATGTCAATTGCTCTCTATCTGGGTAGGCGGGGGTGTTCCTCATCTGAATCTAAATTTAAAACTAAAGGTAATATCAAATGATCTTCCAGAAATCGAAAAAACAAAGCGGTTTTACCCTGATCGAATTAATGATTGTGGTAACCATCATAGGCATTCTAGCCTCAATCGCAGTTCCGGCATATCGTGATTACACGATTCGTACGCGAGTAGGTGAAACTGCCAGTGTTTATTATCCTGTAAAAACGGAACTTGCCGTCTATTACAGTGAAAATGGTAATCTGCCTCCTACACTCGCATCTTTGCCGCGCGTCACGCAGACTCCGGAATCATACGAAGGTGACTACGTAGCTTCTCTGAGTTTGTCTGGCACTGGCCAAGTTCAGGTCAGCCTCAAAGATAGCAACAAGTTGGGGGACGCTGCTGCTGGGCAGGTATTCTTTACTGCCACAATTGGTTCATTGAACGTAATTAACTGGTCAGTTTCCGGTAGCATTGATGAGAAGTACTGGCCTGAAACTCGATAGTTGAGATAACTTAAGTCAATAGGAATCCCTGGCCATTGCGGCCGGGGATTTTTTTTACCGGTAAAGGTTTCTAAGATACCTGGCCGGATTAGGATAAGGTGCCCTGAGGCGCCTTTTCGTCGTTTTACAGGCGTTGACTAAAATTGGAGTATTCAGTTGGAAGGCAAAAAGGAAAATCTAATGCGCTTAACCATTTTGGTGGTTGTTTCGATAATTGCGGTGTGGTGCTATTGGGATGGCCTCTTCGGTGGGCTTTACTTTGATGACAACCATGTTATCAGAGAGAACAAGCTCATAAGAATTGATTCACTTGACTGGAGTTCGCTGGTTTCCGCTGCAAACTCGTTTCAAGCGGGTGGGCGACAGTTGAGCATGCTGTCGTTCGGTTTAAATTTTTATTTTTTCGGCGAGTTGATCCTTGCGTTCAAAGCGGTCAATCTTGCGCTTCATCTATTGGTCGGCTTCGTGCTTTATTTTGTAACGAAAATGCTGATTTCCGCATTGAACCAGTCAAATCTGAACATCAACGACAGCCGCCACGATATGGTCGAGTGGGTACCACTGTTGGCGAGTTCTTTCTGGATCCTTTATCCAATCAATCTAAGCACGGTACTTTATATTAGCCAAAGAATGACTATTTTGGCTTCCCTATTTATTGCCATTGGAATAGCCTGTTACTTGTTTATAAGGATTTCCAACCATAATAATCTAAAGAAAATACTTCTTATCCTGCTTTTCACTAGTGTATTTACGGTATTCGCCTATAAATCGAAAGAGAACGGCATACTATTACCTGCTTATATTTTATTGATCGAAGCGGTGGTTTTTCAGCAGTGGCTGAGGAAAATTAGAGGTATATGGAATGTTTCCCGTGTATTCAAGGTGATCCTTGCAGTAGCTGTAGCTCTGGCAGCATTTGCTGCGATCGAGATCTTGAGTTCTTTTCTGATCAGGCAGATCGAAGGATATGAGGGCAGGGCGTTCACTCTCTATGAGCGTGTTCTAACTCAGTTTCGAGCACTGAGCTTCTATCTTTCACAAATTCTCGTTCCGAACAATGCCGAGTTGTCCATGTGGCATGATGATATTCAGATCTCCACGGGGCTTCTTCAGCCAGTCACTACACTTATTTCGATGCTGATTGTTCTTGGCCTTCTCTTTCTTGCAATGAGCACCACATCTCGAAACCGGATCATCAGTTTGTCGATTCTATGGTTTTTCCTCGGGCATTCGCTCGAGTCAACAATTATCCCGCTTGAGATGATCCATGAGCATCGAAACTATTTTCCATCCTTTGGCGTCGCGCTATTTATCTCGTATCTGGTGTTGTCATCGAAGTACATTCGAAAGGAGGTAAGTTTATTAATCGTTTTTTCGTTGCTTGCGCTCAACGTTGGTGTGTTACATGCGCGCTCTAAAATCTGGTCTCATGATCAGGTCAAGGCTGTGCATGAGGCTAAATACCATCCATATTCTCCGCTTGCGCAGTTCAGCATGGCCAGGTATCTCTTTGTTTCGGGTATCGAAGGGGATTTGAAGGCCGCTGAGCTGGCAGAGAAGGTGCTGGTTGAGAATACCAGTCTTGACAAAACCACTGTTGCGAGTGAAATGCTACTGATACTTTTAAGCGACCAGAGTCAGGTTGAACTGCAGCAGGTATGGATATCGAATACAGTTCAGAAAATAAGGGACGTGGGTTTCAATGCGATAACAAGCCGGGCGCTCTCCGGTCTTCTGGAGCATCTTCAAAAAGATAGCTCCCAGCTCAATCCTGATGATCTTGAGCCCATTTTTATCGAACTCGGGAACCAGGCCCACCCCCAATTCGCAACCTTTGCTGCCGTATTTAATACCGAAGTCAAAAGTAATTATACTGAAGGATATCGGTTGTTCGAAAAGGCTGCGGAGCTGTCTAACAATCGCCCTGTGTTTCGATTGAACCTGCTAAGAGCTCAGCTGAAAATGCGCAGATTTGAGGATGCTTGCAACTCGCTTAAGTACCTGCAATCGCTTGCAAAAAAGAAAACACTGATGCTACAAAAAGAGATCGGCCACGCTGAGAAGTGGCTTGACGGGAAGTGCGAATAGCCACTGGTTAAACCAGTTTACTCAATTTCGAGTTTTTTAATCTTGTAGCGAAGCGATCGGAAGGTCGTACCGAGTAGTTCGGCAGCCTGTGTAATATTACCACCAGATCTCTTCAAGGCGTCCGTGATCAGCTTCCTTTCAATTCTCACAAGATGTTCCTCTATCGGGCCATCCATTGCAGCGACTGATGCCGCTTCAGATGTCCCTTTGTTGGATCGCGAAACCTGGGGGAGATCTATATCCTCTGCATCGATCGTTTTTCCTTCATGCAGCGCTAAAGTGCGCTCAAGCAGGTTTTCCAGCTCTCTAACATTTCCAGGAAACTGGTGCCCCGCCAGCATTTTCAGGGCTTCCGATGTCAGTGTAGGAGCCTCGACACCTATTTTCTCGCTGATTAGTTTGAGGAAGTGCTCAGCGAGAACAGGAATATCATCTGGTCGTTCACCCAGACTGGGGGCGCTGATCGGTATGACATTGACGCGATAGTAGAGATCTTCACGGAACTGATCTTTTTCGATCATTTCTTGAAGGTCCTTATGGGTGGCGCTAATTATTCTGACATCAATAGCGCGCTCTGTCACCTCTCCGACGGGTCGAACCGTTTTCTCCTGAATAGTGCGTAACAGCTTAACTTGCAGATCTTGAGGTAGTTCGGCAATTTCGTCGAGGAATAAAGTGCCACCGTTAGCGGCTTCAAACAGTCCTTTCTTATCGGAGAATGCGCCGGTAAAGCTTCCTTTCTTATGACCAAAGAACTCGCTTTCCATTAGTTCACTTGGAATCGCCCCGCAGTTCACGGCGACGAAAGGATTTGAAGCGCGTGGGCCATGTTCATGGATCAACCTCGCGATCAGCTCCTTGCCTGTTCCAGTTTCACCGTGGATATGGACTGGTGCTTGATTGCGTGCAACTTTATTGATCAAGGCGCGAATCTTATTTATTTCTTCAGATTCGCCGAGTAGGGTGCGAGCTGGTTCAATACTTTGGCTGGTATCTCCCAGGCGAATTGAGCTCTCGATAATCGCTTTTAACTGCTCGACTTCAATCGGCTTGGCGATGTAGTCAAATGCACCAAGCTTTAAGGCCTCCACCGCAGTTTTCGGGTCGCCAAATGCCGTAATCACTGCAACCGGAGTTTCGCTGTAATTGTCCTGGATGTACTTGACTATTTCCATGCCGCTGCCATCTGGTAACCGTAGATCGGTTAAGCAAAGGTCAAAGGACCTCCGGTCAAGCTGAGATTTCGCCTCTGCAACATTGCCAGCCTTGTGTGATTCCACACCCATTCGACGAAGCGTGATTGAAAGCAATGACAACAGATCTTGTTCGTCGTCAATAATTAATGCAACTGGTTCACTCATGCGGGTTCTGGCTCCTGTGGCGTTTGCTGGAGTAACTCATTATTTGGTTCTGGCAGCTGTTCGTTCTCAGCCCCAGGTTGCTGAAAAGTGATGCGAAAACCGTGGCGATGAGTACCTTTAACATATTCGATGTCAGCACCATTAAAATTACAGAACTCCTTCACGAGAAATAATCCCAAGCCAGTGCTTTTTGAATCACTGGTATGAAAGGGCTCAAACAGCATGTCGATATCTTCGGTCTTAACCCCCTGACCATTGTCAGTGATGTCAAGATACGGCGTGCCATCCCAAACAGAACCGACATAGAAACGGATTTTCAGCTTTCCGTCCCTGGGCTTAGCATATTTAATGCTGTTCTGGCATAAATTGGTAATGATCTGTTCGAGTTGAGTAGGATCAAACATAACCGAGCCATCTCCACCTGAAGTAGAAAGCGTAACGTCGCCGGGGCTGACTGTCTCGTGAAATGTATCAATAAAGACCTTGAGCCATGGTTGCAGCTGGAGCGGCTTGCGTTGTGCTTTACCTGGACGGCTTCGGGACAGCACTGACTCGATGATCTCATCTATTCGCTTCGAATGGGTGCGGATTATCTGGATTAATTCGGTATCCTCTGAGTCTTCTGGATTCTGTGGCATCAGTAATTGAGCCGCATGGTTAATAGCGCTAAGAGGGTTGCGGATTTCATGCGAAATAGCTGACGCCATGCGGCCAATTGAAGCCAGTTTCGACTGCTGGATCTGTTTTTGAATGCTGGTCTGGTCTTCAATTTGAACCAGGTATCCGTTTCGTAACGGTAAGGTAGAAAAACCAAGCTCCTTATTGTTGATCCGAAAATTGAAGCCTTTGGACTTCGGAATTTTAAGGTAAACCGAGAGTACTTCAGATAATTCACCGACCAAGCGGTTTCTATCATTGATGAATTCACTGATCATGCTTGTGGCGCTTTGATTGATCAGTATGATGTTCAGCTTCTGATCGAGGAAGATAACCCCGAGATCAAGTTGATCGAGTACGACTTGATTGATCTGATCCAGATCCGCGAGGACATTCTCCTGTTCTTCGACTACGGTTTGAACAACACGTGATCGGTTGGCTACTGTGCCGACAATTACTACTACACTATAAAGACCGACAACTAATAAAGGCGTCAGATAGTAATTTTCAAGTATTACCGTACCATCTACAATTTCCAGATAGTCTTTATAAAAAATAACTGCTGCAATTGCAGTGGTATATGCCAGGCTGACTTTAAGATGAAAAAGAACCGCGGTAGCAGCCGCGGTGGTGACATAAAGAATCAACGTGCTTGAGTCGAGTAAATGCTGTGACAAAGTCAGCATGGTGATAAACACGATGTCTAGAACAAACAGAAAGTGGGCCTGAATATGAAGGGCGGGCCGACGTAGTTTGATACTAATAAAGGTAAGAACTGAGATCACCGCAATACCGCAAATGGGTATCAGAAGGGTGAAAGAGGCTTCCGCAGTAGAAATCTGCTGGATTATTGGTGAGGCTAGTACCAACAGCAGGACCGTCAGGCCTAGACGGTATAAATTGTAATAATAAAGAATTCGCCAGCCTTCATTATCCGTGCCGGCATTTATTCTGGTAAAAAGCTGCGCGTCAGTATTCAACTCAGATTTTCTCCAATACATCCAGGGAAGTCAGGTCTTTGCAATAGCCCAAGCGCTGATATTATCGTAGCCATTTAAACGTAGTTCTGTGCAGATGGCGTCAATTGTGGCGCCACTTGTAATGACGTCATCAATCACTGCAACCGCATCATAGCGCCCATTGACATGAACGGCAAAGGCCTTGTGCATATTTTTGCCGCGCTCTTCCTGGTCTAAACTGGTTTGGCTTACCGTGTCTTTGGATCGGGATATAACTTCATAGTCTACCGGTATTCCTAAAAGCTTACCTGTTGATTCGGCAATCAGACCAGCCTGATTGAATCCTCTCTGTTTGATCCGGTTTATATGCAGAGGAACCGGTAAAAGTGCGTCCGGTAACTGGGACATATTCTTGACTACCTGTGTTGCCAGCATCTTACCAAGTGCGGGCGCAACTGCGAGCTTACGCCGGTATTTAAGAGAGTGTATTTCATGTGAAATTGGATCGATATATCTAAATGGAATAGCAGAACTATCAAATCCCACCGGTTTAGTCTGGCATCTGCCGCAGATACCTTCGGTTGGTAGGGTTGTGCCACATTTCATGCATGCACACCCGAGCCAGGGCAACAGCTGCTTGCATTGATGACAGAACCCATGCTGATCCGGTTGCATGCATAGGCAGCAACGCAATGGTAGAATGCTATTAAAGGCAGTTTTAAGTGCAATTGAGCTTTGCCGAACAAGACTGTTATCGACTCGGAAGTTCTGTAGGTGACTTAATAATTGTTTCATTCTTCCCTGAATGAGATCCGTTGAATATTTCCCTTTAATCGATTGAAGCTCGACCTAGACAAAATCGCAAAGCGAAGGTGTTGCAAAGCCCCGGGTAATCGCCCCATGTCCTACCTGCTTGATCAGGTTAATACTCAACTGACCGAGCGAATAACACTGGAGGGTTCCCCATCGGGCTCTTGGCTAAAAATCGATTTCGTTGATTCTACGCTCACGCTTCCAGGAAATCATCACTACCAGATTTCTCCCCTCGACGGCGACATTATCGAACAGGCGGATGCAAGCCTTGTTAAACCTGTCGATTCAGTGGTAATAAATATACAGTTTGCTTGGCTTAACTACCAGACTATTCTTCAATTGGTAAGAGAAAAACTGGCGCCAGGGGGGCGTTTGTTTTTTGCTACCCTCGGCCCCGATACGCTAATTGAGTTACGGGAAGCCTGGGAAGAAATAGATTCCAGTCCCCATGTACATCCTTTTATCGATCTGCATCACATTGGCGATCAACTGCTTAAGGCTGGGTTTCAAAAACCGATTTTGGATGTCGACTGGATTGGTGTTGAATACCAGGATATTGACCTGTTATTACAGGATCTCCGTGCAGAAGGTTTTCACAATGTTTTGCCTGAAAGGCGCAAAACGCTTACAGGCAAAAACAGAGTGGCGCGGTTCAGGGAACTCTTCTCCAAGTCTAGTGGCCCGGTGCAAATGACCTATGAAGTGATTTACGGCTACGCGGAAGCACCATCAACCCAACAAGGCAAAATTCATGTGAACGCCCCTACAATCAATTAGCTATTGTCGTTGGCTGGGTACTTTAATCGGGACACCACTGTTCATGATCGCTTGATACACTTCCAAGGCAATATATTCCTCGCTCTGGGCCGCAAGTGGTGCGGCGCCAACAAGCGCGTTGCACTGGGCGTATCGACGATGCAAGGTGCCCATCGCATTCCCATCGAGGGACCAGGTGGTGCTATAAGCTGGATACCCGGTAGAGTGTCCTAGCGCAGCACTCAGCACGTCGCCCCTGAGTTGATTGCCCGCATTATGGACATGGCAATTTGCACAGGAGAAATTCATCTGGCCACGTTTTGCCCAGAAATACTGGCGACCCTTCTTATACAGCTGGCGAATTTCTTCACTACGAAAGTCGATATCCATGACTTGACCGCTCCATGGAGATTTAAAAGCAGCCACCAGTCTTGCCATTTCGCCGCTCATACCGTCCAGCACACCTGCGCCGTTTTCTAAAAGGCAATTATTGATGTCTCCTGCGATTGTGTGTGTTTCGCCATTAAAAAAGTATGGGTACGCTGTAGGCGGTGGTTTCCCGACAAAACATCGTTCGAGATTGCCACCGCTAGGTAAAGGGGCCTGCCATTGATCACGAGCCGCAATCATTTCCGACTCATAGGGCGGAAATTCCAGTAGAAGTTCCCAACCTAGTCTCCTTTGGGCGTATTGCGGAAGTGCATTGACGCCGTCCTGGTAAGCCTCTAGGGGCACATCAGGGAACCTCGAAAGAAAAAACTGCTGGAACTGACGAATATCTTCCCGAATTTCACCGGTGCTTGGAGCTGCCAGTAAATTTACGGGAAGTGCAGTGGCGGCTGCTGCGAGAAAGAAACTAATTTGGAATCGATGCAAAGTTGTTCGACAAGGTTTAAACCACCAAGATTTCGTAATCATTTTACTCGCACGGATGCCTGGCCACTGTCACCAGCAATATCTTGCCAACTTACAATGATCCGATCTCCACCCGAAAGTTTGCTGACCATCGTGCCCACTACGGGATTTTTCGACACATATTTTCCGAGCAGCATTTCTGCTCGAATTTCTTCGTTTACGCGGAATACTACTTGGGTTATGTAGTTTGCGGGCAACAAGCGGCCAGTTGCTTTATCTCGCCTGCCGCCGGGCTCCATGGGATGGCGGATTTCGCACATGAGTTGATGCCCAGGTTCGGTCTCGATGACTTTAAGTCGTGTTGAATAGATCATGCGCGGGTTTGTTGCCAGTGTCCTGACACATTAACTTTGCGCGTTGCTCGAGTGAGAACATTATTCCGAAGTACATAACATATAAGTAGTCCAGTTTTCTGTAACCGAGCACGGCCAATAACCACTCCGGTTTTATCTGTAATCTGATCCATTGCCAGAATCAAAGGTTCTGGATTAGCATCAGTTACAATTGCGATCTTCTCCGCGCCAGGTGCTTCAATCTTAAACGGCACTAATTCGCGCTGTTCTGTAACCAGAGGTGCGATGATACGAATCGAAGCATCGTCTGCGGCATCGCTAGTACCAAAATAAAAACTGAGTACTTGATCTATTTCGGTGGAAGAAAACTCGGGCCTTGGATCAACTGCAGCGATAACGCGCGTAATGCCATCTGCTAAAACCAACCCCGACGTCATAGCCAGGCGAAATACGTTAGCCAGAAAGTGTCTTCGATTTCGCATTAGCAGCTAAATTTCCAGTAAAAACTTAACCAACAAATTAATTTCCTGTGAAGATAAAATTCGATGCCTTAAATAGGGCGGCATAACTGTATCTGAATTGAACTGAGTTGGATCCTCGATAATTGTTCTCAGTTTAGAAATCTCAGGAAAGCGTGGTTGCATGGCGACCATCGGCGGTGCGATGTTTCCGGCCACAGGCAGGTTATCAGGCCACGGAGTGATGTTGAAGGTGTGGCAGGCAATGCAATTGCCGCGTCTGCGATCAATAGCAATACACCACCCTTCAAGAACTTCAGTGTCCGCAGATCTTTCTTGGCATTGTTGTTCATCAGGCCATATTTTCTGCTCGGCATGGGTCGGTAAAGTCTTGTAAGCTAGACACATGAAAGTGACGCAGCAGGTTAGCGCTATTCTCCACTGGTCGCTATGACGCATGGTAGTGATTGATGACGGCAAAGATATCTATATTGAGGCGGACCTAATTAAGGCGGGATTCTAACCCACACCTGCAGGTTCTTACGCTTGCAAATCTGGTAATTCCCTGACAATTAAGTCAGTGTGACGCACAACATCGAGTTAGCCTTGATCTTGGCGTTGCTTGACGTCGGCAGCAAGACGTTCCAAAGAGGTGATTCGTGATTCAATACTTTGAGACAGATATTGACTGTTATCGGCATTATCTCGCAGTGCAAGCTTAAGTGAAGCAATTGCAGCGCGATAACGCCCAATGGCCGCGAGATACTCAGCGTCTGCCTGGTGCGCTTCAACCAGATTGTCGAGCTCTACATTGGCCCTTGCCAGACTGCGATAAAGCCTGAACTCATCAGGTGTTCTTCGCAACTGATGGCGCGCAATTTTTTTGGCTGCCAACGCATCACCATGTTCGATCAGCGTATCCAGATAGTAATATTTTATGTAGGTCTTTTCAGGATGCTGTTCGACTAACTTCTGGTAAATTTCGACTGCATCTTCGGTGGCGCCAGACTGTTTGCTGATTTCAGCCAGCGCGATCTGGATAGCCGGAGTTTCAGGATACTTTATCACTAGCGGCATAATCATTTCCTTTGCCGCGGTGTAGTCACGGAGCCGCGTGGTTGCAATTGCGAGACCATATTGACTGGCATCTTTCTCTACTCCCTGTTCTTTGGCTACTTCCTCCTTAAGAATACCAATCGCTTCCTCGGCGCGGCCCCAGTAAATCGCCCTAATTTTTGCTTTAGCTAAAAGAAACTCGAAACTACTGTTATGAGAAGTGGCAGGATAGGCGCTCTGACGGGATTCAGATTCTGCAATTCTCGTATATGATAATGGGTGGGTGCGTAAAAACTCAGGAACATCCTTACTGGATACAGCACTAAATCTCTGCAGTTTATTAAAAAAATCCGCCATTGCTTTTGGATCAAAGCCACTATCCGCGAGCAGTTTCATGCCGATTGCATCAGCTTCACGTTCAAATTCTCTGGTATACGCGAGCTGGTTCGAGATCACATTAGCACTAGCGAGCGTAACGCCTGCCACGCCAGCCTGACCGCCTAGCAGGATCGAGGCAATAATAGCCGCGGTAGTGGGTAATTTGGCCGCCTGTGCCTTCGCGACCATCCGAGGTAAATGGCGCTGTGACAGGTGCGCAATTTCGTGCCCAACCACAGATGCAAGTTCACTCTCTGTTTCAGTCGTCAGAAGCAAACCAGTATTGAAGGTTATGTAACCGCCTGGTACCGCGAACGCGTTCAGTTCATTTTCTTGCAGTAAATTGAAGTGAAGGGTAATTCCACGCAAACCAGCATTCAGCCCGATTTTGCGGCCTAGTTGGTTAAGATAGTCTCGTAGCTCGGGATCGGAAACGTAGTTCTCCTGACCTAGTAGCTCGCGTAAAAACTGCTGACCGATATCCTCTTCCTGCTGGGAATTCAGGTACTGAGTCGCGGCTTCTCCCAGCTCAGGCAGGTTATCGGCCTGGACGGCTTTGTAGACCGCCGGCATTCCTGACAGCAAAATGATGGTTAGAATGCGGTATATATTCCTTGTCACTAAACAGGTCTTGGCAATAATTTTCAGCTCTCTGAAGATCATACCAGTTAGTAACTTGCTGTCACCAAAAGTTCTGTAATTTAATCCAGTATTTACCATAGCTTTGCACAATTTCATGAGTATACCTAAATACAGTAATTTGATCTCTGCAGAGCAACTCGCTTCGGAAAGTCTCAACAGGGTATCGCGCAAAAACTGGTTGATTGTAGATTGCCGGTTTTCGCTGGCGGCGCCGGATCTGGGTTGGGCAGAGTATTTGGATAGCCATATTCCAGGGGCGTATTATGCGCATCTGGACAATGATTTGTCCGGACCGCTAACCGCTTCGAGCGGGCGCCATCCCCTTCCGGAATTATCTCAATGGAAACGCCTGATTGGTAGATGGGGAGTCGATCATGATACGCAAGTAGTGGTATACGACCACGGGACCGGCGCAACTGCAGCGAGACTGTGGTGGATGTTGCGCTGGAGTGGGCACTTTAATGTGGCGTTGTTGGATGGTGGATATCGGGCATGGCAGGAGGCGGGACTTCCGATTTCAGTACAAAAACCGGAATTTGTTGATATAAATACGGCAATAGATTTTAAAGTAGATTCGAGCCTCTGGATCAGTACTCCTCAGCTTGAGCTTGAGCTGCCAAAATCGATACTGGTTGATGCGAGAAGTGCCGAGCGTTTTCACGGTATAACTGAACCTATTGATCCGGTTGCGGGTCATATTCCTGGTGCACTCAACATGCCTCTGGAAGAAAATCTGGGTAAAGACGGAAAATTTCTGTCCGCTGATGAGTTAAGGAGCAGATTTACTAAAAATATTGAAGGCTGTAAAGCGAAAAAAAATCAGTCTGATGTGATTCATATGTGTGGTTCAGGTGTGACCGCCTGTCACAACATTCTTGCTATGGAAATAGCCGGATTGACCGGTTCAAGATTATATGTGGGTTCCTGGAGTGAGTGGATTCGAGATCCGGGCAGACCAATCGCACACGATCGGCAGATTTGAATGCCCGCAAAATTCAACCTGATCTAGGTCTAGTTCAGGAATTCACTGGCTTCGGCGCGCTTCCAGGTGGCACCCGTGATTTGCCAGCGAACATTGTATTGGAACTCAAGGTCAAATCGAATCAATTCCGCTCGCAATCCGGACAATGCAGAGGCGTTATCGATTGGTCGACCCGCTATTGCAACCAATATTCTTACCGATGCGTGATTATCGTCATCTAATCGAAGCAGGTTTACTCGTTTCAAAGTATGAATCTTGGGATTTTGAATAAACTGAAGCTGTGCCAGCGCGCGAATATCTTTCCAACCACGGCCCTGCGCATCCTGGTAGTCGGTGCTGACAAACTCCATCAAGTCACCCAGGTTACGCTCTTCTGCGTACTGTTGAATCAGGTCAATGGACTGACGTAGAAGGGACTCTGGTGTGTCGTCGTCGCTGCTGCAACCCGCCAGTAATAGTACCGATATGGCGGGCAGTAGCAGTCGCTCAGCTAAGCGTTTCCACACCAGATTGTCCACCGATTAGTAAAATATCCGCGCCACGGCGGGCAAACAATCCAACGGTCACCACCCCAGGTATTTGATTGATCTGCTGCTCCATCTCGACTGGATTGAGGATATCAAGATGATGGACATCTAGAATTATGTTGCCGTTATCTGTAGAAAACCCTGTGCGTAATTGGGGCTGTCCACCTAGGCGAGTGAGCGCCCTGGCGACCATACTTCGAGCCATGGGGATGACTTCCACGGGCAGGGGAAAGCTTCCAAGGCGTCCAACCAGTTTACTGTGATCGGCTATACACACAAACTTTTCGGAGGCTTCAGCGACAATTTTCTCTCTGGTCAACGCGCCGCCCCCTCCCTTGATCAGGTGCATATGGCGAGTTGCTTCATCCGCGCCATCTACATACACACGCAAAGGGCCTGCATTGTTTAGATCCATGACCTCGATACCATGGCGACTCAGCCTGGCGGCGCTGGCATCCGAACTGGCTACCGCACCATCGATTCTGCCTTTTATCTTTGCCAGGTTATCGATAAAGTAATTTGCGGTCGATCCAGTTCCAACGCCAACGATGTCTCCGTTTTCAATATAGTTGATCGCTGCCTCTGCAGCGGCCTGTTTTTGCTTTTCACTGGGGTTCTGATTCATATTAATTTAAATGTTAAAACAAAGAGGCGCTTAGCTCATTTATTGCTTTGAGCATATCTGGATCGTCCGTCAAGGTTTCCGAAATTGCTCCTCGGCAGGCAGAGCGAGGATCGATGCCCGAGTTCATCAATTTGGCGGCGTGCACTAAAAGTCGGGTACTGGCCCCTTCCTCAAGGCCGCTGCCTTTAAGGTTACGGGTCATGCCGGCATACTTTACCAGTCTTGCCGCAAGTTCTTTATCGAGGCCGGATTCATTGGTAATTATTTCCGTTTCCAGGTCCGCTTCCGGATAATCGAACTCAATAGAGACAAATCGTTGTCGGGTACTTTGCTTTAAATCCTTGAGGACACTCTGGTAGCCAGGGTTGTAGGAAATCGCAAGACAAAAACTATCTTCCGCTAAAAGTAGTTCACCGGTCTTCTCGATCGGTAGAACCCGTCTGTCATCTGCCAGAGGATGGATCACAACCGTGGTGTCTTTGCGTGCCTCGACAATTTCGTCAAGGTAACAAATCCCGCCGCCGCGTACCGCCCTGGCCAGTGGGCCATCTGCCCAACGTGTTTCTCCGCCCACAATCAAATATCGACCAACTAGATCCGCGGCAGTCAGGTCATCATGGCAGGATACAGTAATGAGGGGGCGTTTCAGGCGCCAGGCCATGTGCTCCATAAAACGTGTTTTTCCACAACCAGTGGGTCCTTTCAGTAATATCGGGATGTTGTTTTGATAGGCTGCTTCAAATAGCTCAATTTCGTTGCTCTGCGCGGCGTAATACGGTTCTTGAGTTATCAGATACTCGTTCAGAGATGTGTCGTTACTCATGACGGCGGGTCGAAGTATGGAAGCGAGAGTTTATGGGGGTTAGCCCCAAGTTTAAAGGTTTGGGTTATTTAAATGGCGACTAAAGCGTATTCCTTTTATCCTGGCTGTTCATCTTAACGCAATGCATCAGCGTCTAACTACATGATCTCAGCGGAGTCGGCGTGTGATCACGTACGGATATGATCGTAACGCTGTGCCCGGTTGTCATACAAACGTGGGGGGTTATCTGGGTCAGATCAACCAGACTTATGGCACTAACGTTAAATATGCTGGTGGCGTACTACTGTCAGTTAATGTTTGTGGCTTAAGGCGGTTCTATCAAAGACGGTGGTTTAAATGGTCGGGAGATACGTGCCAAAAAGCTCGAACAAATTGCCTCGAAGTAACTGCAGTCCGAGGATACTTTCCAGTTTAATTATTCTAGTCGATTAGATTTACTGAATCGCCGATTGATACCAATCCTTCTTGATCCGGCGCTGCGTTGACGCCGAAAAATACTTCACCATCTCGTTCGCGGTAAGTAGAGAGTGTATGAATGGGTTCAGGACCAGTAAGCGCACCGGTTGCAGGATCAACGGTGGGTACGGAGCAGCGTGGACAGGTATCGACAATGCGCACCGGAAGTCCGTTTATTTCTATTGTGCTCCAGCCATCCTCTGCAAATGCAAGGCACCCTTTGACAACAATATTCGGACGGAAGCGTTCCATTCCGACCGGGATTTCAAGTCTGTTATTGAGATCTGTCAGTGAGGCCTCAGACAAAATCAGTAAAGGAAAGCCATCGGCAAAGCGAGTGTGATCACTTGATTTAGACCTCTGAGGATCGCAGGCTCTAATCTCATTGGATGGGAAGGCCACCAAACGACATTCTTCATCCAGCGCCTGGCTGAGCCACTGAGCAGAAGCGTCTCCAGTATCGAGTGCATAAACCTTGTCGCCCCAGACTTCTGAATGAAGTCGATTCATCGTGGTGTCGGCGACAGGCACCCGATGAGATTCCATGCCGAATGAATTCAGAATCAGCTGATCTTGCTCAATATCTGCATTTACAAGTGCCATCTGTGGATGGGTTCGCTGGGTTATGAACTGCCCATCTGGTTTCACTACCATCCAGGCCCGATCATGATCTAGCCCGGCGTAACCAAGGTTTGCTGAAGCAACAGATATACCTCCCAGGGATTTAACCGGGTAGATATTGATAGCGGAGATGGCAATAGGCATTGTGTATATTACTGGATCAATCTGGTTTTCAAGGATATAACTATGCGACACTCTTTGTCATGAATGTGATGACAAAACCCGATAATGCGGTAATTAATTTATTGTCGGATCTGATTGGCTTTGATACCACCAGTCGCAACTCGAACCTGGCTCTGATCGAGTATATACAGGAATATCTCGATGGTTTCGCAGTTGAGTCGGAATTGACCTGGAATCCTGAGCGTACAAAAGCCAACCTTTTTGCGACTTTGGGCAACGATTCCTCTTCCGGCATAGTGTTATCTGGGCATACGGACGTGGTGCCAGTGGATGGCCAGAACTGGTCAACCGACCCATTTAAAATAGAGATCAAGGATGGACGTCTTTTCGGTCGAGGCAGCTGCGACATGAAGGGTTTTATTGCGGTGTGCTTGTCGAAATGCCGAAGTATCCTGGATGCTGAACTGCCCGTTCCAGTGCATCTGGCATTCTCCTATGATGAGGAAGTCGGTTGTGTCGGCGTGACGGGATTAATAGAGGAGCTGAAGAAACGTGAGATTCAACCCAGGGCCTGCATTATCGGCGAGCCCACTAGTATGCAGGTTATCCGAGCGCACAAGGGTATGCTGTTCAAGAGATGTCACGTCACCGGTAAAGCGGCCCACTCGTCTCTGGTTCATCAGGGTGTTAATGCAATTACTGCAGCGGCAAAAACCATTAACCATGTGGATCAAATGGCAGAAAAGATCCGTCACCAAGGGCCATTCGATCAACAGTTTGATCCGCCTTATACGACTCTGCATTGTGGTGTGATTCGTGGAGGTACAGCCAACAACATCATACCCGAATCTTGTCGGTTTGACTTCGAAATCCGAAATCTACCAGATCATCCGGTACTGCCAATTTTTCAACAGGTGGAGCAATTTACGCGGGAGCTTGAACCCACGATGCAGGCCATAGCGGCTGAGGCTGGGTTTGACTGGCAGGATGTGGCGGAATACCCTGGAATGGACACTGACCCGTCGGCACCAGTGATAAGGCTGGTGGCAGATATTCTCGATGACCATCGAAAACCAGGAAAGGTCAGCTATGGTACTGAAGGAGGACATTTTCAGGCTGCAGGAATACCAACCGTAGTATGCGGGCCCGGCAGTATCGAGCAGGCGCACAAACCGGATGAATTTGTTGATCTTTCCCAGCTTCGTAAGGCAGAACAGTTTATCGATACACTGATCGATACATTGGCGAAAGAACAACTGCTGTGACCGTATATCTCGGTCTGGGATCCAATCAGGGGGACCGAAAACAACATCTAGTCAATGCTATCGATAAACTGGTGGCTGAAGGATTTCGGCTTGAAAAAGTCTCGCCCTTGGTCGAATCGCCCGCCATGCTGCCGGAACAGGCCGATCCATCCTGGAACAAGCCATTCCTAAATCTGGTCGTTGCAGGTGATACAGATTGGACACCTGGACATGGGCTTGCAGTAGCGAAGGCTATAGAAACAGAGCTTGGTCGCCAACCAGGCCCTAAATGGTCGCCGCGAACAGTTGATATCGATATATTAGTGTGGCACGAGCATCGTCATGAAAGCGATACGTTGACCATTCCCCATCCAAGTATTGCGGAGCGGGATTTTGTAATCACTCCTTTACTGCATATTCGGCCGGATCTGCGAATACCCGGTCTCGGCAAGACAATATTTGAATTAAGTCAGGGGCGCAGGAACATTCCGCTGTGGATGGGAATCGTGAACGTGACACCAGATTCGTTTTCAGACGGGGACAGCTGGACGGATCAGGATCAGCTCGGGACGCACTTGGATAAGCTCTTTAAAGAGAACATTCAAATCATCGATCTCGGGGCCGAGTCTACACGTCCCAATGCTGAACGGATTGATGAAAATACGGAATGGCACCGGTTGCAGCCCGTTCTGGAAATGATTAAAGATCGGATTTCAGGTAGCCATGTTCGCCCATTAGTTTCTTTGGATAGTCAGCGCCCCGGGATAATTGAAAAAGGAATCGAAGCAGGCATTGACATCATTAACGATGTAACTGGTCTTAACGATCCCGCTATGGTTGCTCTAGCGCGGGATTCAAATTGTCAGGTGGTCGCGATGCATGCGATGTCTGTGCCGGTAGACCCGCAAGTGCTGCTGCCCAGTGATCGACCTGCGGTAGCGCAACTTAAAGAATGGATGGACACTAAGGTTAGCTCCTGGCTTAACCATGGAATCGACCTTAATCGGATGATTGTTGATCCTGGAATCGGGTTTGGTAAGACCTCGATCCAGGCCTATGAGTTGATGTCGAACTGCAAGGATCTAAGAAATTCGGGTATGCGGCTACTGCTCGGACATTCGCGAAAATCATTTATGTCGGCGCTGACAGATCGGCCAGCTGGTCAGCGCGATCTGGAGACTCTGGGAATTTCATTAGCATTGTGTGAGCAGGGAGTAGACATCATCCGCGTCCATCACCCGTTTATTCATCAGCGGGCTTACCGTGCATGGTCTCATATTCAAAAACAGTAAACCTAAATACCCTGGTGCCCCTCATTAGAGACGTCCCCGGAAAGGGATGACTGGAAAGGTGCCGCGGTCTAATGGAATACGACTTCAGCTGATAGCGTAAAGGCGGGAATGGTGGCGTCAAAGAGACCTCCCTCGTCATCCCTCATTTGATAACTGCCCATCATTGTGCCGACCGGTGTCGGTAAGATGGCGCCACTGGTGTATTCGAAACTCTCACCAGGTTGCAGATGCGGGTGCTCTCCGACCACCCCAGGGCCCCGTACTTCCTGTGATTTCCCCTCCGCATCGGTGATTATCCAATGACGGGTCAGCAGCTTGGCCGGCACCGTGCCGGTGTTTTCCATCATCACCGTGTAAGCAAATACGTACTGATCTTCATCTGGCTTGGATTGTTCCTTGAGGTACTCAGGCGTCACGGTGACAGTGATTTGTTGTGCTCGGTTCATGGGCGGATTACATCCGATAGTGTGATTAGTTTCAAGTCGGGTGGAGGTTTGTGAGTGGTCTTGTCTAAAGTGAAACATTCGAGCAGCTTCCTTACCCATGGCAACCTAAAAGTTACTTGTGGCATACCCCCCAAAGTGATATGTTTTCGATCCTGCGTACATTATTTCAGTGCTACTCATCCGCCTGTAGCACGCTGATTTGTTCGAAACATCATAAGTAGGAGATAAAAATGCAAAGATCACTCACCATCGACCCGGAAAAGTGCACAGGGTGTCTGCAATGTGAAATGGCCTGTTCCTTTGAGAATGAGGGTAATTTCAATCCGGCGAAATCCAGAATTAAGGTATTCACATTTCACGAAGAGGGTCGTTTCGTTCCCTATACCTGCACTCAGTGCGATGAAGCCTGGTGTATGCAGGCCTGCCCAGTGGATGCAATTAAGATGAACTTCACTACTGGCGCCATGGAGGTAAATGAACAGACCTGTGTTGGATGCAAGGTTTGCACCATCGCTTGCCCGTTCGGTACCGTGAATTACAATGTCGATACCGGAAAGGTCGTCAAATGTGATCTCTGTGGTGGCGATCCGGCTTGTGCCACCGCATGTCCGACTCAAGCCATAACCTATGTCGATGCCAGTGCCACCGGTCTCGATAAAATGCGTGCCTGGGCGAGCAAGACTGATAACGCACAGGCGACGACCTAGGAGGATAGGCAAATGACTTGGACCAAGAAAGTACTGCGTGTAAACCTTACTGAAGGTAGCGTAAACGAAGAGCCGCTTAATATGGACTGGGCCGCCGAATATATCGGTCAGCGCGGCCTTGCGACCCGATACATGGTTGCTGAAACTGATCCGGATTGCGATGCGCTGGGCCCGGATAATAAATTGATTTTTGCCACTGGCCCGTTGACGGGTACCGCAGTATCCACTGCGGGCCGTTATTCGGTGATCACCAAAAGTCCGCTAACTGGGGCGATCGCCTGTTCGAATTCAGGTGGGTTTTTGGGTGCAGAGCTTAAATCAGCCGGTTGGGACATGATCATATTTGAGGGAAAGTCGCCCTCTCCAGTGATGCTAAACATTATCAATGAAAATGCGGAACTGGTCCCCGCCGACGACTTATGGGGTAAATCCGTATGGGAAACTGACAAATTGATACATGAGAAAAGTGGCGACCCGCAAACCCGGGTGGCGGCTGTCGGGCGATCAGCCGAAGCAGGGTGCCTTTACTCTGCGATAATCAATGACTTGCATCGCGCCGCGGGTCGTTCTGGTGTTGGAACCGTAATGGCCTCGAAAAACCTTAAAGCGGTGGCTGTTCGCGGAACCCGGGGTGTCGGCAATATTAAAGACCCTGCACGATTTATGAAGAGTGTGGCGGAGGAAAAACAGGTGCTGGCGGAAAACGCTGTTACCGGACAGGGGCTTCCCGCTCTAGGCACCCAGGTTCTGATGAACGTTATCAACGAAATCGGGGCGTTGCCGGCTAAGAACATGCAGCTGAGCCAGTTTGAGGGCGCGCACAATATTTCAGGCGAAGCCATGCTTGAGCCTCGTAAAAGTGATGGTAAACCGAACCTGACCACCAACGCAGCGTGTTTTGGATGCACCATTGCCTGTGGCCGCATTTCTACTGTCGACCGCACTCACTTTTCAATCGAGAATAAGCCCGAATATTGGGGTAACTCAGGTGGGCTTGAGTATGAGGCAGCTTGGGCTATGGGCGCAGATACCGGTGTCGACGATCTTGATGCGGTGACCTATGTAAACTTCGTCTGTAATGAAGACGGTATGGATCCTATTTCTTTTGGTGCTACAGTTGCTGCGGCAATGGAGTTGTACGAAAAAGGAGTGATCACCAAAGAACAAACCGACGGCGTAGAATTAAAATTCGGCTCTGCTGAAGCGCTTGTATGGTGTGCCGAGAGGGTCGCTACCGGAGAAGGTTTTGGTGCTGATTTGGGCCTCGGTTCCAAGAGGTTGTGTGAGAAGTATGGCCATCCTGAGCTGTCAATGACGGTAAAAGGGCAAGAGTTTCCCGCTTATGACCCTCGTGGGATTCAGGGCATGGGACTGACCTATGCCACTTCAAACCGCGGTGCCTGTCACCTGCGGAGCTACACTGTTGCTTCTGAAGTGCTGGGTATCCCGGAAAAAACCGACCCGGCCGTCACAGAAGGTAAGGCTGGCCTGGTAAAAGCATTTCAGGATGCTACCGCTGCAGTGGACTCTATGGGATTATGTGTATTCACCACATTTGCCTGGACCCTTGACAATATGGCACCGCAAATGGACGCGGCTTGTGAAGGAGACTGGACAGTAGATCGTCTGGTCGAAGCAGGGGAAAGAATCTGGAATCTGGAGCGGGACTACAACATCAAGGCAGGCCTGAGCGGTGCCGATGACAATCTTCCCGAACGCCTGCTGAAAGAGGCTTCCAAAGCAGCGCCGACAGAAGGTCAGGTATGCAACCTGGACCAGATGTTGCCAGAGTACTACCAGCTCAGAGGCTGGACTGCAGACGGACAGGTCACTGACGAAGTCAGACAGAAATTCTCGTTACCCGGATGAAGCACTTGATTATTGGCGCAGGGCCCGCCGGCGTAGTGGCGGCGGAAACCCTGCGCAAATTGGATGAGAATGCTTCCATTACAATTCTTGGAGACGAGCCGGAACCACCGTATTCACGCATGGCGATTCCGTATCTGTTAATCGACAATATCGATGAGCAGGGCACCTATCTGCGTAAGGACCAGGACTATTTCAAACGGCAGAACATTGATGTCGTAGTCGGCCGAGCGGAGTCTCTTGATCCTGTAAACAAAACGGTGAAAGTGGCCGAAGGCGATTCATTGCCTTACGACAAGTTGCTCGTGGCTACGGGTTCACGTCCGATTAAACCACCTGTGCCGGGAATAGATCACGAAAAAGTCACCAGTTGTTGGACACTCGAGGATGCCAGAAAGATTACCTCAGGTATTCAGCAAGGCACACCCGTGGTGTTGATCGGTGCCGGGTTCATCGGCTGTATTATTCTCGAGGCCCTGGTCTCTGCTGGCGCAGATCTTACCGTGGTTGAGATGGGTAACCGAATGGTCCCCAGAATGCTGGATGAGAAATGCGGCTCTATGCTGGAAGCCTGGTGCCAGAATAAAGGTGTCAATGTCATGACCAGCACTACGGTAACTGCTATTGAGCCTAAGGGTGATGGCGTGCTGGTGAAAACCAGCGACGGTAACGAAGTCGAAGCCGAACTCGTGATCTCCGCAGCCGGAGTCAAACCAAACGCAGATTTTCTTGAGGGCTCTGACGTAAAGCTGGTGGACGGTGGTATCGAGATAGATGAGTTCATGCAGTCATCGATGGATGGAGTCTATGCTGCGGGAGATGTAGCCTACGGTCGAGACTTTTCTACTGGGGAGTTTGGAATTCAGGCAAT
Source organism: Gammaproteobacteria bacterium (assembly GCA_024644945.1). Lineage (GTDB taxonomy): Bacteria > Pseudomonadota > Gammaproteobacteria > Arenicellales > Poriferihabitantaceae > VYFG01. The sequence goes on along the minus strand of JAHEGU010000013.1, from coordinate 39,546 downwards.
ACAACCCACCGCAGTGGACCATGCACGCCTTGCTGCCAATAACATGCATAAACATGGTTCAATTCGTCATCGTGGCAGCGTTTTAATGAACGTCCTGGACACTATGGGATTGATTTCTGCTTCCTATGGGCAGTGGGAAGGGGTCGAAGGTGGCGATTCCGCTGAACTCCTAGATGAGAATAACTTTCGATACATTCAGCTGCAATTTGACCAAGATCGACTTGTGGGCGCCAATACACTCGGGATGACGCAACATGTGGGGGTTTTGCGCGGTCTGATCCAAGGTAAGTTTCATCTTGGTCATTGGAAACAGAAACTGATGAATAATCCGTTATTGCTGATGGAAGCGTATCTCGCCGCAACCCAGGCGAGTTAACGAGCAGACACAGATATCGTTGTGCTATGCAGGTAACGTTCAAGTTATTCGCCACCCTTATGCCGTATCTGCCAGCAGGCGCAGAAAAAAATGCGGTTGAGATCGAAGTAAAGCCAGAGACAACAATCAATCAGCTAATTGACCAATACCGGGTGCCGCGTGCACAGGTGCATTTGGTGCTGCTAAACGGTTTGTTTGTTACCGAATCAGACCGTGAGCAGCCAATGCAGGAAGGCGATACACTAGCAATCTGGCCGCCCGTTGCGGGCGGTTAGAGTTGTCTTCGCCGTCACACATACACGTTGCGGACATGGGATTTACCCGCGCTGAGTTACTAAAGGGCCTGGAAAAAGCCGTTTTTCCGTATCAGGTTGTGAATCTAACCTCTGATCAGGTTGAAATTGTTAAAGACAACCGCATGGTAAAATTATCTACCGGAAAGGACGGTTTTCGGGCAATTGCCTCAATGCGAGTTCCTCAACTGTCAGTGAGTCTAGAGTTTTTCGGCTTTAGCCATGATCAGTTTGAACAGTTTATGCAAAGGTTCCGTAAGTATCTACACAAAGGCGGTGGGTGACATGCAAATTAAGCTGAAGCTTTTTTCAAGCCTGATGGAGTATCTTCCTGACAATGCAGAAGGTAATACCTTGGAGTTAAGCTTATCAGGTACAACCAACTGCCACGCTTTAATCGACCAGTACAAGATTCCTAGAGACGTTGTCCAGGTCGTGATGGTAAACGGGGAGTATGTGCCGCCTGAGCAACGTGAAACACCGCTGACCAGCGGTGACACCGTCTCGATTTGGCCCTCAATTCAGGGCGGATAGGCCGATAAAAAACCGTGTGAGCGAGAAAGCGCCAACAATCATGTATGGATTCAAACGATTATGACTCTTAAAGTTAACGCAATACTAGATCAGCGCCTCCGACCGCTTAGTGATCTGCGTATTTCAGTAACGGATCGATGTAATTTTCGCTGTGGCTACTGCATGCCCAGGGACATATTTGGAAAAGGATATAAATTTCTGAAACAAACTCAGTTGCTGACATTTGAAGAGATTCAGCGACTAGTGGCTATCTTTACTGAGTATGGAGTATCTAAGATTCGTCTTACTGGTGGCGAGCCGTTACTCAGGCGAGATATTGAAAAGCTTGTGCAGATGCTGGCGAAACTTGAAGGTATTAATGATGTTGCCATGACAACTAATGCTTCGTTACTTACACGAGAGCGAGCCGAACAGTTAAAGGAAGCAGGTCTTAATCGTCTAAATATTAGTCTCGATGCATTAGATCGAGATATTTATCAACAGATAAATGAGATCAATGTGCCTCTATCAGATGTACTAAATGGTATTGAGTATGCGCTCGAAGCAGGGTATAGCTCAGTTAAAGTAAATATGGTGGTGCAGAAAGGAGTCAACCATACTGACATTCTCCCGATGGCAAGACATTTTCGAAACACTGGAGTAATACTTCGATTTATTGAGTTTATGGATGTTGGTAACCACAACGATTGGAGTCTTGACCAAGTTTTCACGGCGGCTGAAATCGTTGCCCATATAAATGAAGAATTCTCGCTTGAACCTGTCGAGGCAAATTATCACGGCGAAGTAGCTAAGCGTTGGCATTATTCCGATGGGGCAGGAGAAATCGGAATTATTTCATCTATTAGTCAACCGTTTTGCGGAGGTTGCTCCAGAGCTCGTCTTTCTGCTGTAGGGGAACTTTTCACTTGCTTGTTTGCCAACGCCGGATTCGATTTGCGGAGCCTATTGAGGGCTGGGCATGACGATCAGGTGATTGCCAATCGGATCGGCCAAATCTGGCGAAGGCGTGACGATCAATACTCGGAAGTTCGTTCTTCCCAGGGAGGCTCTGCGCCCAGTTCAAGCGTTAAGAGAAAGGTGGAGATGTCGTATATCGGGGGCTGATATCTACCCCGCCACGCTTTTCTGAGCGCGGTAATCTATTGTTTTGTAATCTTTATTTTCCCCCGGCCAGCAGCCCGCGCAGAGGTTCTCTGCTCAATTTTTGCTGCAGCTGCCAGGCAGGTATTATCTGTAGATAGAAAAAAGCCCCGGACTTGCCGGGGCTTTGGCTTGTCAGCCTTTCTTGAATGGTAATCGGATTTTTAATCCAGCCCGTTTGCTCAGGCTATTTTTTTTTTGTTACCTTTCTTTTGGCTTTTTTACGGGTTGCTTTCTTTTTGGCTGCTTTTTTCTTGGTCGCCTTTTTCTTGGCTACTTTTTTCTTGGTTGCTTTTTTCTTGGTTGCTTTTTTCTTAGTCGCCTTTTTCTTAGCTGCTTTTTTCTTAGTCGCCTTTTTCTTAGTCGCCTTTTTCTTAGTTGCTTTTTTCTTGGCTACTTTTTTCTTAGTCGCCTTTTTCTTCGCTGGTCTTCTAACGACTTTTTTCTTCGCTACCTTTTTACGGGTCGCTTTTTTCTTAGTTGCTTTTGAAGCCGCCTTTTTACGGGTCGCTTTCTTTTTTGCTGAAGTTGCCTTTTTCTTTGCCATAGGTGTTTGCCTCTCGATCATCAGGGGGAAAAAAGTTCTATCTGGATGTCGGATTAGCCATGACTAGTTGATAATATTTTCGTCATCAAATCTGCAAGTAGTACTGCGATTTATCGTGGTTTACCGACCTAAGTGCGTCAACAGAAGCGAACGTAGATTATATAACTTTCAATGTCAACATTAATGACGAATTAATTTTAAATTCGAAGAGTCGATAAATAGACTAAATGATCGTCGTTTTCGAATTTGCTATAGCGACAGGTGAAGTTATTTAGAACTATGGTAATGCGATTTAGCAGGAGTAATTCATATTTACCTTGCATAAACATTCGGCTATTCAACAGTTAAACAGAAAGTATCAGAGTAACTATGAACTTGCGCTTACTAGGTAGTGAAACACCTACTTTTTCACAGTCCATAAAAAACGATGAAACTGGTTGGTAATTTGGCTGTAAAACAACAAGTTCAGCGAGACAAACATATTACCTCGTAGGTTTCTGGATAAAGGAAGAATGAGACCATTCTGATAGAATAAATGATGAATCAGATGAAAATGATTTTGTAACGATAGTATTGCAGACTGCGCTAAAATCAGCCTGTAAAAATATTATTCAGGACAGATTTTGGTGCAACAGAAAAATCACTACAGCAAGCAGGATTTGCTGGACTGTGGAAATGGACGTTTATTTGGCGAAGGAAATGCACAGCTGCCTTTGCCAGATATGCTCATGTTTGACCGAATCGTTGAAATTAGTGACGATGGTGGCGAGTATGGTAAAGGGCAAGTTGTCGCTGAACTCGATATTAATCCAGACCTTTGGTTTTTTGATTGCCATTTCAAAGGTGACCCGGTTATGCCCGGGTGTCTGGGTTTGGACGCACTGTGGCAACTTGTTGGTTTTTTTCTGGGTTGGCGTGGCGGCGAGGGGCATGGAAGAGCGCTGGGTGCTGGAGAAATCAGGTTTACTGGTCAGATAACACCGTCTTGCCGGAAAGTGGTTTATAAAGTTGTATTTAAGCGTGTGATTATGAGAAAACTCATCATGGGAATCGCAGATGGTGAGGTGATTGTTGATGACAGGCAGGTATATGCTTGTAAGGATCTACGGGTCGGTTTGTTTAAAAACACAGACTCATTCTAGTCACTGACATTACAGGAAGGATGTTGAATTTAATCACGCAGGCATTAAATGATCGACCAGCTTAATGAGTTAAGAATCGACCAAGAAATGATCGAGCCCGGTGTAACATTTTTCTTTCTGATGAGGCAGAAATGAAACGCGTTGTGATAACAGGATATGGCATCGTCTCCAGCCTTGGTAACAACAAAGACGAAGTTTTAGAAAGCCTACAGGATGGACGCTCTGGCATAGTGTTTGCCGAGGAGTATGAAGAGCTCGGTATGCGTAGTCGCGTTCATGGCGCAATAGATATCGACGCCAAGTCAATGATAGATCGCAAGCTATACCGCTTCATGGGCGATGCCGCGGCATTCAGCTATATCGCCATGGAGGAGGCGGTTGCACATGCTGCATTGCCAGAACAAATGGTAAGTAGTGAGCGCACTGGATTGCTGCTTGGTACTGGAGGTGCTTCGCCGGAGAATATAGTGTTGGCTGCAGATACTTTGAGGCAGCGTGGAGTTAAACGCGTCGGACCCTATATGGTTACTAAAACTATGGCCAGCACTATTCCCGCATGTGTTGGAACCGCTTTCAAGATCAAAGGAGTGGCTTACTCGATCAGTTCTGCCTGTTCGACCAGTGCACATTGTATTGGCCACGGCTCTGAGCTCATTCAGATGGGCAAGCAGGACATTGTTTTCGCGGGTGGAGGAGAGGAAGTGCATTGGACTATGTCGGTGTTGTTTGATGGTATGGGAGCCATGTCATCTAACTTCAACGACTCACCGCAGCAGGCTTCTAGACCGTTTGACAAGGATCGTGATGGTTTCGTAATTTCTGGCGGGGCTGGTGTGGTTGTGCTTGAAGAACTTGAGCATGCAAAGGCTCGTGGAGCCAACATAATTGCAGAGCTGGTTGGCTACGGCGCGACTTCTGACGGCTATGACATGGTTCAACCTTCCGGAGAGGGCGCGGTTCGCTGCATGCGACAAGCAATCAACGAGCTGGACCAGCCGATTCAATATATCAATGCCCATGGCACCAGCACTCCTGTAGGCGATATCAAAGAACTTGAAGCTGTTCGAGAAGTATTTGCGGAGCACATTCCTTGGATTAGCTCGACCAAATCTCTGAGTGGTCACGCACTAGGGGCCGCTGGCGTAAACGAATCAATCTACACTTTGCTGATGATGGAAAACGGTTTTATCTCGGCTTCTGCCAACATTTCTAGCCTAGATGACCAGGCCGAGGGTTATCCGCTGGTGACTAAAGCAATCGACCAGATCGACCTTCAAACTGCGATGAGTAATAGTTTTGGCTTCGGTGGCACCAACTGCTCTTTAATTTTTAATCGCTGGCAAGCCTGAGTCTTTCAACACCTAAACTTTAGATCCCATGCTGATACACAAAAGGCTGCAAGTCGCTATATGGTTGTGTATATGCGCATTCCTGGTGTTCTGCATGGTAATCCTGGGCGGTGCGGTCCGACTTACGGGGTCAGGACTGTCTATGGTGGATTGGCAGCCGATTATTGGTGTAATCCCCCCGTTGAGTGAATTAAGGTGGTTGGAAGCCTTCGACCAGTATAAGCAATACCCCGAATACGAACTGGTCAACCGTGGAATGTCCCTGGCTGAATTCAAGTTCATTTTCTACATGGAATATGTGCACCGCATACTGGGCCGGGTGATTGGCATGGTCTTTTTCATTCCATTCCTCGTGTTTTTGTCCAAAGGCGGGTTGACTTCAGGGCTCAAGTACAGGCTCTGGTTGCTCCTGTTGCTAGGCGCCGCTCAGGGGCTAATGGGATGGTTTATGGTGCAGAGCGGTTTGGTGAGTGATCCTCACGTGAGTCAGTATCGACTTACCGCACACCTGCTCCTTGCAGTAGTTATTTTTGCTTTGCTCATAAGATTGATCTGCGGTCTTACCTATCAGGATCGGGACAATGATTCCTCGTATAGGAATAACTTGATATTTAACGGCAGAGGGTTATCTCTTGGAGTGCTCCTGCTCACTTTTATAATGATTGGGACCGGCGGGTTGATGGCTGGCACGCACGCTGGGTACATCTACAATTCATGGCCAAAAATGGGGCAAGAATGGGTGCCCGACATGGCATGGGCGGTGATTCCCTGGTGGCTCAACTTTTTCGAAAATCCATTGACAATCCAGCTGACGCATCGATGGTTGGCGATGATTGTTGCGATCTCGGTAGTGTTTTTGGGGCTGAAGGTAATTCGCCACGATACCAGAACACGGGTCCGTCAATTCGCGGGGCTGGCCATCGTTATAGTGGTTTTCCAGGTAATTTTAGGGATTTCTACGTTGCTCGGAAGTGTACCGATTGCGCTGGGCGTTGCGCATCAAGGTACTGCATTATTTCTTCTTGGGTTGATAGTTGCCGTTTGGTCAGAGTATCTGCCGCGAATAGCGCATGGTAGAAGCATCTGATCATTGCTACAATTGCATGGGTGGAACAATTGGGGGGAAGTAATGAAATACAGATATATAAAAATGTTCGCACTATCCGCGGTACTGATGGTTGGTATTTCGCCTGGTGTGGTGTCTGCTCAAGAACAGACATTTGCGAGTATTGAAAAAGAAAGGGGTTTTCCAGTTCGTGGCCAGACTCGCGGCAGTGTGAGAGAAACTTTTGGTGAACCCGGCAGTAGCAAGCCGGCCGTAGGAAAGCCACCGATCAGCAGCTGGAACTATTCGGAATTCACGGTATATTTTGAATACGATCTCGTTATCACAACTGTGTCCGATGACGATCAGCTTCCTTTATCTCTTGGAGATATACAGTAATAGGCTATAAATTGCTGGCGCTGAGATTCTATCGATATAGAGTCGTCCGCGGCTAACATGATATTCAGCGCCGCTAGTAAGTACTGAATGCTGAATATCTGAGCTTGTGCCTTCTCTGTATGGTTCTCTCAGTAAGTATGTTTATAGGCAGGCGTTTGAGGGAACTTCACGCCAACCAAGGGGGACTAAATATTCATGCCGGCAGAATGCTGGGGCGGATTCCGATACTCTGGCTGTATGATCGAGTCGGGATTCTATCGACTATAAAATATTTAGCGAAAGTTGCTAATCAATTCACAATCGCTAATTATGACAACTAATAGTGATGACAATGAATAGCTTGATTAGGAGGTGTCTAGTCGCATCAATTGGGTTGGTCTTTATTGATTACCAGGGTGTGTCAGCGCAAACGGTGTGGGATGCGAAGTCTCTTATGCGAACACTTGCTGAGGTTAAAGAGGCGCAATTAACCTTTGTGGAGCATCGCACTTCCGCTTTCCTGGTTGATGAAATAATGTTAACCGGGCGAATGGTCTATCTGGCCCCTGACCGGATTGAGAAGTTTGTCGAGACGCCATTTGTGGAAAATATAAAAATCCATGGTGACAAGATTACAATTGAAAAAATTTCAGCGCGAGGAGGCTCTACTTTGCAAAGCTTTTCTTTGTCCTCGATTGAAGCATTGAATACAACCGTTGCAGGGATCCAGGCCACCCTGTCAGGAAATTTCAATGCCTTGACGGACAATTATGATATAGAATTATCCGGCGATATATTGAACTGGTCGGTACTTCTGACCCCGAAAAATCCTGAAGTGTCAGGTGTTATTGAGAGAATAGCGGTGAGTGGCAGCGACAGTAAAATAAAGGTAATCGAGACTTATGACGCTGATGGGGACGAGTCAAGGCTGAATCTTTCTTATCAAATGATGAAATAACTTCGGGGTGATTACCCAAACACGAAACAGAGCGGTACTTGTCGTTATTGTATTATTAATTTCGGTTCTGACGATTGCTTTTAAGTTCAAGATCTCCACCGACCTAAAGCTATTCCTCCCAGAGCCCTCAAATAAAGAAGAACGGCTTCTTCATCATCAGCTTGATAACGGTGATTCTGCAAATCTAATATTTATTGCGCTTTCAGGGTTGCCTCCCGAAAAACTCGCAATAGCGAACAGGCAACTAGAAGAAACGTTATCTGAATCGCCATTGTTTCGTAAGGTGGTAAACCGAGCTTCCGATTTGAGTCAGTCGGCTCTTGAGTTTGTGGTGGATAATCGTTATCTGTTAAGCCATCGAGATCTGGCAGAAACATTCACCGTTGATGGATTCAGGCAAGCACTAAAAGAAAGAATCCGAGGGCTAAGTTCCCCGCAGGTTTCTATTGAAAAAAAGTACCTGCGTCAGGATCCGGGAGGTGAAGTTCTTGCTCTACTTGAAGACTGGCAGGGAAAACTAAGCAAGCACTCTAAACCTGAAGAACTTCATGGACTATGGTTTTCACGGGATCACCGACGCACTCTAGTGCTGGCGCAAATGAAGTCTGGGATCACGCGACTTGAAAACCAGATTAAGTCTGTCGCAGCAATCCGTGAGGCATACGCGTCACTGGACATTCCAGGGCTTATCATTACTCTGACTGGACCTGCGGCATTCGCGGTTGAATCCGGAGAGGACATCCGCGATGACGTAAGAACGCTTACTTGGCTCGCGGTGGTTTTCGTTACCATATTTTTGTGGCTGGTTTATCGATCGTTTTCCACGTTGTTGCTCATATTTGCGCCGTTGGTTACCGGAGTGATTGCGGCAACAGCCGGGATACTACTGCTTTATGGTCAAATTCACGGGATTACTTTGGCGTTTGGAATCACCCTGGCAGGTGTTGCAGTGGATTATCCGATCCATCTTTTAACAGGCCTGACCAGCAAGGGTGGTAAGGATATTGGTTATGTCAATAAAATATGGCCCACCTTGAGATTAGGGGTTCTCTCGACCGTAATCGCTTACGCTGCGTTCCTGATGTCCGGATTTGGTGGATTACAACAATTGGGAGTGTTTACGATTATTGGTTTGACTACAGCAGCATTGTTTTCACGGTGGGTTTTGCCTTTGCTGTTGCGAAGTGAGTTGGAACACCGTCAGGGTCTGGCTATTCTGCATGCATTGCTCACCGCTATTGCTACTAAACTGAAGGGTGTGCGCTCAATAGTGATCTTAGCAGCGATTGCTGGATTGGCAGGAATGTTACTGACCGACCTGCCGATCCTTCATCTTAATGTCGATTCATTAAGTCCGATCAAAGACAACCGTCGTGCTGAAGGCAAGATGTTGAGGGAAGATTTAGGGTATTGGTATGGCGGGCGGATGTTGATCATTACCGCTGCAAATAAGGAATTAGTATTACAGCGCAGCGAGAGGATCGAGACGTATCTGGACCAACTTATTGCGCAAGGGACACTTACTGGATACGACATGGTATCGCAGTTCTTACCAAGCAAGCAAAAGCAACAGCAAAACCTGGACGCAATTCAAGATATTGATGCTATTCAGGGAAATCTAGATGCTGCATTGCAAGATTCACGATTCAAGCCTGGTGTGTTTGATCCGTTCTTAGAGAACATTGCGGATGCGGCAAAAGCTGAACTGATCGATATCGATGAGTTGATGGATAAGGATTTAGGCAGTCGCTTTGAATCTTTGATCTTCGATTTTGAGGGTGAGTCAGCTGGCATCGTATTGCTGCATGGAGTGGCTGATGAAGAGCAGATGCGCGTATTTGCGGACCAGCACGAGGAGGTTATTTTTATGCACCTGAAGACTTCAGCCACGAAACTAGTGGCGCGCAGCGTCGACAGGGTGGCCGTAATAATGGTTGGATGTGTTTTACTCATCTACATTGTATTGACCTGGGCATTCGGTTCGCCATGGCGTCCCCTTAAGATCATGGTACCAACTTTCTCCGCGGCTATCGCTACTGCCGCTTTACTGGTGCTTTTCGACTGTCCCTTGAGCATTTTTCATTTGATTTCACTGTTGCTTGTGGTTGGCCTTGGACTTGACTATGCGTTGTTTTTTAATCGACTGCCCTCTAACGAAAGCGAATGGAATACCACCTTTAAATCTCTATGGGTTTGTGGATTCACAACCGTTCTGGTTTTCGGAATTCTGGCTTCATCACAGACTCCACCACTAAAAGCTATTGGCATGACGGTGGGTATTGGCGCTTCGCTGAGTATCCTATTTGCTGCCATGTGGGCGACAACTGGTGAAAAGCAGGTGGCTGAACGGCACAAGTAATTTTCTACCCCGGGATTGGTCGATAGCACTACGCGACGTAATCAATCGTATCGTAAATCCCTAATACTGCTGCGTCGGAGCGTCTCAGGCATCGCGCAGATTAAATTGATCGGAATTTTTTATATTGTTTAGTCACCAGCGACAATGATTGCAGGTTTGTATTGACTGAACGTTGAGCCGGTTTATGATTATCTGAATAAATCTACATCCGAGTGTTTTATGTCCGCTAACAATTCGATAAAAAAACAAAACATCCTGGTAGTGATGGCCGACCAGCTGACCGCCATGGCACTTGGTTGCTACCACAACCAAGAAGTCGCCAGCCCGAATATCGATAAACTGGCACAAAGAGGCGTTGTTTTTGATGCCGCCTACAGCAGCAGTCCGCTATGCACCCCGGCTCGCTATGCTTTTATGACTGGCCAGAATATTTCCCGATGTGGTGGCTATGATAATGCAGCATATATGCCTGCAACGATGCCGACATTCGCACACTATCTCAGAATGATGGGCTACCATACCTGCCTGGCAGGCAAAATGCATTTTGTTGGGCCGGATCAACTGCATGGATTTGAGGATCGGGTCACAACCGATGTTTACCCGGCGGATTTTGGGTGGGTGCCAAACTGGACCCAGCCAGATGAGCGGATTGATCTTTGGTACCACAACATGAGTAGCGTTAAGCAGGCTGGTGTTGCAGCTATTACTAACCAGCTGGCATATGATGACGAGGTCGGTAACGAGGCGCTTAAAGTTCTCTACGATCATGCCCGCAGTGCAGATAACAGACCACTCTGTCTGGTCGCGAGTTTTATTCACCCGCACGACCCCTATGCCACCCGTCAAAAATATTGGGATTTATACGAAGGCGTGAATATTTCCCTTCCTAAGGTACCTAGACCATCTCCTGACAAACAGGATCAGCACTCACGTCGTTTAGAAAAAGTGATTGCTCTGGATGCCGTCGAGCTGAGTGATGAAGAAATAATCGACGCTCGTCGCGCTTATTATGGCAACGTATCGTATATCGACGAATGGATCGGTAAGTTACTGGATGCGCTGGTAGATTGTGATATGGATCAGGATACCACGATAATTTTCACCTCGGATCATGGCGATATGCTAGGTGAATTTGGCCTATGGTACAAAATGTCGTTCAGGGAATGGTCCTGCCGGATTCCACTGATTATCAGTAAAGCCACAAGGTTTAAGCCTGGTCGTGTGACTCAACCGGTAGCCCAGGTGGACATTTTACCAACTTTGGTCGATATCGCTTGTGAATCCACCGGACTCGAGCGGCCGCAACAAATAGATCCCTGGTGTGGTCGAAGCCTGCTGCCGCTCTGCGACGGTAATGCAGACAGCGACCCGGACACGGCGATCAGTGAATATCTTGCAGAAGGGACCGGTCATCCGATGCTCATGATTCGACAAGGAAAATTTAAGTACATACAGTGTCATTCTGACCCGGAACAATTGTTCGACCTTGAAAACGACCCCAATGAACTCTCCAATCTGGCAGATCAAAACGAATACGCTGAGAAGCTCTCAGACCTGCGTGATCAGGCTAAGACTCATTGGGATGCAGATGAGGTGCGTGCGCGTGTGATGACTGACCAGCAGCGCAGGAGCGCGGTACATGCGGCTTTGCGCATCGGCCGTTTCCAGGGATGGGATTTCCAGCCGGTTCGCGATGCAGGCGAGGAATATACCCGCAGCCATATGGATTTGACACGCCACGATATCAGTTCGCGTTATCCGAGACCCCCGGCGTTCGATCCAAAATGGCGTTGACTATGAAAGACGCGGTTTGTTTGTCTGATGTCAGGTTATCGCTAAGCTACAACCAGTAAGCCGTTCGGGTCATAATGCGTGAAGCGGCTTTCATCAGTGATTTGATTGGGGCCGGCAGTTGAGCGGCGCCCGCGTCGATTGCCATCTCAGCATGTTCTGCTTCGTCCTGTTTCATCTGCAATACCACTTCACGGCTGCGCTTGTCCTGTTCAGGCAGCGCATCCAGATGCGACTCAAGATGATCGACGACCTGGCGTTCCGTTTCCGCTACAAATCCCAAATTCCACTTGTCTCCCGCGATACCGGCGATCGCTCCAACTACAAATGAACCGGTATACCAAAATGGATTCAATATGCTTCCGCGAGATCCAAGTTCTTCCAGGCGCTGTTCGCACCACGCAAGGTGGTCGGTTTCCTGTTTCGCTGCCGACTGCATCTTGTCCCTGAGTTTGGGGTCAGTCGCGGTCAGAGCCTGACTCTGATACAAGGCCTGGGCACAAATTTCACCCACATGATTTACCCGCATGTAACCTGATGATTTGCGCCTTTCTGGTTCACTCAGTTCGCACTCTTCGGTAGATGCCGGGAATGCGCGCGTTGATCTGCTGGGGATGCAAACGGTTTTCATTGCATCCCCAATCCCAATAAGGAGAAGGTCTACGGGACTGTATTGGCGGTCATCTTCCATTTTCCAATTATATCTCCATAACGCAGACGAAAAGCTTGTCTGAACAGCAGTTCAGACTGCTTTCAGGGCCAGTTCATCTATAGTTGCTAAATTACATTTGTATTCAAGGATGTAGCTTGAGTACGATTCCTTCCTCCTTGTGGTGGTTTATTGCGGCGCAGCCTCCGGTTGCGCCATTTTTATGGAGGAGAATGGGCTTGAATGCGAGGAGCGTAACGAATCCGCAGGTCTGCACGAGCCTAATAGTGAACTAACTCTAATGCGTAAAGAATATGGCGGATAATCTACGGAAAATACTTGATAAACCCCTAAAAAATCGATCGAAATCGCCTTGTAACCGCACTGAGGCTCAAGTATTATTCGCCGTCCGAATTTTCACTCCGATTCGATCGTTCAAATGAAGACTTTTTCCGCCAAATCCAGCCAGGTCAAGCGTGACTGGTACATCGTCGACGCTAGCGACAAGGTGCTGGGGAGGCTTGCTTCAGAAATTGCTCATCGCCTTCGCGGTAAGCATAAACCGGAATACACGCCTCACGTGGATACCGGAGACTATATCGTGGTGGTAAATGCTGAAAAAATCGCGGTAACCGGAAATAAGGCCAACGACAAGGTTTATTATCACCATACCGGACATCCCGGCGGTATTAAGAGCACGCGATTCAAGGATATGATCGAAAAGCACCCGACGCGGGTGATAGAAGCAGCGGTCAAAGGTATGATGCCGAAAAATAAACTGGGGCGGGCAATGCTGTCCAAACTTAAAGTATACGCGGGTGATCAGCATGCACATGCCGCACAACAGCCCAAATTGCTGGAAATCTGATCCTGCTGATTAGCGATAAACTCCGAATTCAAACAAATTATGGCGCAAGCACAAACGACATACCAGGGAACTGGGCGACGCAAATCTTCAACCGCACGGGTATATATACAGCGTGGCAGCGGCCAGATCGTGATTAACAAAAAGCCTATAGATCAATATTTCGGCCGTGAAACCGCCAGGATGATCGTCAGACAACCCCTCGAGCTGGTGGAGTTGCTGGACAAGATGGACGTTAACGTGAATGTGGACGGCGGTGGTAACAGTGGCCAGGCGGGCGCGATTCGACATGGGATTACCCGAGCATTGATGGCTTATGATGAAGAGTTTCGCGCACCCCTTCGACAGGCTGGTTTTGTTACGAGAGACGCCCGGGAAGTGGAACGAAAGAAAGTCGGACTGCATAAAGGCCGTAAGCGACCACAATACTCAAAACGATAGCGACCTTCGCGAGTCAATCGACGCGAGTCAATCGAACTG
>JAHEGU010000013.1:0-25540 GCA_024644945.1 Gammaproteobacteria bacterium | reverse complement strand
TATTGAAAAGCAGCCGACAGGCTGCTTTTTTTATACTGCATTACTTGACCCGCATACCGGGTTTGGCCCCGTCATCCGGGTTGAGGACAAAAATATCCTTCCCTCCAGGACCTGCCGCAAGCACCATACCCTCGGAAACGCCAAATCGCATTTTCCGCGGTGCTAGATTGGCGACCATGACTGTAAGGCGACCTTCCAGTTGTTCCGGCCGATAAGCGGATTTGACACCCGCAAATACATTACGGGTTTCACCGTCCAGATCCAGGGTAAGGCGCAATAACTTATCCGCACCCTCAACTTGTTCGGCCTTGGCGATTCGAGCCACCCTTAAGTCCAGCTTGGCAAATTCATCGTAGCTGATCTCTGGTGATATCGGGTCTTCGGCCAGCGGCCCACTTTTAGAGGCAGTTTCCATCAATTCTTTAGTGTCTTCAATCATCGATTCAATCTGTAGGTCTTCTATTCGGGTGAGTAACGGTTTAAACCTGTTAATCGGATGATCCAGCAACGGCGACTCGGCGTCTTCCCAGCAAAGTGGATCGATTCCAAAAAAAGATTCCACTTTCTCGGTGGTCAAAGGCAGAACGGGTTTCAAGCTGATTACTAACAACCGGAACAGGTTCAAACCGAGGGTACAAATGCCCTGGACCTGGTGTTTCTGTGAATCATCCTTGATTAACACCCATGGTTTTGCTGCGTCGATATATTGATTTGCTTGGTCCGCGAGGGCCATTATTTCTCGCACAGCCTTGCTGTATTGACGGTTTTCATAGTCGTCAGCGATGCCTTGCAGTGCCGAAACGAAATCCTCATACATTTGAGGATCGGGTAAGGCGTCACCCAGCCTGCCGTCGAAATTTTTACTGATGAATCCGGCGCAGCGACTAGCAATATTGACCAGTTTGCCGACGAGGTCAGAATTTACTCTGGCCTGGAAATCGTCCAGGCTTAAATCAATATCATCGATACTATTGTCGAGTTTTGCGGCGTAATAATAGCGCAGGTACTCGGCATTAAGATGTTTACGGTATGTTTCCGCCATAATGAAAGTGCCCCGGGACTTGGACATTTTCTGACCGTTCACAGTCAGAAATCCGTGACACCAAACTGCAGTAGGCGTGCGAAATCCCGCGCCTTTCAGCTCAGCGGGCCAAAACAGCGTATGAAATCTCGCGATATCTTTGCCAATAAAGTGATAAAGCTCAGCAGTACTTTCTGGCGCCAGAAATGCGTCGAAATCCAATCCTTTCTGTTCGCATAAATTTTTAAAGCTGGCCAGGTAGCCGATCGGAGCATCGAGCCAGACATAAAAATACTTCTCGGGTTCTCCTGGGATGGCGAAACCCCAATAGGGTGCGTTTCTGGAAATATCCCATTCAAAAAGTTCGTGCTCAAACAGCTCTCGCTGTTTATTGGCAATTTCTGGCTGCGTGCCGCCTCGGTCTAACCACTCCTGAAGAAAATCCCGAAAGTCGTCTACTTTGAAGAACAATTGCTCCGAGTCTTTCTCCACCGGGGTGGCACCTGACACAACCGACTTCGGGTCAATGAGCTCAGTGGGCGAATAGGTCGCTCCACACACTTCGCAATTGTCACCATACTGATCGTCAGATTTACAGTTGGGACAGGTTCCCTTAACGAAACGATCTGGTAGGTACATTCCCCGCTCCGGATCGTAAAACTGCTTGATTGTGCGCCGGGAAATGTGACCCGCCTGGTTGAGGCGCTGATATACCAGCTCCGACAATTGCCGGTTTTCTTCAGAATGCGTGGTATAAAAATTATCGAAACCTACCAGAAAATCGGCGAAATCCCGCGAGTGTTCCTGATACATCCGGTCGATCAGCTCTTGAGGGCTGACGCCGTCAGCCTCTGCCCTTAGCATGATCGGCGTGCCATGGGCATCGTCCGCACATACATAGTGGCATTCGTGGCCTCGCATTTTCTGGAACCGCACCCATATGTCGGTTTGGATGTATTCCACCAGATGTCCAAGGTGAATAGGACCATTGGCATATGGTAAGGCGCTGGTGACCAGCATTTTCCGCTGAGGATTTGTCATTTCGAGACGGGCTGTTGGTTGAGTGCCGTAATTGATAATAGTGATCGGCAGGTGCTTTATTTGAGCTTTGAACTGGCTATTATACTTCGAGACGAACGGTTAAAATGCCAGGTTACACCCTCCAATACAGATCGTGAAGCCGGCGTAGATTCGCAAACGATTCTCCTGGTACATAACACAGATGCTACCCATAACTTCTAATCACTACATGTAATGAAACAGGTAACTAAAAAATGACCGCAATGACCCATGATGACATTGAGGCCAGGCTGAAGAAAGTAATTGATCCACATACCGAGCTGGATCTGGTCGCAGGCAAAAATATACAAGACATTTCCGTTGATGGCGATGTGGTTAAAATCAACCTGGTTCTCGGTTATCCGGCAAAAAGCTTTGAGCCGGAAATGGTGAAGCTGGTCCAAGCCGAAATACCCGATGCAATTGTAAGTGTTTCTTCTAACACGGTTGCCCATGAAGTGCAGGAAGGCGTCAAACCTCTAAAGGGCGTCAAGAACATCATTGCAGTCGCTTCCGGAAAGGGCGGAGTGGGTAAGTCCACACTTTCAGTTAATCTGGCGTTGGCGCTATCGGCGGAAGGAGCGAAAGTCGGGATTCTTGATGCAGATATCTATGGCCCAAGTCAGCCGCGCATGCTGGGTATTTCCGGAAAGCCGCAGTCGAAAGATGGTAAGACCCTGGAGCCGATGAATAGCTACCATATTCAGGCGATGTCGATCGGATTTCTGGTCGACGAGGAGTCCCCTATGATCTGGCGAGGACCCATGGTGACCCAGGCCCTGGAACAGCTACTCAAAGATACGCAATGGGATGATCTCGATTATCTAGTAGTCGATATGCCTCCGGGAACTGGGGATATACAGCTTACTCTGGCTCAAAAGGTCCCGGTATCAGGATCGGTAATCGTAACTACACCCCAGGATATCGCGCTTCTCGATGCGCGTAAGGCATACAAGATGTTTGAAAAGGTCGAGATACCAGTTCTCGGCGTAGTCGAAAATATGAGCACCCATATCTGCAGTAACTGTGGCCACGAAGAGCACATTTTCGGAGAAGGCGGTGGTCAGACAATGGCCACTGATTACGGTACCGAGTTTCTCGGCGACGTGCCCCTCGACCGACAGATACGAGAGGGTGCTGATGGCGGTCGTCCCAGCGTGGTGTCCGATCCCGATGGCGCGGTGTCACTAAAATACAAAGCGATTGCACGCAAGACTGCGGCCAGATTGGCAATGCGCAAGAAAGATTACAGCGCAAAATTTCCCAATATCGTGATCCAACAAAACTGATGGCTATAAAATCGGATAAATGGATCCGCCGAATGGCGGATACTACGGGCATGATTGAACCATTTGAATCTGGCCAGGTGCGCGAAAATGATCAAGGCAAGGTGATTTCCTACGGCACCTCGAGCTATGGCTACGATATTAGATGCTCCAACGAGTTCAAGATCTTCACCAATATCAACTCGGCGGTCGTGGACCCTAAATCATTTGATGCCAACAGTTTCGTGGATTTCACGGGAGACGTCTGCATTATCCCGCCAAATTCTTTCGCCCTGGCAAGGACGGTTGAATATTTTCGAATTCCGCGAAACGTTTTGACAATCTGTCTAGGCAAGAGCACCTATGCCCGGTGCGGCATTATCGTCAACGTAACTCCATTTGAGCCTGAGTGGGAAGGGTATGTGACCCTGGAGTTTTCCAATACCACGACCTTGCCCGCAAAGATCTATGCGAATGAGGGCGTGGCTCAGGTGTTATTCTTTGAATCCGACGAGGTGTGTCAAACCTCTTACGCAGATCGCGGTGGTAAGTACCAGGGCCAAACTGGCGTTACCCTACCCAAAGCCTGAGACAAAACCCATGTATCGGGTTAGCTCCATTTCTCAATATCTTAATCTGATAGACGACGAGATCTTCGAGCTTGAAGAGATGGCATATTGCATGGGGGAGGATCTCGAAGATGAACTGGCAGATTTTTCGCCGCATCGTCGGGAGATCGCAGAGTATCAAAAAACCCCACACAGGAAATTAAATCAGGCGCCCATGACTGGAATACCTGAGAGCTTGAGTATTTGCCCTTGGCGAGTCGGTTGAGAAATGTGTTGCCGTTTTATCCATTGCTCAGAGATATAAACCGGATTTACCTCGGGCGTGAGCATCAAGGATAAAGCCGGCTAGTCTTAGCCAATCAGGGTTGCAGGCTTTTCATTAGTTCAGGCGCCACGCTGATACTGCTCTAATACCGATTCCACCATGCTGAGGTAGTATTTCATCTCCGGCGTCCGTCGACCAGGTACCTTGCCGCCATCATCATAGCGCCG
This sequence comes from Gammaproteobacteria bacterium, assembly GCA_024644945.1. Classification (GTDB taxonomy): domain Bacteria; phylum Pseudomonadota; class Gammaproteobacteria; order Arenicellales; family Poriferihabitantaceae; genus VYFG01. The sequence goes on along the minus strand of JAHEGU010000013.1, from coordinate 21,134 downwards.
CACCCGCACAATGGTGTCCAGCCAGGGATTCTGTTCGAACGCTTTCACTTCCTCTTTGCTCATGGGTCCACCCTGCAAAGCTAGAGACTGGACAGAGGCCTCCGATAATCCTGAAAAGTAATCTGGTTCCACTGCGCATAGATAGCGCTTGGCGTCGACGTGCCAGCGCACGACTTCGCATACTTCAGGGGGGAACCAGAATTTGAGTATTTTTTCACCTGCAACTTCGTGCAGGTTATCTACACCAATGTCGAGATAATCTTCGTCAAACTCCGAGGTGTAATGACCGACATCGTGCAACAGCGCCGCAACGATCACACTTGGGCTTTCTCCGGCTCGCTCGGCAATCCAGGCACTTTGCAGCATATGTTCCGACATGGTCACGGCTTCGCCGAGGTAGGACTCATTGCCTCTGCGAAGAAGAATATCTTTCAACAGCGCAATGACCTGAGTGGGTTCTTGTGTTTGGGTGCTCATCGGTTATTGCCTTCAATCATACGAATCGTGCTTTGCAGGCTGTCTTTGTCGGCGTAGGCCCCCTGGAACCATCGGGAACCTGTTTCGCTGTATTCACGACGACCGTGCAGTACACGGGTGTTATCGACGATAAACAACTCTCCCTGTGCAAGTCGAAACTGCACTGCCAATTCCGGTCGACGGGTAATTTCCGCGAAATGGGCGTGGGCCGCATAGAATTCGGGTACGTTTTCGTAGGGTACACCGGTTAGAGGTCCACTCGATCGATTATTGACCCGCACCGCAAGCAGTTGCCCCTCAGGGGAGACCTCAATTATCGGGCGACAAGCGTGCAGCGAGCTCGTTCCATCACCTTGATATTCAAAGCTGGCACTGTGCCGGCGCAACAGGTCAAAATGGGCCGGTGATTCCTGGCCCAAAATGTTAGCGCATGTGAAACCGTCAACCACAACAGACTCTCCGCCGTTTGCATCATTCTCGATGCAATGCAGAATTTGCAGGGTGGGCACTGGATCGCGGTAAGGATTGTCGGTGTGCGGATCCAGTCCGTCACGCGTGTAGGCGAGATTCACCGGATTGGCTTCAGAGCGGACTTCGAACAGGCGGCCATAGTTGGTTTCCCGCACAAAGCCGAACAAATCAACAACATCAAAAAGTTTGCCAGGTTGATCAGAAACATCCTTGAGGATAGCGAATCCGTAGACCGCAATCCACTTTAGCCATTCTGCCAGTGCTGGTTTCGACTGTGTGATTAAACTATAACGACCGGTTACCGTAGATGGGTCTAACTCACCATCCCAGGTAACCAATGCCTGATTGATCAGCTTGGGATGCTCAGTTCGGTCATAGTGGTGCTGTTTCAGCCATTCGAGATCAAGCCAGGTTTCGGTGCTGTCAGAAAACTCGATTTGCAGTCGGTTGTCCGCAACCTTGGCGCTGACAATCTCTAAGTCTAATGTCAGGTCGGCGACCGAAAATTTCTTCTGACCGTTATTAGGATCTCGCGAGCTGGAATCCTGACCGTTATCTCGTAACCAAATGCCGTGATAGCGATGAATTTTACCGTCGGGCCAGTTCAGTGCTAGGGCTTGTCGATCCTCGATAATTTTTACTGCGGGTAATGACGGCATGGCAGAATGTTGCGGCTTTCAACGCCGCTGAGTATACATCCAGCCATGCCGGTGAGAACAAGCTTCTTCTGTTCTCTACTTAACCCAGAAGGGTTTTTCAGCTTCTTGTGTGGCCTGTTCCCGAGTGATGCCAATGTCTTTCAGCATTCGCTCAGAAAGACTTGCAAGTCGCTGACGTTGCTGATTACGCTGGATCCAGATACGGATTGCGGTCGACAGTGATCCGCCGAGGAATAATTTGATTTCATTACGGGTCGGCAAAACATCGACTAAATGATCTAGTGGTTGGCTTTGCTTACATGTGTTCAGATAATTTGACATAATAGCCTCCAGCATTTGAATTAAAGGTTTTCACTAATGAAGATTCTCTATGACCCCTAATTTAAAGGGTATGACAAATGTTCACAAACGATCATTTTTAATATTTCAAATTAGAAAATATAATCTGATATGCAAGCCAGAACGCCACCGCTAGGTACACTCAAAGCCTTTCGCGCCGCCGCCCACTGTCTTTCATTTACCCAGGCGGCGGACGAACTCAGTGTGACCCAGGCGGCGATCAGTCATCAGATCAAATCGCTGGAGGGATTCCTCAATACAGCGTTGTTCGTCCGGGGTAACCGCAGCCTTGCTCTTTCAGATGCGGGCTCAAGATTTCTCCCTTATGTGGATCAGATGTTCACGCTGCTGGATCAGGGACTGCAACAGCTCAAGTCGCACAGTAGTGAATCCACCCTGACCGTGACACTGCTGCCTTCATTTGCATCTCGGTGGCTAGTGCCTAGACTCGGATTATTTTTGAAATCAAATCCAGATATCGATTTCAGACTTGCACCTTCCCGTAACATTACCAATTTTCAGACTGAGGATATTGATCTGGCGATACGTTATGGCTCCGGTAGCTACCCGGGTCTGGTCAGTATTCATCTTATGGATGAAGACATCTATCCCGTGTGCAGCCCGGACATCATGCACGGCCCCCACCCTTTACTCGAGCCGTCAGATCTTAAACATCATGTTCTGCTTCACGATGACGGGCATGGAGACTGGCGCAAGTGGCTGGTTGCGGCGCAAGTCAATGACGTCGATCCAAGTAAGGGGCCCGTGTACACGGATTCGGCGATGGCTGTGCAGTCTGCAATCGAGGGCGACGGAGTTGCTTTGGCAAGAAGCAAGCTGGTGCAGGATGACATTACGCGCGGACAGCTGGTGAAGCCGTTTGAAATTTCTCAGCCGTCTAACTTTTCATATTATGTTGTGTATCCAGAAGAACGACCGCCTAGCCAGGCAATGCTCGAATTTATTCAGTGGCTGCAGCAACAGATTCTGGCCGACGAGATGAAATATCGAGGTGTGACATCATGACTGCATACGGTCGGGTTGCTCGGTAGAAGTGCCTCTGTCTATAAATTGATGATAAATGCCAACATATCAGCTCAGAGGTTTTTCGAATCCTCTCGCTGGATTTCTTTAAACTTTAGTGAAATGAAAACATTGAACGCTCATGGATAATTCTCTTAGTAGTTCCCTTGATAGCCAGGCGCAAGAGTTAAAGCAACATGGATTGTTCAAGGAAGAGCGCAGTATCGCTTCACCACAATCCGGAACAGTGACTCTGGAAGACCATTCCCGGGTGCTCAATTTCTGCGCCAATAATTACCTGGGGCTTGCCAGCCATCCCGCAATTATCAAGGCAGCACATCAGGCGCTCGATCAGTTTGGTTATGGCATGGCCTCGGTGCGGTTTATTTGTGGTACGCAGACCCAGCACAAAGTACTGGAACGGCGCATCGCGGATTTTCTCGGCATGCAGGATTGCATTTTGTATTCATCCTGTTTCGATGCCAATACTGGCCTGTTTGAAACGCTGCTCGACGACAAGGACGCAATTATTTCCGATACATTGAACCATGCGTCGATAATTGATGGCGTACGTCTGTGTAAGGCCAGACGCTTCCGATATCGCAATAATGACATGCAGGATCTCGAGCTGCAGCTTAAAGACTCTGCAGATGCGCGTTACCGACTGATCGCAACTGACGGGGTGTTTTCCATGGATGGAGTTATCGCGAACTTACAGGGTATTTGTGAACTCGCTGAAAAATACAATGCAATAGTAATGGTAGATGATAGTCATGCTGCTGGATTTGTTGGCGCAGGCGGGCGTGGTTCGATTGAGCACTGCGGCGTTCAGGGGCGGGTTGATATTGTTACCGGAACTCTGGGCAAAGCCCTTGGCGGCGCGTCGGGAGGTTACACCGCCGCGAGCAGTAAAATCGTGGAATGGTTGCGACAGAGATCGAGACCCTATTTGTTCTCGAATAGCCTGGCCCCGGTGGTAGTTTCCACTTCACTGACCGCGTTGGATCTGATCGAACAGGGGGACGATCTGCGCGCGCGGCTATTTGCCAATGCAAATCGATTTCGTGAGGGTATGACAAATTTAGGATTCAATCTGGTGCCCGGACAGCATCCCATAATTCCAGTTATGCTTGGAGACGCCTCGCTGGCCCAAAATATGGCATCACGTATGCTGGAACTTGGCGTCTATGTGGTCGGCTTTTCCTTTCCGGTGGTGCCCAAAGGTCAAGCAAGAATTCGTACTCAAATGTCGGCGGCGCACTCATTCGAGGATATAGATGCTGTAATAAAGGCTTTCTCAATTGCTGGTCGCGAATTTGCGGTAATTAACTGATGGTATTGGATCAACCTCTAAATTAAGGGCAGTTCTATGAGAGCACTGATTAAAGCGAAATCTGAACCGGGAATCTGGATGCAGGACGTGCCCATGCCGGTAATTGGGCCACGTGATGTGCTGATCAAAATCAGTAAGACCGCAATCTGTGGAACGGATATGCATATCTATCACTGGGATCACTGGGCCGAGGAGACTATTCCCGTACCCATGGTCACCGGACATGAATTCAGTGGCCGTATTGTGGAAACCGGATCGGCCACCAACAAGTACAAGCCTGGACAACGAGTCTCCGGCGAGGGTCATATTGTTTGCGGGCTATGCCGTAACTGTCGTGCAGGTCGCGGGCAACTGTGTCATAACAGTATTGGTATTGGCGTGCATCGACAAGGAGCATTTGCGGAGTATTTGTGTCTCCCGGAGCACAATGTATTTGCCTTGCCAGACGCTATCTCCGATGAAGTTGCCGCAATCTTCGATCCATTCGGTAATGCCGTACACACTGCTCTCACATATGGTTTAGTTGGTGAAGATGTTCTGGTTACCGGGGCGGGTACCATCGGCATCATGGCTGCTATGGTTGCGCAGGAAGTGGGAGCACGTCAGGTGGTATTAACCGATATCAATCCGACGCGGCTGGGGATCGCAAAGAATCTTGGAATTAAACTGGTATACAACACTTCGGAGCGCTCACTGACCGAGGTGATGCAGGAACTCGATATTGTCGAGGGGTTTGATGTCGGTCTGGAAATGTCAGGAGCGCCCCAGGCATTCCGTGGAATGATCGACAGCATGAACACTGGCGGTAAAATCGCCGTGCTCGGTATTGCCGCGGAGCCTTTTGATATCGACTGGAACAAGGTCGTGTTCAAGATGCTGACGCTTAAGGGCATCTACGGTCGTGAAATGTTTGAGACTTGGTACAAGATGGCTATTCTTGCGCAGACGCGAATTGATCTGAGCAGAATAATTACACATCGACTTTCCTCGAATGAGTTTCAGAAAGGTTTCGATATCATGGAACAGGGGCAGTGCGGTAAAGTGGTGTTGGATTGGCAAGACAGACCTTGAACGGGTTAGATAATATTGGTGTTTACAGCCAAAGAGCGGAGGAGTTTGGCCTGGCGCTGCGCGGCGGATTTCATCCGGTTGACGAAGATTCAGTACCTCCGTTGGTGGCCGGACAATCGCCTAGAACATTGTTGCTGTTTGGAAATGTGGGCTCTTCGATCTGGTCGGTGTTCTCAGAATCCACTGAGTTTAAAGATGCAGAACCTGATCCACTCAATCGATGGAGTGAACGCATCGGTCATGCGCTTGCGGAAGAGTGGGGCGGCGCTGCATTTTTTCCTTTCGGCGGACCACCGTACCAACCTTTTCTGAAATGGGCAAAAAAAGCGGAATGCCTAGAGTCTTCAATGCTGGGAATGTTAATGCATCCGACATATGGTTTATGGCATGCCTATCGTTTTGCCATCGGGCTGCCGCAAGAAGTCATTCTGGATATAACTGCGGACCAACCCTCTCACGCCTGCAACAGTTGCGATGAAAAACCCTGTTTGGGCGGTTGTCCTGTGAACGCCTTTGATGGATCGCGCTATGATGTAGAACGTTGTTATCGGTATCTCAAATCAACGCCGGGTGCCGCTTGTCATCGTCATGGGTGCCAGGCACGTATCGCCTGCCCCGAAGGGAGTGGTTATGTGTACCAGACGGACCATGCCGCATTCCACATGGAGAAATTCCTCTTGTCTCAGTCAGAGCGTTTTGAAACCGATTCATCTGTAATCAAATAATCAGGGGAAAATGCCGCAAACCAGTTAGGGATGGCGAAACGTTTGCTTTAGAATCCACCGCTTTTACAGCATTAAGCAATCCATGGCTTACCAGTTAGGGGTCGATACCGGGGGTACTTATACGGATGCGGTCATCGTCGACGCCGAACACAATGTTGTGGCCAAGAACAAGAGCCTGACCACCGCATTCGATCTTACTATCGGTATAAGTAACGCAATCTCCAGCATGCCCCCGGCATTGCTGCGAGAAATTAATTTGGTGGCGTTGTCGACGACGCTTTCCACTAATTCGGTTGTAGAGGGTCGCGGGGCGCCGGTTTCCATCCTTCTGCCTGGTTACAACGAGCAGCAGGTGCACAAAAGTGGTCTCTACGAGATTCTTGAACGTGATCTGGTGACCGTGCTTGAAGGTGGGCATTCTGCAACTGGATCGGAGTTAGTGCCGCTCGATATCGAACGCGCAAGGGATGTGATCTTGGCGCAAAAAGATCGCGTATCGGCATTCGCAATATCAGGCATGTTTGCAACTCGAAATTCTTCTCATGAAATCAAACTGCGCGAACTGGTCATGGAGTTGACTGGAAAACCGGTTGCCTGTGGACATGAACTGGCCTCATCTCTTGGTGCTCCTAGACGCGCACTGACAGCGGCGCTGAATGCGCGCATGATTCTGTATATCCAGTCTCTGATTAACTCGGTAGAAGATATTTTGAAACAAAAGGAAATTGACGCGCCGTTGATGATCGTTAAGGGCGATGGTTCGTTGGTGAATGCTCAAACGGCCTTGCTGCAACCGGTGGCGACGGTGTTGTCAGGACCTGCTGCAAGTGTAATTGGTGCCTGTGCTCTGAGCGGTCAGCAGGACGCCATCGTGGTCGATATAGGAGGCACCACGACTGATATAGCAATTGTTACAGGTGGTCAGCCGGAGCTTTGTGAGGACGGCGCGCGTATCGGAGACTGGCAGCCGATGGTGGAAGCGATACGCGTGTTTTCTATTGGACTCGGTGGAGACAGTGAAGTCCGGTTCAAAGGCAGAATGTCGATTTCACAACGCCGGGTGGTGCCAGTAAGTCTGCTGGCGTATCAGTATCCCGATGTGCTGCCAAGGTTAGAGCGACAGCTTAGCGCCGCACCTACGCCGCGCAATAATAAGTTCGCATTGCGCTTGCAGCAGAATGAAGTATTGCTTCGCCAGTTAAACGATATAGAAAAGCAGGCATGGGAGCGGCTTGAAAATGGCCCCATAGAAATCGACGCATTGGCGGATGCCGATCGCCAGATGTTGCGTGCAATCGCCAGGATGGAACGCCAGGGACTTGTGATTTATAGTGGATTTACTCCGTCTGACGCCACCCATGTCCTGGGGATGAGTGATCACTGGAACCGGCACGCCGCGGAAGTTGGAGCAAAAATCTGGGCCCGACAAATGCGCCATCTCTACGGATGTGGTACCTGGGATCTAGACGATGCGGTGGCACCCTGCGAGCAAGTATTTGCGATGGTGATACAGGAAATCAGTCAGAAACTGATTGAAGCGGGGCTGAATCAACATGGCAAGCTAGTGGACTCACGCTCGATGAACCTGACCCAATTAATGGCTGACATCATCCTCAACAAAGGAGAAGCAGAGCAGGTGAAGCCTCTTTTTAAATTACGCTTTGCCGATGATTATCCAATTGTTGCCGTAGGCGGCCCTGCAGGGGACTATTTTCCTGAGGTCGCGAGAGTGCTCAAGGTCGGTTTGCATTTACCCGAGCATGCAGACACCGCCAATGCTATCGGTGCGGTAATGGGCGCGGTGGTGCAGATCGCACACATCACGGTAACGCAACCAGAATTTGGAACCTTTTACCTGTTTCACAAAGATCAGCCAATCAGGTTTGAGAACCTGGAAAATGCACTTAGCAGGGCCCGTGAGCTTGCAGTGGCTGACGCGACCAAAATGGCCGAGACCGCCGGTGCGAGTTCCATTGAAACTAAAATTAAACAGGACGCGAATCATGTCAAACATGATATTGATGGCGAGCTGTTCGTGAGCGCAACCATTACCGCTGTGGCTTCTGGCCGACCAAACTGTTTGATGCGGTGATGGCTATGGGTATTCCAGAAAAAATGGTGGCGGTGCAGTTAATCGGTCACGGAGACTTTGACCAGCTACAGTATCGGCAGGATTTAGATGTCCCAGTACCGGGTAAAGGAGAAGTGCTGATAAAGGTTGGTGCTGCCGGCGTAAATAATACTGATATCAATACCCGTATTGGTTGGTATTCGAAAAGTAATACCGGAAATCTAGAAAATATTAATCATGATGCACTGGCGGAAGCTGGCGGTAACGACGACGGGGATTGGAGTGGAGCAGGGTTATCATTTCCCCGAATTCAGGGCATGGATATTTGTGGCCGAATTGTCTCAGTCGGGGATGAAGCTCTCGCTGGGCGAAAAGGCGAACGCGTTTTGGTAGAACCATGCCTGCGCAAACCGCTTGACTGGAAACCTTATAAGGCTTGGTTTGTAGGGTCGGATTGTGATGGTGGCTTTGCTCAGTACGTTAAAATTTTTGCTGACCATGCGTATGTCGTAGAGTCGGCATTGAGCGATGCCGAACTGGCCTCGTTTCCCTGCTCATGGTCCACCGCGGAGAACATGCTGACAAGGTCCAAGGTTAAATCTGGAGAAACTGTTCTCGTAACCGGAGCATCCGGCGGCGTGGGGTCGGCGGCGATTCAACTGGCTCGAAGACGCGGTGCAAAGATAATTGCGCAATGCGGTAAGCGCAAAGCTGACCTGGTGCTGCAACAGGGTGCCAACGAAGTGGTTTACCGAGACGTTGATCTGCCCGCGTCGCTTGGTCAGGAATCCGTCGATGTGGTCATTGATCTTGTTGCGGGTCCATCCTGGCCTGAGCTTATGCAAGTGTTAAAGAAAGGTGGTCGTTACGGAGTCGCCGGAGCAATTGGTGGGCCGATGGTGGAACTTGACGTGCGCACCCTGTATCTTAAAGACCTGAGTTTTTATGGGTGCACCGTTCTCGAACAAGATGTGTTCGGAAATCTGGTGAACTATATTGAAAATGGCGAAATTTCACCAATTGTTTCAAAGACTTACCCGTTGAGCGATATCGTTCAGGCACAGCAGGATTTTATTGCAAAGCGCCATGTAGGCAAACTGGTCCTGATCCCGCCCGCAATCTGAAGCTTGTTCGCAGGAAGTCTCTGCACTATTCTTTACTCAGTAAACAATTACAAAAGGTAATCTAAATGGCGTATGCAATTCATGCCACCAAACCTGGTGGTACCGATGTCCTTGAGACGGTCGAATTTAAACCAGAAGCGCCGGCTTCGAATGAGGTGCAGATTGAGCACCATGCAATCGGCGTCAATTTCATCGATGTCTACATCAGAACTGGCGCCTATCCCTGGCCAGTGGAGCAGAATCTGATACTTGGCTGTGAAGCCGCAGGCGTGGTGCAGGCGGTAGGATCCGGCGTGTCCGGGTTTCGCGAAGGGGATCGAGTGGCCTACACGTTGCCGAATGGGGCTTACAGTACCCATCGCAATATAAATATATCTCATGTCGTGCACCTGCCGGACAATATTGATTATCAGACCGCCGCCGGCTGTATGCTGAAAGGACTCACTTGTTATTACCTATTGCATAATAGTTTCAAGGTTGAAGCGGGCCATAAGGTTTTGTTTCATGCCGCTGCAGGTGGGGTCGGTCTGATCGCGGGCCAGTGGCTTTCGGCGATCGGCGCTACCGCTATCGGCACCGCCGGCAGCGATGAAAAATGTGCATTGGCTTTAAGCAACGGATACGCCGATGTGATTAATTATCAAACCGACGATTTTGTCGCTGGTGTGAAGGCGTTTACCGAAGGCGGTATGGTTAACGTCGTGTATGACAGTGTTGGAAAAGGCACCTGGCCTGGTTCGCGGGACTGCCTTAAACGACACGGCACTTTGGTTTGTTTCGGGCAGTCGTCTGGTCCAGTAGAGGATTTTAAGATCTCAGACCTGGCGGTAGGGTCTCTCTATCTAACCCGTCCCACTCTATTTCATTTTGTCGCGGACCGAGACTGGCTTGAAAAAGCTGCCGCGGAGATGTTTGACATGATTGGCAGTGGCAAACTAAATATTGCGATCAACCAGACCTTCGATCTCAAACAAGCGGCACAGGCGCACGAGGCATTGGAGTCTAGAGCCACTACTGGCAGTACTGTCCTGATTCCTTAGTCTGCAGCGTCATCCCGGGCCGCGGATAGAGTTGTCATCCGGGCCTCGTTTCAGGATCTCGCAGATTGCTAAGATCCTGGATCAAGACCGGGATGATGCGAAATCTCAACTGCCGCCGTGAACGGGGTGTCGTGCACCCACTTCAAGACGTTTGAGTCACTACCCTGTCAGTGCGCGTTCGAGGAAATCGAATCGGTCCTGACCCCAGAAGATTTCGCCATTCAAAACATAAGTCGGCGAACCGAAAACATCAGCCTCATGGGCTTCATTTGTAATGGCATCAAATTGCGTCGCAAGTTCATCGGTATTTGCGGCGGCAAGCAAAGCGCTGCCGTCCAGATCACATTTGTTGGCAATCTCAACCAGCGTACTATCGTCAGACACGTCTTTTTCCTCAGTCCAGACGGCTGTTAATACGGCGTCACTTAGGGCGCCTGCGTTGAGCTCCTGGTTGCCTGCTGCAATCACCATTTTCGATGCCGTGCCACAATCTACCGGAAAGAATGCGGGCTGAAAGTTCATGGAAATATCGAGATATGATGACCAGCGTTTGAGTTCATCCATGCGCAAACGCTGTCTCGAGTGATGTCGTTTGGCTGGGGGTGCTCCCCCCATTTTCTCAAAAGTCGGCATCACCGCGATGGGTTTGTAATGGACTTTGAGATCATGTCTGACAACGATTTCGTTGAAGCGTCCGATCGCCAGAAAACTCCAGGGAGAGATCAGAAAGTGATAGTAGTCAATTGTCTTTTGCATGGTATGGGGGAATTCAGGCGATTTAGTTATGAGCTGGATTATTGCAGGAAGTTCATCATAGCGAGTAAGTATAGGCTTCTCGCCTTGTGTGAGCAGATTAAAAAGGGTCTAATTCGGCTGCTTGAAGATAAAAACTACTCTATGTGTTCCTTTCTTTCAGAATCAGATCCCCTGATTTCTGATGCGCTCACGGGTGAGGTGGATCGCCAACAGCATCAGATCGAGCTGATCGCATCAGAAAATATTGTCAGCAAAGGCGTACTCGAGGCGCTGGGTCATCGCATTACCAATAAAACTTTGGAAGGATATCCAGGGCGCCGTTTTCATGGTGGTGCCGAGTTCGCCGACACGATCGAGCAGGCTGCCATTGATCGTGCAAAAAAATTGTTTAACTGTGAATATGTGAATGTCCAGCCGCATTCGGGGACACAAGCGAATCAGGCGGTCTTCTTCGCCGCTTTGAATCCAGGTGACCGAATACTGAGTCTTGATCTCGCCGCGGGTGGTCATTTGAGTCATGGGGCCGCGCCTAATTTGTCGGGGCGCTGGTTCGATGCGCATCACTACGTAGTAGACAGAAAAACAGGGCTGATTGATTATGACCAGCTGCATCAGCAAGCCATGAGCCTAAAACCCAAGATGCTGGTTGCCGGAGGTTCCGCATATCCCAGAGAGCTGGATTTCGCGCGCATGGCGGAAATTGCCTCAGATGCCGGAGCGCTTCTGCTCGTGGATATGGCGCATATTGCCGGCCTGGTTGCTGGCGGTGCGCATCCGAGCCCAATTTCTCATGCGGATATCGTAACCTGCACCACCACTAAGACTTTGCGCGGACCGCGTGGTGGATTGATCATGAGCCGGGACCAGGCATGGGCGAAGAAAATGCAGTCATCGGTTTTTCCCGGAGTCCAGGGGAGTCTGCATACCAATGTTATTGCAGCCAAAGCGGTGTGCTTGGGAGAGGCCCTGAAGCCCTCGTTTCGGGACTATGCGGCCCAAGTTGTGCATAATGCCAGAGTGCTGGCCGAAAGGTTGGTTGCGAGCAAAATCGAACTGGTGAGTAACGGCACAGACACACATCTGTTACTTCTCGATTTTTCTGACAAAAACCTCAAAGGGCAGGTGGTGCAAGACGCGTTAGCCGAGATCAATATAACTTCCAATAAAAATCCTGTGCCTTTTGATACCAAGCGTCCCGCTGATTGGGTTGGGCTAAGGTTGGGCGTTGCAGCAGTGACAACCCGTGGTTTTGGTGAGGCGCAGATGGCTGAAATCGCTAGTATGGTGTCGACGGTAATCGACAGATGCGCCGCGGGTGATTTAGAAGACGCGAAAACAGTGCTTAAACAGAATGTAGCCTCTTTGTGCCAACAGTATCCCCTCTAACTAACTTCCTATGCAGCCACAAAAGAAAAAACCGTCTCCGCTGATTGAGATTCTTGTGAATGTGGTGATTCCTTCCATCATCCTGATGAAATTCAGTGGCCCCGAGCGGCTCGGCACAGTGAATGCTCTGGTGGTTGCGCTGTCGTTTCCAATTATCTATGGAAGTTACGATCTGCTGCGTAATCAACATTTCAACTATATTGCGTTACTGGGTGTTGTAAGCGTATTGCTAACCGGCGGCATCGGTCTGTTAGAGCTTGACGTGAAGTGGCTGGCGATAAAGGAGGCTGCGATTCCTTCTTTGATCGGGATCGTGGTCGCCGTGACGGGTTTCACCCGCTCGCCGCTGGTGAAAAAGCTGATATTTAATCCGTTGATCATGGCTACAGAAAAAGTAGAAGAAAAGCTCAGAGAAAACCGGAACGAACAGGATTTCAACAGTAAACTCAGATTCGCAAATCACTGTATGGCTGGCACTTTCGTGTTTTCAGCAGTAATGAACTATGTTTTAGCAAAAGTGATTGTCACAAGCAGTGCCGGCACCGTTGCATTTAACGAAGAGTTGGGGAAAATGACTTTTCTCAGTTATCCGGTGATCGCCATCCCTTCGATGATCATGCTTATGGGCATCATGTTTTACGTGATCAGCGTGATAAAGAAATTGACGGGCCTTACCCTGGAAGAAATTTTCGATAAGGAGGCGGGATGATTTACCTGCTGCGTCATGCTGAAACCGAGTGGAACTACCAGCTACGCAAGCAGGGGCGCGGTGATTCACCGCTTACGGTTAAAGGCCGCAGTCAGGCAGTGGCTTATGGCAAGGTGCTTGAGCAGTTGATTGGTTATTCCGACATAGACCGTGATAATGTGCTGATCCATGTGAGCCCCTTAGGACGCACTAAAATCACTGCCGAATATCTAGTCGATGCGCTATCGATACCTGAATGCAACGTGCATTATGAGTCGCGGTTAATCGAATTCGATTATGGAGACTGGTCGGGACTGACCAACGAAGAAATTGAAATGCATTACCCTGGTGCGCTTCGAGTCAGGGAAGTCAACAAGTGGTATTACACGGTGCCGAAAGGAGAATCCTATCAGGATGTGGAGGCTAAAGTTGATACCTGGCTGGAAGAGCTGCCCGAAGAGAAAACGATCATCGCAGTCACGCACAGCGTGGTAAGCAGAGTGATTCGAGGTAAATATCTTGGTATTCCCAAACCCGTGGCCAGCCTCCTGGAGCACCCACAGAATATGATTTTTCGTCTGAACAATCAGCGCATCGATAGCTTTGACATTATGGATTTTGAACTGGCGGGCTAGAGGCCTTCTGATCACGGATCAAATCAGATCTGGGCCAGCAAATTTGTTACTGCCTAAGCGCTTTCACCTGCTGCGAGGGGCTCAATCAAATGCTCACCTTCTTGACTGGAACGATTGACGGCCTTATCCACGGGGTAGAATTTAAGACGCTCAATATTCTGATTTGTCAGCAGTTGCTCAAAGACCGATACGCCATCATTGAGCCATTGTTCGGCCTGGTCGAATTCCAGTATCAAGGGCATTCTCGAATGTAGATCCTCGAGCTTGCCGGACGAGGCTTGAGTAATGATGGTGCAGGAATACAGCGATTGTTCATTCTGCCGCCAGTGTTCCCATAGCCCTGCCATTACCAGAGGTTCCTCATTTTCCGGGCGGATAAAGAAAGGTTGTTTGTTGCCCTTTGTGCCCTGCCATTCATAGTATCCGACGGCCGGAATCAGGCAGGTTTGAGATTTGTTCCAGGCGTGACGAAAGGCAGGTTTGTCTGCTACTGACTCGGAGCGCGCGTTGAAAGTCGCGTATTTTGTGCTTGGTTCTTTCGACCATGGCGGCACGATTCCCCAGCGCATCGCCAGGCCGTGTTCCGCGTTGAACGCCGGGATCATCTGGGTCGGAGCAATGTTGTAACCAAGCTCCGCATCCTCGGGCCAGTCTTCCAACAGATCGCTCCACTGGCCCATTTGTTTCACATGATTTGCGTATCGTCCACACATATTTCCTAGTATACCCAATCAATACCCTGATGCCTGCGGGCCGCCAGTGGATTCTTATCGATAAGCGCTTGCCACAAAAAAAAATATACTGTATAAATATACAGTATTCAGAAATCTCTACGCTGAAATGCCCAAACAGCCCTCCAGACGAAAAGCTAATGTCGCTGACCAGTTGACCTCCCGGCAGCGACAAATCCTTGATTTAATTCGCAGTAGCCTGCAAAAGACCGGGATGCCACCGACCCGGGCGGATATCTGCGAAGCGTTTCATTTCCGTTCCCCTACGGCTGCCGAAGATCATTTGCGGGCCCTGGAGCGCAAGGGCGTGATCGAGCTGCTGCCCGGACGGTCTCGGGGTATCCGCCTGCTGGCGCCCGGTAAGGAGATTGGTATTCCGCTGGTGGGGCGGGTCGCTGCGGGGGAGCCGATCCTGGCGGAGCAGCATATCGAAGACTACTTCGAGCTCGACCCCGGGTTCTTCCAGCCCCGGGCCAACTACCTGCTGCGTGTGCGCGGACACAGTATGCGTGATGGGGGGATTCTGAACGGCGATCTGCTGGCGGTGCACCGGACCCAGGAAGCTTCTTCCGGTCAGATCGTGGTGGCCCGCCTGGAGGATGAAGTGACCGTAAAGCGTTTCCGTCGTCGGGGTAACAAGGTCACCCTGGAACCCGGGAATCCCGATTTTGAACCGATACAGCTGGATCTTCGGGAAGACCATCTGGTGATCGAGGGCCTGGGCGTGGGCATTATTCGCAACCGCAAGCTGTAGACTAAATCTTGTCAGCGGTGTCGGCTCTGGATCAAATCATACGGGAGACCCCGGCGCTATGGCGCGGGCGTGGCGGACAACCTGAACGTCCTGGAGCCAACGCCGTAGATACCGGCTTTACAGATCTCAATGCGCTGTTACCTACCGGCGGTTGGCCGTTACGGGCATTGATTGAACTCAATGTGGCGATATGGGGCAGTGGCGAGTTGCAGTTGTTGCTGCCGTTGATGGCACGGCTGACCCAGGATCAGATTCGGGTGGCCATGGTGGCGCCGCCGTACCAGCCTTATGCGCCAGCTCTGGTACAGGCCGGCATTGTTCTGCCTTACCTGGTGGTGGTGGATGTAGAAGAGAAAAGTAACCGGGACATCTGGTGGTCCGCGGAAAAGCTGCTGCGACATCCGGACTGTGGCCTGGTATTACTATGGCCTGCTATACCGCATCCCGCACAGATCAGACGCCTGCAGCTGGCGGCGGATGCGGCCAACAATATTGGTGTGGTGTTACGCTGTGGCCGGCCTGTAGATACGCCGGTTGCGCTGCGTCTCAAGGTGTCACGCTGCGATGGGGGCATACAGGCGAAACTGACCAAATCCCGCTTCGGCTGGCGTCAACATGGCGCGGTGGTGCTGACGGAACCTGAGTCGAGTTCACCGTCCGGGCAGGGGTCACACCAACCGGTGTCGCACCAACGGGTGCCGCACCCATGAAAGCGTTGTCTCTTTCTCTGGCGGTTGATCAGGCCACCCTACTGGCCCCGGAGGTACTACCCGAGGTCGCGCTGGCTTGTGATGCACCGATCTGGATCGGTCTGCATTTTCCGGCTTTGGCGCTGGAAGTTTGTGATTTCCCTGAAGGTCTGCCGGCTCTGGTCATCGGTCAGTCGGGTAACAATCAGGTGGTCCATGCTGCCTGCAATGTGGCCATGGACCACGGCATCGTGCCGGGCATGTCGCTGAATGCGGCCCACGTCCTGTATCCTAATCTGGCGGTGCGGCTGCGCGATCCAGAAGCTGAATACCGGCGGTTGTGTCAGATCAGCGAACAGCTGCTTTGTTTCACACCGACCATTGCCCTGGGACAGTGGCGTTCTGCGTGCACCGATGGCTCCAGGCGAAGTAAAAGCGGTGTTACTGGGCCCGAGGATAATGCCGACTCACTGTTGCTCGAGGTGTCCGGCAGCCTGCGTCTGTTTGGCGGTCTGGAGGCATTGCTGGAGAATATCCGAGCGGAATTTGGTCAGCCATTGGCCGCTTCAACGTTAATCAGTGTGGCGCCATGTCCAGCAGCGGCGTTGCTGATGGCGCGTAATGGTCTTGAACAGGTGGTCATGGAGCCGGACAACCTGAAATCGGCTCTGGGGGAGATTCCACTGCGTGGTGTCGATCTGGAACACAAGCTGGTTGATCGTCTGCTGCGCTGTGGTCTGCGTACGTTGCGTGATCTGTGGCGCCTACCCAGAGAAGATCTGGGCAGACGTTTCGGGGCGGACTTGCTGTATTACCTAGACCGTCTGAGTGGCATGCGTGGGGATCCACTGCGACACGTACATGCGACGCTGTGTTTTCGTCAGCGCATGGAACTGCCATCGGACGCCCGCCACAGTAGACTGATTATGATTGCAGCCGAAAAGCTGCTTGGTGAAGCAGAGCGATTCCTGCAGATGAATGCCGCCGCCACGGAGAAAATCAGTTTTGACCTGTGGCATGTGAACCGGGCCCGGGGCTCGCATTCCCGCACTACTCTGGTGGTGCGCTCGGCCCAGGCGGATCGTCAGTCCGGTCGTTTTCTGCCCCAGTTTGAAGAGCAGCTCGGGCGCGCCACGATGGAGAACGAAGTCAACGCAGTGTCGATCACGATTGACCAGGTAGTGCCTTTTACCCGCAGCAGCGAAGACCTGTTCAGTCGCCGCGATCGGCAGACCCAGGACTGGACCCAGCTTATGGATCTGCTGGCTGCTCGCCTCGGGCAGGACCGGGTGTATACCCTGACGACGGTGGCGGATCACCGGCCGGAGCGGGCCTGGCGGCGAGTTGCTCCGGGTTGCGTTAGTTCCAGGGAGCAAGTCCAGGACCAAACGCTTGAGCAAGCGCTGCCAACACGGCCACTATGGCTGCTCGACGTGCCACAGAAAATCGATTCGGGTGGGTTCAGTTTCGAGGACGATACTGAGCGGGTCGAGGCGGGCTGGTGGGAGCGTCGTGACCGGCGTCGGGATTACCGCGTTGCGGATGCCCCTGGCGGCAGGCGCTGCTGGGTGTATCGTGATTTGCGGATGCTAAAAAAAGAGACTGGCCCCTGGCGTCTGCACGGGCTGTTTGGCTGATTTGACCTGGATGAGCGAAATCAGGTGGTTGAGTACGCCGAGCTGCATGCGATCAGCAACTATTCTTTCCTGCGCGGCGCGTCGGCGCCCGAAGAACTGGTGGCGCGGGCCGATGGGCTCGGCTACCGCGCCATTGCGATTACCGATGAATGTAGTTTAAGCGGGATGGTGCGGGCCTGGGTCGAGGCCAGGGAACGCGATATCAAACTGATTGTCGGCAGTGAATTTGACCTTGGCGGTGGACTTAAACTGGTGTTGCTCGCGACCAATCGACAGGGTTATGGCAACCTGTGTCAGATCGTCACACTTGCCAGACGCCAGGCGGATAAAGGCGAGTACTTACTGACTCTGGAGGACCTCGAAACATTGCCGACAGAGGATTGCGTGGCAATCTGGGTCGTGCATACCTTGTCCGACATCGAGCAGGGCGAGCAACTCAAAAAACGCTTTGGCGATGGGTTATGGATCGGCGTGAATCTGGATCGCTCGGGTCGCGATACGGTATTGCTCGAACACAGTGCAAAGCTGGCGCAGCACCATGGGTTGAGCCGCGTCGCCTGCGGTAATGTCCACATGCACCATCCCGAACGCCGTCCACTAAGAGACACCTTATGGGCCATTCGCCTCGGCAAGTCATTGCCCGAAATGGGTTACGGTCTGCCCGGCAATGCCGAACAATATCTTCGGCCCTGGTCCCATCTGCAAAGATTGTATCCGCCGGAGTTGCTGGAACAGGCCATTGCCATCGCCGACCGTTGTCAGTTCGACCCCGGCCAGCTACGTTACGAATATCCGGATGATCTGACACCGGCCGGATACAGTGACGCGTCCTGGTTACGCCATCTGACCGAACAGGGCGTGGTCAGGCGCTGGCCTGAAGGTGTGCCGGATAAAGTGCGTGGCCAGATCGAAGCCGAGCTGACCCTGATCAGCGAACTCCGCTATGAACCGTATTTCCTCACCGTGCACGACATGGTGGACTTCGCCCGCAGTCGCGGCATCCTGTGTCAGGGCAGGGGCTCCGCCGCCAACTCCGCGGTGTGTTATTGCCTTGGCATCACCGAAGTGAACCCGGCCAATGTGGATCTGTTGTTCGAGCGCTTTATCTCGCGCGAGCGTAACGAGCCACCAGATATCGACGTCGATTTCGAGCACGAGCGACGCGAGGAAGTAATCCAGTATGTGTATCGCCGTTATGGCCGCGAGCGGGCCGCCCTGGCGGCCACGGTGATTACCTACCGCGTGCGCAGCGCGATACGTGATGTGGGAAAGGCCATCGGCATGTCCCTGGATCAGGTCACTCGGATCGCCAAGTCGATTCAGTGGTGGGACAAGCGCGAAGTGCTGGAGGAACGACTTACAGAATCCGGCTTTGACCCAGCCAACCCGAAAATTCGTATGCTGCTGGAACTGGTCGGGCAGATCATGGGATTTCCTCGCCATTTGTCCCAGCATGTCGGCGGCTTCATTATCGCCCGCGGCGAACTGACCCGGCTGGTGCCGGTGGAAAACGCCAGCATGGCAGATCGCACCGTGATTCAATGGGAGAAAGATGATCTCGAAGCGCTAGGGCTGCTTAAAGTGGACGTGCTGGCGCTCGGCATGCTGAGTGCGATCCGCAAGAGTTTTGAATACATCCACGACTATCGCGGTGAACAACTGACCATGGCCGGTATCCAGAACCGTGGCGAAGACCCGGCCGTGTACGGCATGATTCAACGCGCCGACACCGTGGGCGTGTTCCAGATTGAATCGCGCGCGCAGATGACCATGCTGCCAAGGTTGAAACCGGCCAACTATTATGACCTGGTGATCGAAATCGCCATTGTGCGGCCAGGCCCGATCCAGGGCGATATGGTGCATCCCTATCTCAAGCGGCGAAACGGCATCGAAACCGTGAGTTACCCGAGTAAAGCATTGGAAGGGGTGTTGGCGCGTACCCTCGGTGTACCGATTTTTCAGGAACAGGTCATGAAGATTGCCATGGTCGCAGCAGGATTTTCTCCGGGGGAAGCTGATCAGCTGCGCCGCAGTATGGCGGCCTGGAAGAAACGCGGCGGCCTCGAACATTTCGAAGACAAGCTGATCGGCGGTATGCTCGAACGCGGATACAAAAGAGAATTCGCCGAACAGGTCTTCAGCCAGATCAAGGGTTTTGGCGATTACGGTTTTCCGGAATCCCACTCTGCCAGCTTTGCTCTGCTCGCCTATGTCTCGTCATGGCTCAAGCATTATGAGCCGGCTGCGTTCTGCTGCGGACTGCTCAACAGCCAGCCCATGGGGTTTTATCGCCCGGCGCAGCTGGTGATCGACGCGATCCGGCATGGGGTGGAAGTACGCCCGGTGGATGTCAACGAAAGCGGCTGGGACTGCCACCTCGAACCCAGTCGCGGCAAACAACCTGCACTGCGCCTCGGGCTTCGAATGGTCAAAGGCCTGAGTCAACAAGCAGGCGAAAAAATTGCTCAGCTGCGCAGCACGGCTAAATTCCGATCGTTGCAGGACCTGGCCCAGAGGAGTGATCTCGATCAAAAAGATCTCGGTGCACTGGCCGCCGCCGATGCATTGGCCGCGATCAGCGGACACCGCCACCGCGCCTACTGGGACGTAGCTGGCATCGAAGCGCCTACCGAAGTGCTCGGTGTGGCCGAATTCAACGAAGCCGAACCGATGCTGCCGCGACCGGGGAAATGGCAGAATACGCTGTCGGACTACGCCAGCACCGACCTCACCCTGAATGAACATCCATTGTCCCAACTGCGACCGCAGCTGGATCAAAGAGGCATCATCAAAGCGGAGCAGTTAAGCACAATAAAAAATGGCAAGGTGATCAGTATTGCCGGACTGGTGATCAATCGACAGCGACCTGGCACCGCCTCGGGCGTGATGTTCTCCACACTGGAAGACGAAACCGGTCAGGCAAATATAGTGATCTGGCCAAAACTTATCGAGCGGCAACGAAAGACTC
This sequence comes from Gammaproteobacteria bacterium, assembly GCA_024644945.1. Lineage (GTDB taxonomy): Bacteria > Pseudomonadota > Gammaproteobacteria > Arenicellales > Poriferihabitantaceae > VYFG01. The sequence goes on along the minus strand of JAHEGU010000013.1, from coordinate 557 downwards.
TACTTAAGTCGAAATTGCTAATAGTGACTGGCAAAGTGCAATCCGAGAGCAACGTGATCCACGTTATCGCAAATCGCCTGACCGACGGTAGTCAACTGGTTCAAGGCCTGCGTTCCAAATCGCGAGATTTTCACTGAGTTGGTAAATGCAGGGCTCTTCGCCGATCCTGTCCAGCGGACTGCGGGTTCCGGCAAAATGTTGTCCGAGGACATGGGTATAGATCTGCGTGGTCTTTACATCGCTATGACCGAGCAGTTCCTGCACCGTGCAAATATCCGTGCCGTCGACCAGTAGATGGTTGGCGAGGGAGTGGCAATTCACGCGTTTATGGGTAATGCCCGCTTTACGAACCGAATCCTTTCAAAATTTACGCACCGCAGATGGGTGAAGATGGTGACGGCAGAGTTCGCCAGTCACCGGATGTGTGCAGGTACCGAAGGAGGGAAACAAGAATGCCCGGGAAGAAGAGCAAAATGCTGCAGGATACTTCCGCGATAGCGAAATCGGCAATGAACAACCGAAGCCATTTTCATTATCGCGTTGTTGTACTGAATTGC
>JAHEGU010000090.1 GCA_024644945.1 Gammaproteobacteria bacterium | reverse complement strand
ATTCTAGCAATATAAGTGCTTTAACTTGGCGATACCCTAATAAGTATTTTTTATCATGCATTTAACATCTTTTTTTAATATTCTTATGAATGGTGCCCAACGATGAAACCCGGAAAAACTGTGCAACCGCCTTTTACCTGCTGACCATGCTGAACGGGGATAAAATCCAGTTCCTGAGGCGTTCGCACTTCCTGGACGATATGTCAGATACGGTGATATCCATGCTGGCGCAGGGCGCCGAATTGATGTCCTGTTCAGCCAGTGAAACGGTGGTTGAAAAGGGAACGGCAGGCACGATGATGTATTTTATCGTCGCTGGACGCTTCAAAGTCCATGACAATCAGGTCGAACTGGCCATACTGGGTGAGGGAGAGGTTTTTGGCGAGATGTCTGCACTGGACGCTGGCGAACGCACCGCCTCGGTAACCGCCGAAAATGAGTCTCAACTGCTATGCCTGGACAGCGCATTGCTTTACCAGGCGCTGTCCAGGGAACCGGGCTCGTTCAGGTCCATTATCCGCGCAATCTGTCACCGTGAGCGCAGAATTATCGATGATGTGACCGAGCGAAGTCGAAAAGTGCAGGCCTATGAAAAGGAACTGGAAATCGGACGACGAATTCAGGCTGGATTCCTGCCGTTGTCGCTACCCGAAGTGCCAGGCTGGCACATTGCCGCTTATTTGAAGGCTGCACGTGAGGTCGCCGGTGACTTCTATGATGTCTTCCCGCTAAACGATACCAGGTATACGGGACTGGTGATTGGTGATGTCTGCGATAAGGGAGTGGGTGCGGCTCTTTTCATGACCCTGTTCAGGAGCCTGACCCGGGCATCCTGCTTGTATGGCCATAGAGAAAATAACAGCCAGGCAGAGGAACCGGACGATCCGGAAAGTATCCTCGCCAACAGCGTGCTGACTACCAACCGGTATATCGCTACGACACACGGAAACTCCAGCATGTTTGCTTCCATGTTTTTCGGGATTCTTGACAATGCAACCGGCAGACTGGTCTACGTTAACGGTGGACACGAGGCACCAGTCATTTTCAGGGAGGGAGGAACACGCGAAACATTGTCCACCACCGGGCCGGTGCTGGGGCTCTTTGCCGCTGCAACCTATGCGGTAGAGAAAACAAAACTGGCCCGCGGAGACCTGCTGTTCGGCTATACGGACGGGGTGACCGAAGCGAAAAACAAGCGGGAAGAACTGTTTACGGAAGAACAGCTGCTGCAGAGGGCAAATCATCAACTCGAGGACCCGAAGGAATTTATTGACGAAATTCTCGAGTACATCCGTATTCACTGCGGTGGCGCGGACCAGTTCGATGACATTACCATGCTTGCTGTGAGGCGCTCTGCTTAGCCACTATTCGTATAATGATTTTATAAATTCAGCTGTCAAGACACGATTGTGGATTCAGGGTAAAATATTTCTAGTTATTACTAAAAACAGTCCCTCGTGGCCGTTGAGACAAAACATATAAACATTTCAAGCGGAGTTCATAGCCAATGCAGATTCAAGTTGATCAGGAACAGGGTAGTGCCCAAGTCACCATTCTTCGAATTTCAGGAGACCTCGATGCCAGTACACACAATGAACTGCAGCAAAAAGCATCGGAAATGATCGAGAGCGGCACGTCAAACATACTGCTGGATCTTGCCGGCGTATCTTTCATGGGCAGTGCCGGGCTGCGGGCCATTCACGCCATCACCAATATGCTGAACACGGAACAATCGGACCATACAATCCAATCGAAGCATCTGAAACTACTGAATCCGTCCGAGGAAGTCAGCAAGATCATCAAGACACTCGGGTTTGATGCCTACCTGGAAATCCATTCGGATCAGAGTGAAGCCATAAACTCCTTCTGAACAGACATTCCGGGCGGCCCCCTTCTGCTCTGGTTGCCGGGTTTGGCTACATCCAGTGAAATCACCATCGAGGGCAGACTGGAGAACCTGGGCGAGGTTCGCAGTTTTGTCACACAATCAGGTGAAAGGCTTGGTATCGCATCTGACATTCTAACTGAGCTAAAGCTCGCGGTAGACGAAGCGGTCACCAACATTATTCAGCACGGACATGGTGGTGATACTAAAGATATAAATATCTCAATGATAGCAATTGATAATGCTGTAGAAATTGTGATTCAGGATCAGGCGCCGCCATTTGATGGCAATGCATATTCAGAACCCATGCTAAGCACTCCCCTGGACAGGAGGCCATACGGGGGAATGGGCCTTTATCTTATTCATCAAGCCAGTGACGAAGTCAAATTCAGCTACCGACCAGGCAGGGGAAACGAACTGCGGCTGGTCAGAAATGCCGTGGTAAAACGATCCTGAAAATCCCCGTCTAGCGGCTAGAAGGGTCGAACTAACCATTGCTGAACATGTTGACCCGTATCAGCGAATGGTCAGAGCACAAAAAGATTTAACGCCTGCTTTCAATGGCTCTGTTTTTATTGGTTAGTGATGTAAACGGTATCGAACGTAATTTGGAACCGTTTCCGACGTGAACCCCTAAGACTGTAAGTCGTCAAAATATTTGGAGCAGTCTGGTCTGAACGCCAGTCTATTAACAGAAGGCTCCGATATTTATTAACTCCGATAGGAATCATATGTTCTGACGGCGTGCAGAGCTTGATGTCTATCAAGAACGGCCAAAAACTTGTACCGTATATAGTATGAGCGTGGGGGTGTTTTCTACTCAAATGCACAAGAAATTTGCCTACATGAAATACTTGCTCACTGCCGTGTTTCTCATAACATCATTGCCCAGTTATGCTGATTTCCAGGCTGCTGTTGATGCTTATGAAGCGGGTAACTATGAGACTGCATATAATGTACTTAAGCCTCTCGCTGAGCAGGGGAATGTGAAAGCTCAGAATTATTTGGGGCAGATGTATCACCGTGGAGAGATAGTGCCAAGGATTGGGCTTGAGGATGATTGGTTTACTTGGGCCGAAATTGAGGACGAGAAAAACTGGGCGGAAAGGTTTTTATTAGTGGATCATAAGGAAGCAGTGAAGTGGTATCGCCTTGCGGCTGAGCAAGGTCTTGCAGAAGCCCAGCACAACCTTGCGGGGATGTATTACAGAGGAGAGGGCGTGCCACAGGATTATAAGGAGGCGGTGAAGTGGTGGCGCTTAGCGGCCGAGCAGGGGGATCCAAAGGCGCAGCACAACCTTGGGTATATGTATTACAGCAGAAAGGGTGTACCGCAGGATGACAAGGAGGCGGTGAAGTGGTACCGCCTTGCGGCTGAGCAGGGTCTTGCAGAAGCCCAGCACAACCTTGCGGGGATGTATCGCAGAGGAGAGGGTGTGTCGCAGGATTATAAGGAAGCGGTGAAGTGGTATCGCTTAGCGGCCGAGCAGGGGGATGCAAAGGCGCAGGCCATCCTTGGAGTGATATATGAAAATGGGGAAGGTGTGCCGCAGGACTATGCCGAGTGCTACGCTTGGATGAGTATTATCGTAGCAAGCGGATATGAATACGCTAAGGACAGGAGGGACGAGTGCGCCAGCAAACTCTCACCAGAAGCATTATCTAAAGCCCAAGAAAAAGCAAAGGTGTATTGGAAGAAGTACGGGAGTAACTAGTGGCTAATCAACGCATCTTAATTTTGATGTTATAGCTGCATCCTTAAAGTGTTGATGAATACAAACTGCACAATATATGCTTGGGTGACACGAAAGGACGGAAACAACGCGAATCGAGGCTGTTGACGCGACTCTAAGTTATACTAAGTTATTGTTTTAATGGTGGCCAGGGACAGAATCGAACTGCCGACACGGGGATTTTAAGTTCCCTTACCCCTATTCTCATAGCGTTACATAGTTGAACTATTTTATTGTATTTTCAATTAGTTACATTTATTACACTGACATACTTGAACATACGATAACCCTGTTACGCACGTGATTTGTGTGACTAATTGTGACTAGTTTTAAATAATGAGATTAACGGATATCTCCATCCGTAAGCTGAAACTGCCGGAATCCGGGCAGAAAATCTTCGTAGTTCATGACAGTCTCCAGTGGCTGAATTCACATTAGAATAATCTGTCCCACAAGGTATGTAATATAGACAATACTTGGTCACAGGCTCACTGATGATCAGCTGTTGGATGAAGCTGAGTTCTGGGCGATCTCCCAGACGGGTATCAGCAAGTTAACTTTTTCAGACTGCCCTCATATGAATTTGATTATCAAACAACCGCCCTTCTCCACTCTGTGAACGCACTGCTCCTAAGGTTTCGATAGTGATCGGCAGATACCAGCTGCATACCAAGATTGAATAGATTATGAACAGCAGCATGAACACCCAGGAATCGCTGAGTCTGACGCATCGATTTAAATCTTCGCATGCCCCGCTCCCTTACCCCGGTCGCCTCATGCGATTGCTCCGCTCGATTATTCGTGTACCGATCCGTGACATGGATTGTTTCAGGGATAATTTCACGATGAGCGACACGATAGCTTCGCAGCTTATCGGTCACAATCATCCTCGGCTCCCCGCCATGGTATCGCAATAAACGCTTGTAAAACCGCTTCGCAGCAGCCTCATCTCGCTTTGCTTGGAGATAGACATCAACCACCTCACCATCCCGGTCAACCGCCCGCCAAAGATAGTGCTGCTTGCCATTGATCTTTACGAAAATTTCGTCGATGAAGAAGGTGTCACCGTAGCCTTTGTGCTTTCGCCTCAATCTTCTGGCGTAAAGGGCTCCAAATTTGATACACCAAAAGCGGATTGCTTCTTTAGATACGGTGATGCAGCGCTCAGCCAGTAGGTCTTATATATCCCGATGGCTCAGGTTTGAAACGGTAGTAGAGCCAGACTGCATAACTGGTAATATCGGGAGGAAATCTGTGGCGTTTGTATGTGTTCATCCACCGATTCTAGCAATATAAGTGCTTTAACTTGGCGATACCAATTTCCCACCAATTTCTCATGGAAATCATTCTACCCGGATTGAGCCATGTCAGTATTCCGGCCACCTGGAATCAGTACGCTCCCTATATGTGTGTCCGATGATTTGACTAATGACAGAAATGCGATGAATACAAAATTTACCAACCCGCAAGACAACCGTGGCGCAGCAGGAATTCACAGGATTGTTGATAAACATGTAGTTGACAAAGGGGCTCCATATAGTGAGGAGCGCCTTGACAGCCTGCTTGACAGTCTGAAAAAGAAAGATCGTGTCAAGATTGTAGATTCCGCCTTGAGGAGATATTTTGACGCCGAAGCCCTGAAGCCGTATCAGGCGGAGCTGATTAAACTGCAGGCCCATCTGGAAGCGACAAAGCGCAAGGCTATTGTGCTTTTCGATGGCCGTGATGCTTCAGGAAAAGGCGGTACTATCCGACGCCTGACCCGCTACATGAATGAAAAGCATTATCGGGTCGTGGCGCTGGGCAAGCCCAGTCAGCATCAGCGTACGGAATTGCATATGAAGCGCTACATCGAGCAATTCCCTCACGCCGGTGAAATCGTGATGTTTGATCGCAGCTGGTACAACCGTGCAATGGTGGAGCCGGTAATGAACTTTTGTACCCACAAGCAATACTTGGAGTTCCTACGCGAGGTCAACGACTACGAAGACAGTTTTGTGAGTGATAAAAAGACCACATTGCTGAAGTTGTATTTCTCGGTTTCTAAAAACGAACAGGCGCGACGGTTCAAACGTCGTCTCAATGATCCCCTGCGGCAATGGAAATTGAGTGAGGTCGATCTCCAGGCCCAGGATCTTTGGGACGAATTCACAGAAATGAAATACCGGCTACTGCAAAAGACCCATACCAAAGTGAATCCCTGGTTCGTCATACGTTCTGACAACAAACACAAAGCAAGGCTCGAGGCCATGAAACTGATTTTATCGAGGATTCCCTATAGAGGCCGCAGTCGAAAGTTGGATCTTCGTCCGGACCAAGAAGTTATCATCAGTGGAGACAAGGAAATAAAGAGAATGGAAAAGGAACGTTCAAAATTTGGTCGGTTTGTCAGTTGACCGCACCCCCTGTTGTGTTCCGTCAATCAGCCCGTCAGATGCTACTCTTTGTGCACGCCAAACTGACTCCATAAGGTTGCACCTGAAAGGACGGTATTGACAAGTTAACTATCCAATCCAATTAAATCCTTGTGGTTTTCTCGCTTTTACGTCGGAGCATCGTTCCAGGACGTAAAGGATCGCAAGCGAAATAATTTATAAGTTTCTGCAGAAACTAAGTGACGACCGATATTAAACAGATTCTGCACCACGGCATGTACACTTAAGAAACGTTGCGCCTGAAGTATCGACTTGAACTTTCGCATTCCCCGTTCCCGTACTCTAGTTGGTTGATGTGAGAGTTCAGCACGATTATTAGCATACTGTGAGGTATCGTGAATCGTTTCAGGGATCAGTTCTCGATGTGCTACACCATAACTACATAACTTATCTGTCACTATTTTCCTTGGCTCTCCTCCGTAACTATTGAGGAGGCGCCTGAAAAACCGCTTGGCTGCAGCGCTATCCCTGTATTTCTGTAAATACACATCCACCACTTCGCCGTCTTGATCAACCGCCCGCCACAAGTAGTGTTGTTTGCCTTGAATCTTCACGAACACTTCGTCAAGGTAAAAAGTATCACCAAACCCCTGGTGCCTTCGTTTCAACTTCCGTGCATACGCAGGTCCAAACTTAATACACCACAATCGAATAGATTCGTAGCTGATGACAATTCCTCTTTGTGCGAGTAAGTCTTCGATATCTTGGTGACTCAAATTGAAGCGATAATACAGCCAGACAGCGTATTGAATAATATCGGGTGGAAATCGATGGTGTTTATATAGACTTGTTGACTTATTCATCCAACAATTATGTATCAATACCAGTCAACTTTTCAGTGCCAAGCCAGGGACTAAAGGAGCTATCTGATGCCATTTACCCTTTTGAATCCGTTTTAGTACATACACTCTGTATTCATCTGGGCTTTTGGGGAATTTCGCTTTGTGGCGCTTTAAATTGCAATATGAACACGCCGCAACAATGTTTGCTTCAGTATCCCCACCCTGCTCGCTATGTGGAACTAGGTGTTCACCTGTACATTGCAGAAGATTCGCTTGTTTTCGCGATAAATTATAACTTTTCGAGAAAGGTTCAGGGTCTTCCTCCCACATGGGCGTCTTACAATAAAAGCACAGACCACCCTGATTGAGGAATGCTTTCTTTCTTACAGAATAAATAGATTTTCTTTTGCTCATGGATATCTCCAGTATTGAGTTAATATGGCCTTACGACTCCCATTGCGGGATACCATAAGCACCAATGGAGTGTTCCAATTGGCAAATAAAACAATTGACAAGAAGTTAACTGTTTGGGCTGCCGAGTTGGCCGATCAGCTTGCCTTCAGTTTAGGATTATCGATAATGCGAGTCAAGATATATTTGCGCTCCTGTATTGCGCACCATTCATCGTATAACAGAAATTCCTTACTTAGAATCCTTCTAGCTTAATGGCACGAATCCGACACAACGCAGTTCAGTTGAAGACACGGACAGTGTTTAAATGGTTGATTAAATGGTGGCCAGGGACAGAATCGAACTGCCGACACGGGGATTTTCAGTCCCCTGCTCTACCGACTGAGCTACCTGGCCATTTTGGGGTGGGTGTGCAGCGCGCAATTAGAAAACAGCGGCGTGATTTAGTCAAGAAAAACTTGGGAATCACACGTTTCTACCTTCCTTGATTACGAAATCAAGGAACACTTGTGCAGTAGTCGAAAGTCGTTTGCCTCGTCGATAACAGATGTACCATTG
>JAHEGU010000089.1 GCA_024644945.1 Gammaproteobacteria bacterium | reverse complement strand
CACATGTGGCAAGATCACCAATCTCCATCCGATCCAGCCACATGTGCGCTCGTTTTCGTCGCTCCGCGTTTTCGATCCCGCGCATTTTAAGCCCAAATTCCACATTCTGAATCACGTTTAGAAACGGGAACAACGCCAGAGATTGCCATACCAGTGGGGTTTCCCTCTGTGAAGGTTTGAGCTCATTTGTGCGCACGCCATTCAGACGTATCTCCCCTTCAGTGGGCACTTCAAGACCCGCAAGCATGCGCAGGGTTGTGGTTTTTCCGCAGCCGCTTGACCCCATAATCGCCAGGAACTCACCCTGTTGGATTGAAAGATTCATTTTTTCAACCGCCAGACTATCGCCAAAACGCTTGACCACATTTTCAAAAACGATCTGAGGATGTGACATCAGTTAGTGCTCCGGTTGGAACGACGCATAAAGATTAATTGCGCGATGATGACCAGGCTGATTGATGTCATAAATACAAAGGACCCGATAGCATTGATCTGTGGATCAACTGTACCCTGTAATACTTCGAGTATGGCCACAGGAATGGTCTTATTTAGTCCGGAGACAAACCACGCCACGGTAAACTCATCAAATGAAACTGCCATGGTCAGGCAAAACGCCGAGACGATAGCGGGGCTCGCAAACGGTAACACCACACTGTGCATGGCCCGCCATTCCGAGGCGCCAAGATTCCAGGCGGCGGATTCAAGATCCGGATCCATTTGTTGCAATCTGAGACGGATAATCCCCATTGCAAAGGGTGCGCAAAGAACCGTGTGCGCGATGATAATCGACCAGACCTGGCCCGACGCATGAAACTTTGATAGCCAGGCCAACATACCTAGCGCGAGAATAATCAAAGGAACGGTCGGTGGTAACAGTGCCAGCGCAATATACGCCCCCTTAAACCGAAACCGATATCGAAAATCCGTATAGGCGGTGCAAAATCCGATAAACGTAGCAAGTACGGCGCTGCAGATCGACACCACAACGCTGGTTCGTGCCGCATCCCAGAAACCCGGATCATTGATGACCGTCTGATACCACTTTAGCGTAAACTGCCCAAGTGGAATGGTTGGAAAGCGATCAGAATTAAAAGAGAAAATAATGCTTGTCACGATGGGCGTAAAGACGAAGGCGAATACCAGCAAGAGATAAATCCGAATTGCCCATCGAATCAGTTTATCCACACGCATTATCCCTACCGTTTTTTTCTATAGGCAAAACTTATTGCCGTATAAGCCACCGCCATCAAAGTCAACATCATCACCACGGCGACCACCGCGGCACGAGGCCACTGTTGCCCCGCCTTTGTGGTATCGATGATAAGGATCGGCAACGTCGGGGGCTTTGAACCACCAAGATAATAGGGCGCGACAAAATCTCCAAATGATAGAATAAAACAAAACACCGCCCCGATGATCAGACCCACTCTTGCGGCAGGTATTGTGACCGACCATATCGTCCGCATACGACCGGCTCCAAGATTCTGCGCCGCCTCAATTAGACTGCGATCAATGTTAGCCAGCGATAGCGTTTGAAGAATAATCACCAGCGGGAAGGTTAAGGTCAGATACCCGACTATGGTTCCGAATAGCGTGTTGAGCATGGTGTAAGGACCAAGCCCAACCAATCCCAAAATAGAATTAGCAACCCCGGATTCAGCCAGAATGACATACCAGGAAAACGTCCGCACCAGATAGCTGGTAAAAAAAGGAATGATCAAGAAAAAGATCGCCCATCGACGCGTTGTTTCCGAGACCTTGAACGCCAAGCCATAGGCCGCGGGAAACGCTAACAAACTGGTTACCGTTGCAGACAGTGACGCCAGCATTATGGTGTACCAGTAGGCGTCCCAGAAATAATCTTTACCTGTCATCTTGATCCAGTTGTCGAACTCGAAGGCTTCGACCATTCGATAGTTCTTAACCAGAAAAAAAGACATCGCAATCATGAAAAGTAGCGGCCCGACAAAGAACAGGCACTGCCACACAATCACTGGCAGCCGCCAGGTTAGCGCATAAACATTGATCGATTTTTTATTGAGCAATTTATCGTTCTTAACAGGTTATGGTCGGTCTCAGCGTGCCGTTGCGCCCACGCAATACCCTGACATGGACCTTCAATCTTCCCCCGGTACAGTTTTCCGATCCTAAACGCATCGCATACCGTAAAAATTTAGATCCCGGGCAAACGCTGCGCGTGCACCCGGGCTCACAAACCGCCATTGCAAAGATATTCAGCCGAGAAGAATCAGGCGTTCTTATACTCCGACCAGAAATCATTCCAGTCTTCCAGGGATTGCCGGCTGGGTATATCACGATAGTGAATGCGCCCTTGCTTAATCAATTCCACAGGATCATTGGAATTTCCGTCCACCTGGCCCGAACGTTTGGCTTCTGCCGGGTCCACTTCATTGAGCAGCTTGCGGCCCGAGTTGGTGACCGCGAATCCGGGATACCCGAGCATCTGTGCAGACTTTACCTGACCTTCCGGCGACATGGTGTACTCGAGATACTTTTTAACGATATCCTTTTTAGTAGAAGTTGAAACGATGGAATAGGATTCGGTCCATTGAATACCACCCTCTTCCGGCACTACCGAGCTCACCGGCGCACCATCTCGTTCAAGAATTCCGGTAACCCAATCCCCGATACCCACCATCGCAAGCATCTCGCTATTTTTCAGGCCTGCAAAGGTGCCGCCAAAATCAAAAAAACCACCGATCTGCGGTTTCAAAGACAGCGTTTTTTCCTGTACTGCTTTCCAGGCATCTTCCGAAATATCGAAGGGCCCCGGATCAGTATTGCCATTCAGAAGGCTGATTTCTCCCAGGTTTGGCAGATGCCAATCAAAATGTCCGACTTTGCCTTTTAGATTTTCGTCCCAGAAAACGTTATATGACATCGCTTGTTCCGGGGTCACTGCATTTTTGTTATAGGAAACACCTAGATGACCATACCGAGTTATGAGCGAATAAAGCTTGCCGTCATTCCAGTGGCCAGGGAAATTCATAAAATCTTCATGCATCAAATCATCCATTGGATAATTTGAAGGATCCAGCTCATCGACCAGGTCGGACTCGATGAGCAGACGAGCATACTCCGCATCGGTATGAATCAGATCAAAAGTTCCAGGCGGATTCTGAGCCAGGGCAGCCAGCATATTGTCGCCCCCAGCGTAATACTTCGGTACGAATTTGACGTTATTCGCAGCCTCAAAATCCGCCACCATGTCGGGCTCAGCGGTGCCATACCAGCCCAGCATATTGATTTCCGTCGGCGCAGCCAGAGCTTTGCGTGTTGTAAAAATCATAGGCGCTGCCAGCGCGCCGGTCGCGATTGTCGAGGTCTTGATAAATTGTCTGCGTGAGAGTTGTTTCTGTTTTGCCATTATTTTCTCCAGTTTGTTGTCTTAAGGTTTCTATGAAATTTTGCCAATTTCAGGAAAACAATCTTCGGGACTAAAGGTCTCGAAACTGTCGAGGGTTTGCCGATCACACTGGTCCTGGATTGCCGATCCGGGCACTACGCATGAAGATAACTTATACTTTTGGCGCATTTCGCGAGAAGCTTTGGTGTCCTCGATACATACCGCGGCGATACCTGCTACCACTCCGCACTGGCGCTCCACCAGGGAGACTCCCGCACTCATGGTACCACCTGTTTCAATCCATTGATCTACCAGCAGAACGCGCGTACCCGGTGCAAATGCGGGCTTTCTCATCTCCATCTGCTGAGTTTGTCCGGAATAGTTGTGCATATCTACCACATCAAAATCCACCGGGATCTTGCCTCCCTTGCGTATGGTCAAAAAACCCTTGCCCAGACGGGCCGCCATGGCAGCGCCCAAAACAAAGCCTGCGGCATCAAACCCTGCAATCACATCCACCTCATCAGGATTAAAAGGTGCTAGCAGGTCGTTCAACATGGCGTGAAAGGATCGGGCATTAATATAAGCGGATGATGGATCAAGCCAGGCATATTTCTCACCCCTGGATCTCGGGGCCATGTTAGCCAGATACCAACGATGGTCTCTGTCGCGATCTGAGTTTGTTTCAATTCCGGGCGCCACATCGAACTGCCGACATTGATGGATTAAGCGACGCAGCTTCAATCTATCTATATTGTAGAAATCCTGTGTGAGGTTGATACCTGTTGCAACCAGAATCGCGTCTACATCGCGAGCGTAGTCTCCAATGTTCTCTGGGGTGATCCCTGATGCGAGCGCCAGAGGTCGATCACCGATAGCCTCTCTGAATACACTGATCTTTGATAGCGCCGCCTGCTGGCCAGTGGCTGCGCCCGATGTGGTCACTACATCCATTCGTTCTGACGCCAGAGAGGCCGCGGCGGCATAGTCAGAAACCGATACCTCACGCTGTTTCTTGAAGGCGGTACCACCAAAATAAAACCCCTGCCAACCGCTCTGCTTCTTAACCTCGTTGATTTCATCCGCTTCGATTTGTTCATCAGCGGCTGCGGATTCATCTATCCTGGCATCGTCCGCCCAATACGCATCGACAACACAGCCTTCCTGCCGCAGTGTGCCAAGCACAGGGAAGGCATTACTGCCCGTTACGCCGAGGAAATTAATCCCTAACCAAAGCGCTGGAAATCTCGTGCGAGTCTCTCGGACAATCGGCACAAACTCTTCGACACCGAAATCATGGTTGATGAGAAAGACGCCTTGCGCCCCCTCCGAGACCGCTACCGCGACATTACGGGTTGTCTGCTCAATATCCTGCACGTGTATGACCGGTAACACCGCTGGGCCTGCAACTTTGAAAAACTTGCGAAACTCCAGGCGATTCATTATTGATTACACCGTTTCATTACCCGCTATATCCTCATTCCAGATATCTGGCCGTTCATGAATAAAGCGCGACATCAATAATTTGCAATCCTCATCGTCCATAATCACCACTTCAACATCGTGCTCACGGAGAAAATCGATGTTACCGGCAAAATTAACATCTTCGCCTACTACCACACGCTTGATTCCAAAGTGAAGGATCGCGCCTGTACACATCATGCAGGGACTCAACGTCGTGTACAGATCAATATGGTCGTAGTGATCGAGCAAACCCGCTTCGCGAAGACAGTCGGTTTCTCCATGCATTACTGGGTCGCCTTCTTGAATCCGTTTATTGCGACCGCGGGCGATCACCTCACCATCGCGCACCATTACTGCTCCGATGGGTGCGCCACCCTGCTGATAACCCTTTAGAGCTTGCTCGTAGGCTTGGCGTAAAAATTCAACGTCACTCATGTAGCTGCTCCAACGCCAGGCAACCATCATGGGGAACAAATGTCAGCGGCACGTTTTTTTCTTTTAACAAAGATATTGCCGGTGATTCTGTCTCTGGTAGCCCGATCACCAGACCACCGATAGAAAATTGAATGATTGTGCCAGCAACGAGCATATCGGGGTAACGACTGCTATATAAAACGAGCTCGGCTTGGTCTGCTCGTCTGCCTGCATGTCGAATGCATTCCATTTCCGGAACCGCGATTGGGTCATTCAAAGACTGGCAGCGAGAATGATTGTGGGTAATAACTTTATTATCTTTGACTAAAACCGCTCCCGCAGGTCGTTCCCCACTGGCTCTCGCTTGTTCTGCCTCCTGTACCGCTTGATCAAGAAATGGCAAATGATTCATCGGTCTTTATTGTTTGTATGCATCGAATTAACTACCCTAGAGCTCCTGACAAAGATACCAGTAAAGACCGATCAATGAAAATAAATATAGTCGACCATCCACTAATTCAGCACAAACTCACCCTGATGCGACGCAAAGACACTTCCGTTCGCACTTTTCGAGAATTGGTAACTGAAGTTGCCATGCTCCTGGGGTACGAGATAACCAGGGACCTCGATCTCACTATGGAGACCATCGAAACTCCTCTGGAAACCATGGAGTCACCATTGATTGAAGGTAAAAAGCTTTGCTTTGTTTCGATTTTAAGGGCTGGTAATGGCCTCTTAGATGGCCTTATGCGGTTAATGCCATCAGTGCGAGTCGGACACGTCGGCTTGTATCGTGACCCCGAATCCCTGGCAGCCGTAGAATACTATTACAAAGTCCCGACTGATATCGGCGAACGATTGACTATAGTGGTTGATCCGATGCTGGCGACGGCGAATTCTTCGATCGCGGCGGTAGATCGTCTCAAACAGGGCGGCGCAGGCAATATGAAATTTTTGTGTCTATTGGCCGCGCCGGAAGGCGTCCGGGCATTCAACCAAGCTCACCCCGATGTCGAGCTGTATACCGCGGCGGTAGACCGCCAATTGAATGATCATGGTTACATACTCCCGGGCCTGGGCGATGCGGGCGATCGTATTTATGGAACCAAGTAAGCAAGGTTCCTGCAATGAAGGCTTGCAGGCGAAAACAAATGATTTATAAAATCGAACGTAATAAGAAAATCTAGCGGTTCCAGTTCATATATTGTTCCCAATTGCGCACATAATGCGGCAAACGCCTGCGCATGCACATTCGTCAATTTCAGCATAGGTTTATTAAGCGCGTCGAAATAAACTATTTTTCTATTTCATAAACATCTCGATGCAAAACGTGTGATCGGGTCTATAATGCGATCGACTCATACTATCGGCTTAATTCTGATCAAGGATAAAATTGATGAACGATAACGGGGAAATAGAATATTCCGAAGATTTTATCTGCAGATTAGAACTTGCATTTGGTGAAGGATTCTTATCGCCAGGCGGTCAAGAAGAAGTCGCAAAAATTGTCGAGGGCATAAATCTTAAGAACAAGATCGTATTGGATATAGGCACAGGGATCGGAGGACCCGCATGTCTATTGATTGAAGAGCATGGTGCAGAAAAAGTCATAGGAATAGACGTAGAAGAACCAGTACTTCGTATCGCAGCGAAAACAGTCGCCAATCGCGGCCTCCAAGACCAGGTGATCCTGCAGAAAGTCGATCCAGGGCCATTACCCTTTGATGACAACAGTTTTGATATCGTGTTTAGCAAGGATTCTATAATCCATATCCCCGATAAGCTGGCACTTTTCAAAGAGGTGTACCGCACGACTAGACCTGGTGGCTGGGTCATTATGAGCGACTGGTATTGCAGTGAAAAACCTTTTACAGAGGAAATGAAACAGTGGCTGAAGACTATAGGACTGAGCTTCGCCATGACGCCGATTCAACATGATGGATCATTTATGCAACAAGCGGGTTTTATCGATTGTAAAACCCTGGATAGAAACCAATGGTTTACTAAACTATCGAAAGATGTGGTTACGCGCCTCAAGGGGCCTTACTACGAAAAAATGGTGGCTGCTCTTGGCGAAGAGGGGGCGCAAGATTGGATATCCCGCGCACAGATGCGCGCTGTCATATCCGAACAGGGACAACTGCGCCCGGGACATCTGCGTGGACGCAAGCCGGGTTAAGTAAACTATTAATCCAAATATAGTTGTTGCAAATTCACATTGCAGCACGAAAAGCAGCGCTACAGATTGTTATGTTAATTTGTAGAAACTGAGATCTGATCTGATTAATCAGGCAAGAAGTTTAGATGTTGCATCGATCGGTTGAATTCGCAAGCACTTGCAGTAATTGCACCACATGATTGTGAAGGCCTGCTATAAGCAAAGGGCAATCCACTCAGGTGATTGTACTAATCACTTCATTTTTCCTTCGCCGCAAATTAACCACTACATGTGGAAAAGCGATGATTTATCACAGAACAACACGCCGCGCGTCAGCATAGCGTGTAGAATTTCCCTACAGTTTGAATATGAGTTGATGACTTAGGAGCAATTTGTAGGCTCGATCCGC
>JAHEGU010000051.1 GCA_024644945.1 Gammaproteobacteria bacterium | reverse complement strand
ACGTCCTTCAGCAGGGTCCACTTGGTCGCGCCAAATGCGACTGCAGCTTCCTTGGTATTTTCTGGCACACCGCGCATTCCAAGCGCGGTCAGTCGAATAACCGGTGGCATGCCAAAAATAATGGTAGCTAATACTCCAGGTGGTTTACCGGTGCCAAAGAAGGCGATTATCGGAATTAAGTAGACAAATGCAGGCATGGTCTGCATAAAATCGAGTACCGGCAGGGCCGCATTGTACGCGCGCTGACTTTTACCGAACCAGATGCCCAGTGGAATACCCATCACCAGGCAAAGGAACGCCGCGGCACCCAACAGGGCAACGGTTACCATGCTGGTTTCCCAGAGTCCCAGCAGTGCAAGATAGGCTAATGAGGCGACTGTAAAGACGGCTACTCTCGGACCAGCTAAGCGCCATGCCGTTACCACTATAACGGTCATCACCACCGGCCACGGTGTCGAGACAAATACTGTTTCGAGGCCGTCCAGAATTGCGCTGATAGCGTTTACCACGCCGTCAAACACATCGCCGAATCGAACTGATAGCCAGTCGAATCCACCTTCCATCCAGGTCGCGATTGGGGAAAAGTATTGCGCTTTATCGACCGGGAACTCCAGAACGTAGGGTTTTAATGTCTCTGAAACTCTGCCCACGGTGAAACGGTATAGAGTCAAAGGCACAATTGCCAACCAAAGCACACCACTCAACCAAGCCCACTTCCAGTTTAGACCTGAAGGCGTGCCGGGCTCGGCACGCCAAGTCAGATACTGCTTTTCATATCGGATATTGGCATAGAACCCTTGAAATATGCGCAGCAGAATAAACAGGACGATACCCGTAATGAGGAAATTAGAGGCTCCGGACGCGGCCTGAGAGGCTTCCTCTCCCAGTCTGTCAATCACCTTCTGCAGATTTTCAGCGCGCGTGAGGATGCCTGCCGCACCCTCTTCTCCCGCGGCCTTAGCAGCCTCGTATTTTTCCATCATACTGTCCCGGTTGATGGACAGTCGTTCGATACGAGCCATCTGACCGGCGCCTAGCTCACCCCATAAGCCCTTTCCGATCTGCACCAACGCCAATAACTCCAGCACCATGAAAATCCAGAAAGATCCCCACAGTCCTCGTGCTGCACCCCAGAATGGTCCGGCAATGGCTGCCATCTTGTTCCAAGACCATGGAAACTTGGTAGCGGACTGGATCTTATTAAATTCTTTAGTGTAGTAGGCGTCGTTATCGCCGACGAATTCCGTTACTGAACTACCCAGGGCTTTCGGGCCCGCTGAGAAACCTGTTTCCTGCATCAGTTGTCACCCCCTTTAATACCTTTGAGTAAGGTGCTTTTGTTGACCACTCCCACATCTTTGCCATCATCTGTAATCACGATTGGATACTCGGTGGTAGTTGATATATCAATTAAGCCGCTTAGATCTGTATCGTGGGGCACTCGTGGAGATTGAGCCAGGTCTTCGCTGCTGCTTGCCGCATAGTCATCAAACTTTTCCATGATCGTATGGGCAAAAATTAGTTTGAGAGTTGAGATACCCTCCACAAAATCCTTCACATAATCATCAATCGGATTGGTTACAATCTCCTCCGGGCTGCCAATTTGCACAATGACACCGTCCTTCATGATCGCAATTCGATTGCCGATACGAATCGCTTCGTCGAGATCGTGGGTAATAAAAACAGTCGTCTTGTCCAAGTCAGCCGATAACGCCATAAACTGCTCCTGCAGCTGTCGTCGAATCAATGGATCAAGCGCCGAGAACGGTTCATCCATGAGCAACACCTCCGGATCTGATGCAAGCGCCCGGGCAAGTCCCACCCGCTGCTGCATACCTCCAGACAACTCACTCGGAAATCGATCCTCATAACCATCGAGATTCACCAGGTTGAGGCAATGCTGGGAGAGTTCCCAACGCTTTGCCTTCGGTTCACCCTGAATCTGCAATGGAAACGCCACGTTGTCGCGTACCGTTCGGTGAGGAAATAACGCCATGTGCTGAAACACCATACCAATATGGGCAGCTCTGAGTTTTCTTAGGTCGCTCTCATTCAATCCGAGTACATCCCGACCAAGCACATGGATAGTCCCTGAGGTAGGTTCGATCAACCGATTGAGGTGACGCACCATCGTAGATTTTCCGGAACCGGAAAGCCCCATTACACAGAATATTTCTCCGCGCTCGACCTCAAATGAACAGTCTGCAATACCGACTACACACCCGAACTGCTCCAACACCTGTGGCTTGGTCAGCCCCTTATCTATTATTGCCTGCATCGCATCGTTGGCGTCGTCACCAAAAATCTTCCAGACGCTATCTAACTTAATAACGGATTCACTCAACTGGGCTGCCTCCAGGATTTATTATTGATTATCGAAGATGTACGAAAACAAAGGCGGCACCCCACCGGGGACCGCCTCTGCATCATACAATCATTGGAAATAGCTTACTGTAACCAGCCGTCAACGATACTGCCGTTCTCTGCCACCCATTTCTTGGCGAATTCGGCGGGATCCTGCTTCTCCACGACTAATGCGTAGGTCATTCCTGAAACGGTATCGGTATCAAGCTTGACATTATTCAGCAAAGCAGCCGCTTCAGGACTGCTATCCTTAAGCGCGGTCGCATAGTGAATATGCAAATAAGCCAGGTCCCATGCGACTGCCGCGTCAGACTTGGCAAGCCAATCGGGATCATCAGTTGGCTGAATAACGTTCCACTTTGCTGCATCATAAGCGGGTTCTTCGAGCACTACTAATTCATGAAGCGCAAACATGTGGTGTGGTGTGTAGCAGAAAAACACGATGTCCGCGCCTTTTGCGACTGCGGCGTCCACCTCAGCAAGAGCCAGAGTCTCGTCCATCTCCTTAAGATCCATGGTGGCATCATAGCCGTAGCTCTTGGCGCGAACTTTCTCAACGTTGGTCGAGGCCCAGCCAGAAGCACCGATCCAGATTTCACCCAGACCATCGCCATTGCTGTCAAAGTGCTTGGCCATATCTGGATCTGTAAGTTCTGCTAAAGCCTTTATACCAGTGCGCTCAGCAGTACCCTTGGTTACACACATACCCTGGAATGCAGGAATACCGTTAGGATTCATACTTACGGTGCCCTTCTCCTTGACATAGGTGTTATTCAGGTTGCTCTGATTTGGCAACCAAACTTCAGGGTGAACGTGCATGCTGCCTGAGTCCATTGCTTCGAATACAACAGGATTGGTGCCGTTCTGAAGCTCTACCTCAAGGCCATAGTTGTCTTCCAGTACGACCTTCAGTACTTCAGCCGTTACCGCGACAGAGGGCCAGTTCGGCACTCCAATCACGACATCAGCGGCCTGGGCTACGCCGCCCACCGTGAGCGCACCGATTAAAACAGGCGCAGCTAGTTTTTTACTTAATTTCTTCATAGTTTTCCTCGTAGTGTTTCGTAATTACGAATCATTAATTTTTGGTTGGTACAAACGGCGACGCCTGGAAGGGTCGCACGCGTCGAATCGCTCAATCGATGGCGGATTACGCCTTTTGTTTCAGCTTGGCTTGAGTGTAGACGCAGTAAAAAGGAATTATCAAGCCGTTGAGCACCCTCTGCAGCTGGTTTCCGTCGATTTGTCTCGCTGGGAAAATTCAGTGATTATCGCTATTCTCTGGCCGATGCGTTACCAACGGCGCCTTCTATGGTGATTGTCTTATTGCAAATTGCAGCAACATTAATAAAGTTTAATACGGCCTAGAGAATAATATTGAAAATGAACCAATCAGATACTGATCTCAAAAACTGGGGAATCGACAACGATTGCGGCGTCCTGCGTGATGTCCTGCTAGGCAAGCCTGATTATTTTAAGTGGGTCGAAGCTGGCCCCCTGATTGGCCGCACCCTGCGTAATATGCATAAAACCGGGATCACATTCGATTTTGATCTGGCTCAGCGCCAGTTTGAGGACATGGTCAGAATATATGAGGATGCAGGAATTAATTGTCACTACCTCGAATCAGATCCCGTTTTACACCGCAATTTCTTCGCTCGCGACTCAAGCGCAATGACGCCATGGGGGGCTTTAATCTGTCATATGCAACTCAAGTGTCGCCGCGCGGACTATGTCTCTGCTATCAAGTTTTACCAGCAAAACAACATTCCAATATGGAATTACGCCACTGCGGGTCATTTTGAAGGCGGAGATTTCGTGATTCTCGAACCCGGTACCGTGCTGATTGGCTATTGTGGTGAACGATCTGAACAGCGAGGTTCCGAGCAGGTCGCGGAGTTTGTGCGCGAGGAAGGATGGGATGTTGAAGTCGCACCAATACCCGCATTGTTTGTTCACATGGATGGTCTGGTTGTGCCGCTTGACAGAAAACTGCTGGTAGCATGCCTTGATGGTTTAGAAGGTTGGGTAATTGACTGGTTAAAGACAAAAGGCTTTAAGTTTGTTGATGTGAGTTTTAATGAAGCAAAAGATCTCGGTGTAAATCTAGTTGCATTGGGCAACAAAAAAGTGCTCTCCATGGCCGGGAGCGTCAATCTCAATAGCAAACTCCGGGGTATGGGTTACGAAGTCTTTGCTCCAGATATGTCAATGTTTACTCTTGGTGGCGGGGGTGTGCACTGCATGTGTCAAGCGTTGAGGCGAGATCCGATCTGACCGGACGGTCATTGTTTAAAATTAATAATATGTGCACCATCACAATCTACATTCTCTATCTGGCAAAAGTTAGGTCGGGATAAATAAATTGCAAAAATCGTATGAGGTATCACAATGAACACTCAGGAGTTTCAATCTCTGCTAGAACCAATCATCAATGTGGTCGAAGGAGAGGCGATCGATCAAGCCCTCGCAAGGATATTAAATGAACGATTCCCGCCCGGAGAAAAATTTTTTGACACCATTGAAAACGCTTGTCACCAGGCCATTTCGGAAGGTTGGATGTGCGCTCAAGGATCCGAAGGTCGCCGCTTTGGCCGCATCATTGAACCATCGGAAGATACAGCGATGTTGAGTGTCGACGTAGTCGATCTCACCAATATCGTAGGACCACATCACAAACATCCTACCGGGGAGGTATGCATGATCATGCCGACAACTGAAGAGGCCGAATTTGATGGCATGGGTCGCGGCTGGTGCGTCTACGAGCCGGGATCGGATCACTGCCCCACTGTAACCAACGGTGAAGCGCTAGTTTTGTATATGCTGCCTCAAGGGCGCATTGAATTTACTGGCAAATAGCCTTCAGATACACTGTCGATCATGCCTATCAGGTAGTTCACTATTCCTGATAGGGGTGATGCTCGGCCCAGTGGCAGGCAATCTCGTTACGGTTGCAGATCCACACACGTTCATGCTCCAGCATATAGTCGAGTATTCGATGCAGGGCCCCAATTCTACCCGGCCGCCCAAGCAGGCGTGCATGCAGGCCGATGGTCATCATCTTAGGCGATTTACCGCCTTCTCCGTACAGAAAGTCGAAAGAGTCCTTGATGTAGGTGAAGAAATCGCCCCCAATTTGATAACCCTCCTTGCGACCAAAGCGTGAATCATTTGTATCAAGCGAATAAGGCAGCACCAAGTGCGGTCTGTCAAAACCACTCACCCAATAGGGCAAGTCATCGTTATACACATCCGAGTCGTAGAGAAAAGATTCTGCTTCTATCACCAGCCGTCGAGTATGGATTGAAGGCAATCCCGCGTAGTAGCCGAGTGGCGGTGCACCCGTGAGCTGTATCACTTGTTGAATGCTCTTTTGGATATGCTTGCGCTCTTCGTGCTCACTCAGCGTGTCATAATCTATCCAGCGCCAGCCATGGGGTTGTAAATCAAACCCTGCTTCGATCATTTCGCCCAGTGCATGAGGATTATATTCACCCGCGAGCCCTACTAGGTTTACCGTGGCTTTGAGGTCGCGTGCGGTGAATGCTTCGATTAAACGCCAGTATCCAACCCTCGATCCGTATTCATAGCTCGACTCAATATTGAGGTCTCTCGCTCCAATACGAGCATCTACCACCACATCAGATAACCTGACCTCAGATCGATCATCTCCATTAAGAACGCACAGTTCCGCGCCCTCTTCATAGTTGATGCAGAAATTGACGGCGATACGCGCATCCCCTGGCCAGTCAGCGTAGGGTGGTTGATTGCGATATCCGATCAGATTTCTAGGAAGTTCTTTTCTCATATCAGGACCACTATGATTCAGAATTAATTGGAATCGGTGTCTCCTCTTTACCGTTACCATCCTTGCTTCGGCGTCGACTGCCCCTTGCCTGGTTTAAATTTTCCGACAGAGAATTGCGCCGCGCGAGCGGCTTAAGCCGCAGACCCCGCACGTCAGGCACTATCTTTCCCGCACAACGCATGCCTACGAATCGTGCCCATACAGACTGTTTCTTAACAACCTGGTGCGGTTGGAATCGGTCCATATCACGCGGGGAAATTGTGTCGCCAAGGCAAACATAACCCGCCGAGACCGCGCGATCCAGCAACAATTGGCCTGCATTGCTGCGCACAATAGCAGCGTTAGTCCCGGGATCATTTTTTTGTCCTTCCCAGGTTGGGGAGCCACCCTCCCATGTGTCTGACGCCGATATATCCGCAGCGTCACCGATCCCATCAGCACAAACCTTGCAGCGAAACGGCAGTTGCCAGGCTGACTCATTCGCACCCCAAAAATCTAGGTAATTTTTCTCAGTAACTTGTCCGTCTTTGGTTTCAATTCGCGTCGCACCAGGACAACCGTATCCCCGATATCGCAGATCATCGATTTGATCCATTTCGATTCCCAGTTGCCTGAGAAACTGCTGCATGCCCGCTGGCGTCATAAAACCGCCACACACCATCGCCAATTGATAACGGCAAAATTTGTCTACCCGCTGATCGAGCATGGCAAGATTTCTCAAAGCGGTGACATCGCATGGG
The DNA here is from genome assembly GCA_024644945.1 of Gammaproteobacteria bacterium. GTDB lineage: Bacteria > Pseudomonadota > Gammaproteobacteria > Arenicellales > Poriferihabitantaceae > VYFG01. The sequence continues at coordinate 17,686 of JAHEGU010000051.1, read as the reverse complement.
GTTCCAATAAACGCAAACGATTCACCCGTCCTGTCACATTGGTCGAGAATTTCCAACGCATCGATCAGCGTTGCGGTAGGACCGTAACGCGAGCCTGCTGCCACCAGTACATCATCGCGGTCGCGGCTAATAAAACGTGCCCCAAAGGTTGGGTGTGCCGGTGATTTGGTTGCATGTAATATAAAATCCACTTCGCCGCTCTCCAACAGATATAGGCCTAACGCCGTTAACAGCCCACCGGTTGATCCAATATGCCTGACCGCAGGATCATGCGCCCATGCTAAGGCAATCTGGCGCCAAATTCCCCAGACCTCATCATACTGACTGTGTTCATCAACCAGACGTTCCGGCAGCCCTTCGATGTGGGTTCCCGGGCATACACTCAAAATCTTGTCCATTATTTTGTGATCGAGCTCGCCATTTACAACAGGGCGCTCGGTACCATTTTTAACCAATTTCATCCTGATATTTTCTGGCCCAGCAATGCTCTGACATATACCGCAACCGATACACATCCCATCCTCGACGATCTGATAGAGTCGCTGCACAGCCGAACGCCCCTCCTGGATTTTATGGACATAACTCGGTTTTTTTCTCATTGCGCAGGGTCAGATTTATTATTGCCAAAAAGCTTTATCAATGCGGTCAATTCCCTGACTTTAACCGCATCTTTTATCATCAGTCTGATTATGCGCTCAGTATTTTCCTTATTCAGTAGCGATTCCAGGCATTTCACACCTTTATCGACAAGGTCGGCGTCACTCATAGGGTGGTCCCGCGAACCAGGCACCAGTCTTGCTTCATGTCGATGTTGTGTCCCATCCCTCATCCATATCTGAATGCGGTCAGGGGCGTCGGGTGACAGGTCTTCGAGATTATTAACGGTATATGGCATCAGTGAGATTTTTTTCATTAGAGATTTGATTTCCATTCTGGATAACCGACCTGGACTAAAACTGGAGAAATCTATAATGCCATCCAAAAGACAACTCGCGACACAAAATCTAATACTGAAACGTGCCTCATGCCCCGACATCGGTTCGGCGATAGACACTACTTGCGCATAGCCAGCAGGCATTTCTAGATTAATTCGATCAACTTCTAAAGGATTTATTCGAGATCTTAACAACGATGTCGCCTCAATCAATCGATGAGTATAGTGACAGCTTGGATAAGCCTTGCGCACGACTCCCTCATGCTCAAGGGCACTGGTGGTTCCCAATTGATCATTAGCGAAGTCGGAATTCTGCTGTGCGGCATGGTGCAGGGCCATATAACCTTCCGGACCACTCCAGACGTCTCCGGAAATTGAATGACCAGCCTTGACCAATGGCACAATCATCAGCGAATTTGCCGCAGCCATACCAACATGAAGCGGTTTTCCATCACTCCCGAACTGACGCTTAAGGCCACCTGCATAACTGCTGGCCATCGACAAAGCATTGCCCAATTCAGCCTCAGTCAACTCAAGCAGCCGCGCGCATGCGGCCACCGCCCCATAGAGACCAGTAGTCGCTGTGGCATGCCACCCTGCTTCATAGTGACGATAACCGCAGGTACGACCGAACCATGCAATGGTTTCAAATCCGGCAACATAAGCAGTGATAAGCTGATCCATTGATGCATCCATTTGATCTGCCAAAGGTAACAATGCCGCAAAAATTACCGCACTCGGGTGGGTGGAGCCCGGTATTTCTGAATCGTCGAAATCAACCGCATGCATTGCGGTGCCAAACCGTAATGCCTTTGAGATCATTCCCTGCTTATGCGCCTTAAGAGCATGTCCGGCACGCTCACTTACCGGCGTAGCCCAGCCTATTCCTAGACATGCCACAGTATCAAGCAAACAGCGCCGCACCTCCACACGCTCCTGATCGTTGCAGACGTTTCTATTGCTGGCCCATTGAACCAGAGGCGCAATATTGTAGTGACCTGTCATTTCCTCCCCCACTGCCATTCATTGATGACTATACAATAATCATTCACGGCGATGTCAGTCGTAACTATTATGTCCGCGACTGAAATTTCCGATTAAAATGCCGGCTCAATCGACTTCTTCTAATCCAATGAACGACTACCCCGAGTTTCAGGATCCAATTACTCGCCCGCGTTATACCGGTCTGCCAACCTTCCTGCGTGCACCATACATAGAAAGCTTTGAACAGGAGTCTTTAGACATCGGGCTGATCGGGGTCCCGTTTGATGGCGGCGTGACTAACCGCACTGGCGCACGACATGGGCCCAGGGAGATTCGCAATCAGTCTAGTCTGATACGCCGAATGAACCAAGCCACCGGCATCTCACCTCATGACCTATGCACCGTTGCGGATGTTGGAGATGCCTGGGTTCAAGAACCATTCACATTAGAGGGCAGTCATGCGGAAATTGAAGCTTTTTATCAGCGCGTAATTGACAGCGGAATCACTCCCGTTTCGGCTGGCGGTGATCATTCCATTACATTACCGATATTCAGAGCTCTCGGTAAGGATCAGCCTCTTGGCATGGTTCACTTTGACGCGCACTGCGATACTGGTGATGATTACCTCGGCTCAAAGTTTCACCACGGCGCGCCGTTTAGCCGAGCGGTAGAGGAGGGTTTGCTTGATCCAAAGCGCACGATTCAAATTGGTATCCGCGGTTCGCTGAATGATCCCGAGGTCTGGAAATTTAGTCATGACTCAGGAATGCGGGTAATTTATATCGAGGAATATTTCGAACTGGGACCGAAGGCCGTTATAGAGGAAGCGCGTAAGATCGTCGGTGAGGGCCCTACTTATATCAGTTTTGACGTAGATGCCCTTGATCCAGTCTACGCACCAGGAACCGGAACTCCCGAAGTCGGGGGTTATTCCACGCTTGAAGCCCAGATAATGATTCGCGGTTTAAAAGGACTAAATCTGGTTGGTGGAGACGTGGTAGAAGTCGCTCCCCCATTCGACCCTTCAGGTAATACCGCCCTGGTGGGCGCTACCATGATGTTTGAAATCTTGTGTGTAATCGCTGACGCGATCAGCCGGCGAAAGCCATGATTGTGATTCTAATTGTGCCGATGCTCTAAATAATATTTTCTTTCAGCTCCTGCTCCAGCTGTTCAATGCTTGTGCGTATATTTTCCATAAACGGATTAACCCCGAGAGCTCTTTTGAACCACTTAACCGCAGCTTGTCTGCGATTGGTTTTCAGGTAAATCAATCCCTGGCCAGATAATGCCCCGAAATGTCTTGGCTCCAACCTTATTGTCTCAGCCACATCGGAAGTGGAAAGATCGAATTTACCCATCATGTAGTACACCGTTGCGCGCTTGTTCCATGCCTCTGCGAATTCAGGTTCGATTTCTATAATAGCACTGAAGACCCGCACTGCGTCATCCCATGCTTGTTCATTCATCATGTCGATACCAAGATTCATAAGTTCCTGTGCATCGCTGTTATCGGTTTTCAACCACTGCTGCCAGATTTCCGAAGTCACTACATGCGCCTGAGAAGGCGTGGTGTCAGAGTTCAGGAGAGTGTCAAACAGCGCATCAAGTTCCTCAGAATTTTGATCGGCATGACCCGTCGATGTGGTTAATAAGAACAGTGTTAACAGACTAATTAGAGACTTCATCATTTCAATTCTCCTATCAGTAAAATACTCGTCTGCAGCATAGGTTGGCGTAAATTCTCCGATATTGCAAATTTGCAACCCCTATCGCTGAGATAGTGGTGCACCCCGGTCCAGCTATCCTGATTATATGCCCGCCGGCCAAATTTGCGGGCTTATTCGGCCTGTAACTTCGAGATTTTTAAACTGCGCATGGTTCGGCGTGATAAATCAGTGTTAATCAGTTTCTTCGGGAGCGGTTCGCGGTGCAATCATTCCCGCCCCATGAATCGTCCGATCAAACTAAACTGCCCAGCCTCATCAAAGTCCAACAATTCAGTAAGATTCATGGAAAAGCCTCAATTGAATCGATGACTGCATGATCCAGCACTCCGTCGAATCATGGCAATGTCCGAACAATGACGTCAAAATTCTGTGCGAAGTGATCAGCCTGATTTCGCCAGTACTCAGCACCGAATAGAATCCCATGCTTGAGTATGAAGATAGAATACCTCTCGACGACAGTATCGAAACTCTATTAAATTGAACTAATTTATTGCCATTGACATTTACCGTATGGAATACGATCTAAAATCATAGTGCAGAACAAGATAGCGAACCCTATAGGGGTACATTCCAAAAATTTAATTATGGTGCAACAGAGAACTGTCAAATAAACTCCACATATAATGCATTCGGCTCCTATTATTTCAATTGTTATCTGTACTTACAATCGCTGCAAGCAGCTAGCCGCAATGTTAGTGAGCCTCAAACAATCTATCGATATAGTTGATAGATGCAAGTATGAAGTGATTGTCATCGACAATAATTCCTCTGACGACACCAGAAAAATAGTGGAGAAGGCCAAAGAAGATATGTCTATCCATTATATATTTGAAAAAAAGCAAGGACTGTCGAATGCGAGAAACCGCGCAATTCAGGAATTCGCAGGTGAGTGGCTGCTGTTTACCGACGACGATGTTTTAATCGATTCAAAGTGGCTGCAAAATTACTTGGCCCTCATATCGAAACCTGTAGACGCGGGATTTATTGGGGGTCGGATAGTTCCTCTTTGGCAAGAACCGGCTCCGAAATGGCTTAAGGATGAAGACCTGGCATTTTTCTCTGGATTACTGGGAAAATATGATCTAGGTGCGGATAATCACTTATTGAGCGCAACCGACCCTACTCCATGTGGCGCCAATTTTGCTGTTTCCAGATCACTGATTGAATCAGTTGGAAGCTTTAGAACTGACCTGGGCGTTGTCGGCAGAGTTCCTGCTCGAGGAGAGGAGACTGAGTATCTTCATCGGGCAATGAGCCAAGGCATCCCAGGTTACTATAGCGGCAAGTCACTGTGTTATCACTTGGTGGACAAGAAGATACTCAATCTGCAGTATCTGTACCGCTTCGGTGTTCAGAAGGGCATTGCGGCCGCAAGGATGGCAAATGAAAAACCTAGGTCATCCTGGATTAAAATTTTTGGATTTTCAATCCGCGGCCTTTATCAATTAATGAAAGGCCGTGGAGACCGAGCACGGCAATGCCTGATAAATATTGGAGTTCAAAGAGGAATCAGGCTGGCTGCATAAATATGCCCTGAGTGCACCAGCGCGCTTCATTTTATGCTTTTTGCGCGAATTCCTATTCTGATTGTGATGTCATAGCTCTTAGATATTATTTTAATTCTCTCTAACCTCAAGTGATCAAATTATGGTCCAAATACCATTTTGCAGTCTCCGCTAAGCCTCTGGCATTGTCGTACTTGAACTGATAGTGCAGAGTTTTTTTGATTTTTGAGTTGTCGAACATTCTGTCCTTGGTATAAAAATCCACTCTGCGTCTGTAAATAGGTGGAGATAATCCCAGTGGTCGGCAAATCGCAACGCAAAGATCTGAAGCCAGATAGAAAGGCCACAGAGGCAGGCGAATGATCCGAACCTTACGGTCAATTTTTGTGCCAATAAGTTTTGCCATATTAACCATAGAAATAGGCTCGTCACCGGTGGCGATAAATGCTTCAGATTTTGCTTCAGGTATGACCGCAGCCAGCATCATGACATTGGTTAAATCATCAACGTGCACCAGATGATACCAACCCTTTCCTTTGCCCAGCATCATAAAAAAACCCCTGCTTACCATACGAAAAATCTTTAACAATCGCATATCTCCAGGTCCAAAAATTGGTCCTGGGCGAATAATGCTGAAAGGAAGTCCCGTTTCCTCGCCAAATTCTGCCAGCCATAGCTCTGCTTCGAGTTTGGTGCGCTGATATGAGTCTCCAGGTGCAAATCGATAATCCTCGTTAGCATATCCCTGCTCAACATGCCCATGGACACCTACCGTGGAAACGTGCAAAAAACACTCAAATTCGGGCCGCCCGGCCACCGACTTGGCGAGCAATTGAGTGCTGTACAGGTGCACTTTGCGATAACTTTCCTCATCAGGACGGGTTTCCCTAAAAGCCGCGGCCAGGTGAAAGATATAGTGAACGCCTTCTGTGGCCTGGCGCACGATCTCCGGATCATAAACCTCTCCCCTAAGCCAGGTTAGATCTAGCTTCTTAAGATCACCCCGTTTGGAACTCTTACGAGCGATAATCCTGATATTGGCTCCAGCCTCGGCCAGTTTATGGGTTAACATCCGGCCGGTGAAGCCCGTAGCACCAGTTATCAACACGGTTTTACCAGCAAATTTCTTCATTTCTTCACGCATTTGAATGAGAAGATAACTATAAATCGTTGTGTATCAATTAGCCGGTTGGCGAGGGGGCTTAGGGGCCTGGCTGTTGCGATATAACCTAGCCAGTACCTCAAGCAAACTCCCCCTGGAACCTCCCGATTCAACTTCCGGATTGGCGACCAGAATATTTTTCAGCACGCTACCCGGATTTAACGAATCAATGCTTGCAGAGTCGCTTTCAGTCTGAATAAGCGTCACATATGTCCCTGGTTTAAATTCTTCCCCAGCGAACGGCAGCGGATCTGAGCCATACAGGACTTTGTACCCACTGCGCCTCGCGGCTTTAATGATTGAAGGTACTCCCCATCCCAGCGGCCGCAAAGCCGTGTCGCCCAGGGCTATATCGCTAGGGCCAAATTCATCAATGAGTGCGCGTATCACTTTACCTCGCTTGAAAAACCACTTGCCCGGGGCCCAGGCGATAACCGGCACACCTCCTTGCTCAATAATATCACGGACGGTATCCGCGGCAGAATTTCCCTCAACGACACGCTTTAAACAGTTCAGAGAAAGAATTTCTATATTCTCTGCGGTAATTACCTGCTGTCCCGGCAATAAATAGAAATCACCTTCTCCGTCATGTCGACTGATCAATAGGGATCCCTCGAGAGACTCAATACTAAAACTCTTCCTGACCTCATTGCCAGGCGATGTAGCCAACTCCTCATACAGATTGCAATCATAGCGTTCGGTCAAACAAGCTATCTTTATGGCATCTCCACCAGTTCTGGAAAGGTTGTCCAAGATTGATTCCAGGGCCTGTTCAACGCGATAGAATGGGTAAATGTGCACATGGGTGTCGATTACGAATTTCATTTACCCACCTCTAACATCTTATCGTAAGCGCCGCCCACCAGACGGGTAAAGACGTGAAAGTTAAACTTCTCCTCATATCGCGAGCGACCGCGAGAAGCGATATCTTGTCGCTGATCGACGTTGTGCACCAGGTCCAGTATGGCATTCGCAAATCCCTGCTCAGAAAATTCGCATAGTTTGGCACATGACTGATCCAGGATAAAACGATTGGCAGTCGTATCTGTCGCTACGATCGCACCTCCAGCTTTGAAGTAATCAAGTACTTTCAAAGGGGTATTCACACCAGCTTTTCTCGGGGCCATCAGTATATCCGAAGCCGCCAGATAAGCCGGTAGATCATCTGGAGGAATCAATCCAAGGAATTGCACCTCCTCTTCAGCAATACCCTGCCGATTTAAGGTATCTCGACGCTCAGCGATTTCTTCCACACTTCCGCCAATAATCACAAATCTTACTAACTCGGTGTTCTCCAAAACTTTAGGAATCGCGCCGAACACGACTTCAATTCCCTGATAAACCGCAAATGATCCAACATAAGTCACCAAGACCTTCTGTTTGCCTCCTGTCATCGCTTCCTTGGCCGCCGCAATATCGACTTCTGAGGGCTCTACCAGGGATGATGGAATATCGCAGATATCCCACACCAGCGCTTCCGGCGCGATTGACTTTGCCTGATTGTAAAGTCCGGGCCCGGTGCAAATCACCAGGTCTGCATGGCGACAAGTGAAGTGCTCAAACCATAGATAAGCGCCTAACACCAAATTCTGAATCAGACCTTTTTTATATGACGCCGCGTCAGAGTGTTTCTCATAAACCGATTTCGAATTCCTAATCTTGGCGAGCACCCAGGCCACGAACCCAGCCTCTTCAGTACCGTGGATGACATCATAACGATTGAATAGCACCAGCCAGAAGCCCCGAATGAACAACAGCAGATCAAACCACAGCTTGAGTGGGGACGGCCCAATGGAAATACGGTTTGACCCGAAAACATTCCAAACCCGGATAACCCGGGCCGGAGTCGACGGTTCTTCCTCACCTACTGGTATGGTCAGAAGATCAACCTCATAGCCTAATTCCGCCAAAGCCCTCAAATTGAACTTGACCCGAATGGAGCTCCCGCGCCAGGCGAAGTAGGGCTGTGGGCTTATCAGTAAAACCCTGCGGGCAGTAGTCATTGAGTTAGAAAGGCCTGGTGGTCCAAATCCACAGGCAAAGCCAAAAGCAGCGCCTGGCTGCAGGATTATAAATGATTCGAACTACGTTCTGACCAGGTTCAACTTGTCTCAACGGACGGTTGAAAAAATCAGACAGATTGCGATTTCTCCTGTTGCCATGACTCTAGCACCTTGTGTGCTGATTGACGAGCAGCCCTTACCTGTTCATCGTGATCTGATCGTTTGGCGGTCAGTTCAACAACATATCCGTCAGGATCGCGGAAATATATTGAATCAATAAAGCCGTGATCTGAAACTCCACGCGTCTCGATACCAGCAGATTTTCCCTTTTCAAACATCATGTGCATATCTTCCGGTTCAACTTCAAGAGCTATATGCAGATCAAAATCATGCTGCGGCTTAAATTCAAAGGGCATGTCCGGCGCCTCAAAAAAAGCTAGAAACGAACCATCATCCATTTGGAAGAAGGCGTGCAGCGTTTTGGTTTGGCGGCCGCTCTTCGTCTGTTTGATCTCGAAAGCATTAGCAAGAGGTAAACCAAGAAAATCTTCATAGAACTGTCTTGTCTGTTCGGCATCTCGACAGCGGTAGGCATTGTGATGTAAGCCTTTTATCATAAACACCTCCCGGTGAATGGTCTGCGACAAAATATAGGATACACTTAATTCCCGGTAGTTCCAGAGAGAATTTTCGAACAGATCGGTTAAATTCGGTTAAATATTGACTGGCGCCTAAGACCGGGCTAAAAAAGCCGCGCCTCATTGTGATGGTTTGCCTGCCCCGTATATCAACGGTCTAAACAATCAAGGCCGCTATTGATTAACGATTGTTGACTATGCAACACACGTTATTTGAGGCTCGGAAATCGAGGTGCAGCTATAGAACACCCTTATAGAAACAATAGACTTGGTTCATATAAATCGTGGGAAAAAGTGATCGCTTTGATTGAAATATTTTGAAATCTACCGTTTTAAATGACATCCTCGACATTGATTGATTAATCCCTGCGCTAATGTATATTGCGGAGGTGTACCCTTAGCCTCGGTACTTGCCAGCGCGATTTCGTTCAAAAAGTTGTCAATACCGCTATCGATCACGAAGTGCTTCGTTTTTCCAGAACCCGCTCCTAGCTTCAACGCAACTTTTTCAATTTCCCCGAGTTGTTCCACTACTGCATACTGCCTCTCGGTATCCGTAAAGTTTTGAGACTCTTCCACCAGCTTTTCGAGATTAAACACCATTGCAGCCAATTTCTGCATCATGAATCGAACCTCGTCATTCTCAAGGTAAACAACGGGCTCATCGAAAGAACTATTTTCGGTCGTTGTACAAGCCGCAATCATTCCGACCACGTATAGCGAGATTGCCAGTCTGATTGTCCTTGTCAGCAACATTGACTTGAACAAAATCAATGAGACATCAACACTGGCACCGTCATCGACTGAAGAATTTCCCGGGTCATACCCCCGAGAACGAGTTCACGAAATCTGGAATGGCCGTATGCACCCATTACTACCATATCATTCCCCGTATCAGCCACATGGGATAAAAGCAGATCGGCAGGGTCGATCTGGTCTGCGACCAAGACCCTTGTCTCGACATTTATATCGTGGCGCGCCAGATGCTTGCTAATATCAATTGCCGACACTTCCTTAGTCTCTCGACTTTTGCCTTGGGTGTTAATCGTAAACAGCTGCACAGAATCAGCACTTGCCAACAATGGCATGGCGTCGTTTAGCGCCCGAGTTGACGCCCTGCTGTCATCCCAGGCGACTAGAATGTTTTTGGGCACCCTTGGAGGCGCTCCGATATGCGGCACGATCAATGCAGGCCGTCCAGACTCAAGTAAAAAATGACCGGACAGATTACGCGAAGCGTTTTCCTCTGAGTCCGGCATACTCTGCGTAATAATAGTCATATCCACATAGCGACTCTGTTCGGTCACTACAAGCGAAGGCTCGCCCTCCTCACTCCTCCACTCAATTTCAATGCCGGCTGAACGGGCCTTTTCCAGATACTTTCCTTCAGCCGTTTTCTCATTCTGTTCCAGGTTCTGTGAAATCGCGGCCAACCACTCCGTACTGTATTCTATGCCCATGTAAACTGCTGGTGGCAGAACCGGAACAGGATATAAAACAGCAAGGTGAGCGCTAAATTCTTTTGCCATGGTCACAGCGTAAGAAAAAGTCGACTCCGCCGCATGCGAATCGTCAACCACCACCATTAAATCTTTCATTATCATAATCAGTCAGCCTCCCGTATAGTGTTAGGTTACCGTGTATTTACGGTGTGCCCTGGACCATAAGATCAAAAATCATAACTTCAGTGTGCAAAGAGAACCGGCACATTAGCATGCTGCAATATGTAACGCGTGGCACCTCCCAGAATAATCTCCCGAAATCTTGAGTGACCATAAGCGCCCATCACGATCAGATCAGCATTAATATCGCCAACCTGCTTCAAAATAGATTTACCAGAAGAAAGGCCTTCTTGCTGGATCAACATCGGGCTAGTTTCGACCCCATGTTCAGACATGAAGTCTCGAATCTTCTGATTCATTTGCTCCATGGCCTTTTTGTCGTCTTCACCTTTGTAAGCGGTCAGTATGCATATCTCATTGGCCTGGTCCAGAAAATGCATCGCCCCCTTGACTGCCTCAGCAGACTCCCTGCTGCCGTCCCACGCCACCAGTACTGTCTTTGCGATATTTCTAAACCCGGGTGCAGCATCCGGCATCACCAGACACTCGGTTCCGGATTCCACTAGGATACTGTTAAGGCTGTTTCGGTAGCTCGGACTGGTATGTGCTGGATCTGGCTTACCTAAAATCAATAGATCATGATACCTGCCTTCTTCACTCACGATCAAAGCTACATCTCCCTCTTTCTGCTGCCACTTTAGTTCCTGCTGATACTCCTCGGCCAGCAACATGCAAGCTTCCTCGATCATCATTGCAGACTGCATCGCCTGCTCTCTGCTTTTCGATATTATTTTTTCCCCCATATACCAGCCACCATGCATGGTGCTGGTTGGAATCGCCGGAATCTCTATGTGTATTGGTAAAATCGCTGTGACCACCGCACCTCCAGCCCCCGCAATATTGAACGCGGTCTCAATACGAGCAAGGGATTCAGCACTGCTGTCCACGCACACAAGTATTCTTTTAAGCTTCATATCGACCTCGACTTACTCTATTCCCAGGATGGTTCTCAGGTCCTCGATAGGCACCGAGAACAGCTCCTCCAGCGGATCAATATCACCGTAATACTTTAAAGCATACTCTTCTAGTTCTGCATAAGCCGCCTTAGACAGCTCGCTTTCTGGCGCCTCACGTATAGATGCTTCTAAATAGAGTTCAGCTGTGGGGACTGAACTGCTGAATGTGCGCATGCGCATATGTATCATAGCTAACATGAAGTAAAGCTCTGATTTTTCCTGCGGCTCCAACCCACTGTTATTATCGAGCAGCCGATTAATCATGGTAGACGTCACAATGTCATAGATCGATCGGTCTCTCTTAGTAAGTGACGCCTCTGCCTTATCCGCCATCTGATAAAGTGACCTGACCTGAATCATGCCAGGTTCCTGCTGCAGATCATCTGCAAATTGATCGAGGTTCTCCATCCATAGCCCGATCTTTCTCTGAAGGTAAAAAGGCGTGCTCTCCTTTTCCTGCACCAGGCGAAGTATCGGCAGCGGGCGCTCTCCATCCGCGGTGATATGCAGGCAGTACCAAAGATAATCCAGCAATTCCTCTTCTGTCTCTAATTCACTGGTGACATAGTCAGATTGCTTCAAGTAGTTTTCCATGCTCTCTAAGGCCCGTTCAGGTTGCCTTATGGCAATCAAAATACGAGCGGCCAGTACTGAGTTCAAATCAGTATCCTTCAGCGACTCTCCGAACTCCTGACCAATAGAGCGCGATTTGTTATCTGGTAGTAGAGTATGACACGCGACACAGTGCTCAATAGTGTCCAATAGGTAGAGTTCGGCTACATCATGTAATCCATTGCGGTAATGCCGCAGCATTTGTTGAACATTCTGATCCAGTGACCTACCAAGCAAATGAAACGAAATTGGCTCAAGCTGACCATGCTTAAGCAGAGAATAGGAGGCCTGATCAAGCTGCTCCAACTTGGCTACCACATCTGGCTCGTCGAGCCGATCATATCCTGGCTCGAGAGCAAGTCTGACCAGAAAACTAAGGGAGTCGTATGCGCGATGCATCACCCCCAGCACTTCCGTGTCCTGATCTTCGTTGGTGGTAGCCGCTACGGTAGTAGCCACTACGGTAGTAGCCGCTACGGTAGTAGCCGCTTCGGTAGCAGCCGTTACGGCAGTAACCGATAAAGTAGAGAGAGATGCAGTACCCAAAACAGACGCTATCAGACCAATTTTAGACACGCGTATTATCCTGGTCAGTGCGCTGCCAGCGAGAGGTATTTGTTTTTCCATCAGCTCTAAGAATTCTTTTGAATTGTGACTCATTACAACCTATCAGTGGGTCTGGCGCTCGATATTGATCAGGATCAGACCCTGCCCACAACGATAACCGCGTTTAATTTGGCCGCAATAACCGCCGGCGAACTCATCAACATAACTCCAATTGAGCACCACAAGCTATCGGAGAAAGGCTTCAATCTGTCTGGATTGTTTCCACCTGCTTGAATGAACACAAGTTTATCACGCGCTAATGCCTGCATTAATAAGACAAATCAGGATAATTAATTGGAAGCAATCCCAAAGTCTGTTCAATCGGAAAGCTTTATACAGGGACTTTGAATTACAAATTCAATAGAATCCGCGCCTTGACCAACAGATCGAGCCTAAAGCGAGATGCCCTGGAAGATGTAAAAATCGACGTTACACTAACGCTGTATTCCGACTAATTCGTCAGTGTAGAAGAGTGTTATTTGGAAACAGAAAAATAGAGAAAGGAAATTTGCGTTAAAACGCGATTTGGGTGATGAACCGATCGAAAAACCCTGCTAACAAACCAGCCCGCCAGGCAACTTCAGTGAAGTTGAAGAAACTCCAACAGTGCGCGGTCGGTCACTGTTGCTGCCTGGCAGGCCCGCCTGCCCTCTGGCCTATCCCAGAGCGTAATGCCTAAACAGCGTCATCCCCTTCATGAAGCTGATTTGGACTCAGTGGTTTCAATAAATAATGCGAATTCGTTCCGGTCCAACTCTCGGTCGCCATTGAGATCATACTCAGCCATGGTTTCCTGCAAACCTTCCATCGCCACAGCTTCTTCCGCGCTGATGGTCCCACTCTGATCGAGGTCGAGCTGTTTGAACGCATCTTCGTCCGCTATAGCGGCCTGGCTTGCTCCGTACATAATGAGCGAAGTGAGGAATAGTTTTCTTGACATATTAATTCTCCAGTAACGTTTACTTACAAATTGGCAGTTCATTGCCCCGTGATATTGTCTAAGCAACATTCGTGCCAGATTTAATTTGATCAATCTATTTAATCTGTTACGTTCCTAAGCTAGAATCAGTGTAGGTATTCGTCTTCGACAGTTGCAACCATCTAGCAACACAAAAGTACAGAAATGGGGGTATCTAATTGATTTTATGTAAATATTAGATGTCTCACATTAGCGACGTTTTGCCGGGGCAGCGGATCACTGGCAAAATCTGAAGTTTATTTCTTATCACCCAACCAATTCGGAAATTGAAAATACAGCCCAAGACCGTTTATCGGCTGATGCTAGTCAGTTTCCTGCTAGTCGCACTGCCCCTTATGATTGGATTAATGGTGCTGTTTTTTCAGATGGACCGACTGTCCATGCAGATGCAGTCCATCGTAAATCAGTCAGCTGCGGTAATGGAAAACAGCCGACTAGTGACCACTCAGGCTCTTGGTCTGAAAAGGAGTGCTGAACAATACCTGATCCTATTAGACAGAAAGCTGCTTGCGCGTTACGAAGAACAGCGCCAGTCCCTGCAGAAATCAGTGGAGGTCTTACTGGAGCTCCCAATTGATATGGAGATGTCGAACAATCTGCACCAGGTCGCACGAATTGAAGAGAGATTGCATGCAGAACTAAACGACATCGATGCTACCCATGCTCTGCGAGCCGACCAGGAGCCTGATCTCCTGCCGGAAAAACCAGCGGAGCTCGATCAGCTTTCAGTGTTAATTGGAAAAATACCCAGACAAGCCAGCGAATTTGTTAAATCAATGCGCGAGGAAATGACTGACAGCGCGAGCCGATCAAAGAAATCCCTGGTGGCGCTTTTGTTGACGGTCGTGCCCACTGCTTTATTTCTCGCCCTGGTTAGCGGCACTGTAATAAATCGCCCTCTAAAAAAAGTGATTTCTTTAATAAAAAGGATGGGAGAAGGCGAATATCCCCGCGACACCTATGTCGGTGGTCCTAAAGATATTGAAGCCATGGGAGAGCAGTTGCACTGGCTTTCAGAACGACTATCCCAGATTGAGCAGCAAAAGGTTACTTTTCTGCAAAATGTTTCACATGAGCTGAAGACTCCTCTTACCGCAATTCGAGAAGGCACAGACCTGATGCAAGAGCAGGTCATTGGAAAACTTAATCCGGAACAATTGGAAATTCTGGAAATCATGAAACAAAACACTTTCCTTTTACAGAACCAACTCGAATCATTACTGGATTTCAATCTGGCTCTCACAATGGACCAGCCCTTCCCACAAGTGCCGGTAAATATTAAGCTTGTTATTGAGAAAATAATTGACAAATTACATCTGATCTTAAAAAGCCGTCAACTTATTGTCGAGCACAATACACCAGCTGCCCGCATCATCGGCAATCAGGCCCAGCTTGAAAGTTTGTTTGAAAACCTGCTGACCAACGCGATTAAGTTTTCGCCCAGGGGCGGCACAATAAAAATATCTACCGAAGTCACCAATGACGGCATCGATGTAGAGATTCAGGATGCCGGTCCTGGTTTCAGCAATGATGAGGTCAAAAAAGTGTTCAAGCCCTTTTATCAGGGAAGGAAAAGTCCCAACAGCCATATTAAAGGCACGGGGCTAGGGCTGTCCATAGCTAAAAGATATGCCGACCTGCATGGTGGGCGAATTGAAATAGCAAACTCCGCTATCGGCGCTGCCGTAAAGGTACTACTCCCGGTCAATAACATGAAGGTAGCACATGAAGCTTAAACATAATTTTCCACTTTTATGTTTTTGTGTGTTGATGCTGACATTGGTTGGCTGCGCAGTCACGGAGCCGGAAACAGGTATACAACCCGAGACACTATCTGAGCCACGTGTTGTGCATAAGGTTGCTCCCAGCCCTCCAAGAATTTGTGGACCTTTGGACGAATTCCTGATCGATGCACAAAAACTGGACGGGGCCCAAAGGGCCGCGCTTATTCAGCAACTTAGCGGCTATGACGTTAACGAGTTTTCCTGTGACAGACTTAAAACCGGCTTACTTATGAGCCAAATTGGCAAGACCGCGGATGAGGATGCTCTCGCAATAAAAATTCTTAGCGACTACGAGCAGATAGATAAGCTTAACGACTCAGAACGTCGATTGGTCAAGTTGATGATCCAGCATAGCGAAGACCTGAAACGACTACATATTCTATTGAAAAAACTTGGCGATAAGCTCATCGCTGAAAAAGCATTATCCGATACTATGTCGGCAGATCTGCTGACACTCCAGCAGAAATTGAATCAGTTACAAAAAATCGAGGCAGATATTAATGAAACAGAACAGTCCATCTCAGCTCCAACGTCATCAAGCCTCGACTCAGATGGCTCCTAAAATACTGGTAGTTGATGATGACCCTGGACTTCTGCGACTACTAAGCATCCGTCTAAAAGCATACGGATTCGACCTACACACAGCGGAATCTGCTGAACAGGCATTATCCGTCGTCCCAGCATTTCAACCAGAAGTTGTCGTAACCGACATGCGGATGCCGGGAATGGACGGAATGGCTCTGTTCCGACAGCTAAATAATAAATACCCCACTCTACCTATTATCATTCTAACTGCGCACGGTAGCATTCCCGACGCAGTTGAAGCTACCCGGGAAGGGGTGTTCTCCTTTCTGACCAAACCATTCGACAGTCAAAAACTTTTAGCTGAAATTCGACTAGCTCTGCAAGTAAGCACCGGAATAGTCGCTTCTAATGATGAGGGTGGTGGAAATGACTGGCGCAAAGATATTATTGGTTGCAGCCCGCAGCTTGAAAACTTACTTTTAGAAGCTCGGCGAATTGCGCCCAGCGATGTAAGCGTTTTGATTCAAAGTCCAAGCGGCACCGGCAAGGAACTACTGGCTCGGGCAATCCATGATGCCAGTCAGCGGGCCGACCAACCGTTCGTAGCTATCAACTGTACGGCAATTCCCGAGTCACTATTTGAATCTGAATTATTTGGTCACGCAAAAGGGGCTTTTACCGGTGCTGACCGAGCCCGCATTGGATTAATCAAGGAAGCAGATGGAGGCACCTTGTTTCTCGATGAAATAGGTGATATGCCTTTGGATTTTCAAGGTAAGTTACTGCGGTTCCTGCAGGAGAAGCAAGTTCGACCTGTTGGATCTAATGAGCTGCAACCTGTTGATGTACGCGTGCTATCGGCTACGCACCATGATCTTGACCAAGCGGTTTATACTGGGAAATTCCGTGAAGATTTGTACTATCGACTGAATGTCATCGCCCTGGAACTTCCTCCGCTCTCCGAGCGGCGCGAGGATATATCCATGCTTGCCAACCACTTTCTAAAACAAATTCATACTCGCGATCGTAACTGCATAGCGCGCTCGTTTTCACCTCAGGCTATGGCATTGCTAACGATGGCAAAATGGCCGGGCAATATTCGACAGTTGATGAACGTTGTCGAGCAGGTAGCGGTGCTCGCCACAACGCCGATAATTTCTGAATCATTTGTTCTCAGAGCTCTCAAGAGCGAACCCAATAAAACTGAATCGTTTGTGCAAGCCCAACGAAGATTTGAACGCGACTATCTGATAAAAATTCTACAGATGACCTCAGGAAACGTCACACATGCATCCAAGCAAGCCGGACGCAATCGCACCGAGTTTTACAAGTTGCTGCATCGTCATAAGATTGACCCTAAGCAATATCGACTTGCAGCGAAAGCCGCGAACTAACGCATCCTCAACGTTCCAATAGATTTCGCAATATCTGACTTACGACTCCATCTCTGCGACTTGTATATGTAATTGATTTTGAGTGCCTCAGCTGACGACTATAATTTATTTTCGCTTGGTGACGTGGACCTAAAATCAGGACAGGTTCTCGGTAACGCGAAACTGGCCTATAAGACCTGGGGTAAACTGAACTCGGACGCGGATAATGTAGTACTGCTTCCAACCTTCTACACCGGTACTCATGTCCGCAAT
>JAHEGU010000050.1 GCA_024644945.1 Gammaproteobacteria bacterium | reverse complement strand
CGACTGGCAACAGAATAATTTCTGGCGCGCTATTCGAAGCATTACCGGTTCGATTAGGCGGATTGGAATCGAAGGAGACCACTTGACACTTGCGTCAAGGGATACATTGTCGGCTTTCCTACCCGACGCGGAAGTGGTCGACCTGCATGCTCCGATCATGCGTTCACGGATGATTAAATCTTCTGAAGAGATCGAGCTGATTAGAAGTGGCGCTAGAATAGCGGATATTGGAGGAGAAGCGGTTAGAGATGCGATTCAGCCCGGTGTTCGCGAACTGGACGTTGCGATGGCGGGAAGGGATGCTATGGAGCTGGCAATTTCCGAAACTTATCCGGAGAGCGAAATTCGTGATTCCTGGGTTTGGTTCCAGTCTGGGCTTAACACCGATGGCGCGCACAATCCGGTGACGACGAGGCGCTTAAATAAGGGTGATATTCTGAGCTTAAACACGTTCCCGATGATCTCGGGGTACTATACTGCTCTGGAGCGCACGCTGTTTCTTGACCATGTGGATGATGATTCGTTAAACATATGGCAGGCCAATGTCGAGGCGCATAAGTTAGGATTATCGCTGATCAAGCCAGGTGCAAAGTGCAGTGAGATTTGCGACGCAATCAATGCACATTTCGAGTCCTGTGGATTGCTCCAATATCGGACATTTGGCTACGGCCATTCGTTTGGATTGCTGTCTCATTACTATGGGCGTGAAGCAGGCTTGGAGCTACGTGAGGATGTTGATACCGTTCTGGAGCCCAATATGGTGGTGTCTATGGAACCTATGCTAACCGTTCCTGAGGGCAATCCGGGCGCTGGAGGTTATCGCGAGCACGATATCTTAATAGTCAGTGAGCAAGGTGCGGAGAATATTACCGGGTTTCCCTATGGCCCCAAACATAACGTTGTCATGCCAGTGTGAAAATCCCCTGGCAGGAATTGTCTTCAGAAACGCTCGATTCATTGCTTGAAGAAATAGTCACCAGAGATGGTACCGACTATGGGGCGCAGGAAAAGACCACAGAACAGAAGGTTACTTTAGCGCGGAATCAGCTCAGAAGCGGTCTCGCTGTGCTGTATTGGAATACCGAATTAGAGTCCGCCACTTTATTGAGTAAAACTGCTGTGGAGAGACTCGAGCGAATATCTAGGTCAAATCCTGACAAGTGAATCGTTAGTTCTGCGCTTGGCTCTTTGTCGGTCAGCGGGCGGTTTCAAGTGATTGAAGATCTTTTTTTGCCGCGGATGCGAGCAACATGGCGTCAGCGCCAGAAATGACCAGCTGATAGCCTGTTTGGTAGAGACGTACTGCTGTCCAGTTAGAAAATGGAATAGTGCCTAATGACGTTTTGGCTCTGCTTGTTTCCGATTCAATCCTGGCTAAAGCCTGTTGAAAATCCTGTGAGTCAAAATCACCAAGTTTGCCGAGAGAAGCGGAGAGGTCAGCAGGACCGATGAATACCATGTCGATTCCCTCGACCGACACAATGGATTCGATTTCTTCGACCGCGTTTGCGGACTCCACCTGGAGAATCAGCATGAAGTCTTCTTTCATGAATGCCGAATACTCTTTGCCGTTCCTGGCGCTACCTTCGAATCCGCCATATCCCATAGCGCGCATATAGCCTGGTGCAGCCCCTCTGTCTCCTTCAGGTGCGTATCGACAGTGCTCGATCACTGATCGGGCTTCCTCTGCATTGCGGACGTTAGGCACCATTATTCCCGTGGGTCCAATGTCCAACACGCGTTTTATGTCAACAATATCTGAGGAGCTGGCGCGAATCATCGGAGAACAACCATGGGATTCAACAGCATGCATCATTGAAATAGCTTCAAGTAATCCACCGGCCCCATGCTCAAGATCAATCATGGCAATGTCATAACCTGCCTGCGCCATAATTTCCGCCGATAGCGGACTGAATAGGGAGATCCAGCAGCCTGTGAGCTTCTCTCCCGCAAGAATTCTCTGTTTCGGCGATATTTGTTGAGACATGGTCGGCTTAACTAGAATGTTGTTCCAAAGCCCATTGTACGTGCTCTCTAACTAGTTCAGAAGGGTGGCATGCGCGTGATTGTAATGCGCCAATAATGTCTTCAGAAGTCGTGGCATTACCGAGTGCCACCGCAATGTTCCGCAGCCATCTGGTGTAACCGATTCTGCGGATTGCAGAACCTTCTGTTTCGCTTAAAAAAGTCTGTTCAGTCCAGCCGAATAAAGCGATAAGACTGCGATTGTGAAGAGGCAGCCTGATCGCAAAATCCGGCTCTATGGCTAGTCGGGCGTAACGATTCCAGGGACATATCAGTTGGCAGTCGTCGCAACCATAGATCCGATTGCCAATGTCTTTACGATACTGGACTGGAATGGTTCCCTGTAATTCGATGGTTAAATAGGAAATGCACTTGCGGGCATCGAGTTCATACGGCTTTACAATTGCGCGTGTCGGGCAAATTTCGATGCAAGCGGTGCAGCTGCCGCAGTGCGCGCTAACAGGGGCGTCTATTTCTAATGGAATATCAACATAAATCTCACCAAGAAAAAACCATGATCCTTCAGCTCGATTCAGAATGTTGGTATGCTTACCAAGCCAGCCTATGCCTGCGCTTTCGGCAAGTGCTTTCTCCATAACCGGGGCGCTATCGCAGAACGCGCGATAGCCAAATTCTCCAACCTCTATATTTATGCGGTCCGCCAGTCTTTGCAAACGCTTCCTGACTACCTTATGGTAATCGCGTCCGAGGGCATATCGAGAAATGTAACCGGTTTCAGAATCTTTAAGAGCGTCAAGGCATTGCTCCATAGATTCAGGGAGGTAGCTCATGGATACCGTGATAACCCGAATCGTGCCGGGCACTAGTTCAGCCGGTCGAGTTCTTTTAGTGCCATGGTGCTCCATATACTTCATCTCCCCATGAAACTTTCGAGCTAACCATTCCGTAAGCCGGCGTTCCGTTTGTGCCATTTCTACGTTGGAGATCCCAATGCCGCTGAATCCAAGCTCGACCGACCAAAGTTTGATCTGTTTGCTAAGATGTTCCCAGTTCTTAGTCAATGAATTATTTTTGTTTTTTGGGTTGAGTAATATTTTGCACTGAGGTTTGGAAAAAAATAGCGGTGTTAAGCATCAGTTCAGGCATGATAGGCATCATCGCATAGTGATAAGATTGGTCCATACAAAGCCATTATCCAGCCATCGCAACCTCACGTATACCCTTTGAAGCGACGTATAGGAATAAGCGGAGAAGCCGCGATGGTTCGATTTGGCAAGAGTATTGCCAGTCAGATTCCAGCGGGCTCAGTAATTTACCTGCATGGTGATCTTGGTGCCGGAAAAACTACCCTCGTAAGAGGGCTGATTTCGGGCCTCGGATTTACAGCTCCCATTACCAGCCCCACGTATACACTAGTGGAAAGCTACGTTTTTGAAGAGTTCATACTGTATCACTTTGACCTGTATCGGCTGAATGAGCCTGATGAGCTGGAGTCAATTGGCGTAAGGGACATGGTTGGAGGGGAAGCGATTTCAATTTTTGAATGGCCGGAGCGGGGGCGTGGCGTATTACCGGTTGCTGATTTCGAGATCTTTATCAACTTTAGCGATGATGGACGGACAATTGAAGTGCCAGAGCCTCTTGTCGATGAGGAGTTTTTGGATCGAGAACGAGGAGTATGCTTGGAAACATGATAAAGGGCCTTAGACTGGCAGCGCTGCTAGTATTACTGGCGCTGGTAACTGGTCCGGTTAGTGCTGCGGTTATTAAAGATATTCGGATGTGGCATGCTCCTGACCACAGCCGCTTAGTTTTCGACATGGATAAGCGGAGCAAATTCAAGGTTTTTTCACTTGAAAGTCCAGGGCGTGTAGTGATCGATCTTGAGAACACAAGGTTGCGCAGTAAGATCCCTGATCCAACCAAAACCGGTCAGTTCATCCGCCAGATCAGGTTGGGTTCACCAGATGGAAGTGTGACCCGGCTGGTTTTCGATTTAAAAAAACCAGTACGCTATTTTATTCAGCTACTGAAACCTAGTAATAATTTTCAGTACAGGTTGGTAGTGGATTTCTATCATCATGATTTTGATCCGAACAAGAAAACACCCGTACCAGCACCGCTCCCCGAACCTGATGCACCGAGAGATCCAAACAGGGATATTTTAGTAATGATCGATCCAGGGCATGGTGGGGAAGATTCCGGTGCCCGGGGTAAACGGACATATGAGAAAACTGTGGTATTGCAGATTTCTAAAAGACTTAAGTCTTTAATAGATGCAGAACCCGGAATGAAAGCTGAACTCACCCGAACTGGTGACTATTACATCAAACTAAGAAAAAGAAGTACCTTAGCGAGACAGAATCGTGCTGATATGTTTATTTCAATACATGCTGATGCCTTCAAAGATTCCCGGGCACGAGGTGCTTCCGTTTATGCCTTGTCGCTTAGAGGCGCGACCAGTGAGACAGCTAAGATTCTTGCTAACAAGGAAAATCTTTCGGATCTTGCCGGTGGTGTCAGTCTAGCCGACAAAGATGATTTATTGGCCGAAGTGCTCCTTGATTTGTCTATGAGCAGTACAGTAAATGAAAGTATAAGCTTTGGTCGGGAAGTCCTTGCTGAGCTAAAGAAAATTGGCAGAGTGCACAGTAAGCGAGTGGAACAGGCAGGTTTTGTTGTGCTGAAATCCCCTGATGTACCATCGATTCTGGTGGAGACCGCGTACATTACCAATCCCTCGGAAGAAAAATTGCTTCGAAGTAAAGGGCACCAGGAGAAGATCGCGAAAGCAATCCTTACGGGGGTGAAACGATATATCACCAAGAGCCCTGCGTATTATGCACGTCAATAAACAGAGACCACAAGTAGCGATTGTATGAACCGAAATCCTATCCGACAGCTGGATGACAGGCTGATCAACCAGATCGCTGCCGGAGAAGTGATAGAACGACCAGCCTCACTGTTAAAAGAACTGCTTGAAAACAGTGTCGATGCCGGGGCCACTCGGATTTCTATCCAGGCTGAACGTGGTGGAATTAAACGCATCAAGATTACTGATGACGGCCATGGGATTCCTCGCGATGAGCTCAAGTTGGCGCTTTCCAGGCACGCAACCAGCAAGCTCCAGAGATTTGA
The DNA here is from genome assembly GCA_024644945.1 of Gammaproteobacteria bacterium. GTDB lineage: Bacteria > Pseudomonadota > Gammaproteobacteria > Arenicellales > Poriferihabitantaceae > VYFG01. The sequence goes on along the minus strand of JAHEGU010000050.1, from coordinate 19,579 downwards.
TGATCTATTTAATGTATCGACACTGGGTTTCCGTGGCGAGGCGCTGCCAAGTATTGGTGCGGTGTCTCGCCTTAAAATTGCTTCATGCACTTTGGGCAGCGACAGTGGATATATAGTGGAGTGCCATAGCGGTAGCCAGGTATCCGAACCTCAACCGCTGGCGCATGGCCCCGGAACGACGGTCGAAGTCTCGGATCTGTTCTTTAATACTCCGGCTCGCCGAAAGTTTCTGAAGACCGAGAAAACAGAACTTAAGCATCTCGAAGATGTGGTGCGACGAATGGCGCTGAGTTGTTTCGAAGTGGCGATAGAATTTTCACATAATGGTCGGCAGGTGCTTGCGGTATCCGCAGCAAATACGCCAGCGCAAAGAGAAAAACGAATTGCTGGCATTTGTGGCAATTCTTTTGCCAATCAAAGCGTCTACATAGAAGACGATGCAGGTCCAATGTCTCTGGAAGGCTGGATCGGACTCCCCGCATTCTCTCGGAGCCAGCGAGATATGCAGTTTTTTTTCGTTAACGGTCGGGCGGTAAAGGATAACCTGATCGCCCACGCGGTCCGACGTGCATACAGCGATGTGTTATTTCACGGGCGTCACCCAGCGTTTGTACTCTTTTTTCAGATCGAGCCGAGTCTGGTGGATGTCAATGTGCATCCCGCGAAAACAGAAGTACGGTTTCGTGAATCCCGATCTGTACATGACTATATCTACCGTGGCCTCCACCGGGCTATCGCCAGTTTAACTCCAGAACAGAGCCGGGTGGAGTTACCAGGTCCGAAAGAAGGGGTCAACGCCGATGCGCAGTACACCGACAGAGAGAGGGGCCATCGAAGCGGTTTTAGCTCTTTGCAGTCGCAGCAGAAGATCCGCATGTTAGTGGAGGAACAATTACATGCTTACAGCAGGTTTCAGAACTATCAGACTCAGCCTCATGCTGAAAATGAGGGATATCAAGAGCTGGAACAGAGGGAAATTCCGCCGATGGGTTTTGCTATCGCGCAATTAAAGGGTGTGTATATCCTGGCTGAAAATAGAGAGGGTCTGATTATGGTAGATATGCACGCAGCCCATGAGCGAATAACCTATGAGTCGCTCAAAGAACAGTCACTGAAAAATAGTGTAGTCAGCCAACCTTTGTTGGTGCCGCTCAGTATTCATGTCAGTGAGGGGGAGGGCAATGCAGCAATTGAGCATATCGACATTTTTCGCCAGTACGGTTTTGACATCGATAGAATCGGTGACGAACAACTGATTGTTCGATCCGTTCCGGGACTTTTGACGCGCTCTGATATCGAAACGCTGGTGCGAGATGTTCTGTCCGACCTCATTGAATATGGATTGAGTGATCGAATTAAAGACGCTGAACATGAGATACTTTCCAGCATGGCTTGTCATGGATCAGTTCGCGCGAATCGACTCCTGACTATAGAGGAGATGAATGCACTTTTAAGGCAGATGGAAGAGGTGGAACGCTCTGGGCAGTGTAATCATGGCCGACCAACTTGGATGAGTGTCAGTCTAGAGGAAATAGACAAGTGGTTCATGCGCGGCCGTTAATGCGGATTTACTGCAGAAATCTAGAGCGATGAACCAGATCCCGCCCGTCGTTTTCCTGATGGGCCCAACCGCAACAGGAAAAACAGATCTGGCCGCGTCGCTAAGTGAAGAGTTTCCGCTAGAGTTGATTAGCGTTGATGCGGCCCAGGTTTATAAGGGAATGGATATTGGTACAGCAAAGCCCGCACGGAGTTTTCTAAAACGATATCCGCATCACCTCATAGATATCAGGAATCCGAACCAAACATACTCAGCAGCCGACTTCGTTTCTGATGCAAGCAAATTGATTGATGATATCCGAAGCAGGGGACGTATCCCTGTCTTGGTTGGTGGAACGATGTTCTATTTTAGAGCTCTTGAAACAGGGTTGTCGAGATTGCCTTCGGCCAACCCGGAAATTCGACAAGAAATATCGAGAGAATTGAACATTGTCGGAATCTCAGCCTTGTATGGTCAACTACAGAAGATTGATCCGAACCTTGCAGGACGTATAAATCCAAATGACAGTCAGCGCGTGCAAAGAGCAATTGAAATCCATAGAGTCTCCGGCAAGGTGCCCTCAGAATTGATGATGCGCGGGAAGGGTCTAGGGCACAAACCGCTCAAACTTTTACTTTTCAGTGCAGATCGCATTCTCCTGCATAATCGAATTGCACAAAGGTTTCATACCATGCTCGAACAGGGATTGATCGAGGAAATCAGCCAGCTAATGAAAGGACTGAATAATCCTCGTGCTTTACCAAGTATGCGGACTGTGGGATACCGACAGGTGCTCGAATACCTCAATAATGAAGTAAGCTATAAACAAATGGTTGATAACAGTACTGCTGCAACAAGACAGCTGGCTAAGCGCCAACTTACCTGGTTAAGGCAGCAATCTGGGGTGGTCTGGTTTGAGGCTGGGAATGTCCCGCCCACTGATATCGTCATACGCTATATGCAGCAACAGACGCTTAGTTCAGCATTCTAAACTTTGACTGATGGGCTGCGATAAAAGCAGCTATTCGGTTATATTCAAGTCTGCTTCAACTCACACCAATATTTGCGACGAAGATGGGCTTCAATTTCGAAGAAAGCGAGTACCGGGAGCGGATAAAGCGCACCCGCGCGGCAATGACTGATAAAGGGATTGAAGTTTTGATCGTCAGCGACCCCTCCAACATGGCGTGGCTTACGGGTTATGATGGATGGTCGTTCTATGTTCATCAGTGCGTAATACTGAGTGATGACGAGTATCCACTGTGGTTTGGGCGGGGAATGGATGCCGCTGGGGCGAGACTGACGGTGTTTATGCCCCATGAACACATACTCGGTTACTCAGATCACTATGTACAAAATCCTCGGCAACATCCGATGGACTATTTGTCTGAGCTGTTGGAGCAGCGAGGATGGAGTAGCAGGCGAATAGGTGTCGAGATGGACAACTACTATTTCAGTGCGGCGGCCTTTCGGTCTCTGTCTCACCATCTTACAAGCGCAACCTTTATCGATGCGACTTCACTGGTTAACTGGCAAAGAGCAATTAAATCTCATCGAGAGATTAGTTATATGAAGAGAGCCGCACGGATTGTTGAAGCCATGCATAAGCGCGCTTATGAGGTAATTGAACCGGGTATGCGAAAAAATGACCTGGTCGCAGAAATTTACAAGTGTGCGGTGCAGGGAGCTGATGGTCACGGGGGAGATTATCCGGCAATTGTGCCGATGGTGCCCACAGGGATAGAAGCATCTGCGCCCCACCTGACGTGGGACGATCAACCCATTCCACAGAATTCAGGTACGTTCTTTGAAATCGCGGGGGTTTATAAACGATACCACTGCCCCTTATCGCGCACCATTTTTCTTGGCAAGCCGACCGAAGCGTTTGTCCGCGCGGAGGCCGCGCTGCAGGAAGGCATTGAGGCAGGACTGGCTCAGGCAAAGCCCGGTAATCAGTGTCGAGATATTGCTAATGCGTTGTTCTCAGCATTGCGCAAACACGGATTTAAAAAAGATAATCGGTGTGGTTACGCGATCGGTATCAGCTACCCGCCTGACTGGGGTGAGCGCACTATGAGTTTTCGCGATTCCGACTGCAATGAACTCCGACCAGGCATGACATTTCATTTTATGCCTGGACTCTGGTTGGATGATTGGGGAATTGAGATTACCGAAAGTATTGCGATTACCGAGAAAGGCTGTGAGGCACTCGCCGACGTGCCTCGACAGCTGATGGTAAAAAGTTAAGATAATGAAGATTAAGAATCCAATTTCTGCCAGCCTGAGTTTTGACCAAAACGGTATCCAGCACGGTTTTTTAAAGCTTCCTCATTCCGATGATAGCGCCGCCTGGGGGGCGGTAATGATTCCAATTACCGTGATTTGCAATGGTGAAGGCCCCACTGCGTTGCTGACTGGCGCTAATCATGGTGATGAGTATGAAGGGCCCGTGGCGTTGCTGGATATAGCGAACACACTGCGTGCAGAAGATATCAAGGGCAGAGTAATCATTGTTCCGATGATGAACTATCCCGCGTTTCGTGCTGGTCGCCGGACTTCACCAATTGACAACGGGAATATGAACCGGGTATTTCCTGGAAGACCCAATGGATCTGCAACTGAGAAGATCGCTGACTATTTTGAAAACACGTTGATTCCACTTGCAGATTATGTATTGGATATTCACTCAGGGGGGAAAACACTAGTCTTTGTCCCGTTTGCTGCAGCGCATATTTTAGAGGACCAAACTCAGCAAAGGAAATGTGAGGCTGCGATGCAGGCCTTTTCAGCACCATACAGTGTCATGTTGCTGGAGCAGGATAGCATGGGAATGTATGACACCTCGGTGGAGAATCAGGGTAAGGTTTTTATTTCCACCGAACTCGGTGGGGGTGGTTCTACGACCCCTACTACTAACCGAATTGCCCGACAGGGAGTGCTTAATTTACTTTCACATGCCGGAATTCTGTCTGATTCTAAGATCCTTTCTAACAGTATTCTGGTCGATATGCCGGGTGACGACTGCTACCTCATTGCCGAGCATTCTGGTCTGCTTGAGCTCACAACCGGATTAGGTCAGGAGGTTTCAGCGGGGCAGGAGATCGCGAGGATCTACGATGTGGAACGCACCGGAATTTCGCCTTCGTACTATCTGGCTAAACACGACGGTATTTTGATCGGTCGGCATTTCCCTGGGCTCGTGAAGCCCGGTGATACCATTGCCGTGAGTGGTGTAATCCGCTGAATTGGTGTGGTTCCGGTGAATTTGGCACAGGTTATCCAGTGGGCGATCGCGCTCAAAACGCTGGGTATCCTCGAGAATTTATCTGGAAAATTTCTTAACTAATTGAAGAATAAATAAAACTTACCATATATTAATCGTACACTAAGCATCGAAAACCTTTGAACTTAGGCGTACTGCTAGGATAATATCGGGCATACGTTGGTTTGGATTCGCTGAAGTGGGTTGTATTCCAAATAACCAGCCGCATTACTTTCGCATCGAAGGAGGGTTTCTCGTACCAGCCTTTTTTCGATTTAAATACAAAAAGTTACCACCGCCGGTCTAATGCCCTGAAACACTGGCAACTGTAGCAATAAAAGTACTAAACAATAAACTGGGCAAAAACTTAAAGGTAAAAAAATGGCACAAACTAGAGGGACAGCGTTACAGGACCCTTTCCTTAACGTATTACGAAAAGAGAGAATCCCCGTTTCAATCTTCCTGGTAAACGGCATTAAACTGCAGGGACAGGTCGAATCCTTCGATCAGTTCGTTGTACTGCTTCGCAACAGCGTGAACCAGATGATTTACAAACACGCCATCTCTACGATCGTACCGGCGAGACCGGTTCGGATTCCCCACGATAATCCTGAAGATGCAAGCGCTGAAGGGGATGGTGAAGAGATGCAGCCTTCTGAGAATCGTTCGTACTAATTCGTTCTAGCGCTCAAACAATTCGGGTGCATGGCAGGCGGCTTGTCACGAGCCGTCCTATGCCTCCTGAGTGGTCCGTGCGCGATGATTTCAGGTCGGTCAATCCGGCCTTGAATGGTTTATATTGCATTGGTGTCTGCTAGGTGATTAGCGACCAGCGTTTCAACGCGAGTATCAACCCTGTTTAAGTCCCTCAAAAAATCATTCAGTTCTAATCAAGATGTTGAACGGGCGATTTTAGTAAAGCAGCTCGGATCACCGGCCGAAGGTTTGCAGGAGCCCTTACATGAACTGAGGGAACTTGCTGCATCCGCTGGGGCAAGAATTGTGGGTCAGACGATATCGGTGCGATCTAAACCCGTAGCGGCCACCTACATCGGTAAAGGCAAGGTTGAAGAGCTGAGTGCAATGATTGCGCATCATGATGCTGCACTCGCGATTTTTGACCATGCGCTTTCCCCGATTCAGGAAAGAAATCTGCAGCGCTTAACTGGGTGTCGTGTTCTGGACCGGGCTGGATTGATACTGGATATATTTGCTCAACGTGCGACATCCAGCGAAGGCAAGCTACAGGTTGAACTAGCGCAGTTAAAACACCTGTCGACAAGACTGGTAAGAGGCTGGACTCATCTCGAGAGGCAAAAAGGCGGCATCGGATTGCGTGGACCCGGTGAAACGCAACTGGAGACAGATCGTCGTTTGATTGGAACGCGCATTAAGACGTTGACCCGTCGATTAAAAAAGGTTGAAGCTCAGCGCAGTCTACGACGTCGAGCAAGGCATCGAACCCCGATTCCTACGATCTCTTTGGTGGGCTACACTAATGCCGGCAAATCGTCATTGTTCAATGCGCTGACGGGTTCTGGGGTCTTTGCCGCCAATCAATTGTTCGCTACCCTCGATCCAACTATGCGGCGACTTGAACTGCCGGGTTTTGGACCGGTAGTAGTGTCTGATACCGTTGGCTTTGTTCGAGACCTGCCTCATAGCTTGATCGCTGCATTTCATTCCACTCTAGAAGAGGTCTCAAGTTCTTCTTGTTTGCTGCTGGTGAATGATTTTTCAGATCCTGAACACGCTGAGCTTAAGCTCGAAGTTGAACGGGTACTGGCGGAAATTGATGCTAGTGATGTGCCTTGTATCCTGGTTAATAACAAGATAGACCTGCTAAACGAGCCCGCCCGAAGCGCGACTGATGGTGAGGGAAGAATCAATCGCGTATGGGTCTCCGCGCAATCTGGAGATGGCCTAGACCTCCTGCAAGGCGCACTCGCCAAATTGCTTGGGGAGCAACACCAGACAAAACGTTTGAAATTAGCACCAGGCGCGGGTGCTCTGCGCGCCAGCTTATACCAGAGATGTGATGTAATCGAAGAGTCCTACGATCAACATGGGCATATTCTACTCACTCTGCGAATGGATCTGGCAGACCTGGGATGGCTTGAATCTCAGCAACAGTCAAAAGATCTTTGGGAAGAGATTTTAGTGTCGGCACACGACCAATCTGAAGCCTATGAAAAGGTGCTTTCCCGATCGGCGCTGTGATAAAATCGCGATGCTAAAATTGCTGTTTTGCGCAGACATTTACCTACTTTTATATCAACCAAGAATTTGCCGGCCGCCGACACCTGATTAATCAAAAAAATCCTGCACCAGACCATGTCCTGAAAGCTCTTGGTCGGATGGCTCGCAGGGACTGAAATTGGCTACGACCTCACCTCTAACCTGCTATCCCGCCCGCCTTAAAGGTATCGATTCATGACCGAGTCGTCTTTCGCTAAAGAGACCCTTCCCGCTAATCTAGAACACGAGATGCGGCAGTCCTATTTGGACTATGCAATGAGTGTGATCGTCGGTCGAGCGCTACCTGATGTGCGTGACGGGCTGAAACCGGTGCATCGCCGGGTGCTATATGCTATGTCCGTGTTAGGCAATGATTGGAATAAAGCGTACAAGAAATCCGCGCGAGTAGTCGGTGATGTAATCGGTAAGTATCATCCTCATGGCGATACGGCGGTATATGACACGATCGTACGTATGGCGCAGAGCTTCTCGATGCGCTATCCCCTGATAGATGGGCAGGGAAACTTCGGTTCGGTGGATGGAGATGCGCCGGCGGCTATGCGTTATACAGAGATCCGCCTCGATAGGATTGCCCATGAGTTGCTCTCGGATCTCGACAAGGAAACAGTCAAATTTGGCCCGAATTACGATGAAACGGAGTTCCAGCCTCTGGTATTACCAACCAGAGTGCCCAATTTGTTGGTCAATGGCTCTACTGGTATCGCTGTAGGCATGGCAACCAATATTCCTCCGCATAACCTGGGGGAAACTGTAAACGCCTGTTTAGCACTGATCAACAGTCCAGAAATCTCTATCACCGAGCTCATGGAGCATATTCCCGGCCCTGATTTTCCTACAGCAGGCATGATTACTGGTAGAAGCGGTATCCGTCTCGCTTACGAGACTGGACGTGGCCGGATCCATGTTCGCGCACGGACTGAAATTGAAGAGGCGGAAAATGGCAGGCAGTCGATTATCGTTACGGAATTGCCTTATATGGTCAACAAGGCCCGGTTGACCGAGAAAATTGCTGAGCATGTTAAGCACAAGCGTATCGAAGGTATCTCTGCTCTTCGTGATGAGTCTGACAAGCGCGGAATGCGTTTAGTGATAGAACTCAAGCGGGGCGAGCAGGTCGACGTGATTTTGAATAATTTGTATAAGCAGACTCGGATGCAGACAGTGTTCGGTCTCAATATGGTGGCACTGAGCAATAATCAGCCGCGCCTATTTACGCTCAAGGATATGCTCGAGGAGTTTGTCCGCCATCGACGGGAAGTGGTTACCCGGCGGACGGTATATGAGTTGCGCAAAGCCAGAGATCGGGCACATATTTTGGAAGGGCTTGCGGTAGCACTGGCAAATATTGACCCGATTATCGTCTTGATTAAAGCCGCTCAAACACCCGCTGAAGCTAAGGAGCAACTGCTGGCGAAAAAATGGCAATCGGACGCGGTTTCAGCAATGCTAGGGAGGAGTGACGCCAACATGTCTCGGCCCGATGGTCTGGACATTAATTGCGGCATGTTTGATGATGGCTACCAATTGTCGCCAGTGCAGGCACAGGCCATTCTCGAATTGCGCCTGCACCGTCTTACCGGCCTTGAGCAGGAAAAGATTCATCAGGAGTATGCTGAAATTATAGAGCAGATTATGAATCTTTTGGAAATACTGCGTAACCCTGATCGGTTGATGGAAATAATCCGTCAAGAGCTGGAAGAAATTCGAGATAAATATGGTGATGCGCGGCGCACAGAGATTCTCGATGGCGAAATAGATCTCTCACTTGAAGACTTAATACCAGAAGAAGAAGTGGTGGTCACTTTGTCTCATGCCGGTTACGCCAAATCTCAACCGGTCAGTGATTACAGTGCACAAAGGCGTGGTGGTAAAGGGCGCATTGCGACCCGTACACGCGAAGAAGACTTTGTTAAGAAGATGTTCGTGGCGAACACTCACGACACGATCCTCTGTTTTTCTGACCGGGGAAAAGTATACTGGCTAAGAGTATTCCAGTTACCCCAGGCTGGGCGGCAAGCCAGGGGTAAACCGTTGGTGAATCTGTTACCTCTGGACGGTAACGAACGCGTCACTGCAATATTGCCGATCAAGGGATATGAGGAGGGCAAATTCATTGTGATGTCTACAGAAGCCGGTACGATTAAAAAGTGCAGACTATCTGACTTTTCAAATCCTCGTAGCAACGGGATTATCGCGGTTAATCTTGATCAGGAAGATCATCTCATCGGCGTATCACTCACCGAACCAGGCCAGGATATTCTCCTCGTAAGTAATCGAGGAAAGGCGGTGCGGTTTGCAGAATCTGATGTACGTGCCATGGGGCGCACAGCCAGGGGAGTGCGCGGTATTAGGCTCGGCAGCGCGGATCGCGTCATTTCGTTGATGGTGGTTGCTGGCGCAGATCGAGAAGAAAGCGCTGAAGAGGTATGCAATATCCTCACCAGTACTGAGCACGGGTACGGCAAGCAGACTCCATTATCGGAATTTCCACGAAAAAACCGAGGCGGAATGGGGGTTATCGCAATTAAAACCTCAAACCGTAATGGCGATGTGGTGAGTTCGCTCACGGTAAATAGTGAAGATGAGGTGATGCTCATTACCGATGGTGGAATACTAATTCGAACACGGGTATCTGAGATCTCCTCTCAAGGGAGAAACACCCAAGGAGTCCGATTAATCTCACTGAATCAAAATGAAAAGTTAGTCAGTGTGAGCCGGGTAGATGAGTCTGAAACCGATGTCGAATCAGAACAATCCGAACCGGATTACTCGCAAAAGAGCGCTGAAAAAGCGATAGACTCTTCGGCACAAACCGACTCTGATACCGATACCACTTTGCACTAGTTATCATAAGATCCACCAACGTGCCTTCTGATACTGACAGTAAGCTCCAGGTCCAGCGCGATAAGATTGATTCTATCGATGAAAAAATCCTTGAATTAATGAACATGCGCATCGCAGCGGCCAAGATAATTGCTGACATAAAAAATGAATTGGATCAGCCCGCAATTTATCGGCCGGAGCGAGAAGCGCAGGTATTGAGGCGACTAAAGCAACTGAATAAGGGTGATCTTCAGGATAGCGACGTTGAGTCGTTATTTCGCGAAATTATGTCGATCACCCGGGGTACTGAGGCGGGACTGTCTGCAGCCTTACTGGGACCTCCAGGGACGTTTACTGAAGCGGCTGCCCTGCAGCATTTTGGAAGCAAGATTAAGCTGGTTTATTTCCCGACAGTTGACGAGATTTGTAGAGCTGCAGAAAGCGGCCAAACTGATTTCGCAGTGGTGCCGATTGAAAATTCGACAGAAGGTGGCGTCAATGCAACCCTTGATCGTTTAACTAATACCTCGCTTCATATTTGTGGCGAGATCTACTTAAAGATCCATCATAATCTTATCAGCCATGCCGACTCCCTCGATGCAGTCCGTCGTGTGGTTTCTCACCCGCAAGCTTTAGGTCAGTGTCGACACTGGCTGAGCGAGAACCTTCCACATGCAGAACTGGTCCCATGCAACAGCAATTCTGAAGGGGTTCGCCAAGCCTCCGGAGATGACAATTCGGCGGGTATTGCCGCTAAATCCGCAGCGGAAAATTTTGACATGGATATTCTGGTTGCAAATATTGAGGATGAGCCGGGAAATACCACTCGCTTTTTAGTTCTGTCAGATCGTCAGACCCCGCCAAGCGGTGACGATAAAACCAGTTTGTTATTGTCGGGACGAAATCGTCCCGGGGCGTTATTTCATCTTCTCAAGCCATTGGTTGATGACAATCTTGACATGACTAAAATTGAATCAAGACCTTCACGCTCTGGTTTATGGGAGTACGTGTTTTTTGTGGATATAAAGGGGCATCATCAAGATCCTGAACTTGCTGCGGCACTGAAGAAAATCAAGGCGGAAGCTGGATTGTACAAGCATCTAGGTTCTTATCCCGCATCAACCTGAGTATTTGAACTGATTCTAATATTAACGCCTAATTATACGGTGTCGCATTGAGCCCAAGAGCGGATTACAATGTACCACTGTCATAACTAGGCCCCATGATCCAGACACGACTATACCTTCGGGTGTCCCTGAATTAAGCCAAGTTCACCCCTCCCACTGAGTGAAACTTTTATAACTATGAGCTCCAAAGAAACAAACGGATTTTATGTGCCGGTCATCATGATCGCAGGAGTTGGTTTGATCGGGGGTTCTCTGGCTTTAGCACTGAAGCAGCGTGGTATGGTGAATCAAGTAATTGGGCTAGGACGGAGCAGAGAAAATCTCGAGAAGGCAAAAATCCTCGGCGCTATCGATGAAATTAGTACATCGGTTGCGGAGGCCACTCGCAAAGCTGACATCATCGTTCTGGCTACTCCTGTTGGCAGCATGGCTGATATTCTTGAAGAGATCCTCCCAGAGATGGATCGAGGTAAAGTTATTACCGATGTGGGAAGTGTTAAACATGGCATTGTAGAGCAAGCTCTAGATATTCTCGGGCCGTTGTCGAGCAGATTTGTGCCAGCACATCCAATTGCCGGCAAGGAACACTCGGGCGTTACCGCTGCGTCCGATGATCTCTTTCAGGATCACAAAGTTGCGATTACTCCGTCAGTGGAAACTGATGCGGATGCCTGCAAGCGAATAGAAGATATGTGGCGTGCTGTTGGTGCAGATGTAGTAACCATGGGTGTGGCGGAGCATGACCGGGTTCTGGCGATGACCAGTCACTTACCTCATATACTTGCTTATGCGATGGTGCATTTGTTTGCTTCTGGAAAGGACAAGGAAAAATGTTATGAGATGGCCGCGGGGGGGTTCTATGATTTTACCCGAATAGCCAGCAGCGACCCCGTGATGTGGCGTGATATCTGCGGAATGAACAAAGAGCAGGTGCTGACCCATATCGAAAATTATCAGGAAACATTGGGGCGGATTGCATCCATGATAGAGAAAGGGGACGATGACAAGATAGAGGCACTGTTTGCCAGTGCAAAATCGGCGCGAGCAATCGTCACCGAGCGCCGAAAACAAAACAAGGATCAAAGCGAAGCAGAGCGTCAAAGCGGTAAGCGTAGAGTGCAGCAACTGGTAAATCGCTGATTTTCACCTGATATGAAACACTACCGAATTAATCCGGGGGGCTCTTTTGTTGGCAATATCAAGGTAGATGGAGATAAGTCAATTTCTCATCGCGCCATAATGTTTGGTGCGTTAGCTGAAGGTACGACACGAGTCCGCGATATTCTCGAGGGCGAGGACGTAAAGGCTACTATTTCAGCATTTCGAAAAATGGGGATTTTAATTGAGCATGTAGAAGGTGATTATCTAGTGCATGGAACTGGACTGCACGGGCTTCGACAACCTCAATCCGCGTTAGATATGGGGAACTCTGGCACAGCGTTTCGTTTGCTGGCTGGTATCCTGTGCGGACAGCAATGGTCGTCGACGATGCTTGGAGATGCGTCGCTCAACAAAAGACCGATGGGGAGAATTATAAATCCACTGCGCCAAATGGGGGCAGAGATAGAATCAAACAATGACAGGCCGCCATTGATCGTTCATCCGAGTTCTGGCCTGAGCGGTATCAGGTATGAACTGCCGGTTGCGAGCGCCCAGGTTAAATCCGCAATATTATTGGCCGGCCTTTATGCCAAAGGAGAGACCTCGGTAAAGGAATCTGCGCCAACCAGAGATCATACTGAAAGAATGCTGCGTGGATTTGGTTACCAGGTAAATCGGGACGGGTCGTGGATCTCCTTGCACGGTGGTGGCAGTCTCTCCGCGGGTCAGATTGAGGTACCTGCCGATCTGTCTTCCGCGACATTTTTTATACTCGGCGCGCTGATCAGTAAGGATTCGGACTTGTTGCTGTCTCGAGTGGGTGTTAATCCATCCCGCAGCGGAGTGCTACCAATCCTGAAGAGGATGGGAGCTAATGTAGAACGCGCAAATGAAACAGATGTAGGCGGTGAGCCTGCAGCTGATCTTCGGGTGTGCAGTTCGCGTCTTGTCGGCACCAGAATTGACGCTAATGATGTGGCATTGGCGGTAGATGAAATTCCAGCAATTGCGGTTGCCGCTGCCTGTGCCGATGGTGTCACTGAGATTCGTGGTGCTGAAGAACTAAGAGTCAAGGAGAGTGATCGAATTTCGAGCACTGTCATCGGACTACGTAATCTTGGTATTAATGTGGAAGAACATTCTGATGGGATGACGATCACCGGAGGCCGCTTTCAAGGCGGTGAAGTCCAGAGTGAAGGTGATCATCGTATTGCCATGGCGTTTTCCATGGCTGCAAACGTGGCTTCCGGTCCAGTCAAGGTTGCTGACATAGACTGTGTGGCGACATCGTTCCCTAATTTTTACCAGTTGGCGCGAAAGGCTGGATTGGATGTTGAGGCGGTATCTGCTAAATCAACCGATGAGCCGTAATGCGCCGGTCGTCACCGTTGATGGCCCCGGGGGGGCGGGCAAAGGGACTGTTTCGCAAAGTATTGCGGATGTGCTCGGATGGCATTATCTTGACTCTGGTGCACTGTATCGAGTGCTAGGTTTAATCGCAATCAGGAATGAGATTGCGCTTGACGACGAACCTGCGCTGGCAAAGTTGGCTAAAAATCTTGAACTCGAATTCAGGAATGATCAGGTTTTACTGGATGAAGAGGTTGTAGATAGATTGATCAGGAGTGAAGAAGCCGGTGATCGAGCCTCCCGGATTGCACCCCTCGCAGGAGTTCGGATGGCTTTACTCGATTGGCAGAGAGCCTGCGCAAAACCGCCGGGTTTGGTGGCGGATGGGCGCGACATGGGGACTGTGGTGTTTCCTGCTGCCAACTGTAAAATATACCTTACCGCGAGTGCAGAGGCTCGGGCTGAAAGACGCTTTAACCAGTTGAGACTAAAGGGTTTTGATGTTAATATCCGCCAGCTTTTCGAGGAGATCACCGAACGGGATCAGCGGGATGCTAACCGACCAGTTTCACCCTTAAGACCGGCCGAGGACGCTTTCCTGCTTGATACGACGGAATTAACTATCGAGCAAGCAGTTGAGGAGGCGTTGAAGCTGATTCAGTCTGCCCTTGATGTATCTGTATGACAACGGTGGCTCGACGCGGTTTAAATATCCTTGATTCTTGAGCAATTGCCGCTCTTAGGACCAAATAATTGCGACAGTAGTGGAGCCTTTGACCGGACCCTCCGGTATGGTTTCGAATTTCTCTCTAAGCACAGGCGGTTATCTAAAGATGAACTGAAACAATTCATCTCGCGATAACTAAACATTAACTTTTTAATTGCAGGTATTGCCCTCCAGGATTTCGGCATCAGACGATGATTGCATAAAGTCTAGGTTGGGCATTTTTTATTTATTATGAGTGAAGATTTTGCGGCGTTACTAGAAGAAAGCCTATCCGGGGTAGTGATGAAACCCGGTGAGGTCATCATGGGCGAAGTCCTGGAAATCAATAATGATTTCGTAATTGTTGGCGCAGGGTTGAAATCTGATGCTGAGATACACGCAGCAGAATTCAAAAATCCGGCAGGAGAGCTGACCGTGAAGGTCGGTGACCAGGTTGAAGTTGCCCTTGAAGCTGTCGAGGACGGAACTGGTAGCACCAAAATGTCCCGCGAGAAAGCGATGCGGGCGCGTGCTTGGACTGAACTGGCCAAGGCGCACGAAGAAAGTCAAATCGTAAACGGAGTTATAACTGGCAAGGTCAAAGGCGGTTTTACCGTAGATGTGAATGGATTGCGCGCGTTTCTGCCTGGTTCTTTGGTTGACGTCAGACCGGTCAAGGATTCCGCATATATCGAGGGTCGTGAGCTTGATTTTAAGATTATAAAGTTAGACCAGCAGCGTAATAATATTGTTGTTTCACGCCGCGCCATCGTCGAAAACGAACTCAATGAGGAAAGAGAAAAGCTTCTGGATACCCTGGAAGAAGGACAGATTGTCAAAGGTATAGTAAAGAACCTGACCGATTACGGGGCGTTCGTCAATTTGGGAGGCTTGGATGGGCTGCTTCATATTACGGATCTCGCATGGAAACGCGTTAAACACCCCTCCGAAGTTCTGACAGTAGGCGATGAAATAGAAGCTCGTGTGCTCAAATTTGATCGAGAACAATGTCGAGTCTCTCTGGGGATTAAACAGTTAGGTGAGGATCCCTGGTTGGATCTTGCACGACGTTATCCGGTTAATACCCGACTATTTGGCAAGGTTACAAATCTCACCGATTATGGTGCTTTTGTAGAGCTGGAGGAGGGAGTTGAAGGTCTGGTTCACTTGTCAGAGATGGACTGGACCAACAAAAACATTCATCCTGGGAAGGTCTGTCATGTGGGCGATGAGGTAGAAGTGATGGTTCTGGACATTGATCCGGATCGCCGCCGCATCTCTCTAGGTATAAAGCAATGTACAGCTAATCCCTGGGAGGAGTTTGCCGCTACCCACAAGAAAGGGGATGTAATGACAGGTAATATCCGATCGATCACAGATTTTGGTGTATTTATTGGCGTCAACGGTGGGATCGATGGTCTGGTGCATTTGTCAGACCTGTCGTGGGACCGACCGGGAGAGGAGGTTGTTACTGAACTTAAAAAAGGAGATGAGCTTAGTGTTGTAGTGTTAGCTGTTGATGCAGAGCGCGAGCGTATTTCGCTAGGGCTTAAGCAAGCAGTCGAGGATCCCTTCTCAGGCTATGTCAGTGAAAATGGTAAGGGCAGTACAGTGCGAGGGGTTGTTAAAGAAGTCACTGCTAAAGGAGCCACGATAGAGCTGATTCCGAACGTTGAAGGGTTTATACGTGCTTCGGAAATTTCACAAGATCGGATTGAAGATGCGCGCACTGTGCTCAATGAAGGTGATGAGGTCGAGGCTAAAATCACCAGTATTGAGCGTAAAGATCGGAAAATTTCTCTGTCAATTAAAGTCAGGGAGATGGAGATCGAAGGCGAGGCGGTTCAGGAGTATTCCCGCGATGCCAAGATCGGTAGTGCTACGCTTGGCGACAAGTTAAAGGAACAATTGAGCAAACAGTCTTAGTGATAAGGGGTGAACTCTCATGTCTTCTGATAGTGACCAATTCAACGATCAGCCAACTCTGACTAAATCAGAGTTGGTTGCCTACATCAGTAAAGATCAACCTCAGCTCTCGGAGCAGGATGTTGAACTTGCCGTTAACAGCATACTCGAGCGGATGTCAGAAGCTCTGGTTAATGGTGAGCGCATTGAGATCCGGGGTTTTGGCAGTATGACCTTGCACTATCGACCACCGCGAATCGGTCGCAATCCGAAAACTGGGGAAAAGGTACAGGTTCCGGAGAAGTATGTGCCGCACTTTAAACCTGGTGCCAGTCTACGAAAGCGTGTGGATGCTGGTTTTAAGGGACAGGAATGATGAAAAAGTTACTTTACGTAATTGTGATTCTGGTTTTCTTTCTGTTCGGGTTGTCGATTTTCTACAACAATCCACAAAACATCGAGCTTAAGTACTATATGGGATTAAGTACTGAACAGCCATTGACTATTGTATTACTTATCATCTTCATAGCTGGAATAATAGTTGGGTACTTTGCCAGTCTGATTAAATCCCTGAAGTTGCGTCGTCGTCTTTCTAAGGCGAATAAAACAATCCGCACTCTCGAAAGTAACCGGGTCTGATATCTCTACCCGGTTCTATTTTATAGCTTAGCCAATGGATCCAGTCTGGTTACTGTGCTACTTCCTGCCGCTGCTGCCAGCGGTTGGTGGATGGCGTCGAGAGATCATGAAAACTCCCAGCCTGCACCGGTTAGACAGCATGTTCCGGATGCGTTTTTTAAAGGCCTTAATCTTCTTCTGAATGAGCAGCCAGATAAAGCACTAAATGCATTCCTCGAGGCAGCTGAGCTTGATAAGGATACAGTTGAGATGCATGTCGCTCTGGGGAACCTGTTTCGTCGTCGAGGTGAAATAGAAAGAGCGACACAAATCCACCAGAATCTTGTTGCCAGAACTGATCTTGATGATTCACTTCGCTGCTTGGCCCTGTTTGAGCTTGCTCAGGATTATTTTAAGGCCGGACTTTTCGATCGCTCAGAAAGTCTGTTTCAAGAGTTGCGCCAGGTTAAAGAATATAAGGAGCAGGCGTGTCGTTTCTTGTTGCAGATCTATGATCATGAACAAGAGTGGCATAGTGCGATAGTAGTCGCTGAAGAACTTGCTGGAATATCAAA
Source organism: Gammaproteobacteria bacterium (assembly GCA_024644945.1). Classification (GTDB taxonomy): domain Bacteria; phylum Pseudomonadota; class Gammaproteobacteria; order Arenicellales; family Poriferihabitantaceae; genus VYFG01. The sequence continues at coordinate 2,313 of JAHEGU010000050.1, read as the reverse complement.
CCAGGATTTTTCTAAACGGCTTGCACAGTATTGTTGTGAATTAGCTGAAAGGGCGGTGAGTGATAATAAGCCCGGTGAAGCCGAGTACTATCTGGAATCCGCCTTCAAATACGAAGAAAAGTGTGTCCGAGCTGCCATACTCTCTGGTCAGGTTGCGGCAGCCAGAGGTAATCACTTGGTTGCTATAGAGTTATGGAGGGAGATTGAAGAATGGGCTCCGGAAGCTCTGGGTGAGGTGGTGGAATTGATCTCCGACAGTTATGCAGCGCTAGGCGAGCAGCGGGGATATCGCCAGTTCCTTGAATCTGCTATTGAAAAAAACCCTGATGCCAGAATTATATCCGCACTGGTAGAAGTTACGCAGAACCGAAAGGGGCGTATAGCGGGCCAACGGCTGTTGCTGGAAATTGTTCGTAAATATCCAAATCTGGATGGGTTATATCAGTTACTCCGCAATCGAAATGCACCTGAGTTATTTAAAGGAGAGTCAATTGATCTGGAGTTGATCGCCACCCTTCTGTCCCAATCAATGGGGCAATCGAGAGAGTATCAATGTCGCCAATGCGGATTCAATAGTAGTTCTCTGCACTGGCAGTGTCCGGGCTGCAAGGAGTGGGGGTCTGTGCAAAAACGAGTATTTAGCCGTGAGCGTGATGCGGTCGGACATAAGAATTATACAGTTCAGTGACGCCGAGCCTCGAAATACTTTCTGGTTAATCTAAAAACTCAATATGAACATTACCGTTATTGGAACCGGATATGTTGGTCTGGTTACAGGCGCCTGTCTGGCTGAAATGGGAAATAGCGTATTATGCGTGGATAACGATCAATCCAAGGTAGAAGGATTGAGAAAAGGACAACTACCTATATACGAACCAGGACTGGAATCACTGGTACAGGAAAATTCTCATGCTGATCGATTACGATTCACTACAGATATTGACGCCGGGATTGATCACGGGGAAGTGATATTTATAGCGGTAGGTACACCGCCGGATGAGGACGGTTCTGCTGATCTTAAGTATGTGCTCCAGGTTGCGGCTTCGATTGGTGAGTCTATGTCTGAATATCGTGTAATCGTGACCAAATCTACGGTGCCGGTCGGAACCTCGGATAAAGTCAGGGCAAAAATCCAATCGGTATTAGATCAGAGAGGAGTTCGATGCGACTTCAGCGTGGTTTCCAACCCTGAGTTCTTGAAGGAGGGGGCTGCGGTAGAGGATTTTATGAAGCCGGACCGCATTATTATCGGCACTTCAGACGAGCGAGCCCTTGCAATCATGCGCGAGCTTTACGCTCCCTTTAATCGCAATCATGAGCGCGTGATTACGATGGACGTGCCCTCTGCAGAATTAACCAAATACACGGCTAATGCGATGTTAGCAACTAAAATATCGTTTATGAATGAAATGGCGAATCTGGCGGAAAGATTGGGTGCGGATATTGAATCAGTTCGAATTGGGATCGGCGCTGATCCACGGATCGGATATCATTTTATTTACCCTGGGTGCGGCTATGGAGGATCATGCTTTCCCAAAGACGTTCGAGCTTTACATCGAACCGCCGGAGACGCAGGTTACGATGCCCGCATCTTATCCGCTGTAGAAGCAGTCAATACCGATCAGAAAAAAGTGCCCGTAGAAAAACTAGCTGCCCATTTTAATGGAGACCTTGAAGGCAAGACATTTACACTTTGGGGGCTATCTTTTAAACCTGATACTGACGACATGCGTGATGCGCCTAGCAGAGTGGTAATAGAATCTTTGTGGCGAATGGGTGCATCGGTTAAAGCGTATGATCCAGTAGCAACTGACGAAGCAAGACGCGTCTACGGAGATCGGGATGATCTTGTACTTAACTCAGAAGACCCTTATGAAGTACTTAAGGATAGTGATGGACTAATCCTGGTTACTGAGTGGAGGGCATTTCGCGCGCCCGATCTGGGTAGAGTTGCGAGAACAATGCACGGTGACGTAATCATCGATGGCAGAAATATACTATCGCCAGAGGCGGTACGCGCGGCGGGACTGCAATATTATGGTGTTGGCAGATAAGCAGCTGCAATCCATTGCATTACCGAACGTGCTGGTGGCGGGTGATGTCATGCTCGACCGATACTGGTTTGGAGACGTAGAAAGAATATCACCGGAGGCTCCAGTGCCGGTGGTATCTGTGACTGAGAATACGGAACGTCTGGGAGGTGCTGGAAACGTCGCATTGAACGTTACTTCTCTCGGCGGTCGCTGCACTCTGCTTGGAATTATTGGTGACGATGCGGCTGGAGAGACTATAGAGAGGACCGCGAAAGACGCC
>JAHEGU010000049.1 GCA_024644945.1 Gammaproteobacteria bacterium | reverse complement strand
CTTGCAGTATTGGATTCTTTCGAAGTTACCGCGATAAGAACGGGCCTGAGTGCTGCGATGGCGACCGACAAGCTTGCACGCAGGGACGCTACAAAGGTTGCGGTCATTGGTGCGGGAGTGCAGGGCGTTTACCAGCTTTGTTACCTGGAAATGCTGCGTAAACTTGATAATGTAAAAGTGTATGACGTTTCTCTACAGAAGGCGAAGGACTATGTCACCCAAATGGGTGCTGAAATGGATATAGAATTTGAGGTTTGTACGACTCTCGAAGCCGCTGTGGAAAAAGTCGACATTGTGTTAATGGCGACTTGGGCAAAAAAACCGGTGCTGTTTTCAGAAATGGTTCCCAATGGATGCCATATCACTACTCTTGGTGCGGATGGTCCTGATGAAGCCGAGATCGACGCAGAACTTATTAAAGACAATTTATTCGTTTGCGACGACCGGGGACTGGCGATTGAAATGGGCGCTGTGGGGGGCGTCGGTATGGGAGCCGATGTGATTGATGCTGAACTTGGTGAGGTGCTTGCCGGTCAGCATCCAGGTCGTATAAATCCTGAACAAATAACGGTTTATGGCGCTGTGGGCCTCGCATTCCAGGATCTTGTCACGGCCTGGCAGGTATATTGCTTGGCTAGCGACGACGAACAGCAAAATTATGATTTTCTTGCATAGAACACGTTCCTGGCTGCTAGAGTAAGGGCTAGAAAAAAGACAGTCGCGGATTTAGCAGGAATCCTTCTATGCCCAGCGAAGCAATAGCGAAAAATGCGGTAATAAGATACATCTCCGGATCCCGCCGGGGTCTGGCTCAAAGCCTGGATCAGAAGACTTTTTTTGTCATTAAGGCAGGGCGCGACGATGTCAATATTGTGGCACCGGATCATCAACCTGAACCGCAGGTGATCGCAACCCTTCATCGACACGGAATGACCTACGAGGTGGAGATCAACCCCGGGCAGGAGGTATGGGTGAACGGTGAGCGAGTCGCTGATAACCGCGTTTTGAAGTCAGGAGATTTGCTGGAACTCGGGCATGCGGGACCGGTTGTCAGATTTCGATTGTATCCTCAAGGTGCGACACCCAAGAAAACCCTTGCCGAAGCATTGGCTGATTCCATCGACAGTGCTAAGGCGGAGGGTCATTCCAGAATTGACAAGGCCGGAAGATTTCTCACCGGTTTCACTCACGACCTGGCCACCCAGACTACGGTCTGGTTTAGAATTTGGATGTTGATTCTCATCACCCTGGTAATCGCTTCGATTGTCGTGCTGGTATTGCAGAACTATCGGTTTCAAAAGCAGCTTTCTTCCGAATCTCTCCGCCTTGAAGGGATTGCAAAGCTGCTGGAGAAAACCGGTGCAGAAGCCATGACCCGGGATGATCTGGTTAAACTTCGTGAGGAAATGGGTACTCAACTCACCGAGGCTGTTCAGCGAGTTGAAACTCTGGAAGCGCGCTCGGATGCGACTGGTAACATCATCAAACATGCGACCAGCTCAATTGCATTTGTGCAGGGTCAATATGGCTTTATTGACCCAGAAACAGGAAGCCTGCTGCGCTATCTTGTCACGCCTCACGGCATACTGTTCTTCACCGGGGAAGATGACGCAGAAGACGGGGAGGTAGTTAAGATTAATTTCAGCGGTACCGCGTTTGTGGTATCTGACAAGGGATTACTGCTTACTAACAGGCACATTGCAGAGCCTTGGTTAATGAGGAGTGAGGAAGATGCGCCGAATATAGAAGGCATGGATCCCAAAATTTTGGGTTTGAGAGCGTTTTTACCCGGATTGCAGGCTCCGTTCGAAACCTCTCTATTACAATCAGATCCGCAGATCGATCTGGCAATTCTTATGATCGATTTCGACGGAATAAACGTCAAATCTCTCGACCTTGGTAAAAACATCCCAGGCGTGGGGGAAGAGGTCCTGGTGATGGGTTATCCCCTCGGCATTTCCGGCATGTTGGCACGGGCCGGGCCAAATTTTCTAGAGGATATTGATTCTGAAAGCGAACTGAGCGCCTGGGAGGTGGTAGATCGGCTGGCCGAACAAGGATATATCAAACCACTGGCCAGTCGCGGTATCGTAAGTCAGTTGTCCGACCAGTACATCGTGTACGATGCGGAGACCACCATAGGCGGAAGCGGTGGTCCGGTATTTAGTCTCGATGGTGTCGTAGTCGGCGTTAATACCGCGGTGATGAAAGACTTTGGAGGTTCGAATCTCGGTATACCTGCAGCACATGCATATAGGCTTCTGGAATCGATATCGACTCAAGAGTAATCGATTGCTATTCGATTTTTATCCGGTAGAGGCTTATTCCAGTTAACTTAATTGCGAATCGGCAGCCGGCGCAGCAACGGCGGGACGATCAAAGTCGTGACGACACCAATCAGTACCAATCCCGAAAACAAGTGAGAGGCGATTAAATGGTTGCTGTCCGTGGTCAGGAACATGCCCGCGTTGTATGCAATGCTCAGCACGACGAATTCGACCGCACCGCGCATACTCATACCGATGCCGACGCCGATTGCCTCGTTTCTCTGCAAACCAAACATTCTAGCAGGCACACCGCATCCAATTATCTTGCCGGCAAAAGCCAATGAAAGAAGCAGTGCCAGGAATACCGGTACCGCCGTCAGTGCCTGCGGATCAAATCGAACGCCGATAGAAACAAAGAAAAGAGGTGCCAGCATGCCGCGTGTGAGTGCGGTAAAGATTAATTTGATTTCAAGATACGAACGGCTCCCAACCCGAGAGCTTTCAAAAAACAAGCCAGCCATGAAGGCGCCAAGAATCCAGTGCATGCCAAGGCTTTCAGCAAGCAGGCCGTAGGCGAGAGCAACTATTGCCATCGCGCTGAACTCGAGCGAAGTTGCCTGCATCGTATTCAGTTTGCGACTGACATGCGGGTATACCTTTACACCCAGTGTGATGGTGATTGCGAAGAACAACGAGACTTTGACAAGCAGTATGCCGAAAGCGGTAATGCCCGGGACATCTCCTGATCCAATTATGCCGAGCAGAACTGCAAGCAGAAACATGCCGATTACATCATCGAATAACGCGGCACCTAGGATGACCTGACCCATACGAGTATGGACCAGCTGCAGTTCCTGAAGTACTTTGGCTGTGGCGGGTACCGCGGTTATCGACATTACAATGCCGGTCAGCAAAGATAGCGCAAATCGATGCTCAGAGCCGGAAAGAAAAAGCCACGCTAAGGCAAATCCGCTTAGCATAGGAACCACAACGCCACCTAACGCGACCGCGAAGGACTCTGCAGAGTGCTTGGCGATTTCCCGATACTCTGTATCAATACCTGCGAGAAGAACCAGGCAGAAGATTCCCACGTCTGCTGTATACGCAAGCACCTCGCTGTGAACCAGATTGTTTAAAAAAGGCAACTGCTGACCCAACTGCAGGGCGACGATGGAGATGGATACCCCTGCCAATATCTCTCCCGCCGAAGCTGGCTGCCCTAGCCGTTCAGCTGCAACGCCGAAAATCCGGCTAAGCAAGAGCAGGAGTAAAAGCTCAGTCAGAACTTCCATGGATGTTGTCGACGGGTACCGGTTAATGAAAAATTTCAGGGATTATCGCAGACATTATGGTCGCGACTTTATATGGCCTCGTATTTATCTTTTTGCCGACAAATCCTCTATTGATCCAGATCAATAAACCTGAACAGGCTTCGATGCAACCTCGTTATACCAAGGCAATTCGATAGGCGACTTAAGCAACGCGACATGCCGATTGGTATTACCCCATAGCGTTTGGAAATGCCGGAAATCAAGAATAAAACAGTAACTAAAGCGGCACTGCTTGGCAGAGACTATCCTGGTACCAGGTTTGAAGTGTTGGTGCAGGTTGGAGATCCGGTATCTATGGGGCAACCTGTCATGCGAGATCGGCGTCGACCCGACATTCTGTTTACTGCTCCAATCGCCGGTAAAGTGACAGCGTTATCCCGGGGGCGTAAAAGATCAGTTGTTTCTTTGCAGATCGAAGTTGGATCAGAACCGGTTGCGACAGTATTCGACGTGCAGGATTCATCGGACGGCGACTCGATTCGTGACCTGATGCTTCGTTCTGGGATATGGACCGCTTTGAGGCAGCGGCCGTTTGGCACAATTCCAGATCCGCATGATCGGCCAACAGCATTCCTGATTACGGCAATTGATACCCAGCCGTTAGCGCCAGATCCTGAGCAGGTGATTGCATTGCAACCAGAGGCGTTCTCTAAGGGTGCGGAGATGCTCGCTAAGATGGTTGATGTTCCGGTCTATATCTGCAAGTCACCGGATGCTGACCTTCCAGAAGTGAAATCAGGTCAGGTCAGTGTCGCTGAATTCGCAGGGCCGCATCCAGCTGGCCTGCCAGGTGTTCACATTCACCGTCTGTGTCCCGTTGGTTTCGGGTCCAATTCACCTTGGCATATCGGCTACCAGGATGTGATATCGCTTGGTCACCTGGTTAATACTGGCCGCGCCGCGCCTCAGAAAGTGGTATCAATTGGGGGGCCAGCATTGCACGAAACTAAGATGCTAAGTGTTTCGCAAGGCGCCAGCATCGAGGAGATTATTAATGAGGAAGTCGAGAACGAAGAAGTTCGTGTCATATCCGGCTCGCTGTTGAATGGCCATAATGCATCGGGAGATGAGTCATTCTTAGGCCAACGCCATAATCAGATAACCGTATTGCCGATAAGAAATAGTCCAGTTTCCGATTGGAAACTTCGTTCATTTTTTGAGATCAGACCAGGCTCCCACATCACTCCGTTAATTCCCACTACCGATCTAGATCGCGCTGCACCGCCGGGCGTATTACCGGTACCGATGATGCGGGCACTTTTAGTGGGGGATACCGAACGTGCTCGAGATCTTGGCGCATTGGAGTTGGTGGAAGAAGATATGGCAATGCTGAGTTTTGTCTGCCCTTCCAAGACTGATTATGGTGCGTTGCTAAGGGATGTATTGAATCAGTTACAGAAAGAGCAATCCGCGGTGGTATGAGGATGTACAGCACTAATGGACTCTTGTTTAACCTTAATCACATTGATCGCATTCAGCGACTGCGCCTGCTTGCGATTGCTCCGGTTTTTATTTTTGCGGTGCTCAATACCGGTTATCAATACCTGATTTCCCAAGCACTGCACAACGTCACGGGGACGAGTGACTGGCGTAGCCGCATGATTGAAAATTTTCTTGGGGAAGGCCTTGAACCTGACATTTTTTCCGCGCTGTTAGCGGGGCTCGTGCACGTTTTACCTGTCTTGATTGCAGCGCTGCTGACAGCCGGTATCTGGGAGCGTGTATTCGCAGCAGGCAGAGGACGCCAGTTTGATTCAGGCTTTATCTATTTAGCGGTTCTGTTTACATTTTTTATGCATCCTTCGGTTTCGCTGTTTCACGTGGTTTTCGGAATCTCATTTGGCATGGTATTCGCGCGTGGAATTTTCGGCGGGGAAGGTAGATCGTTTTTAAGCCCGGTGCTGGTTGGGGTGGCTGTGGTGCAGATCTCATTTCCAGCAGCGTTGGCCGACCATCCAATATGGAACAATATAGCCGGTTATTCCGGAACAACCAGCTTGATGACGTATCACCAGGAAGGATTCAGCGGATTAACCTGGTCAGGAATTGAATGGTGGGACGCATTTGTCGGCACTACCCAGGGCCTGATAGGGACTACTTCAGTTGCTGCAGCAATACTAGGAGGTGCGATTCTAGTTTTCGCGAGAGTCGCATCTTTGCGGTTAATGGTCGGTCATATTTTCGGACTGGTGGTGGCTTCCATTGTTTTCAATACCATCGCCGGCGGGATCATGGATCTCCCATGGCACTGGCATCTGGTGCTTGGTAGCTTTGCATTTGGGGTTATATTTCTTGCTACGGACCCATCCAGCTCTTGCGTCACGAATTCTGGGCGGTGGACACAGGGAATCATTGCCGGCGGTCTTATCGTGCTTCTCAGAGTGGTCAACCCGTCGCATCCCGACGGTGTGATACCAGTACTGCTGCTGGTATCAATGTTGTCACCGTTAATTGATCACATAGTGATCTGGTTCAACATCAGACAAAGGACATTGCGTCATGGCGGATAGTGCTCTGTCAGAAAATCCGATTCGAGCGCTTCTTATAGCTCTTGGCGTTGCGCTGGTATGCGCACTGTTGGTGTCTATCGCCGCCGTAGGCCTGAGACCTTACTATGTGGCTAATCTCGAAGCGGAACGATTCAGCCGGCTGGGCGCTATCCTCGATGCACTGGGTGAGGAGACCGGGCCAATCTCAATAAGTGATGTCGAAGCAAGGGTGGTGAATCTGGATACAGGGGGTTATAACGACGTGATCGATGCGGCGACTTATAACCAGCGCAAGGCAGCGAATGATCCTAGCCAAAGTACACCGGTTCCAGCAGATCGTGACCTGGCTGGAATTAAACGCCGTGCAAACCATGCGGTAGTTTATGTGGTACGCAATCCGGATCAGACCATAGAGGTCGTGATGTTACCGGTTTGGGGCGTTGGGTATCAGTCAGCGCTTTATGGATACCTGGCGCTTGCTGGAAACGCAAACCAGATTGTAGCGCTCAGGTTCTATGAGCATGGTGAGACTCCGGGATTAGGGAGTCGAATACAGGACCCAGAATGGGAGTCTCTGTGGGCAAACAAAGAAATATTTGATGAATCTGGCAGGATCGCTATCGGTGTGCGAATGCGTTCTGGTGCGGATCGTGAATTTCAGATCGATGGCATATCCGGCGCCACCAGAACCAGCATGGGAGTCGATAGTCTAGTGAAGTTCTGGCTGGGTGACTTCGGGTTCGGTCCGTTTCTCGAGCGGATCAGAAGAGGGGAGGCATAGGACATGGCCGGCAAGCGATGGCAGACATTAGTGTTTCCCTTAATAGGGGATAACCCCCTGACTCTGCAGATTCTGGGTATTTGTTCCGCCCTGGCGGTTACTACTTCTCTTGATACTGCATTGGTAATGACAATTGCAGTGACCTGCGTCCTTGGCATGTCTGGCGTTTCTGTGAGTCTGCTGCGTAAACATCTCCCACGCTCGATTCGGATCATCGTGCAAATCACAATCATTGCTTCGCTGGTCATCATCGTCGATCTGGTGCTGAAGGCATTTTTCTTTGAAATCGGAAAACGACTTTCGGTATTTGTTGGCCTGATCGTTACCAACTGTATTGTGCTTGGTCGTGCAGAGGGATTTGCCATGCGAAATGGACCGCTTGACAGCATGTTGGATGGTATCGGAAATGGGCTCGGGTACGGACTGGTCTTGATGATCGTGGGGGCGATACGCGAACTGCTGGGCCATGGCAGTCTGTTCGGGATGCAGATCCTGCTTCCAGTCTCCAAAGGGGGTGGATTTGAACCACTGCACCTTATGCTTCTGCCGCCCAGTGCATTTTTCATTATCGCATGTATTATTTGGTTCATTCGCCGAAAACGGCCAGAGCAAGTTGAGAAACCTGAATTTCAGGTGCGACTGCAAACTCAGGGAGAGCAAAAATGACCGGATTGCTCGATCTTTTTTTCCGTTCAATGTTTGTGGAGAATCTGGCGCTCTCGTTCTTTCTTGGCATGTGCACGTTTCTGGCGGTTTCGAAGCGGGTGGAAACTGCCTTCGGTGTAGGGATTGCCATGATCGTTGTGCAAACGGTCACGGTGCCGGTAAATAACCTTATCTATCAATATCTGCTTGCCCCTGGCGCTCTTTCCTGGGCAGGCCTTGGCGACGTTGATCTTTCTTTCCTGAGCCTGATTGCGTTTATTGGTGTAATTGCAGCGATGGTGCAGGTGCTGGAAATGACACTTGAATTTCATGTTCCCAAACTGCATCGGGCGCTCGGTATTTTTCTACCATTGATCACGGTGAATTGCGCCATTCTTGGGGGCAGTTTGTTTATGGTCGAACGCTCTTACGGACTGACGGAAAGCGTAGTGTATGGATTTGGCTCAGGTATCGGTTGGGCTCTTGCAATAGTAATGTTGGCTGCGATTCGCGAGAGAATCAGGTATGCCGACATTCCAGAGGGCCTACAAGGACTGGGCATGACCTTCGTGGTGGCAGGTTTAATGTCGCTAGGTTTCATGGGATTTGCGGGGTTGGGATAGGTTATGACGGAAATTATTCTTGGCGTATTGTCATTTACCTCGATCGTCTTGTTGCTGGCTACATTTGTGCTCGGAGCGAGACGATTGCTGGTGCCTTCAGGCCAATGCGAACTCAGGATTAATCAGCGTCTGACCTGCACCGCGTCGGTGGGACAGCGTCTACTCGATGTACTAAACCAGGAAGGTATACACCTGCCCTCTGCTTGTGGTGGTGCAGGGACCTGTGGTTTATGCAAGGCTTGGATCAGCGAAGGGGGCGGTGAACCCACTCCTCAGGAGATCGCATTACTCCCCAGAGCTGAAACCAACGCTGGTGCCAGACTCGCTTGCCAGGTTCCTGTATTGGGACCGATGACAGTTAAAGTCGATGAGAACTACTTCGGCATTAATGTCTGGAGTTGTAAGGTCGAGAGTGTGCGCCATGTGTCTACTCTGATCAGCGAAATTTTGCTGCGGCTTCCACAAGGAGAACTTATTGATTTCGACTCTGGTGGATTCGTAGAAGTGACTTGCCCGCCATATAAACTTGATTTTGCCGACCTGGAGCTGGAATCGGAGTATCAGGATGTGTGGAGTAAATCAGGTCTGCATTCGCTCAAGGCCGGAACCACTAAGCCGGTTACGCGGGCTTACTCCATGGCCAACCGTCCTGGGGAAAATGACGTCATACGTTTGAACATTAGAGTTGCTGTTCCACCCCCTGGCAAATGGAATATTCCGCCAGGCGTGGTTTCCAGTTGGCTATTTTCCCTTAAACCTGGAGACCAGGTAGAAGTAAGCGGTCCATATGGATATTTCGTGGTCGAGGTTTCAAAAAAGGAAGCGATTTTCATTGGTGGAGGTGTGGGAATGGCGCCGCTATATTCCCAGATTCTTGACTTGTTACTCACTCGTAAGAGTGACCGAAAAATCAGTTATTGGTATGGGGCTCGCTCCAAGAGGGAGCTTTACTATCATGAAGAATTCGAGCAGCTTGATAAACAGCACGACAATTTTGGTTGGCACGTGGTGCTTTCTGAGCCGTTGCCGGAGGACAATTGGGATGGACCTACCGGATTCGTTCACACCGCTATTTATCAAGACTACCTTTCAAGCCACAAGGCTCCGGAAGACTGTGAGTACTACCTGTGTGGACCGCCGCTTATGGTGAAAGCGGTGCTGTCGATGCTTGATGATCTTGGTGTTGATATCGAAAACATTCACTATGATGATTTTGGCGGAGGCTAGGCAATAACGATGGAGATTTCGAGACGAAAAATTTTGAAGTTTGCCGGCGCGCTCTCGCTGTCGCCCGTGTTGACGGCATGTCGAGAGAAGCAAGTACCGCTGCTGTCTGGCCGCACAATGGGGACGCGCTATAGTGTGCAGCTGCAACAAATTCCAAAGGAGATCAGTCTGTCATTGCTGAAAAAGGAGATTGAGTCCGTGCTTGAAAACACCGAATCACTCATGTCGTTATATCGCCCAGATAGTGAGATATCGTTGATCAATGGTTTCGGCTCCGGTGTATGGCATGTGCTGTCACCAAGTACATTGCGTGTGGTCAAGCAGGGTCTAAAGACCATGCGGTTGAGTGGCGGGGCTTATAATCCTGCTTCCGGACCCTTGGTAAAGTACTGGGGTTTTGGCAGCCAAGTGAAGATAGCGCCACCGTTAGAACGACCGGTTCCACCCGAGATAATCCATAGCGTCAGTTCTTCCGCGTTCGACATTGATCATGGGGCAATTCGCAAAAATCATGCAGAGTCTGCTTTGGATTTAAACGCGATCGCCAAAGGAGATGCCGTCGATCAACTGGCCCATGTGCTCGAGCGCTGGGAGATATCAAATTTCTTGATCGAAATTGGTGGTGAGTTTTACGCTCGTGGCTCGGGACCAAGCGGTGACCGGTGGCGGATTGGAATCGAACATCCCGATGGTGGAATTCTTACTGCTGTTAACATTGATCGACGGGCTGTAGCGACTTCAGGCGATTACGTTCATTTTGCACTCGATCATGGGCGTAGGATTTCTCACTTAATGAACCCTAAGACCGGGAGACCTATCTCTGATCGGCTGGCGCTGGTGAGTGTTGTGGCCGATTCTGCCATCGACGCAGACGCCTGGTCTACGGCACTAATGGTGATGGGTCCCGATGAAGGCTTTAGGTTTGCCGTTCAGAATGATATGAAAGCAGTTTTCCTTAAAAGAGAAGCTGGAGGGTATAAAATGCTTCGAACACCACGGTTTAAATCTATTGAGACGATAACCTGAGGTTATGCGTGCATGATAATTCTAAGCTTAACAATCTGCATATTTTTTCTGGCGGTTGCCGGGCTTGGGATCGGTGTGTTGTTTCGACGCCCGCCGGTTTCCGGAAGTTGTGGTGGATGTGCTAAATGTTTGTGTAAGCGGAGATAGAAATGACTAGAGTTCCTAGAGTAGATGATTATATGGCGACCACGCTTTATACCTTTCTACCGTCTGATAATGTCCGGGCGGCGGCGCATACGCTGATGTCTAGAAGATTGTCCGGCGCGCCGGTTGTTGATCGGTCTGAGAAGCTTGTTGGCATGTTATCCAAGAAAGACTGTTTGAAAGTGGTGTATACCGCAAGTTATCACCAGGATTGGGGGGGTCGGGTAGATGAATATATGAGCCGGGAAGTCGAGACTATTGAATCAGGTACCGACATCATTCAGGCCGCCGATAAGTTCGTGCAGTCTCGCTATCGGCGATTCCCGGTCATGTCCAACGGACGCATGATAGGGCAGATCAGCCGGCAGGATATATTGCGCGCTTTATATGATCAGTGGGCGGACGATTAACGGTAAACTAGATCAACTGACTTTCATATGGATAACTGGATAAAACTTCAGTTCCGGTTTCGGTGACCCTCACCATTTGCTCAAGCTTTACGCCTTCTCCACCGTGCACTGATCCAGTAAAACTCTCGACGCAAAGAACCATGTTCGGCTCTATTACGCCTTCATATTGCCGTTCAGCGTCTTCTGGATAATACAGCTTCGGGTATTCATCGGACATGCCTACACCATGGTAAGCGCAAGGATAGCGGTGAGCGATGAATTCCTCGCCTCTGGGATATATGCGCCTAATCAGTTCTGAAAACCGCATGCCTGGCTGAATTTGCGCAGTGTTGTGCTGTACTTCCTCGTATGCATGGCGATAAATCTCGCGCTGGGCGGCGGTGGGTTTTTTGTCTCCACAAAGCCATGTGCGAGAGATGTCAGCAAAATAACCAAAAGGACCTAACATATCCGTGTCGAATGCGACCAGCTCTCCATCCTGAATAATACGGTCAGAGGCTTCCTGCAACCAAGGATTGGTGCGCGGTCCTGACGCCATCATGCGTCCTTCCATCCAGTCGCCGTCGTGCGCGATATTAACCTGATGCAGAATAGACCAAAGCTGGTTTTCGGTGACGCCTGGAACCATTTCCTGTCGCATCTGTTTAATTCCGAGTTCCGCAACAGCTATTGAATGTTTCATGCAGGCGATTTCCTGTTCAGATTTAATCGACTTAGCGCTTTCCATGAGAATATCTGCATTAATAAGTTTCATACCCTGGGATTTGAGTGCGCCAAAAACGTCTACGGGTATCGATTCGACAGCGATCTGAGGCGATCTGTCATGCACGCCCAAATCTTGAAGAAAAATTCTCACATCCTGGGCAAATCTAGAAGCGGCCGCGTTCAATTCAAGACCACTGTCGAACGGGTTGAATCCGACACTGGGTCGATACTCATTCACAAGCTCACAGTTTTGATGCGACGACCCATGCATTACCACCGGGCCCTGCGCGGCAACAAATAAATAGAACATTGGAATGTGTGACTGAAACAGTGGGTATTCTCGGAAATCAACCGCATATCGCAGACTGATTGGACTTAGCAGGATGCAGGCTGGAATATCCCGTGCGATCAACTCCTGGCGAAGACGCTGGAGTCGATACCGACGTAGCGCGCTCAGATCAATTTGCGGAGAATCGAGGCGCCGCTGGTTGAAAAGTTGAGTAGAAACCAATTCCGGAAAACTCTATATGTTGTGCGCTAATTATTACCCGAGCGATGTGATTTTGGCTATATTGTTTAAGCAAATTGACAAGTTTCTGGTTCAGTCAGAATATCTGTTGTATAACGTTTCCAATCTCGCAATCGATAGCGAAGCAGAACGTGGTTGATAAAGTAAAAATCGCGATCGTAGGCTTCGGTCGCAGGAGGCAGTTATTGCATAAAGCCGGTCTAAATTGCCAGCACCTTGAGGTCGCCCACGCCGTGACTCGAAGCCCACACTAAGTAACGATTATTGTCAGGAGCATAGTCTAACGCTCGGTGACGATCTTGATCATGTGCTGGGTGCGAGGGAGGCCGATGCTTTTGCGCTGGACATAACAAAGGACGAGTCATTTCCTGTGTGTGCGGATGAAATTGAGCATGCCACTCGAATACTAGAGGCAATCATTCAGTCTTCTCAAAACGGAAAGATCGTCGACCTGCGTTGAGCAAACCAGCTGGCGCCAGACCCTAAATGGACCCTGTGCGGAGAGGCAGGTTTTCACTGCCGCGGAGCGCTAACTTGGGTTGGCAGGCGCTGCTATTCTGATACCGGCTTTCTCTAACGCCATGCGGATTTGCCCTGCCATTTTTACTGCCGCTGGATTATCACCATGCACGCAAACCGATTCCGGTTTGACCTCAAATGATTGACCGTCTATTGCTGTTATCGACTGCTCCTCAATCATTTTCAATACCCTGTCCGCAGCGCGTTTGCTGTCGTGGATTACGGCTCCTGAGGAACTTCTTGCTACCAGGGTGCCGTCAGCATTGTATTCACGGTCGGCAAAAACTTCTCGAATAACCGGTGATCCGCTGGCCCGTGCAGCCACCTCTAGCGGGGTAACTGCTTGTGCCAGAATGGCAATATCCGGGGCGACTCTATGAAAAGCTGTTACGCAAATGTTGGCCAGCTGGTCGTCCTCGCAGGCCATATTGGACAACGCGCCATGGAGTTTAATATGGGCAACCTTTGCACCCTCTGACCGCGCAATGCCCATAAATGCGCCCACCTGATAAATGAGCTGTGCCTGCAGACCATCCATATCGCTGACTGGCAGGCGACGCCGTCCGAATCCGCGCAGATCATCAAATCCAGGATGTGCACCAATTGCCACAGATTTCTGCTGGCACAATTTTATGGTGCGCACCATTTCTTCGGGACCACCAGCATGGAATCCGCAGGCAATATTGGCGCTACTGACAATATCCAGCATTGCGCTGTCGTTGCCCATGGTCCAGGGACCGTAAGACTCTCCAAGATCTGAATTCAGATCAATGCTGTTAATGCTGCTTTGATTCATAGTGATTGATCTCCTGCGGATATCACCCCATCAATAAGGTTGTAGTCCAGCAGATTGTCGATATCTTCGGGGGAACGTATCACAGGCTGGGCGGCCTGAGCCAGGGCGTGGATTTGTGCACGCCATATTTTGAGCGCTTCGATCGCTTGATCCAATGTGACCAGTTCAAATCGAAACGGCTCTCCAGTTGGTAACTGTGCAACCGCGGCGTGATCCGCGGTGATCACTGTGGCGATTCTGGGATATCCGCCGGTAGGTTGATGCTCTCGTACTAAAATGGCCGGCACACCATCTCCGGTCATTTGAATATCCCCATCTTGAACCGGATCAGAGAGTCCGGTTAACAGGGATTCGAAAGGAGGTTGATCGGGTTCCAGATGCAATCGCATGGCCATACGGTCTCGCCGATGGGACAGGGCAAACGTCTCATCAAGCAACCTCTGTCGAGTGCGTTGACTAAAGCGTTCTGACTGGGGCCCCCAAAGCAGTCGAATATTGCGGCGGCCCAAATATTCCGGATCAGGAAGCATCATCGCTTTTTGCGGCGGTTTACTATCGGAATCTTCATCCGACGGTCCAATCGCCAACCTGGTTCCGGCTTTGAGGACCTTGCCATCAACGCCACCAACGCCTGCGCGAAGGTGAGTGCCCATGGCGCCAATCTCTGGCTCTACGCGAATTCCCCCCGCCACATGAAGATATCCGTATGTGCCCCCTGGGGTCCCCTCGATAACCGAACCGACCTCCAGAACCTGACCCGGGGTCAATAATAGACTGCAGCGCCAGTCGACCTTTCTGCCATCCACGCTCGACTGCATTGCAGCGCCCGTCAGGGCAATCCATAGTGGATAGTCAAGGATGCGGTATTTACCACCATAGCCTGCCATCTCAAGTACTGCATCATGCTTTTGGTTACCTAGCAGCGCGGCGCCTTCGGCAAGCGCATAGCTATCCATGGCGCCACCTGTCGACAGGCCAAATCGTGCATAACCAGGTCTTCCAAGGTCTTGGATGGTTACCGCAGGGCCGACGCTTAAGATTTCGAGGAATCCATTCAATTTGGCAGTTCCGGCGTAACGATCTGTTTCCCCTGCTGCACCTCTCTTTCCAGGTCTTTAAATGTTCTTAAGTCGATGGGTTCAAAAGTGATTTCGTCTCCTGGCGCCAAATAAAAGAATGGCTCGGTGTTTCGAGAGAAGGAAAGAAACGGAGTTCGCGCGATTGTTTGCCAGCCCGTTGGAATATGTGTTGCAAATAACACGGTCTGCCTGACCGCCACAGAAAGTGAACCTGGAGGTACCTCCGGTTTTACAAAATCAAGGCGGGGCAGGTCCCAGTGCTTGGGTAGCGATCCCAGGTAGGCACACCCGGGGGCGAAACCAAGCATCAGAACTGTAAGCTTCGACTGACTATGTTCTTCGATGGTCGCTTCGATCGATTTTCCTAACTGTCTCGCAACACTTTCTATATCTGGGCCACTTTCTTCTCCGTAGTGTGCGGGTAATTTCCAAATGCGCCGGTTGGGATCTGGTTCGACCTCGAGCCAGGATCTGCCGGACAACAGGTCAATTATCTTATCCTTTAATGCATCGGCACTAATCCTAAGTGGGTCGTAGCGAACCAATACGCTGCGAATAGCGGGTGCTATCTCTTCCACGCCAGTCCAGTTCTGCACCCTGAGTGCAGCATCAAAAGCATGGGCAGCATTGTTGATCGACATATCCAGGCTGTCACCAAACAGCACCATGACACCGCTATCCCCGGCCTGGATAACTGTTGGGTAATCTGGATCGGGCATCGAGTCGGTTTATTGGTTAAGTGCCTGAGCGGAATTTGGTCGTGGAAAACTCCATATCTCAGTGAGTTTCTGCAATAAGTGCTCCACTATAGCGAGGCTACCAAAGGCGTGGATTTGTTTACAAGCTGACGTCATTACGAGTTTTGTCAGAATGATGTAGTTCCCTGCTCTTTTGGCCGATATCAATGGTTCGTTTTTCGATCTACAACCTTTGTCATCCGAACTTCACCTGAGATCTCCGCAAGTAACAGGAGATCCTGGCTTTGGTCGAGATGATCTGTTCTCAGCCTCGCATTTTTATGCAGGATTGAAAGCAGATCACTTTGGGGTAAGGTGTAATGACCGGTTACTTTGGTCTATGACGAATTTGAAATGGCGTAAAAAATCCATGCCAAGTAGTCCATCTGCGGTACTTTCAAAATTTTCGAGGCTTGCCACATTAAGATTTCTGATCGGCTGTCCGCCAACGCTCAGAGAGTTAAGCTGCACCAAGGTTGAACGGATTTGACCTCCGGCGGTATTCAACACAATTTGTTGGCCCGAGGCTGATTTGAGGCCTAGTTGGTTTAGTTTATCCGCTCTGATCGAAGTCAGCGATGCACCGGTGTCAAGCAGCAGCATTAGTTCATGGATACCATTGAGGCGTGCTGTAACCAGAAACTGTGAGCCGGTGCGCTGAAGCGACGCGACTGAATAGCTGGCAAGGTTGATTCTCTGACTGATCTGATCGTAGAGTACATTTGCGCGCTCACCATAATCTGGGTCAAAAAGAATGTAGCTCAAAGCTTCGAGTGCGCTGGCGTAATCATTTAGATTGATCAAAGCCCGGGCCAGAGAGTATCGCCATGCCGCTCGCTCCGGTTCGATTTCTGTGAATATGCGAAGCAACGATTTTTGCGTTACAAAATCTTCCCGCAGATCTAGTTTTATCATTGAGGCTCTTGCGAGCTGTTGAATCTGTCGCGATATAGATTCGATTGCTTCGGGTTCAATTTGATAACTTCGAGCCGATGCCAACAGCCTGGCCGCGTCGACAAATCTTTCTTCCCCCGCCGCTTCCTTTGCCAGGATTATTGCAACTTCCATATCCTCCGGATGATCGAATAGCCACATATGGAGCAATTCTCTTCCAAGCACGTTTTCGGTTTCGACAGCCGAGTTGAATTCAAGTAACTTTGATCTGCACTCTATTTGGCCTGCGCGATACAGCGAATTACATATTGCCAGAGCTAGATCCGTATCCCTGTTTTTAAGCGCGATACTGAGTTGGTTGAGGTCTGCTTGGTGATCGACGGCCTTCTTTTGCGTTGGCTTTTCAGCCAGTGGTTCAGCAGGAGCAGTCTGTTTGATCGGTTCTGTTTCAAGCGTCTCCGTTAACAGGAGCGTGTCTTGTTGTGGATCATTCTCTGTCGTTGGCGCGATAACCTCGATATCGGAGACGATTTCAGGTTGTTTGTCTGTGACGCTGTGCAATGCCCATCCCAGGATGAGCCCAATCACCAGTATCGCCAGGGATCTCACTTCCGTGCAGCGTCAGAATCCGTGCCTGCAACTCGATGCGCAGACATATCTGGTTCACCCATACCATTCACAGACAGTAGACTCGATCTGTTGAGAAATAAGATGTGTATGCTCATTGTAGGCGACAAGACTGGTGACAGTTCCTGATGACTAATTCGACTCTTTTTCTCTAAAACGGTTCTCAAAAACTTTGCGGGAAAATTGTAAAAACAGGACTGCGGCTAGCCCGCCGGAACCAAAAATCATGCACATTACCATGATCTGATAACGCACTGCGATGAGTGGAGAGACTCCAGACAGAATTTGGCCCGTCATCATCCCAGGAAGCGAAACCAGACCTACTGCAAATAGTGAGTTAACCATTGGGATCATACCGGCCTGCAGGGCAATGGTGCGAGCAGTGAACCAGTCGTCTCCACGTCGCAATTCCGCACTCAGACGTTCAGCACACAAGCTTACGCTGTTCATGGAATTGGCAAAGATCATACCTGCCAGGGGAATCAGGAATCGCGGTTCATACCAGGGATCCAGTTGAAGTACGCCTGCGGAGACGATCCCAAGGGTAATGCCGCCTGCAAGGAGGATGGAAACCAGGCTGAACAGAAAAAGATGCTTGCGCTGGTCGGTGACGTTGCTTAATGCGATCCAGCTCGAAGCGACAACCATAACCCCAAGTACAAACAGTACTACCCAAGCTTGTTCCGATTCGAAAATGTAAGTGAGGAAATAACCAATCAGAAGCAGCTGACCCAGCATTCGGACCATCGCATACAGCGCGTTGCCGGCTCGCATTGACCAGTAAAACATAACCCCAACCATTGCCAGTGCCGGAATAAATGCCAGCGCAAGGTTTGGTAATGGGATGGATTGAACTTCCATGAGTTTAGGAATGCAGGAACCTTTTGGACACTGCGTGTAGTTTAGCTTACTCGGAGGACCAGAATATGACCAACGATGAAAGAGAAATAAATCGCTAATTATACGTCCGTAATCATGCCGGCCAATCGGGCAATATTGCTAACCCCTGGCGCGATTTCGGCATCCGACGTTCATTGTCTTATGTTTCGCACAATGCCTGTCGTTAACACAGTGATGAAGGGCTCAAACACGAGAAGACTATTCCCAGAACACGCCTCAATCAAACGCCCTAAGAGCTCATTGAAAAGTCTTTAACTCTCACATGACAATACCACTTGGGACCTACACGAATTATTTGGTACCTGGCACGTTAATGTCAGAGGCGGATATTTGACGCCACGATCAACTGAGTATTGAACGGGAAAGTAGAACCATCGCACCGATCTGACCAGGAAAAGTTTTGTCAGTAATTAAATTTTTAAAGTGACGTCGACTTATAAAAAAAGCGCCTTGAATGGGAACAGTTCTATCACTTTGCGAGTCCCCATGGTGCCCATAAAGGAAAATCTCCCTATGAATCTCTCAGAGATAAGTTAGTATGAAGACAGAGTGTTCAATAGGTGCGCATATACTGCAGCGGATGAACGCCTTGGTGGACCCGGAAAGTCTGAAAATTAACAGTCTAAGAGCAGGTGAAAATGACTTACGCTAGTGTTGAAAAACTGAATCCAGATCAGATTCCAGTTATCGATATCTCGATTTTATTCGGTGATCGTCCCGACTATGTAACGGTAGGTGCCGCCCTTAAACAGGCCGCAGAAAGTGTGGGTTTTTTCTATGTATCTGGACACTGTATTGAATCACATTTGATGGAAAAGACGTTCGATCTGTCGAAAAGATTTTTTGCGACGCCTGAAGAGCAGAAACGTTCCGTGTGCGCGTCGGGATTCCACCGAGGTCTATTGCCTCTTGGCGATTCCAAGATGGAAGGACAAGTCAAATCCGACCTCAAGGAAAGTTTTATCTGGGGTGTGGATTTTGCCCCCGATAATCCTGAATTTGTCGCCGGAAATGAGCTGATGCCGCCAAATCGCTGGCCGGCTTTTTTGCCTGAAATGCACAAAACTCTAAGTTCGTATATGGACAGAGCACACCGGTGTGGCATCCAATTGTTGCGAGCCATCGCTACTAGTCTGGGTATTGATCGAGATTATTTTGTTGGAGGTTTCCATCGACCGATTACGCGAGGGACACTGATCCACTACCCACCGCAGCCGCCAGCCATGGGAGAGGAGCAGTATGGGGTATCGCCGCATACCGATTACGGCACAATGACACTGTTGGCACAGGACGCAACCGGCGGGTTGAGGGTCCAGGGACTGGAGGGTAAATGGCTGACCGCGGAACCGATAGAGGGCACCCTTGTAGTGAATGTGGGGGACCTGCTTGCTCGCTGGAGTAATGATCGTTTTCGCTCAACGCCCCATAGTGTTATCAATACTTCCGGTCGGGAGCGGTATTCTATTGCCATCGCGTTGGATCCAGACTGGGACACACTAGTCAGCCCGGTGGTATTGGCAGAGGAATCGCCACACTATGAGGACGTATTATGTGGAGATTACATTCGCGGCCGCTTTGACCGGTCGTTTTCCTATCGAAATAAATCCGGGGTGTAAAAGATGAGTGCGTGGATCAAGATGATAGAAGTGGACCAGGCCGAAGGCCAGGTCAAGACAATGTATGAACTGGTTAAAACGCCTCATGGCACGGTGGATAATGTCATGCGCGTTCACAGCTTACGCCCGCATACTATGGAAGGCCATGTAACACTTTACCGCAGCGTGCTGCACAACCCGGACAACTCGCTGCCTCTGTGGTTTCTTGAGGTGGTAGCGTCTTACACAAGTATGCTTAATAAATGCGACTACAGTTTTACCCATCATTTCGCAAATGCCCGCATTCTGATCGACGATAACGAGAAATCAGATCGCATATACGAAGCGTTTAGTGATCGCGTGCCGGAGCAGGTATTTTCCGGAAGGGAGCTGGCATTTCTGAAGTATGCTGAAAAATTGACGACACAGGTCGATGCCATGGAGAAAGGCGATTATGAACAGATGAAGCAGTCCGGTTGTGATGACGGGGAAATCCTGGAAGTCAATCAGGTTGTCGCTTATTTCAACTATTCCAACCGCTTGCTCAACGGACTGGGAGTGACCACCGAGGGAGATACAGTAGGGTATTACGACAAGTCGCAATAATGCGTATCCACCACACCATTGAGGATGCTTTGACGGTATTTATTGACGCTCTTCACAAGCTCGAAACCGTAATTGAACCGAATCCTTTTATTGGCGACACTGAACCATGTCTTGCCGACTGTGGTTTCCCCGCTAGACTGCGTATCGGTGAAGATATATTCACCCACTTAGGAGACGGGGTAATATTTAGTAAAAGGTTTCCATTTGGATGGCAGCCCTGGTGGATGGGAGCCCTAGAGGCACATTCCTTGATCGAAAATGAGGTGTAAAAAACCGAGAAGCGGTGTCTGAATGGGTGCAGCAGTTTCAATAAATAGAGCCTGTAACCGGGTTCGTTTATACTGAATGCAGCCTGGCCAAACTAGGGAGAAAAATATGAATGAGAGTAGTGGATTTGATATCAGTACGGTGATCAATGACGCGAAACGCGTCTTGCTTCAGCCTGCCAGCTTTTATCAAGCTATGGCGAAAGCAGGAGGATACACCGAGCCGTTAATCTATGTTGTAGTGATGGGTTTTGTGGCCGGCGTGTTGGCAACACTCACCTCCATAATGGGGGGTGGTGTGCGATTCGGTGCGGGAGCGGGTTTGTTCGCGGTTATACTGCTTCCTATCGTGGCGGTGATCAGCAGTTTCATCAGTGGTACTATTATGTTCGTTATCTGGAAACTGATGGGCTCGGGTGAATCCTATGAGACCGCATGGCGTTGTGTTGCCTATTCAATGGTGATGTTTCCGATCATGATGGTTCTGCAATGGATACCCTATCTCGGATCTATTACGGGGGTGGTGATTATTATCTGGTTAATGATCAACGCCAGCACCGAAGTGCACGGTATTGAGCGTAAGAAAGCCCAGCTCGTGCTCGGCGTGCTTGGAGTGTTTATGGCGCTCGGTAATATTTCTTCAGAACGAGCTGCGCGAAAATGGGAGGCACATATGGAGCGTTACGGCGAACAGTTCAAGCAGCTTGAAAACATGTCCCCGGAAGAGGCCGGTGAGGCGGTGGGTGAATTTCTCAAAGGTGTCGAGAAAGCCACTAAGGAATGACGGCGACTGGTTAAACCTTTCGCAGTTCAAGAATTGTTTGTTGCATCACGCTGTGCGCTTTCCTTCTCAAGCTGCAACCATTGTTCAAGGGATCTTCCAAACGGAATCATAACGTTCTCCTTGTAGGCGGCTCGGTTGGACAACCTTTGATACCACGCTTCAACATTGGGTAACGGTGGCCGCTCAATTTCGAGGTTGAAATAACGATAGATGCAGGCGCCTAGGGGAATATCCCCCATGGTCAGATCGTTGCCTATCATATAGTCCTGTCCATTTAAGTGGTGCTCCACAATTTCCAGTATTTTTCCTGCAGCAGGAATAGCCCGGTCGATCGCTTGCTGATCACGTTTACATTCCAGCGTTCTGATCAGTCCGAAAAAGATTATGTGAAACGCCGGGAAAAAAGTAGTTTTCACCCAGTCCATCCATTGTTCGGCTTGTGCCCTCAGGCAAGGGTCTTCAGGGTAAAGAGTCCCACTGCCGTATCGCGAACTCAGGTATCTAACGATGGTGTTGGATTCCCACAAGATGCAGCCATTGTCATTTATCGTCGGTATCTTTGCATTAGGATTTAAATCGAGATATTCGGCGGAATCCAATCCGCCAAAACTACCGCCAACATTATGCCTGATGTGGTCGAGAGCGAGTTCGCCTATGGTCCACGTCACGGCCATGACGTTACTTGAATTTCTGCGGCCCCAGACTTCCAGCATGGAATTATTCACTGATCAAAAGCCCTATAAAGTATACCCGATGGACGTGAATCCTATAAACGTTGCTGCATGTCAGCCCGATATCCAAGCCGGGACGCTGACAGTTCGGCGTTGAATCGTCGTCAACATTAAGGGTAACGATCGAAGAATGTTTGGTGCTAGGAAAACAACTATTTTATCTGCTATGGTTGGGGTATATGCATTTCAATATAAATAGAGATTAACCAAGCTCTAAGGCTCGTATTGATAATTTCGCAGATAGTTTGATTGTTGATGCGCTTTTGATCATCTCGCGGATAATACGATAAGGCTCGAGGGCATACACACTCAGTACGGAGAAGTCGATGAACGCTGTCATGTCTATATCGCTAGCGTTATGCGCCGCGATTGCAATCTGGGGAGTGGCAAGCCCCGAATCGATGACCGGCGCCGCCCAGGGGCTGGTTAACTACTCACTGACTGCACTGGACTGGTTTTTCCTGCTGCTGTGCACGTTTTTTGTCGTGTTCATGGTGGCAATAGGGTTCTCCCGTTACGGCAAAATTAAGCTTGGCGGTGATGACGAGGAGCCCGAATTCAGCACCGGATCCTGGATCGCGATGCTGTTCGCTGCAGGAATGGGTTCAGGGTTGCTGTTTTGGGGTGTAGCCGAACCGATCTATCATTTCGTGAGTCCGCCTGGGATGGAAGGTGAAACATCCGAAGCCGCGAGACAGGCGTTTGTGATTACTAATTTTCACTGGGGGTTTCATGCCTGGTCGATCTATGGTTGCTGTGCCCTGGTCATCGCCTACTTCACTTTCCGACTTGGCCTGCCTTCGATGATTTCTACCCCTATTTTGGTGGGATTCAAAAATGTGTTTAGAAAAGGTCCGCTACAAACACTTGGAAAAACTGCGGATATTCTTGCGGTGATTGCGGTAATTTTTGGCCTGGCGGGCTCTCTAGCTATGGGTACTCTCATGGTGAGATCAGGTATGACCGCAGTGTTCGACACTGGCCAGACCACCACAATGAGTCTGATTATCATCGCGGTCATGACTGTCTCCTTTCTGCTTTCGGCCTGCACCGGGGTGGACAAGGGGATCAAGATACTTAGCAATATCAACATGGTTGTTGCGATCATTATTCTGCTGGTGGTTTTGTTTGGCGGTCCTACTGCCTATCTGTTTCAGGTGTTTGTCAATTCGATTGGCGATTACCTGTTCCAGTTCATTCCAATATCATTCAAGATTTTCAGCTACCAACCCGAAGCCTCCTGGAACTGGACCCATGGCTGGACCCTGACCTATTTGATCTGGTGGCTGGCCTGGGGCCCCTTTGTTGGCATATTCATTGCCCGCATTAGCCGTGGCCGCACAATTAAAGAGTTTGTCATTTATGTTGTAGGCGTGCCGACAATTGTTTCGATGCTCTGGTTTGCTGCATTTGGTGGTGCGGCAATCCATATTGAAATGTTTGGTGGCGGTGGGCTCTCAGAGAAAGTTTTTGCTGACGTGTCATCAGCACTGTTCGCGTTCTTCGAGTACTTTCCCGCTACCGCATTACTGAATTTTCTTTCAGTGTGCCTGATCTTTATTTTTCTCGTGACCAGTGCTGACTCCGGAACTTTTGTCATCAGCATGATGACCAGTAAAGGAAGCTTGAACCCTGCCACCAAAACAAAACTGATATGGGGTTTGGTCATCACTGGGATCACTATTGCGACTATCCTCACTGAAAGTGTCGCGGTGGCTAAGGCCATGGCCATTACCGGTGCAATACCTTTCACAATCATAATTATTTTGCAGATGGCGGGATTTGTCAGAGTTGTGCGTGATGATCCGATGGTGCGCAAAACGCATACCATTGTGCGCGATAGTGATGTGGCGACGGAATCGGGTGGCTCCTGAGGAGAATGACGATGAAAATTAATATACTAAAGTTACTATTGGTCATTATGTTTGGAATGTCCGTTTCCGCCTGTCAGGAAGACAAGCGCACTCTTCGAGTCGGGGCTAAACCTTTCTCTGAAAGCATGATTATCGCTGAGATGATCGCGCAGCTCGCAGAAAACCAGGGGATTGCAGTTGAGCGACATATTCCCTATGGACCGACACAAAAATTGATGGAGGCGACCAAACAGGATGTGATAGACGTGTATCCGGAATACAACGGCACCAGCCTGATCTTCCTGGGTCAGGCACCAACTTCTGACGGTGCGGCGTCCACCGAGACGGTGCAAGAATTGTTTAAACCGCTCGGACTAGAAATGGGTCCAAAACTCGGTTTCTCAAACGACTATGCAATTGTCATGAGCGCAGAGCGGGCTCAGGAGCTAGGGGTTTCCACAATTGGTGATCTCGCTGGAATATCTCAAACTATTAATTTTGCGGTTGAAGAGGATTTCGTTCAGCGCCCCGCTGACGGGCTGCAACAAATGAATAGGCGTTATGGAATTACCGACGTTAACGTCTCCACGTTCCCTTTTGGTACAGAGGGTAAAGACAAAATAGTGCTCGCACTTCTTGACGGCTCTGCTGATGTGGGCGAGCTGTTTATGACCGATGGGCAGATCGCTGAATATGGTCTCACTGTGCTTGAAGATAATCTTGGTTTCTTCCCTGTATACGAATTAGCGCCGCTGGTCCGCACTTCTGCGCTGACGCATTTCGATAATCTCGGTACTGTGCTCGATAGCTTATCCGGTAAGATAAGCGCGGAAGATATGCAGGCGATGAACAAGTCCGTGGACCTTGATGCGCAAACTCCCGGATCTGTCGCCACTGGATTCCTGGTTTCCAAGGGTCTGCTGCCGGAAGACGCAGAAGGGTCACAAGTGGAGAAACTCACCATCGCTGCGTACCCCGACGTTGTGCGCAGCAGCGAGACCGCAAAAGCGCTCAGGGCGATCAGGGCCGGATTTTCAGGTAGTGACCTTGAGGTTAACAATACTGCAGACCCGATTCAGGCTATAGCTGACGGTGATGCACGCGTAGCGGTAGTGGGCGCCGAGTCTTTTTATGCTCTGTCGGAGGAGGGCCCCGTAATTCGCCAAAACGCCCACGCATTTGCGGTCCTCGGATACAAGACCGCACATCTTCTGACCAGGAAACAGGGTGGCACTGGATCCATAACCGAGATGACAAAG
>JAHEGU010000048.1 GCA_024644945.1 Gammaproteobacteria bacterium | reverse complement strand
CAACAGGCTCAAAATGATGATTGCCTAACGCGCTGAGAATCTCTAGTTGGGCAAGTTGTTCAGCCCTTAAAAAGTGGGCACGATTATAGTCCACCGTTGAAAAAAAATTAATCTGGGAAAGTTAACCTCTAGAAAATTAACCAAAAAACGCGGAAATGTTCCACAGGACCACCAGAGATAACATTTGACCAGAAGGTAAAGTTACGGCACTAAACTTCTATCCACAAACGCTCGGGTTTCAATAATATCCTCAGTTCTCGGTTAGTTATTCGAGGCCGCAGCCGAGTGGCGAATACTGCCTGGTGGCACCCCAAATACTCGCTTGAATGCCCTGGAAAAAGCTGCTTCGGATTGATAGCCGAGACGATCCGCGAGAATAGAAAGAGAATCGGACGTTTCTTGAAGTTGCGCTCGGGCGAGTTGCATGCGCCATTGGGTAAGATAACGCTTGGCAGATTCTCCAACGAGATGAGTGAACCGGGCGGAAAATCCTGATCGCGACATGCCGACCTCCCGGGCCAGCGCGTCCACAGTCCAGTCTTTTTCGGGCTCTCGGTGGATTGCGGCGAGCGCCTTTCCCACCTGTTTGTCGCGCAGCGCGGCAAGCCAACCCCGGTCAGCCTCAGGTGCCTGCCCAATCCAGGTTCGAATGGCCTGGATGATGAGGATATCAGCCAGGTGTGTAATCACCGTCTCACCGCCAGGGCGTAATTCTCTGGCCTCGCGGGCGATGAAGCGCAACGTATTTTGTAACCAGCTGCCTTCTTCCTCGTCCCAGGAATCGATCTGCAGCACTTTAGGTAGCTGTGCAACCAGTTGTTGGCCGGCCAGCTGATCGAAGCTCACCACACCGCAAGTCAGGTGGGTTAAATCACCATCGCCACCGTAGCGCATGACTTCGTAACGATCGCTGATCCGTTCGACCGGTATATCGAACAACGGCGTGGCCTCGACAGCGGGGCTACTGCGAATACAGTGTCCATTGCCGTGGGGCACAAGGGTCAGGCTACCCTGTTGCAGCAGGCGCGGTTCATCACCTTCGACTTCGAGCCAGCAATGACCCGATGTGACGACATGAAACATCATGTACCCATCGAACGCGGGCATGTCGACGCCCCAGGGTGCCGTGAGCTCGGATCTGCAGTAAAGGCTGCCATTGAGCCGAAGCATGTGCAGGGTTTCGCCGAGCGGGTCGGCGAAGCCGGGTATCTCTCGCGGTTGCGAATTCATGGCCTGAATTTTGACATGGTATTTGATCAAACATCCACTATTTTAGACGATAGGTAAATATATTTGGACTTATTGTGATTTTATATCCAGTTCAGCCCCGGCATATTACACATACAGGACGAACCGAGATTTCGATCCAGTTAAATATCAACCATAACAGGAGATTTTTATTATGAAACAGACACCCATACTCATCATCGGCAAAAACGGTAAAACCGGTGCCCGGGTCAACCATCGCCTGCGGGCGATGGGATATGCAACACGTCCGGTTTCCAGGTCAACAAACCCATCTTTTGACTGGGAGAATCCGGCAACATGGCGCTCTGCGATCGAAGGCACTGAAGCCGCCTACGTCACCTATCAACCTGACCTGGCAGTACCGGATGCCGAGCCCACGATCAAGGCGTTTGTGCGAGTCGCCGCAGAGGCCGGACTCAAACACATCGTTCTGCTATCGGGTCGAGGCGAGGAAGGCGCCCAACGCGCGGAGGAAGTACTCAAAGCCAGCGGTATTTCATGGAACATCGTAAGAGCCAGCTGGTTCGCGCAGAATTTCAGCGAAAACTTTATGCTGGACGGCATCCTGGCCGGTGAACTGGTATTGCCTGCAGAGGACACCGTCGAGCCTTTCATCGACGCCGATGATATCGCTGACGTTGTGGTCGCTACTTTAACCGAGCCGGGCCATCGAAATAGACTGTACGAAGTCACTGGCCCACGGGCAATGACCTTCGCCCAGTGCATCAAAGAGATTTCCGCTGCACTTGACAGGCCGATAACATATACCAGTGTACCCGTCGATCAATACATCGACGTTTTACGCCAGGAGGGGGCGCCAGAAGACCTGCAATGGCTCCTGCATGAGTTGTTCACCGTAGTGTTTGACGGCAGAAACAGTAAAGTGATGTCCGGCGTCGAAGAGGCGCTTGGCCGACCCCCTGCAGACTTCAAAGAGTATATCCAGAAGACGATCGAATCTGGTATTTGGGCTGCTGTAATGCAGCGGAAATCCGCGTGAATCTCTCAATGGAGCAAGTCCCCGAGAGCGAGCGGGGACTTGCTAAGCAAAAAGGGAAGTTAGAGAACATGAAAAATTCAAGTTTACTAAAAGTGATTTTAATTATCTCGGGTCTGGTTGCGACAGGGATTGGAGGAGCAATTTTGTTTTTACCAACGGCTTTCTATGCAACGAACGGCATTGAACTGGGTGGTAATATTAGCTTGCTGAATGAAGTACGAGCTCCCGGCGGTGCATTGTTGGCAAGTGGAATTTTGATAGTGCTAGGCGCCTTCGTGACCAATCTGACTTTTATCTCCTTAGTGGTTTCAACTTTGCTTTACCTTTCCTATGGCTTGTCTAGAACCGTAAGCATAGCTATAGATGGAATTCCATCTGAAGGGCTCGTGCAGGCGGCTGCTTTGGAAATGGTAATCGGGCTGGTCTGCATTTTCGCTCTCTCAAGGTATCGGCAAGGTCAGAAGAGGTATACATGATATCTTCGGATATAGTTACATTACTACTATGGATGGCTGCGCTTGGCAGCGGTCTCATGACTGGGGTCTATTTTGCCTTTTCCGGATTCATCATGAAGGCATTCAGCAAAATTGAAACATCGCATTCCGTCGCCGCAATGAATGCGATCAATGAAACGATTCTTCGTTCATTATTTATGCCGCTTTTTTTTGGGTCGTCTATAATTTCAGTGCTTTTGGTTATTGTGGCGATTAATGATTGGGGGGAGAGTCGCGCCATACTGGCACTGATTGCGGGATTGGTTTATTTCTTCGGTATGTTTATCTGCACCATAGCTTTCAACGTGCCTCTAAACAATTCACTTGCCAGAATAGAATATGGTAGTGGCAATGCACAGCAAGTTTGGTTGCATTACCTGAGTAACTGGACAAGCTGGAATCACTTGAGAACGGTCAGTTCAATTATTACCTGTGTGCTCAGTATTTGGCTTTTGGTCGATCATTAATACTCTTCTGGAACCAGTATGAATTTAAAGTTTCGCGAAGCAAGGGAGAGTGATATTTCGGCGCTCGTTGTTTTGCTTGCCGATGACGAGCTAGGAGCCAATAGAGAAGATCTATCCGATCCACTGAATCATCGCTACGCGGATGCATTTCAGTGCATTGAGAAAGACCCAAACAATGTTTCAATTGACATTTATTCCGTATTTAACTCATACAGGTTCATGGCGTTGTTTAATTGAAGGGGTAAGAATTGCGAAAACTCATCGGGGAAAAGGTCTGGGCGCCAAATTTATTAATTGAGCTATTAATCGCGCCAGAGAAAAGAATTGCAGCATTGTACAACTGACATCCGATAAACAACGTTCAGACGCTTTGAGATTTTATAAGTCACTCGGATTCGAGGCCAGTCACGAAGGTTGTAAACTAAAGATTTAATGCAATATGTGAGTCGGAGACTTAGAAATAGCCTATTCTTCCTCCATTTGCCGGGCCGCCTTGATTCCCGCTCGAGTATCCACTCTGGAAAGTAACAATCCACCCCCGACAAAAAGCAAAATCAGCACCAGAATCGCGTCTCTTTCGTTGGCCCCTGCTACCAGCACAGGTACTAGTGCCATGAGTAAAGGACCAAGGATACTGCCGAACTTACCCACCATGTTGAAGAATCCAAAAAACTCCGCGGTTTTCGACCGAGGTATCAGCCTTGCAAACAGCGACCGGCTGAGACTCTGAACGCCGCCCTGCACTAATCCAATTGCTACCGCGAGTGTGTAGAAGTCTGTGCTGCTTTCGAGCCACCCCCAGGCATACAGCACGGCGGCAGTGTATACCACTAGCCCGATCAATATGCCGTTTCGCGGCCCTATTTTCTCCCCAAGCCAGCCAAAAAACAGCGCGGCTGGAAAGGCAACAAACTGGGTCAGCAGCAATGCCGAGACCAAACTTTGAGGCGGCAGTTCCAGCACCCTATTGGCAAAGAACACTGCCATTTTAATAATCGTTCCTACACCATCTATATAAAGCCAGTAGCTCGCAAGAAATAAGAATACGACCTTAAGTTTTCGGACTTCACGGAAGGTGTTGATCAATTGTGACCAGCCTTCTTTTATTGACCCCCTCGCAGTGGCAACATTTTTAGTAGGCGTTTCCCTAACAGTTAATAATAACGGGACCGTAAACACAGCCCACCATAGGCCGACACTGATAAATGACAGTGACAAAGCGGCAGATGCATCTGCGATTCCAAACATTGAAGGTTTGGTCACCATCAATACGTTTACTAGGAACAACAAGCCACCGCCAACATAGCCAAGGGCATATCCGAAACCTGAGACAATGTCGAGCTCCTCTTCCTTGGCCACATCCACGATCATGGAATCGTAGAATATATTTGCACCCGCAAAGCCGATTTGACCAAATCCATATATCACCAGTCCGATCCCCCACATTCCGCCATGTACCCAGGCTAGACTCGCGCTCATTACAGCCCCTAACATTGCAAAAGTAGCCAGAAACTTTTTACGGCTACCCCCGCGATCGGCGATTGCGCCCAGAACAGGCGCTGCTACCGCGATTAGTATGCTGGACGCAGCGAGACAGATGTTGAACCAGAACTGAGAATCCCGGGTGCTGATACTCTCACTCAACATTCCGTAGAAAACCGGGAAGAATCCGGCCATCACTGTGGTGGCAAATGCTGAATTAGCCCAATCGTATAAAGCCCAGGACAACACCTGTCGATCAAGCAGGATTCGTTTCATGTCCTGACAGAGGAGATGTTAGGAGCCGTCAGGCGATAATGATAGTGACCAGCATGATCATTTGTGCGGCGTTAATTATCACGCTGCGCCTGTGCAATGCATCAAACTTGGCTTTATCGCCAGCGTTCTCGGTTTCATTCCATCTGTCCCGCGCCTGGTTTATCTTCGGCACTAGGATCTGCCGAGAATATATAAACCCAATAAGAACCATCGTCATTAAAACGCTGCCTTTTGGCGAATGGAACAAGCACACGAGTAGAGCCGCTACTGAAACGATAATCCCCCACAGAAAGTATCTTGGAAACACTGTTCGAAGATACAGTCCGGCTTGATCCGGTTTCAGACATCTAAACGCAGTCGGTGCTACCACAGCTGCAAAAAACACCATGGAGCCCAATAGAAACGAAACGATTACATCAATTATTAGTGAATACATTTTGTCGCCCTTTCATTCGGCGCTTTGTTTTCGCAATTGTATGAGAAAAGTGATGTCAACGAAATGCATTACCAATGGTTTTATCTTCAGGGTTTCAGCACAAAGAGTCAGCATCGATCAACTCGAAGAAATACGCAACAAAATCTTCTTTGTTTGCTCAAGTTGGCTCAATAAAACCTGTTTTTGTTGAGGGTCCAGGTTTTGCACAACGTCAAGAATCATTTGAGCCGAAACCTTTCGATTGTGCAGGTCTCTTTGAGGATTATGAATTCTCATCTGGTCTTGGTAGATTCGAAGATGTTGCGTCAGTTTTACATCAAATTCTGGTTGTTTCCGATCTTCAAGTATTTCAATCAGCTGTTTTTCCCAGCGATTCCAAAGCAAATGTCTCTCCATGGGATCATTGTCATACTGCGTTAACCCTTGAGAGATTATGTGTTTCTGCTCATCATTCAGCGTAATGCCGAACCTGCGGGTGTTTTTAACTATGCTCTTGAGACGCTTTTCGTTTCCACCCTCGCCCTTTCGCTTTTCCATCCATTCGAGAAACTCCTCATCCTGACGCGAGAAGTGCTCGGCCACCTGAACGACCTGCCTATCTTCTAAGCTCTTTAAAAATGTCGTGGATTGAACAAAAGGAGACTTCAGGAAGCCTGTCTTAGCGAAATTTCTAATCGTTTCCATATCTTGCAGCACCACATCGTAATTGAGAAGGCCTAGCTCAACCTTTACCTGTAACTCTTCAATAAATTCGGCATATCGCGGCAGCTCGTTATGGCGATGCCAGGCGGCATACTCATCCACTGCTTTTCGAATTTCCTCCTTCTGGTGCTCCGAAAAATCGGCCATGGCCAAAATTCGGTTATTAAGATTATTATCCATACGGCCATAGAAATACTGAATTACAAGAGAATTAGTACTACAGCCAACCACTCCTAGGGCGATGATTACGACAATCAGAAACCTGGACAACTTTGACATAATCTGAATTCTGTTAACCTATTAATATTAGTCAGCAATCACATATTTGAGTTCCAGCACTCTCGTCGATTGACCAGTTGGGTTACCATACCGACCCTTAATTTATCCCATCTAACCGGTTCGATATAAATGAATAACGCTCAAACTGTCTGGAAAGCAATTACCGACAACCAGGTTGACAAGGTATGTTACCTGCCGTGCAACAAACTTAACGCATTGATGCAGCTGGTTCCTGATTCGGTTTCTGTGTGGGATATCACCAAGGAGTCTGTTGGGCTTGGGCTATGCTTTGGGCGCAGCCTGGCTGGAAAACGCAGCGCAATGCTGATCCAGAATACCGGCCTCGGTAATTTGATCACAGAGCTGTATACGATGCAAAAACTGTATCAGGAGGCACTACCCATTTTCGTATCATGGCGTGGTTATCATAATGAACCGATCGAGGCCCAGATTATTCTCGGCGGCAAAATCGAAGACATCCTAAATGCCATCGATGTCGAATACAGCATTCTCAAATCAAGCGACGATATCGTCGGCCTGGAGTCCGATTTAGACCAGGTTTACAGTGAAGGAAAAGTCAAGGTTTACCTGATGTCTCCGGAGCTATGGGAGACAAATAGCGCTGATTACCATGTTTTTGGTCAACCGAGCATCAAACCTGTGCAGGTGTCAGCTTCAGGTTACAACGGAAGTCCGAGTAAAAATCGTATCGAAGCCATAGCCGAAATAATGGATGTAGTAGCAGATGAGGATGTGGTGATTTCCCAAATCGGGTTTCCATCAAAGGAGCTATACAACACTAAGGACAGGGCCAGCAATTTCTATATGTTAGGTGCCCTCGGATCTGCAACGGAAGTGGGAATCGGCCTCGCGTTGGAACTTCCGAATCGCCATGTTTACGTAATAGATGGTGATGGCTCTTTTTTCTTTAATCCGAATCAGCTGATAGACCTCGCAACATACAATCCCTCTAATCTCACCGTGATATGTCTTGATAACGGAAGCTGGGGCTCTACTGGAAACCAGCCAACGCTCAGCTCACAGGGTATGAACTTATCCGGCATGATCGGTGCCATGGGAGTTGATTCTTGCGGTATGACTGACAGCACCACCGCGTTTAAAGATATGCTCGGTGATCGTTTACGATTTGTGCATTACATGATCAAGGCAGGTAATGATAAAACCGGAGGTGAAATTCCTCTAAAAGCTTTGGAGATCAAAAGCAGGTTCATGCTAAACCTAAGTAACAAAAAGCGCTTTATACTCTAAATCTGGCAAAGTCCCCTTGATTCGACGCGAGTATTGTATTCAATATCTCTTGAGGGTCTGCATCCCAGTTCAGGACAATATCGAAGTGATTTCGATTGGGAATTTCAATTAAGCAACAGGGAACTCTGGTGCTACACAATTTCTCGAAATAGTCCCTGGCCTGTCTTCGAAACTCACGGGTATCATTCTGAGCAACGGTAATCAAAACCGGTATAGAAACACCTGAGATGTTAAACAACGGACTCAAATCTCGGGCTTTTTCAGTGTCGAGGCCCAGCATCTTATTGATCGAGGTAAAGCAAATCGGGACTAGATCGTAAATACCACTAATCAATACTACCAGCCGAACACCCTGCAGTAAGTCATCTGCTTGATACCGACTCAGCATATGCATCACAAGCTGCGCCCCCGCACTGTGTCCGGAGAGCGATACATTGCTGGGATCGATCCCGAATTTTGGGGCATTAATCAGCAAGTGACGAAGGGCGAGGTAACATTCATCGACCATCTGATCGATGCTGGCTTCAGGGGCAAGAGTGTAATTGACGACACCAAGACTCACGCCGTTATTAACCAATGGTCTTGCCATGGTTGCTGCATCCTTGGACGACAGCTCTTGCCAGTAACCGCCGTGGATGAATACATGTAATGGAGAATCGGGGCCGCTAGCATGATAAAAATCCACCACCTGTCCCGATTGCTCTCCGTATTCACTATCCAGATCCACTGTTACCAGCTGTCTTGCTTGGGCGCTTTCCATTTTATATCTACGTATGAAAGACATGTATTCACCGTCCGTCATACTACTCGGCGAGTATTCAATTTCCAGCTTTTCGGTGTCCATCCCGCGATACAATGACATTTTTTTGAGATTTTAATAATCTGATGACGTTAACCCGAGAGGATTGTATTGCATTAGACCAGAAGGACCCACTTCGGTATTGCCGAGACAGATTTCTGACCGCACCTGACTGCGTTTATCTGGATGGAAATTCTCTCGGCGCAATGTCCAGATTGGCACCAGCAGCACTAACTGCCACTGTGGAACAGGAATGGGGCCGGGATCTGATCCGAAGTTGGAACAAAGCAGGTTGGTTCGAGCTTCCATC
The DNA here is from genome assembly GCA_024644945.1 of Gammaproteobacteria bacterium. Classification (GTDB taxonomy): domain Bacteria; phylum Pseudomonadota; class Gammaproteobacteria; order Arenicellales; family Poriferihabitantaceae; genus VYFG01. Next base: position 16,073 of record JAHEGU010000048.1, on the reverse strand, counting down.
GATCCTGGGTAATAGAATAGGCGCTTTGATTGGCGCTGACTGTGGGCAAGTGGTGGTGTGTGACAATACTTCTATCAATCTGCACAAAGCGCTCCATGCCGCACTAGGGATTAACTCGTCTCGCAGCCGGATACTTGCCCATCGAGGTGATTTTCCCACCGATCTCTATATTATCCAGAGCGCAGTCACGAGCTGCGGCCGCCAGGTGGAGGTGGATCTAATTGAAAACGAGCTGGAGATTGTGGAGCGGTTCGACGAAAACATCGCCGTTGCGGTACTTTCTCAGATTAACTATAAGACCGGGGCGCTTCTGGATATGGAGCGCGTCAATCAAGCTGCCCGATCCCAAGGTATATTGGTTGTCTGGGATCTTTGTCATAGCGCAGGGGTGATGCCTGTTGAATTAGATCGTCATCAAGCAGATTTTGCCATCGGATGCACCTACAAATATCTGAACGGTGGCCCAGGCGCACCAGCCTATGTATATGCCGCTACCCGTCACCACCAGCAGATGACCCAGCCTTTGTCAGGCTGGTGGAGCCACGCTAACCCGTTCAGTTTTTCACCTGAGTACATCCCTGCTGACGGCATCAAAAGAATGTTGTCTGGGACCCAGCCTATCTTGTCGATGCGTGGTGTGGAATGCGGCCTCGATACTTATGACGGGGTCTCAATGCAGCACGTGCGCGAGAAATCCATGGCGCTGTGTGCTCTGTTTGTAGAATTGATTGAGCTGGAATGTCCGGACTACGGATTGGATGTAATTGGACCATCTGAATTTGCGCAACGTGGCAGTCATGTCTCTATCGCTTTTGAGCATGGATACAGCGTAGTCCAGGCTATGATTGACAGAGGCGTGGTGGGCGACTTCAGAGCTCCGAATTTAATGCGTTTTGGATTTTGCCCTCTTTACATCAGTTTCGAAGAGGTTTGGAATGCTGTTGCTACCCTTGCAGACTGCCTACACCAGAAATCCTGGCTCGATCCAAAGTACAATCAGATCGCTACGGTGACCTGACTCAATCACCAGCCGCATTCCAGCACTCTATTCTCAGCTAAACCGTTCATCTATGAAAAATAATATTGGTCTGCTATCGCTTTTTATCGCGTACGTTCTGCTTTATCCTGGTCTTACACTGCCTTTGCTTAGCCTCACAGGCACCGTCGAGAAAGCCGATATAGCTACAATCGGCAAAGATATAATTGTGGAGAGTCCGGAAACCCCGGAACTTATCGACACGCTGGCGGAAGTACTGCTCGAGAATATGGAAGTTACCGGCTCAATAGAAGCTTATAAGAAAACCAGAAGTATCCTTGACACCGTAGGGGAGCTATTCGACAACGGTTACGCCCTGGTCGCATTTCTAGTGGCGCTGTTTAGCATAATTATCCCCGTAGTTAAGGGTCTGATGTTGCTGTTCAGCTGCCTGAGGATCGATCCGGCGCTGAGCCGTATGCTGCGAAAAATCGGCGGTTATATCAGTAAATGGTCAATGGCTGATGTGTATGTTGTCGGGGTTTTTGTCGCGTATCTGGCTGCCAATGCAGTTAAAAAAGAAGGTGGACTGCTCAGTTTCGAGGCCTACCTCGGGCCCGGGTTTTACTTCTTTCTCGGTTATTGTTTACTGTCAATTCTATCGGCGCAGCTGCTGCAGGACGACGACTCGTAGTTTATAAATCCAGCTTTACATGTCTCTTCACAATTTCTTGCGGTTGAAAATGCGATAAGCCATTAAACTTTAAGAGAAACGAGCTGTGAAAATATTAGGCAAGAATATAAAAGGTACGATCATACTGTTGCTGCTGGCAGTGCCTGCCGCTGGGCTGGCGAATTGCCCTGACTGGCTAAACCACTCGATGAAACGCCTGCACAGTAGCGAAACAGTCAACCTGTGCGAGCAGTTCGCTGGCAAACCGATCCTGATAGTAAACACTGCGAGCCACTGTGGTTTTACACCCCAATTCACTGCCCTTGAAGCAATGTATCAGAAGTATAGTGACCAAGGCGTTGGGTTCCTCGGAGTGCCCTCGAACTCCTTTTTTCAGGAAGCGTCCAGCGAAGAGAAGGCGGCAGACGTGTGTTATCTCAATTATGGAGTGAGTTTCACTATGCTCTCTCCGGTTGACGTTATCGGGCATAACGCCCACCCTTTGTACAAGGAGTTGGCCAGACAGTCTGCCGGCCCAAAGTGGAACTTTTACAAGTATGTGGTAGACGCGGACGGTCGGGTTGCGGGTCGATTCAGCTCAAGGGTCAAGCCGGATGATCCAAAAATTACAGGGCTTCTTGATCAGTTAACTGCGCAGATGAACTAATCCGTTAAGCGGAATGGCTGAAAGCCCAGTTTATTCGAACACCTGGCTAGCAAAATACTCCCGGTCGCGCTCAGATCAAAGCTGTTCGACTAGATTCCTTATGTACGCAACGCGATGCGTATTTTCTTCTTCGAGACGCACCAGCTCTTCCTTAATTACCTCAATCTTATGTTCTTGGCTGTGTTTTGACTGTACAACCTTGTCGAGTTCAGCCATAACGTCTCGCACGAATGGCGAGACTTCATGATCAATCCATGTGCCACGATGTCCGTTATCCATTCCGCGTAGTTTCTCTGTTCGCGCAAATCTGAATTTCTTGCTATCCGGTAACAGTGATCCTTGTTTGCGTCGATAAACTACTCTAAGAATATCAACATTATTCACCGTTTGCACTGAATAACGATCTATTTGATCGGGATTGTTGATACCTAACTGATATAGACTTTTATATTCTGTCATAAACGGAACCTCATTTTATTTTTACTGATTTATTTTAAGCAATTGAGTGCTTCTTCGAGCCTCAACATTATGCCTTCGATGTCCTCCAGTCTGCATGTCCCTACGGATATCCGAAACCAGTTCCCGTAGTCGGGCGCACCAAACCACGAGAAAGGCAAAACACCGATTTTTGCTGTGTCCAACAGATACCGTTGAACATCATCGTATGTTTGAAGTGAACCTCCCTGCTTTGTTTCGCGACCGAGTATGTTGATCTTAACACTCAAATATATTGCTGCTTGCGGGGCAATAGCATCCACATCGTGGCCTTTCTCTTTGAGCGACATAAAACCTGCATAGAAACCATCTAATCTGGCTTCCAGGGCAGTGCGAAAGTTTTGAAGATGCATATCAACCTCTGCATCCATAGCCAGGTATTCACCCACTGCGACCTGGTCCGGTTTTGGTGCCCAGGCGCCAATATGGGCGATAATTGACACCATCTTAGCGATGACATGGCTGGCTCCAGTGGCCCAGCCGACACGGATTCCGGTACCGGCAAATGCCTTGGACATACCGTCTACAAACACGGCGTAGTCGCGAATCTCCGGGCACTCGCGCACAGCATGAAAAAACCCGGTATTGCCAAAAGTCAGCATCCAGTAAACCTGATCGAACATCACATAAAGCGGCTTCTCATCCGTTGAACGCTTTTTGTTCAGATCCACCACCAGCTGACAGATCTCCACCAATACTTCTTTTGAAAGCACGGTACCTGTTGGATTAAGCGGAGAGCAGAGCGCGAGTAAAACAGCATTATCCAGATACGGTGCTAGATTCTTCGCTGTCGGCATAAAATTGCTCTCGGGCGTGGTTTCAACGGTTATGGCTTCAGCCCCTAACATTGATGCGTAGTGCTCATTGTTCCAGGAAGGCACGGGGAACACGACCCGATCTCCAGGGTCAACAATTGCCCGGTAAATGGCATAAATTACGGGCCGGGAACCGCTCGCAATAATCACATCTTCCGCCTGGTAGTCCAGTCCACAGGTTCTATTTAATAGTCTGGCCACACTATCGCGAATACGCGGCAAACCAAAAGCCCCCGGATAATTAGTCTGATGATCGCGATAGGCTTTTATCGTTGCGACCGTTAACGCATCCGGAATCGGGAATATCTTCGGATCAAAATCACCGACAGTAAGGTTATATATAGATTCTCCTTTTGCATTACGGGCGTTGATCTCTGCCGCAATTGTCAGAATAGGTGACGTTTGAATCTGCTCGGCGAGTTTTGAAAGTCTCATTTGTTTATTGGCGCTTAAAGCAGTCCGGTTGCAATGAAAAGGCAAAGTTTATATTCTTTAGGGAAAAACAGAAACTGAAAAGCACCGGTTTAACTCGTAAACAATAAAAACCCGGAGCGAATCAAGCAACCGAGGTGAGGTGGATTTAATGAGAAGGCGTGTTTGTCTCAGCGTGGGTAGAATGTCCTTTTCATTCCCATGGATTGCAGTTCGGACCCTTAATTGTTCATGGAGCGGTCTTTAATGGAGTCTCCATCCACGTTAACGGGTTCCGATATGGGTTCCTCCCAGCATTCTCAAGCCGTGCGTAAGCAGGTGACTGTATTATTTTGCGATATCGCGAACTATACAGAACGTGCAGGCGCCATGGATCCAGAGGATTTATCTGAGGAGATTCGTGAGTTTCAGTCGATCTGTACGCGAATCGCGGAAGCCTATCAAGGCCATATCTCCAACTATCTTGGGGACGGCATCATGATTTTATTTGGCCACCCCCATGCCAGTGAGTTTAGTCCTGAGCGAGCTGTCCGTGCGGGTATTGAAATGGTCGAATCAATCAAGAAAAATAATCTTAAACCCGAGTGGCAGGGGAAGATTCCGCTAGCGGTTCGAATCGGCATTGCAACAGGTTTGGTTGTTGTCGGGGATCGAGCAGGAAAAAAACGTGATCAAGATGAACTGATTTTTGGCACCGCTCCAAATCTGGCTGCACGACTCCAGAGTATCGCAGTACCTAACACCGTGGTTACCGCATTACGCACAAGACGGCTTGTTGGACTGGCATTCAAATTTAAGGATCTGGGACATTTTGACCTTAAGGGATTCAGTCAACCGGTTAGCGCCTGGCAGATTCTTTCCGAACGAAAACTACAGAAGCGCCCTGGGAATATACTCAGTCGGAATTTCTCCACGTTTGTTAGTCGGAAAAAAGAACTAATAGCGCTGAATCGTGACTTTGAGAACGCATGTTACGGATTCAGTCGCTTCATTCACGTTAATGGCGAGCCCGGTATTGGAAAAACCCGTCTGGTCAGGACCTTCGAAAAATCTATTACCCAAACAGAAATTCACCGAATGCGAGTCAACTGCTCTCCCTATTATCAGAACAGTTTCCTTCGCCCTGTCAGTGATGAATGTCTTCGTTGGCTGAGAATCGGCGAGAGTGATGACCTGGTTACACGGCAGGCGAGCGCGACATGGGCGATGTCAATTGTGAGCATGGACGCACGTGAGCAACATCTTCTATTTACCGATTTTTTAGGTATTCAAGCTCCAAACGACCTGGCAGAGCTTGACATGAGTCCAGAAGAAAAACGGCGTCGTATTATTGGTGTCCTATTGCGCGTTATCATGGAAGTCAGTAAGGATCGCCCGGTATTGCTTGTCGCTGAAGATCTTCACTGGGCCGACCCAACAACTCTTGAACTACTGACTGAACTGATGAAGCAGGCCTCGGAGGAGAGATTATTTGGAATCTTCACATCACGCACTCATTTTATACCGCCATGGGAAGAGCCCGGACCGCTGACGACAATCACCCTCGAGGGTTTGACACAGGTGGAGTCACGTCGCTTGGTTGAGTCTATTTTTGAGAACCATTATCTGCCCGAGAGCCTTAAACAAAATCTTGTGCATAAAAGTGACGGCGTGCCTTTATTTTTAGAGGAATCCTGTTTTAGCGCCATCAACCATATGCAGAAAGTAGCCGGCGCCTCTGCGGTTCCCCATGACTTTAATGTGCCGGAAACTCTTCAAGATTCACTGAATGCAAGACTTGATCAATTAGGTGACACTAAATCACTGGCTCAACTGGCGTCCACATTTGGCGAGAGCTTTACCTTCTCTGCCATCAATGAGATTGCGAGGCTGAATGACATCGATGCCGATAGCGGCATAGATAGGCTTATCGAGGAAAATATAATCGTACTGGAATCAATGACGGGTGAAGAACGCTTCACGTTCAGACACGTCATGTTCCAGGAAGCCGCTTATCAATCGCTGCTAATCAAAACACGTCAGAAGTACCACCAACAGATTGCCGAGCTGTTTTTAACCAGAGACCCTAACCTGGCCGAAAAACATCCAGAGCTACTGGCACATCACTTCAGTAAAACCGAACAGGTTTCGCGCGCAATTGATCTCTGGCTCAAGGCAGGAGAATCAGCAATCGAAAAGTCTGCATTTGCCGAATCCATCGATCACTTGCACCAGGGACTGGAATTGACAAAATCTCTTGATCCGAGCATTACACAGAAGCGGGTAGAGCTGGCGTTATTGATCAGCCTTGGAGTGTCTCTTACCGCAAAGGCCGGATATTATGGATTCGAGGTCACACGAACGTACGAGCGCGCCGTAGAACTTGCCGAGCAGGTCGGAGACGATCGCGAAGAATGGACTGCTCTGTATGGTTTGTGGCGCTGCCAGATATCCCAGGCCGAGTACGGAAAAGGAGTGCGAATTGCAGCAATCTTAGGTACCCTTTGTGAAAAAATCGGTGATCCGATGCTGCAACTCACTGCAAGCGGGATAAAAGGAATGTCGCGACTGGTCGATGGAAAGCTCGACAAAGCGAATCAATTCATCGATCAATCGGTAGCCCTATATGGCAAGGTAGAGAATAAAAAGGTCGGTCTCCGATTTGGCCAGGATCCGTTCGTTACGATTCAAGGACTCGGCGCGGTCACTAAACTCTTGCGCGGCAATATTCCTCAATCCGTTGACGCGATAAAGCGTTCCATTAATGTCGCCAGGGGGATTGGACACCCCTACACAATTGGTGAAACCCTCAAACTGGCTTCCATGTACGAACAGATATCCCGCAATATGGACCAGTTACGCCTCTATTGCCTTGAAGCAATAGATATCAGCGAGCAATACGGATTCGAAGGGGTTCTCGCAACCCATAGAATCTTTCTTGCGTTTGCCGATTTTGTCAGAGATGGTGACGAGCAACAGATTGACATCATTAAAGACAACCTGATTCTTTATGAACAAAAATATGGCCTGCTTTTTCTCCCCTACTTTCAGGGCGTACTCGCAGAGGCACTGCTAATGATCGATCGGTATGAAGAAGCTTTCGAAACAGCCAATGCTATTTTGCAGGACATCGATCGGAGCGGGGAAAACTGGGTGCGGCCTGTCACCCTCTGCATTAAGTCAGAAGCCGCCATCAGGGGAAACCTGGCGTCACCGGCTGATTCCAGACGATGGTATATTGAATCTTTGGATACAGCGGCAAGACAGAATTCACGTCTGATGCTGGGGCGTACTTTGAAGTCCCATGCCAATTTTAAGATCGACCCCAAGGCATTACAGGACTATCAAAAAATTGTTGAGCAAGGCGATTCCTCCTCGCTCTTTGCCAACCACGATTACATCGCACACCGACACTAAGAGATTGGATTAAAGAACTAATAAACGGCTTATTACCGTGGTGAATCCAGGACCAACTGGTGGCATCTGGAAAGGCGCGCGCTAATCGTATAACCTCCACGCTTTAAAATTAGCCCGTCACTACCCAGTCTGCCAGGTGCTCCGGCAACTGGTCATCGTGAATGTACTCTTCGGAAACCACCATTCCCGTGACCCGCAGTTCACTAGGATGCCGTTGTAACTCTCGCCCCTCATGCAACAAGCGATAAGCGCATGTGAAAGGCATTAGACTAAGTGTGTCCAGATTGTCAGCATCAAGCACCATGCAACGAGGATTTATTTCTGTACGATGCTCATAGTCCATGCAGCGACAAGTATTTTGATTGAGAAACCTGCACGCTACATTTGTATAGTGAAGCTCACCACTGTCTTCGTCCTCGAGCTTAACCAAACAGCAACGGCCACAGCCATCACACAGGTCTTCCCATTCCTGATTCGATAAAGCGAGGAGTGGACTAACCATACGGCAATCATGCAGCAAGGTTGAATGCCGCGTCTAGCAGTGTGCGGGTGTAATCGTTTTGCGGATCTGTAAAAATTTTATCCGCATCTCCCTGCTCTACCACATCTCCCGATTTCATCACCAGCAATTCATCAGCTATGGCACGAATCACGCTCAGATCATGAGAGATAAAAACATATGAAAGATTGTGCAATCTTTGAAGGCGGTTTAATAACTCAAGAACCTGGACCTGCACGGTGCGATCCAGCGCGGAAGTAGGTTCATCTAGAAATAGCACCTTGGGCTCAAGAATCAGTGCCCGAGCAATTGCGATCCGCTGACGCTGACCACCGCTGAATTCGTGGGGATAACGAAAGCGCACTTCCGGATCTATCTCCACCTCTTTTAAGATCTCCACCACTCGTTGATCACGCTCCCTTGGATCCGGCATTAATCCGTGGGCGTCCAATCCTTCACTGACGATATCTGTAACAGACATGCGTGGAGACAATGAACCATAGGGATCCTGGAATACCATTTGCAGTTCACGGCGCATCGCTTTGAGTTCTTCTCCTTCAAACTGATTCATATCACGACCAAGAAATGCAACCTTCCCCTTAGACTTAACCAGTCTTAGTAGCGCCAGCGCCAACGTTGTTTTGCCTGAACCCGACTCGCCGACAATGCCCAGTGTATGCCCGGGTTTCAGCGCAAGGGAAGCATCATTTACCGCTTTTACATACCCTACAGTGCGCTTGAGAATCCCTCGCTTGATCGGGAACCATACTTTCAGGTGCTCAGCCTCAATAATGGTTTCATTGCTCGGATCTGGTGCGGTTCGCTTATTCGGTTCTGCCGACAATAATATCTGTGTGTAAGATTCTTTTGGAGAAGTAAATATTTGAGAAGTAGTGCCTCGCTCGACCAAGCGTCCGTCCTGCATCACTAATACTCGATCTGCTACCTTTCGAACCATATTGAGATCATGAGTGATGAGCAGAATCCCTAGATTGTTCGTCACCTGCAGCTGCTTCAACAAGGCCAGAATTCTTGCCTGCACCGTGACGTCGAGGGCAGTTGTGGGTTCATCTGCCAGCAAAACTTCCGGCTGATTGGCCAAAGCCATTGCAATCATTACCCGCTGTCTCTGGCCTCCGGAGAGCTGATGGGGATACGCCCCGAGACGCGTTTCTGGATCGTGAATACCAACTTGGTCCAGTAGTTCAATGATCTTTTTTCGAGCAGCGTCACCCGTAATATCCTGATGCAATGCAAGCGACTCGGCGATCTGCTTTTCGATCACATGTAATGGATTGAGCGCAGTCATTGGCTCCTGAAAGATCATCGAAATATCGTTACCGCGGATACGCTGTAAAGTTTCCGGGTCAGCGTTAACCATTTCTGTTCCCTGATAACGCACGGAACCGCTAGGATGAAATGCCTGTGGGTAGGGCAGAAGCTGTAATATGGACAAGGCGGTCAGAGACTTTCCCGATCCGGACTCTCCTACTAATGCCAGGGTCTCTCCAGCGTACAGATTAAAACTAACCTGCTTCACCACGTTACTGATGACTTCCTGCCCTTTGCTGCGCTGTCGAAAGCTTATCGACAGGTCCTCGACGGTTAGAACTGGCTGACTGGTCATTTAAACAGCTTCCTCGGATCAAACGCGTCCCTTACTGCCTCACCGATAAATACCAGTAGTGACAGCATAAAGCCGATCACCACAAAACCGGAAATGCCTAACCAGGGTGCCTGAAGATTATTTTTACCTTGATTTAGCAGCTCCCCTAGAGACGGCGAACCCACCGGCAGGCCAAAGCCAAGAAAATCGAGACCAGTCAGAGTAGTTACCGAACCGCTTAGAATAAATGGCATAAATGTCAGTGTCGCCACCATGGCATTTGGCAGAATATGTCGATACATAATTACCGAATCGCTGACCCCCAGAGCGCGCGCGGCACGAATATATTCGAAATTTCGCGCCCGCAAGAATTCCGCCCTGACCACAGCCACCAGGCCAGTCCAGGAAAACAGCATCATCAGTCCCAACAAGCTGAAAAAACTGGGTTGAATCACTGCCGCCATAATAATCAGCAGATAAAGTACCGGCAGCCCCTCCCAGATTTCGATGAAGCGCTGCATCAATAAATCGGTCACTCCGCCAAAGTAACCTTGCACTGCACCAGCAGCAATGCCTACCACCGAACTCAGCAGGGTCAGAACCAGTCCAAACAGGATCGAGATACGAAACCCATAAATGATCCGTGCTAATACGTCTCTAGCCTGGTCATCTGTACCCAGCCAGTGTCTTTGCGACGGCGGTGATGGCGCCGGAACATCTAGCTCGTAATCAATGGTGTTGTAGGAGTATGGAATTGGAGGCCACAATATCCAGCCATTCTGTTCGATTAGTTCTGTAATATAGGGATCGCGATAATCCGCCTCCAATTCAAATTCACCGCCAAACACCGTCTCTTCATAGCTAAAGAAAATTGGCGTGTAAAACGAACCGTCATAGCGCACTAACACTGGTTTGTCATTAGCGAAGAGCTCTGCAAACAGTGTGATGGTAAATACGATCAGGAAAATCCACAGCGACCAGTATCCACGACGGTTAGCACGAAAGTTCTGCACCCGCCGCCGACTGAGGGGTGTCAACCTGATATCAAAAAGTCGCTTTTCGAACTGATCCGATTGAGCCATTACGATTGCCTGGACTCGAAGTCGATACGTGGATCTATGATTGTGTACATGACATCCCGCACAATCTGCATCAACATTCCCACCAAGGTAAAGAAATACAGAATCGCGAACATCACGGGGTAATCGCGATTGATCGCCGCTTCATACCCAAGCAACCCGAGACCATCGAGAGAGAAAATAACCTCGATTAACAAAGCACCGGTAAACAGAATACCGATGAACATCGCGGGAAATCCGGCAATCACAATCAGCATGGCGTTACGAAAAACATGTCCGTAAAGAACCTGGTTCTCAGACAACCCTTTGGCGCGCGCGGTTTGTACATACTGCAGCTTGATCTGGTCCAGAAAGGAATTCTTCGTCAGCATCGTCAAGCCGGCAAAGCCACCGATTACCATAGATAGCACAGGCAGTGTGATATGCCAGAAATAGTCGAGTATCTGCTTCCACCAAGGTAACAGCTCCCAATCATCTGAGGTCAATCCTCGAAGTGGAAAAAAATCAAAATAACGACCACCAGAAAACATCACAATCAATAAAATTGCGAACAAAAAACTTGGGATCGCGTATCCGGCGACGATCACTCCACTAGTCCATGCATCAAAACGGGAACCATCATGCACCGCCTTGTGCACACCGAGGGGAATCGAGATTAAATAGACGATCAGGGTTGTCCACAATCCAAGTGAGATCGACACCGGCATCTTCTCTACCACCAGGTCAACTACACGTTTGTTACTGAAGTAGCTCTCTCCAAAATCGAACCGAGCATAGTCCCACATCATCTTGATAAAACGCTCATGCGCCGGTTTGTCGAAGCCGAACTGCTTCTCGATTTCGGCAATAATCTCTGGGCGTAGCCCTTGGGCGCCACGATACTTACTGACCCCGCCTCCCCCCTGAGACGCCGCGGTCTCCCGCGTACTTCCCTGTATGTCGGACCCCGTACCTGAAAAGCGACTGGTGGCATCCACGCCATGACCCTGCCATTCCGCAATAGCCTGTTCTACTGGACCACCCGGAGCAAACTGAATAATTGCAAAATTGATGATCATGATACCGAACAGCGTCGGGATCACGAGCAGCAGACGTCGGATGATATAGGCCAGCATGAGTCAGCGCAGATTCAGTGGTATTGAAAATCGTTGTCTGTAATCAACGTCTCAGGTTACTGTCTTTTTCACTATCTATCCACCAAGCGGTCGGAAATCCAACACTATATACTGGCTTTCGCTCTGGAAATCCGAATCGATTCCAGTACGCAATCCACGCTTCATTATTAAAATATGAAGGCACCGCGTAGTGATTCCAGAGCAACACTCGATCCAGAGCGCGGGTGGTGGTTTGCAGTGTCTCCAGATCGCGTGCCACAACGATCTGTTCAATCAGCTCATCCACCACCGGATTTTTGATTCCTCCTGAATTTCCACCGCGGATGTCAGCTGATTCAGACCCGAAGAAACTGCGCAGCTCAGTTCCTGGTGGCGGAAAAAAGTTAAGACCACCCACCCACAAATCAAAATCCGAATCATGGATCCGAACCCGCCACTGTGACGTATCGACCAGTCGGATTGTGGCGTCAATACCTGATTTTTTCAAAACCTCGACATAGGGCAGAGCCAGACGCTGAGATTCTGGAAATGCGGTCATCAGCTCCAACTGGAATTGCTTACCTGTCTCATTAGAGACCAATTTACCGCTCTTCAATTCCCAGCCTGCCTGCTTGAATAATGACAGTGCCTTTCGTTTATTTTTGCGATCACGCCCGCTACCATCAGTGGATGGGGGCACGAACGCTTTGGTCAGAGTGCCCTCTGGCAATTGCTCCTTAAAGGGCTCCAAGATCGCAATTTCTGCATCTGCAGGCTCTCCGACCGCGCCATAATCCGAGTTGGGGAAGTAACTGTTGATTCGTTTGTACTGGCCGTACAACAATGTTCTTTGAATCGCTTCAAAATCATACAGGGTCATGATGGCTTCACGTACCCTGACATCTTGAAATTTGGATTTCTTCAAATTAAAGAAATAGCCCCCCATTCCACGCGGTCGCTTGCTGGGTATTTCCTCCTTCACTACATCACCCGTATCGACTTCCTTGATATTGTATTCCGTGACCCATCGCTTAGCGCTTGATTCAGACCGAAAGTCAATTTCCCCCGCTTTGAAAGCTTCGAATTCAACCGTTAGATCTCTATAGTATTCATATCGAATCTCATCGATATTATTCAACCCGCGCTTTATTGGAAGATCTTTCCCCCAATAGTCTTCGACCCTTTCGTAAGTAATTGAGCGGCCCGGATCCAGCTCCTTAATCCTGTATGGTCCACTTGAAAGCGGTGGTTCCAGGGTTGACGCGGTCACATCCTTGTCTTTCCAAAAATGCACCGGCAGTGGAGACATGCCCGCAGCAATAGTGATCGGCTTCATACTATCGGTGGTGGCAAAATTGAATTTCAGCTTCTTGTCAGATAGTGCTTGCGCACCCACCACATCATCATAGAACGATTTGATAAAAGGTCGACCATGTTCCTTAATCGTATCAAGAGCGAATACAAAATCTTCAGCGACTATCGGCTCGCCATCATGATAAACGGCTTCGTCACGCAGATTAAAGATCGCCCAGGACTTGTCATCAGGATACTCCACACTCTCTGCAATCAAGCCATAAAGTCCGTCTATTTCATCTCCGGAGCCCGTCATCAGATCGTCATAAACCATCCCAATACTGCCGGGCCACTCCCCTTTCTGTACGTAAAAGTTAAGCGTATCAAATGATCCGAAATCGCTTAGAACGATTTCTCCTCCTTTAGGGGCATCGGGATTTGCATATGGAAAGTGATCAATACCGGCTGCGTACAATGGTTGACCGAACTCAGAAATTGCCCATTTCTTTGTCACCGTTTCGATAGCCACGGCAGATCCTGCGAATATAAACCCAATAACCATGACGATTGCCGCAACTAAGCATCGTAACCCGCGCCGGTGCCGGCTAGACCGGTGGCAAGAACATCTCTTCTTCATCATTTTGACCCTTAAAACCTGCAACAATTTTGATTGCTATTGATTATGCCGTGGGTGAAACACTTTGACGACCCCATCCGAGCCCGGTGGCATCACGAACATAGGTTCCTGGATGCGATAGACTTCAGCACCATGAACGCAGCACTAACCAAAGCTTTGACCGATTCAAACCCAGACCGTGAGTTCGCACAACGGCTTCTTGACTGGTTTGACCATCATGGCCGTAAAACGTTGCCGTGGCAGATCGATCGGGATCCCTATCGGGTCTGGGTGTCGGAGATTATGCTGCAACAAACCCAGGTTAGTGCAGTGATACCGTATTTTGTCAGGTTCATAGAGAGATTTCCCACTCTCATATCGCTTGCCGACAGCGGGGCAGACGAAGTGATGCACTATTGGTCAGGTCTTGGCTACTACGCTCGGGCACGAAACCTGCACAAGGCCGCACGCCAGATCATTCAGGAGCACGACGGAGAGTTTCCGGTCACTATAGAGCAGGCCATGGCTCTACCGGGAATAGGGCGCTCCACAGCGGGCGCTATTCTGTCTTTTTGCTTCGACCAGCGGCACCCCATACTGGATGGCAATGTAAAACGTGTATTGACTCGATACTTCGCGATCTCCGGGTATCCAGGGATAAGGAAAGTAGAAGCCCAGTTGTGGTTTCTAGCGGACCGGATGACACCAAGCGCCCGAGTGGACCACTATACCCAGGCCATTATGGATCTGGGTGCTATGCTATGCACTCGTCGGGATCCTGACTGCCGTCGCTGTCCACTGCAAGCTGGCTGCGCCGCATTCTCCATGGGTGAACCATCCCGTTTCCCGACTCCAAAACCAAAGAAACCTAGACCTTTACGTTCCACAATCATGTTTGTACTGGTAGACGATGAGGATCGAGTGCTGCTCCAGAAGCGTCCGCCCTCTGGTATCTGGGGGGGTCTTTGGTCACTACCTGAATTGCCAGAATCCTGCGAGACAGAGCACTACTTAGGACAACAGCTGGGATTATTATTCGACAACGCGGTAAATTTGCCCCAAGTGCAGCATGGATTTACCCATTTCGATCTGCAAATAAATCCTCGAAAACATACTGTCAGGATAAGCGATGATCGAATCATGGACGCAGAACAGTATCTTTGGTACAACATATCTAATCCACAAACTGTTGGGTTGCCGGCGGTTATTAGCAAGCTGCTGGCAACCCTGTCACTATAATGAGAAATACTCCATGACGAGAGTGATCCAATGCGTCAAGCTAGGTACCCAGGCCGAGGGTCTGGAATTTCCGCCTTGGCCTGGCGAGCTAGGTAAAAAGATATTCGACAATGTATCCAAAGAAGCCTGGCAAGAATGGCTTAGACAGCAAACTATTCTGATCAATGAATACAAGTTGAATCCTTTGGAGCCGGATCACAAAAAGTATCTGGGCGAACAGATGGAAGCCTACTTCTTTGGAGATGGGATCGTGATGCCGGATCAGTGGCAATCTGAGCAGAGCTGAACCAGAACCGCAATCAGCCTTTGCCAGTGACCGTTTTTAGTCCGTGAAAAGGACAAACGATGAAACCAAAAGCCGCGTCATACTATAAGCAAAATCGTCTAAAGCAGTTGCGAGCCTTTTGTTTTGCCGCCAAGACTGGCAGCATTTCACGCGCTGCCGAGCAGCTGTACCTGAGTCAACCATCAGTATCACTGCAGATTCAAGCTCTTGAAAGGGAGCTGAATACGCTGTTATTCGAACGCCGCGGACCAAAGATTCGACTTACTCCCGACGGACAGGCGCTGTTGGAAATTGCCTTGCCCATGGTCGAAAGCATGGACTCCCTGCGAGACACGTTTGCTGAACGCTGCGGCGATTTGAACAGTGGCTTTCTTAACATTGCTGCCGGAGAATCCACGATACTTTATATTCTGCCCAAGTTTCTCAAGCAGTTTGCTGATAAATACCCGGGAGTACGCATTCGTCTGCACAATGTCACCGGCGCAGACGGTATGGCAATGTTGCGCGCCGACGAAGCTGATTTCGCAGTTGGCTCTATGCTGGATATGCCTGATGATGTGAGTTACTACCCTGTATTTAACTTTCACCCCACGTTGATCACACCGCTTGACCACCCACTGGCGGGCAAAGATCATGTCACCCTCGAGGAAATTGCCGCGTATGACCTTATCCTGCCTCCACGATATTTAAGTACGTGGGGATTGGTAAAGTCAGTGTTCCAGCAGTACAACATTCCGCACAAAGTCACGCTCGAGGCAGGAGGGTGGGCCGTGATTAAGAAATACGTGGAAATGGGCATAGGCATTTCTATTGTCACTGACATTTGCCTGGAAGAGGATGACAGAATCGCGACTATTCCAGTTCGGGAATACTTCCCGTCACGCAGCTATGGCATAGTCATTCGCCG
>JAHEGU010000047.1 GCA_024644945.1 Gammaproteobacteria bacterium | reverse complement strand
TCAATACCAATCCGTCTCGCTGCTCTGCCCAGGAACGCTCGCCCACGCCGCACTATCTTGCGCAATCCTACTTCACGATGTTCCCACGAATAAGGCAGCTGGACTTCGGAAAATGCAGTTCCAAGCAGCTGTATTTCTGATTTAGAAAGCTGCAGGTTAGTTGCCTGAGTCTGCTCATTGAGCTGCTCTATAGTGCTGGCTCCTGTGATGGCCGAAGTGACGCCTGGTTGAGCGATTACCCAGGCAAGCGCCACTGCCGCCGGGCTAACGCCGTGATTCTGTGCCATTGGAAACAAAACCTCCTGCATAACCGTTTCGATTTGTTGAGCAGCAGAATTAGACAGTTTTGATTTTTTGCCAGCCAGCAGGCCTTCAGCCAGCGGGGAAAATACGAGTACTCCAATATCAAGCTCCCGGCAAAGTGGCAAAAGCTCATGTTCAGTGCGCCTTCTCACCAAGCTAAAGTCTGGTTGCACGCTGCAAAGCGGAATTTCTCCCAACGCTATTTGCGCGGCTCGGACCTGTTCAGCTGAGAAGTTTGAAACGCCTATATGGCGTAATTTACCCTCTCTGCGCAGTTCTAAAAGCGTACCCATTGTGTCAGCGAAGGGTGTGTGGATATCAGGGTGGTGTATTTGCACCAGGTCTAAAGTCTCCACACCGAGCCGTTCAAGACTCTGAATCACTTCGAGGCGGACAGACTCTGGACGTGAATCCTTGCGCACCTGGTTTAACCTGCCGCTGTCATCAGTGAATTCAAACAACACCTCGCCATGTTTTTCGCCATGCCAACGCAGCCCGACCTTGGTGAGAATTTGCACTCGATTTCGAGACACGTGCTTGAGGACTGTTCCTAGCTGCTGTTCCGCCCGACCAAATCCGTATAGGGGTGCCGTATCGATAGCGTTGAATCCCTGATCGATTGCCACCTCAAACAGCTTGATCCGTTCCTTGTCGGAGCTTTGACGTCTGGCCATCGCGCCCAGTACAAGGGCGGGAAGACGAAGATCCGTGCGACCAACTTTGCGCATTTTCATTTGTCTTATGTTACAGCCATTTGTTTTTATATATTTAGATCACCATTGGATGCAACAAGATCTGGAGGATATGGAGTTTGTCTAAGAACTAATGGGCTCAAACCGTACGGCAGCCGATCGCCAAATATTAAAGTAGTTCAAGTCATATACTAAATACTGGTCTATAGAGCGCTGCCCGGATAATCAGCACTACTGGTAGAAATATTATGAGTTCAAGCAGACCTGCGTTTATATTATGCATAATGGTAGCTGGTTCAAAAATATCGTGACGCTCGATGTGCATAAATACGGTGAATTTTGACATATAGAAGCTATCATTTAACGGCCAGAAAACAGCGATTCCCCTTGGGCTGACATGGTCAAATGTCGCCCAGTCAATAAACAGATGCGACAATATTGCAATCGTCCACACGATTGATCGTGCCCAGGCAAAATTTACGGAAAATATTCGCAAAGAAAGATAGAAAACTGCTCCCGCAAAAATGGCTGAAAATATAGAATGAGAAAAGGTCCGATGGAAGATATCTGAATTTCCCAGCAGTAAACCTGGAAGTAAATCGAAATCGGGCAGGTTTGCCCCGATGACGATCGCAATAATCACCCACCACGAGGCACCAGTTCGTTTATAAACCGCGTAGTAAATAGAGAGTGCGGCCAAGGAGTGAGCGATTGGTGACGCCATTGTCTGTAATTTTGTAGCGACTAGTTATGCGTTAAATTGCCTTTTAGACTGTGTAAACTAAACTGTCAAAGACGAATTTGCCAGGCGGTTTGATTCCTCTTCGCCCTGACGCCGGTTGTCACGCAATTGACTCCATGTCTTATAAGTCTGTCATAGATCGCGGATTGGGAGTCGGATTACCAGATTTTACTTACTATCAATGCGTCATCAACACAGGCACTGGCATTGATTCCAGCACGTGACGAGTCACGCCGCCCAGGATCAGTTCACGAAATCTGGAGTGCCCGTATGCCCCCATCACAATCAGATCTGCACCGCATTCACCGGCAAGCGAGGTCAGGACAATGCCGACGTCGGTACCCTTGGCATCCGCCTGCTGAGTTTCAACGCTTATACCGTGACGTGACAGATGTGAAGCAATGTCTGCACTGGGTAGGTCGACTTCTTTCGTTGTGGTCACCGATACAATATCAACTTTGGACGCCTTTTTAAGAAAGGGTAGAGCGTCGTGTATCGCACGGCTGGCCTCCCTGCTCCCATCCCACGCTACCAGCACGGACTGGCCAATGGTCTCCCTGGGGCCAGATAATGGCACCACCAACACTGGCCTACCCGATTCAAACGCAATACGATCAGGTAGCTCCCGGCTATAGGTCTCTCTCACCTGTGGATCGAACTGGCTGACTATTACGAGGTCGTAGCATCCGGCATAATTAGTGATTACATTTGCTGGATCACCTTCATCGGAGATCCAAGAAAACTTACTTTCCCAGGATTGACTGAACCGGTCAAACATCGCTCTAGCCGCAATCGACTCTTCCTTCGCCTGGACTTCAGCCTGTTCCACGACATAGGGAGGTATTGCGACCTCATAATGAGTAGGGTAAGAATAAAGCTGATAGGCATGGACCCCGGTAATGTGCACATCAAAACTTTCAACTAGAGCGTGCGCGGCTTTCATACGATGGATGCATTTGTTGCTGCCATCGATATGCACCAGTATATCTGTGAGGGACATGATTTAATTTCCAGCAATTAACCAATTTCATCCTATCCACGGTATATGATTCGGTTTTGATCGGTATCAAGTCTAAAATCGAATCTGGACACCGAAGTGACAATTAGCGTGATAATTCACATGGGATAAGCGACTACACGAAAATGAAATTTACAGACTATTACCAGGTGATGGGGCTTGAAGAGAACGCCACGCAGGACGAAATAAAATCAACCTATCGCCGTCTTGCACGTAAGTATCATCCAGACGTGAGCAAAGCTGCTGACGCGGAGGAGAGGTTTAAGGAATTAGGCGAAGCGTACGAAATCTTGAAAAGCCCGGAAAAAAGGGAACAGTACGACAATCTACGAAAATATCGAAATCCACAGGGGGATTTTGTGCCGCCTTCTGGATGGGAGTTTCATGGTCCTGGAGGGGAGGAGAAATTTGAGCAATATCAGAGCCAGGACTTCAGTGATTTTATCGAGGCAATTTTTGGCCGATCACGAGGGTTTGAACAGCAACGGGGATATGCAACCCGTGGGGATGATATTCACTATCGAATACAGGTCACTCTTCACGAGGCGTTTCATGGTGCGACCCGTAACATATTGTATGATGGTCTGGAACCGGACGCGCATGGTGGTTTCAAGCGCAAGCGCCATTCACTCAATGTAAAAATTCCCAGTGGCGTTACTAACGGACAGCAGTTACGGCTTCGCGGAAAAGGCAACCCGGGTCTGGGCAATGGACCGGCTGGTGATCTTTATCTTGAAATAGAATTAATGCATGACGAAGGGTTTGCGGTTGAAGCTCGGAATCTGACAATGACCCTTCCGGTAGCGCCCTGGGAGCTTGCTTTAGGTGCGAATATTGAGGTTTCTACGCCTGGTGGGCCAGTAAAACTCAAGCTCCGGGAAAACGCACGACTTAACCAGAAACTGCGGTTGCAGGGCAAGGGATTGCCTGGAAACCCTCCTGGAGATCTGTTTGTTGAGTTACGCCTGGTAATGCCGCCTGTAAGCAGTGAGCAGGACAAAGAACTTTTGAGGGAGATGCAAAAGCAAATGGATTTCGACCCGAGAAAATAACGAGAGCAAAGATCATGATTGAAACTGTGAATTCCGAAACCCCTGATATTGTTGATGATCTGGATGTGTTTTCCCTCGAGCAAGTTTGCGAGATTTGCCAAGTCGATGCAGAGCAGGTCAAAAGCATGGTTGAACTTGGTGTTGTGCAACCCGATGGGGGACACCCTTCAACGTGGACATTTGCATTTTATACTGTCACCAGGATGAAGCGCGCCTGCCGGTTACAGCGGGATCTCGATCTTAATCTGCCAGGCGTAGCGCTATCCCTGGACCTTTTAGATGAGATCAACCGTTTGAGATCTGAACTAGACCTTCTGCGCACGCGGTTGAGGAAATAAGCAGAAGGCTGATTTTTACGGTGTACAGGAAAATCAACTTCACTTTTTCCCTCTGACTAGTGCCCGGTTTAATGTCAAGCGATATTATAGATGCCCTTTGTCGGTCGGGAGTTTTCGTTGATCAAGGAGAAATTCAGATTGTTGAAACCCACATCTCCTGGGTTCTGCTGGCAGGAAAATTTGCTTACAAGTTTAAAAAACCCGTTGATCTCGGGTTCGTAGATTTTACAAGCATTGAACGACGCGCTTACTACTGTGAAGAAGAAATCAGGCTGAATCGAAGACTCGCAACAGATTTATACGTCGGTGTCGTCAAGATTACCGGGCCGCTCGAGTCCCCTGAATTTGAAGGAAGGGGCGAGGTGTTGGATTATGCGGTTAAGATGAGTCGATTTCCTGCCGATCGGGAGCTGAGTCACATGTTAAAGACCGGGCTGCCACCACCAGAGGCGTTTTACCAGCTGGCTGCAGATCTTGCAGTCTTTCATGACTCGGTTGCCATAGCGGATCAACAAAGCACATTTGCAAATCCTGACGTGTTGGCCGGCGTTGAGATGGATAACTTCAAAGTTATAAAAAAATTTGTTCAAGAACCAGCGCTTCTAACGCGTTTGCAACCTCTCCAAGCTTGGACAAAAACTTCGTTAATCAATCTTGAGAAGAATTTCCGACTTAGGAAACTTGCTGGCAGGGTGCGGGAGTGTCATGGAGACCTGCATCTGGGTAATCTGGTGTATCTAAACGATCGAATCATCCCCTTCGATTGTCTTGAATTTAATCCGGGACTGCGCTGGATTGACGTAGCGAGTGAACTGGCCTTTTTACTTATGGATCTGTTCGTTAACCAATATGAAAAAATCGGTCGGATAGTACTTGATCGCTACCTTGAGTCGAGCGGCGACTATGAACTCGTTACGTTACTTAAGCACTACCTGGTCTACCGCTCCATGGTGCGAGCCAAGGTCTCCTGTCTACAGCACCCAGGCAATGAGTCAGACGATAGGCAAGGTGATTTCATTAGATATCTAGATCTTGCGGAAAGAATCATTGCACCCGTGCATGGACTGAAACTGATCATTACCTGTGGATTTTCGGGTAGTGGGAAAACGTGGATCAGTAATCACATTGTTGAGCACGCGACAGTGATACGGATTCGATCTGACGTGGTACGCAAACAAATGCATGGTCTCGTACTTGCCGAATCTAGTGAAAGCGGGATTGACTCTGGAATCTATACACGTAGTGCCACGCAAGATGTTTATCAGGAATTAGGAAGACTGGCCGATCTGATTCTGGATGCCGGGTACTCAGTGGTGGTAGACGCCTCATTTCTTAGAAAAGAGCATCGCGACAAGTTTGCGGCGCTGGCAGAAAAACATGCAGCGGTGTTTACCATCTTGCAGGTAGACGCCCCCTACGATGTTTTGGCATCAAGAATAGATGCGCGTCGACAATCCGGTTCAGATGCTTCTGAGGCAGATATGGCTGTTGTTGACAATCAACGTGTGTACTTTGATTCTCTTGATTCGAAGGAGTCTAAACATTTGGTCAAAGTCGATTCGACCTTGAATCAGAAACAGATTTTAAACCTCCTTCAGCCATTGTTACCAAATCAGGACCAGTTCAGTTAAAGACTGGGCGTGGCATCCCGCTCATCGAAGTCGTTTTCATGCTTGGTTTGGCAGTCAAGACAGCGCTTTGCAATGGGATTGGCTAATAACCTGTTACCATTAATTTCCTCTCCACAATCAAGGCAAACTCCATACTCGTCACGCTCAATGCGTTGAAGTGCGCCATTCACCAGCTGTATTTCATAGGTTTCCCTATCGGCATTGGTGAGTTCAAGATCACGTTCCAGTTCCCGGTTGGACTCGTCACCACGATCAGAACCACCTCGATCGAGTTCTCCCTCGGAATTTACGCCGGCCACCCGAGAGTGAACATTCTCCTGGAGTGTGGTAAGGCGCTGGCTTAACTCCGCCTTTACCTTTTTTAACTCTTCCGGACCAAGGCTCATGCGTAACCTCCTACTGCAGTGCGTTTGACCGCACAGGTAGCAGTCTTAGGAAGTATTTCATCATAACCATTACTAGTCTGGCGTAGGCCTTCAATATCCAGCAGGTAGAACCGCCTTCTATTAATGTCAATTAGCCCACTTTCGCGGAATCGCGCCAACTCCCTGCAAACAGTTTCAAGCGCCAGACCCAGAAATACCGCGAGGTCAGTGCGCGACATTGGCAGGGTGAATTCAGCAGGTGAAATTCCCCGTGTGGCGAGACGATCAGAAAATTCTACCAGGAACCATGCCAAACGGCGTTCCGCGGTACGCTGGGATAGAATCATGATGAGGTCGTTGTCCCGGTTCAAGGTGGATCCCATGCGCTGGATCAGCTCAGCACTGCTAATTCCACCACTACCCTTTAGTACATTTTCAATTGTGATTAAAGTTACACAGGTAGTGTCTAAAGCCACTGCGGTGGAGCGGCTGTAGCCGTCTTCCAGCGCATCCAGGCCAACTATATCGCCAGGCATCAGAAAAGCGGTAATATGTTCGTCACCGGTTTCTGTGATTCTAAATAATTTGATTGCTCCGGCATTGACCAAGTATATTCCTGTCAGTTTATCTCCCATCCGATACAAGAAATCACCGCGATGCAGCAGTGAGTCGTTGGAGTTGGGTTTTTTATGCTGGGCCTGAAATGCATGATGACTGCGAATTTTTACTGGTGAAAGCTGGGTGATGTTATTCATTTTGTGGATCCTCAACTGGCCGTGGTGACTAATCAATAATATATCTGCGCAGGCGCGCAGGGAGTATCCGTAATTGATGAACCCGCTATAGGTATATCTACCTATAGTCCAGAATCAAGTGCACTGTTATCCCAGTCAGCGCACCAATCAGAATATTCAGCATGTCTTTCTGAGCGCCCCACTGATCGAGGTCGCCGGCGCCAGTAAATAAGCCGCCTTCACCCTTGCCTAAGCGTAAAGCGCCTGCAAACTCATACAGTTCATGGAGGGCTGCGATGCCTATGACAAGGAGTAATGTCAGTCCAGCTTGGAATACGACAATCTTGTAAAGAGGCCTGTGAGAAATGAACCTTATCAATATTAACGCTGCAACAGCACCAAAGAGTCCGTGCGCCCAATAGTCATATTCAACAATGATGAGGATAGGTATCGTATAGGTCGAACATGTCTAAAGCATGAATGATCAAGAATGACGCGAACAGAAGATAATGCCACCAGAGCATTCCCAGTTGTTCTCTTAAGAGAGAGCCTGTCACCAGCAATAGGACGCACATCGGTATGTCATATTTATAATGACTCTCGATTCCAAAGGCGCGCAGTTCGAGTTCAACAAACTTCGCAAAAACAACAAGCAGGATGTAGTCAAAGAGTTTGCTTGGAGTACCAGCGTAAGCGTTCACTAATAATGGATGTGGCCTGGTTTGCTTTATGTATGGACCACGATGCAGGTGGACTGACTATCCTGACCCAACGAAGAGACTGCACTGATAGATATCAAAGTCGTAGCAAGAGGGTTGTAATTGTTTTTTTGATCTTGATCAATTTTGTTCCCTTGCTCGGCGGCAAAATACGACCATATTAGACCTACAAAATTTAACTTAATGGAGATAAATGAAGATGGCTGAACTCAAAAAAACCTCTGAAAACCTTCCCAGACGTGGCTTTTTTAGCGATGATTTTGATAATCTGTTTGAAGGTTTTTTTCGTCCGATGACCAGATTTCCCCGTGATGAGAATGGCAGCATGATGCCTGCTGTGGATGTGATAGATGAAAAAAATCAATATATAGTGAAAGCTGAGCTGCCGGGCGTGAAGCGCAAAGATATCGATGTTTCCATCAATAATGGTGTATTGACGATAAATGCAGAACGACGGATGGAAGAAGAAAGTAAGGACGAGAAAGGGCAAGTGATACGCCGTGAATCGCGTTACGGTTCTTATGTCAGGAGCATGACACTTGATAATACTGTGGATGTTAAGAGCGTCAAGGCAGACTACAAGGACGGTATTCTGAAATTGGTATTACCCAAATCGGAGGAAGCGAAGCCGCAGAAAATAGATGTTGCCGTAAAGTAATCGACGAAGCTTCGATTAATAGCCGCCATCCTGAGGGTTGGCGGCTTTTTCATGTGCCTGTCTCAAGATACTTGCTGTGCAGGCGCGTTCAGGTACCGTTAGCGAGCATCCGGTCTCGATATGCGATTGGATAACGGAGTAAAATCAGCTCCATGTCGAATCCCCCGCCATCGCTGTTTTCCGACTATCAGGTACTCACTCCAGGAGGGTTTTTAGCATTACTGGATGCCGCCGCTGATGGTATCGTCATCATCAATCATAAGGGACAGGTTTTAAATTTTAATCAAGCGGCGGAGCGTTTGTTCGGATACCAGGCACAAGAGGTACTCAATCAGAATGTAAAGCTATTGATGCCAAATCCGTATAAGGAAGAACACGACGGATACCTCAGCCACTACATGGAGAGCGGGGAGCCCAGAGTAATTGGTATCGGCAGGAGGGTTGAGGCCCGACGCAAGGACGGAACGGTTTTCCCAATCGAACTGTCGGTGGGAGAGTATCTTGAGGGCCAGTTTAGATATTTTGTGGGCATCATTCGAGATCTGACCCATAGGGACGGTGTCGAAACAGCTCTCAGACAGAGTGAGGAAAGACTGAGAGAGCGCGAACAAGCATTGGACGTCACTCTCAGAAACGCGCCGATCGGCATCATGACCCTGGATCTGGGGGGAAATATTTTGAGTACCAATGATGCTGCTTGTACATTGACCGGTTACACGGAAGAAGAACTGCTGCACGCATCCTGCAGCAAACTCCTTGATCCGGATGGTATCGCGCTTACCGAAAAGCATCGCCAGGAAATGCTAGCTGGCGAGGGCGACGGGTTCGCTCAGAATTGCCACTTTATGCACAAAGAAGGTGAGAGTGTATATGCAGTGTTGCATTGTGCACTGGTTCCCGGCCCTGACCACAAACCGGATCGATTTGTAGTGCAGCTTGTAGACCAGACGGAAAAAATTAAAGCGGAACGAGATGCCGGGGATGCACGGGAGCGATTGGCGCACGTGGACCGCATCAGCACAATGGGTGAAATGGCAACCGGCATTGCTCATGAGCTCAATCAGCCTCTTACGGCGATCAGTTCATATGTACAAGCCTGCATTCGACGCTTGGAATCCGATAATTTAGAAACAGACAAGTTGCGTGACCTGCTTACGAAGATTACGGAACAATCGTTACGGGCGAGTACTATCATTCAACGTATACGCTCGTTGACACAGTCACATGAACGATTTCGGGAACGCATCGACGCCAGGAGACTGGTAGCGGATACTATGATTTTAGCGAGAGCCGATACTAACAGCAGGGGAATTTTGCTGGAGGTTTCGGATTCGGGGCGACCTTGTGAAATTATTGCTGATGGTGTTCAAATTCAGCAGGTCATTTTGAACCTGATTAGAAACGCTATTGATGCAACTGAAGCCTCTGACGCCGGAAGCCCGCGTATAATCATCAAGACCGCCGTATCACCTGCCGGGGATTTTGTGGAGATTTCAGTGAGAGATTTTGGTGTTGGTGTGCCGGTGGCTATTCGTGATCGATTATTTGAACCATTTGTAACACATAAAAAATCAGGCACTGGTATGGGCTTATCTATTAGCCGTTCAATTGTCGATGCGCATGGCGGAGATATTTGGTCAGAAAATTTTGAGGATGGAACAAAGTTCTCTTTCATCCTCCCGATTGCCGTAGGGGCAAGGTGATGGAAAAACACCAGCAAATTGTTTACGTAGTAGACGATGATGATGCGGTACGCGATTCCCTGCTTGAATTGCTTGATTCAGTGGATATAACAGGCGTGGGTTTCGCCTCGGCTCGCGACTTTCTTTCCCGCTTCGATGCAGCGTCAGATGGTTGCTTGGTGCTGGACATCCGTATGCCCGGAATGAGCGGATTGGAATTGCAGAAGCAATTGCTTGAATTAAATACTTCTCTGCCAATCATTTTTATTACCGGTCACGGGGATGTGCCGATGGCTGTTGACGCAATGAAAAGAGGCGCTTTTGAATTCATTCAAAAGCCATTTAGAGATCAGGACTTGCTTGATGCAATCAATTCGGCATTGGAAAGCTCAGGAAAAGAAAAGCATTCAAATACTGAACGTCAACAAACACTTAAACGCATAGAATCTCTGACTGGACGTGAAAAAGAGGTGCTGGATTGGGTCGTGAACGGCCATCCAAACAAGGTTATCGCCTCGGAACTTGGTATCAGCCAGCGTACGGTCGAAAATCACCGGGCCCACGTAATGGAGAAAATGAGCGTAAGAACCACGGCTAACTTGATAAAGCAGGTTCTTTTAGCGTCTTCTGGCGAGTAAACTATAAACTTGAGCTGCCTGATTCTTAGAATGACGATCGGTGGCTGTCGTAATCTGGCTGCAGAGGACTAGTTTAATATGTAAATTAGCGGCCTGCGGGATTATTGAGGCAAGTCAATAATCTTCAGGTTGGATTCCAACAAACTAGTTTAAAAGGTGGTTGTTGATGTCGGGATGTATGTTTCCGGTATCCGGCCAAAGGTTGATCAACATTGATCTAAGGTGGAATATGCTGCAATACAAAAATATACTGGTTCCCGTTGATTTCTCTAAAACCAGTCGATATGCGCTTAAAAACGCTATTGATCTGACCAGGATGAATCATGGTTCGCTCACTCTTATACATATTGTGGATTATGTTCCACCGCCTTATATCGCGGCGGAAATCCCTACTATATATGCTTCCGAAGATCTAATGATCGAACGTGCGGAGAAACATCTGACCGATTGGGCCCAGGAACTTGGGCTGAGCGACTGCAAGAAAATTGTTAAAACAGGTCCAGCCAAGAAGCTGATAGTTAAAGCTGTGAAAGAGAACAATGTCGATCTGGTGATAATGGGGACCCATGGTGAATCCGGTATCGGGAGATTGCTTGGCTCAACTGCCAATGCGGTCGTGCAAAAGGTTAAATGCGACGTATTGGTAGTGCATAAAGATCCGTCGACATAGCGGATCATTGATAAAATTGCCCTTGGAGTGACGCTTAGGGTAACGATACTACGGCATTGATTCTGCCGATACGAGAGTCGTCTGCGTAGCGTTCACGCAGCTGCTCGATAGCCCGATGCAGCGCTCGCGCATCGTTGCCTGACTGGGCGTTCAGATGGAGTTCCACGTCGACTTTACGGTCAAGATAATGCAGCACAACATGATCGATTGATGCTTCAGCTAGCTCTGACCACTGACTGGTTAGCTGAGGCACGATGTCTCCTCGCAGTGGCAGTAGAGCGGGGGGTCCAAGCTCGTCTTCTTCAGGATCTATATGGACAGTGATATCCGTGTCATCCTGCAGTTCACCTTCAAGAACTCGCTCTACTTCCTCACTGATTCGGTGTCCTTCAGACACACTGATTAGTGGTTCTACCATGACGTGGACGTCGGCAATGACCTGGTGCCCCATCCTGCGAGTGCGCAATCGGTGTAGATCTCTGACGCCTTCTACCGCAAGCATCGAGCGGCGCATTTTTTCGAGTCGGGTTTTGTCGAGTCCGGTGTCAATAAGCTCTTGGACGCTATCCCAAC
Source organism: Gammaproteobacteria bacterium (assembly GCA_024644945.1). GTDB lineage: Bacteria > Pseudomonadota > Gammaproteobacteria > Arenicellales > Poriferihabitantaceae > VYFG01. Next base: position 13,063 of record JAHEGU010000047.1, on the reverse strand, counting down.
CAAGGTGCCATCCTACTCGAATTATCATGGCGGCAACAATTACCGCAGCAACGGAATCAAGGTAAGTAAGACCAGCAATAGCCCCAAGAATGCCGACCAATACAACTCCAGAAGACAAGGCATCTGAGCGACTATGCCAGGCGTTGGCTTTTAAAAGTGCAGAACGGGTTCTGCGCGCTACCCGCATTGTGTAATGGTAGACCCACTCCTTGGCCACAATTGAAATCGCCGCCACCAACAGCGTTAATCGGGCTGGAGTTTGAAGCGATTCTGGATTGATCAGTCGATCAATCGCATCAATGGCAATTCCGAGGGCAACGACAATTAAAGCCGCGCCAAGGAACACTGTGGCCACGGTCTGGATTCGCTCATGACCATATTGATGATCCGCATCAGCTTCTATACTGCCGTATTTCGCGGCCCAGAGCACAAGAAAGTCGGTAATGAGATCTGAAAGTGAGTGAATACCGTCTGCCACCAGTCCTTGGGAGTGTCCGACAATGCCAATTGCAATTTTAGCCACTCCCAAAATCAGATCTATCACCGCGCCGATAATGGTGACGCGCCTGGCTTCCGCGTATTTGGCCTGGCCCGGATTATTCTGTTGTGGATTCATCAGTGGTGCATGCATGTAACAAAGTGGCGGTTAGAAAAGGTAGATTGCAATGACCAGACGTTGTTGACCCGGATCAATCTCAGTGTAGTATGCGACTCGTAGAATGGACACGAGGACTATAAACTTAGGCAGTTCCTGAAGTGATCAGGTTGATTTAAATGAAAAACAAGCTTCTTACAAATACTGAAATATGCCCGGAATCGATTTTCTAGGCAATTCAGGCAAACCGAAGAGAAAAACAAGCATGCCGCCTGAGCAGGAGCCGAACGTACCCAACCTACCCGATCAGCCGTCCGGCCCGCAGCCTACACATGCTCAGCTGTTGTCCACAATGATGATGTGGCTGCTGGTGATCTCCTCTGTACTGTACTTTGGATCTAATTTGCAGGAAAGAAACGAGGTTTCGATTCCATACACTTATTTCAAATCTGAATTGAGAGCGGATAACGTGGCCAAGATTATTCAGCGAAACCAAACTTTGTTCGGGGAATTTCGTGGTGAAGTTGAGTACGGCGACGCCGATAAGAGGTATATAAACTTCACGACCATACTGCCTTCTTTTGATGACCGAGAGTTGCTTCCCCTATTGGAGCAGAACGGGGTCGAGCTGAATGTTGAAGAGGTCTCTTCACCACTTTGGATCACGATATTATTGAACACCGCGCCGTGGTTGATTCTGGCGGGGTTCTTCTATTACAGCAGCCGGATGTTGCGCCAGAATCTGGGGGGCAAGGGCGGTGCGTTCGGATTTGGTCGGTCTCGTGCCCGACATCACAGCGCAGAAGGTATTACGACCCGATTTACCGATGTCGCGGGTCTAGAAAACGCCAAGCGGGACTTGCAGGAGATCATTGATTTTCTGCGTGACCCGGATCGTTATCATCGACTGGGTGCGAAGATACCTCACGGAATCCTGATGATGGGACCACCAGGATGCGGAAAGACATTGCTTGCCAGGGCCACTGCAGGTGAGGCCGGAGTGCCATTTTTCAGTGTCAGCGGTTCAGAGTTTATTGAAATGTTTGTAGGTGTCGGTGCGTCAAGGGTGCGGGATATGTTTGCCAATGCTGCAAAACAGGCACCGTCACTAATTTTTATTGATGAGATAGATTCTGTCGGGCGGGTACGAGGAACCGGTCTGGGTGGCGGTAATGACGAGCGGGAACAGACCCTGAATCAGATACTTGCCGAGATGGACGGCTTTACCAAAGAACAGTCGGTTGTAGTCATTGCCGCAACCAACCGCCCTGACGTGCTCGATCCCGCACTACTTCGGCCGGGGCGTTTTGATCGCAAGCTGGTGCTGGAATTGCCAGGTAGAAAAGCGCGGGAGGAAATTATACGTGTGCACTCCAGAGAAGTACCAATGACTGAAGATGTCGATATCGTCACCATTGCTGCAGAAACCGTGGGGTTTTCCGGTGCTGATCTGGAGAACCTGGTTAATGAAGCCGCACTTCGAGCGGCGAGACTGGGCAGCGATAAGGTCTGCCACCAGGACTTCGAGCTGGCGCGGGATAAGGTGGTGATGGGCAATCCGAGTACTGAGGTGCTCTCAAGCGATGAGAAAACTCGGGTGGCGTGGCATGAGGCAGGGCATGCATTGGCGACTCTGCTATCTCCGAATACCGATCCGTTAAACAAAGTCTCTATCGTACCCCGTGGCCGCGCTTTGGGAATGACTGAACAGATGCCGCTTGAAGATAGACGCAACTACAGTCAATCGTATCTCGAAGAGAAAATCAGCATCATGCTCGGAGGCCGCTGCGCAGAACAGCTTAAATTTGACGAGACCAGTTCGGGCGCCGCTGACGATTTAAAGCAGGCGACCCTGCTGGCCCGTAAGATGGTGAGTGAATGGGGTATGAGTGAACGGATTGGGCCAGTAAACTTGCAGCAGGGCGAGGAACATCCATTTCTTGGCAGGGAGATGGCGGAACCGAGGAAATTCAGTGAACATTCCGCACAGCAGGTCGACGAGGAAATCAGCGCCCTAATAAGTCGCTGCGAACAGACCTGTATTGAGCGACTGCAAAGTAACTTTGAAAACCTTTCTCAGCTCGCGCAAGCGCTTCTCGAGAGAGAAACACTCGACAATGAAGAAGTGGCAGAACTGTTGTCTCTCTGAATAACGCGGTGGTGTTCGTGCGCGAGCGAGAGTGTTTGTTTCACGTTGCTGTTTAGAGTCTGATATTCGATCCGTTCGAGTATACTGGCCGGTTTACGCTTAATTTCTAAAAAAAATGAATATCGAAATCCTCTGTACCGGGGATGAAATTCTTACCGGTAAGACCGTCAATACCAATTACAGCCATATCGCTCGAAGGTTGGTGGAAAGTGGATTCAAGGTGCACTGGGGCACAACGGTGGGTGATGATCGTCAATGCTTGTGGTCCGCATTCCTGCAGGCGTCAGAGCGCGCCGACGCGGTAATCGTCAATGGAGGGCTGGGTCCAACGGTCGATGATCTTTCTCAAGAGGTAGCTGCAGAGGCAGCGGGTGTTGAACTCGAATTACATCAAAATTGGTTTGATCGCATGGAAGCCTGGTATACCTCGAGGGGAAGAAAAATGCCGACTAATAATCGTAAACAGGCGATGTTGCCTGCTGGCGCCGAGTTTATTGATAATCCTATTGGGACCGCGTGTGGTTTTGCAATAACGATAAACCAGGCGCGGTTCTTCTTTACTCCCGGAGTGCCAAGAGAGATGCGTAGAATGCTGGAAGAGCAGGTGGTGCCGCGCCTGGAGGAAATGCGCGGTTACCATCAGGTGACGTTGGTCAAGCGATTTCACAGCTTTGGGATCGGAGAATCGCGTGCAGACCAGATGCTGGATGGCGTTGAAGAAATGGCGAGCGATGGATCGGTAAAGTTAGGCTTTCAGTCTCACTATCCTCAACTTGAAACTAAGCTGACGATCCAGGGAACAAGTCTAGAGGATATAAAACCTAAACTGTTACCTATCGAGGCAGAGGTTCGCCAAAGGCTGGGTAATTTTGTAGTGGCTGAAGACAATCTGACTCTTGAAGGGCAGGTGGTCGCAGAACTGGATCGAATTAACGGCTCGATTTCTGTCATGGAGATGCATTCAAGTGGCAATGTAATGTCACGCCTGATGCAGGTAGCAACCGACACTTCAATAATCGGAACAGGCATTGTTTCTACGAACTTAAGCGAACTGGTCAGCGTGGTAGGACTTGATCAGGAAGTGAACGAAGCTTTTTCCGCCGATGCGGCGTTAAGATTAGCGAGTTCTTTAAGGGAGTTTGCTGGAACCACCCACGCATTAGTAGTTTTAACCAAACCAATTGATGGCGGTACCGGGAGCGAACCGAGTACCGATCTCCTTATTGCCATAAGTGACGGTAAAAATCCCGCGAGTCGGGAGGGGCGCCTGCCGGGAAGCCGCGAGTGGAGGCTGTTGGGCACAACCGAGCTGGCCCTCGATTGTGTCAGGCGTTATCTCTTAAAACTTCCGGTTTTCGAACGCATAGACTTCGAACAGCATTAGCCGAACTCGCCGACATCTAAGGTAATGAAGCGTGATGGTAAGATGGTTTTCGTGGGCTCGAATCAGAGCAGCTTATGTTCGGGTCAATTCGATATTTACTCTACTCATTAGTAAAGATTTGGGCTCGTGACGACTCCATCCTGGTCAGCGTAGAGGTATTCTCCAGGTCTGAATACAATGCCGGAAAAAGTCACCTCGACATCGGCTTCTCCCGCGCCCATCTGAGCGGGGCGTATAGGGCAGGTTCCAAGAGCAAGAATCGCGATTTCGAGGTCGACCAGTTCTGAGGAGTCTCGAATACAGCCATTGATTACAGCACCAGCCCATCCATTTTCGATTGCCATTGCCGCGAGACTATCACCAAGCAGAGCGCATCTCATGAATCCACCACCATCGATTACCAGGACGCGACCCTGCCCTGGTGTTGCTAGTCTCTGTTTGATCAATAAAAAATCCTGTCGAACACTTAGCGTGGCAATCTGGCCATGAAATGCAGGGTCAGCACCGAAATTGATAAAACCCGGGTCGGCAACCTGAAGTTCATCGCGATACTGGTCGCATAGATCAGAAGTCCTATATTTCATTGAGTAAGGATAAAAAGATGAATTCAAATTTCAGAGGGATTTTAACCTTTATATTTCGCAAATATTGTAGTACTGGTGTCGCAATCTGCAATCCTGTTATAGCGATAAACGAGAAGCTTTGCGCCTTATGGTCAAGGATGCATAAACAATTAAAATTTCGTGTAATCGTGAAATATCATCCTTAGGAGCGTAGAAGAGATAGTATGCGCTGTAGAATGTTTACACTTTTAATCCAAGGTTTATTCTTACTTGCAGGAACCGCTCATGGAACAAACAAAATGGCCTGACAGTTTGTGGCAGGCAACTGCAGCACCTCTGGAAATTATGCCGCCGCTAAAGAGCAAGACGGTTTGCGATGTTGGGATCATTGGCGCTGGATACACGGGCCTGTCTACAGCGCTTCATCTTGCGGAATCCGACCTTAAAGCTGTGATCGTCGATAAACACCAACCTGGATGGGGTTGCTCGGGGCGTAATGGCGGACAAGTCAATCCTAACTGGAAGGTTCTGCCCCAGGATATTCGGAAATTTTATAGCGAGGATGAGTTTGAGCGTGTGATCCAAGTCGTCAATCAGACCTGTGATCTAGTGTTTGATTTGGTTGATCGTTATGCGATCGAGTGCGAGGCGATCAGGCCCGGATATGTGCTCGGTATTGTCGGTAGAGCCGGCATGAGTTTTATAGAAAAATGGAGTGAACAATGGCAGGTCGTGGGGGCCGACGTGGTGAGATTAGATAAAAAGACAATCGAAGATCTGCTTGGCACCGATCACTATGATGGAGGCATGCTCGATCGAAGAGGCGGTAGTGTGCAACCGCTGTCTTATGCGCGCGGTTTAGCCAGGGCCTGTCTCAAGACCGGAATTAGCATTTATGGCGATTCACCGGCTGTATCCATAACTCGAAGTAACGATGGCTGGTTGATCAGCTGCCCCCAGGGCGAAGTTTCCTGTCGCACTGTTGTTATAGGCACCAATGGATACACTGATCGTTGCTGGCCGGGGCTTACAAAGACGATTGTACCCGTAGCGAGTCTCATTACCTCTACCACGCCGCTTCCAGATGACGTGGCTAGTCAGATTATTCCCAATCGTAACGCGGTATCAGAGTCTGGCGGGGTGCCACACTACTATCGACTGGATGCTGAAAATCGGATGGTGTTTGGTGGTCGAGGTACGATTACCGGAAAAATCGGGGCCCTCGATACGCGCAAACTTCGACAAGCGGCGGTTAAACTATTTCCTGGGCTTAAGGACGCGAAATGGGAATATGACTGGGGCGGTTACGTGGCAATGACAACGCATCATCGACCAATGCTGCTCAAGCTAGAAGACAATATATTCGCCGGGCTTGGCTATAACGGCAGGGGGGTAGCAATGGCGACCATGATGGGTAAACAACTTGCAATCCAGTGTAAAGGAGAGCGTCCCGATCTTACCGTTGACGCGCCGGAAAAAATTCCTTTTCACCAATTCTATCCTGCGGGTATTGCCTGGAGGATAATTGGCGGCCATGTGCTGGATTCCTTTACCCGGAGAATCTGAGATTCTGAACCTTGGCACTGTGCAAGGCCTCACCAGGCTGATTGGCGATATGTCGGTTACAAACATCAGGATCCAATTCGGACCAATGCCAAAAATTCGCGCTCTCACGTCGACAGAAACCATGTTATATAATTTTTCTTTTTTGAACTATGGTTGTTGAGAGACTTTAATATGAGTGAAAAACTTCACCTTGTTTGCGCGGCTTGTGGAGCGGTCAATCGGGTACCGCTTGAACGGATCAGTGACAATCCAACTTGTGGCAGATGCCAGCAGAAAGTTTTATCCGGCGAACCAGTTTCGCTTGATGCAAAAAGTTTTGAAATTTTTATTAATCGCAATGATGTTCCGGTGGTCGTGGACTTTTGGGCCAGTTGGTGCGGGCCGTGCAAGGCTATGGCGCCAGCTTTTGCTGAGACGGCCATGCGTATGGAGCCTGGTGTGCGATTTGCCAAACTTGATACCGAAGCCGCTCAATCTATAGCTGCTAAATTTGGGATTCGCAGTATTCCTACCATGATCATGTTCCAAGAAGGCAAAGAAATAGCACGCCAGGCCGGGGCAATGGGTGCAGCGGATATCGAAAGATGGGTTCGGTCGATTAATAAATAAGTCTTCTTGTCTTGTAGGTCCAGATTGGATGGTTATGGTTGTTTTGCTCGAGTAGTCGTGAAACACAGATGACTCGGCTACTCGTGTTGGCGATAGTGATTGGTCTGGTTCTGCCAGATGTGGCGCGATTTCTGCGTCCACTCCTTTACCCCAGTTTGTTTGCGATCATGGTGTTCACCTTGATCCAGATCGATATATCGAAAATCGTTAAAACACTCGGTAGAGATACAGCCAGGATTGTATTGCTCTGTGGGGTACAGATGGTAGTACTTCCAGTCTTATTGGGGTTGATATTTCGCAATGTCTCGCCTGATCCAATTTATGCGGTACCGGTGATATTGGTAACCGCCGCTGGGGGTATGTTTGGTACGCCGTCTATTGCTGTGCTATTGGGCCTACCTGGGAGATTCACATTGTTTGGCGTATTGGCCTCGACCGCGCTTCTGCCACTCAGTCTGCCCCTGGTCTGGATTGCATATTCCGGTGAGCCACTTCAGATGGACGTTCTAACGTATGGATTTAGACTGATACTTTATATCGGCGTGCCCGCAGTACTGGCGTGGATTTACCGCCGATTGATTCGTATCGGATTCAATCTTCCTGCGACTGAATCAATGAAAGTGGGTGCTGTGGCCGGATTAGTGATATTTGCTATCGCTATTATGGACGGTGTCACAGATCGGTTTTTGATCGATCCAGCACTGGTTATGGGGCTTACATTGTTAGCATTTGTGCTGCATTTTGGATTGTTCGGATTGACCTGGTTGCTCAGCCAAAGCTTTGGTCGACAGGCGGGGATGGAAGCCGCGCTGCTTTCGGCGTTCAGGAATATTGGACTGATCATTGCGATTTCAGGACCTTATCTGCCGCAAGATTTCTTCCTGTTTGCCGGGGTCTGGCAGATTCCAATGTACCTGTCCCCGTGGCTGTTCCACAGGTTTTCGCGCTATTCCGTTCAGCCCCGATAATTAAACCTGTAGAGCAACCTGCAGATCAAACTGGTTGAAGTCTAATCAGTGAATCAATTACTCCCAGGGTGGGATAATCCGATTACATCATTGTAGGCCCAATCATTGTAGCTTCTGTCAGCCCGCAGGCATTGTCCGCCCGCCTGATCGCCAGGTTTGAAATCCCAGTTGAAAGTGCGTTGCTGATCAAGTACTGATCGAATAAAGAGTCGTTGATCTTGACTATGTAACACTTTATCTGTCAGGGATTCGAGATTCCATTTTTCTTCGACTAGATTTTTAAGCCCTTGTTTTATCGTTTGATATTCTGGATTATCTGCTAGATTGTTTAGTTCACTGGGATCACAGGACAAATCGAATAGCTGCTCCGGGTCAATGGCGCTACAAACATATTTGAAGCGACTATCTCGCACCATCAGTATCGGAGCCATGGCTCCTTCGGCCAGGTTTTCCGAATAGACGACTCTCTGGGTGTTATCTTCCTGGCCATGCATCAGCTGGACCAGGGAATTCCCTTCGAGAGTATCTGCTGCGCTTGGAGCTTCGGATTTCGCGGACGCAATCTCCACCAAGGTTGGCAGTAGATCCAGGAGCGACACGGGAGTATGAATTCTCGAAGGCGAAACACCAGGCTTGCGGATGATTAGCGGCACTCGCACCGAATCCTCGAAGAATGATTTCTTATACCAGAGCCCACGCTCTCCAAGCATATCTCCATGGTCGCTGGTGAGAATGATCGTCGTGTCTCGCTCGAAGCCTGTTTTCACCAGTGTCTCGAGCAGACTGCCGATCTGCTGATCGATGTAGCTGATTGATCCATAGTAGGCATGACGTGCGGTCCTAACCAATTCTTCCCCGAGCTTTTCCTTATCAAGACCATATTGCTGCATCAAACGCAAGCTGTATGGATCTTGCAGTTGATCGGGCAATGCTCCTGTCGTGGGCATTGGAATCTCATGATGTGGGTATAGATCCCAGCACTCTTGGGGGCACTGATAGGGATCGTGCGGATGAGTATAGGATACGGTCAGAAAAAACGGGCGATCGTCGTTTTCTCTTGCCAGGTCATATAGTTTGCGACGGGCTCTGTGGGTAACCTCCTCGTCATACTCCATCTGAGGATTTCTGAGACAGACGCCGGCCTGGGTAAAAGAACGCATATCATTAGAGTGGCGCTGTCGGATCTCTGTCCAGTCGCCGGACCAACCAAAATCTGCCGGGTAGATATCGGTCGTCAATCGAGATTCGTACCCATGTAACTGGTCAGCGCCGACGAAATGCATTTTACCCACAAGACAGGTCTGGTAACCGGAGTAAGCAAGAAAGTGCGGTATCGTGGGTATGCTGGAATAGAATTCAGAGCCATTGTCATAGACGCCAATATTCGAAGCAAGACGCCCCGATAACATGGAAAACCTCGACGGGGCGCAGAGCGGAAAGTTGCTGTAAGCTTGCTCGAACACGCTTCCTTGATTAGCCAGATGAGTAATATTTGGTGACTCAGAAACTGGGTCGCCGTAACATTTCAACTTGGATGCGGTGAGTTGATCTACCTGCAGCAGCAGAATGTTGGGTCGAGTTGGTTGCATGTTACTTCCTCTCAGGATGGTGTATGCAGAATAACGTTTTCCAGACAGCAATCAAATAACCGGATCCCACGGAAGTCAGAACATCTGCATATGGAGCTGGTGCGATAAGGCAGTAAATCTAGTTGTACACGGTCACAACTCTGTTCCAACGATCCGGCATAATCGAGCTTCCGTGCACAACTTATAATAATACGTCAACCCGATGCTGCTCTCACCACTCCTGACTTTTTTTGTGCTGGTAATTGGCGCGCTGATAGGCGGGGTCGGTATTGGTGGAGTTCTACTTCTTCCCGCGCTTAAATATCTAGGTGGTTTTTCGTTACATCAGGTCATTCCAGCCTGTATGTTGAGTTATCTTTTTACCGGCGTTGTCGGTGCGTTCATTTACGCCAGACATGGTTCGATAAACTGGGCCCTCGCCGTCAGTGTCTGCCTGGGTGCGCTGCCAGGTGCCTATCTTGGTTCTTTCCTGTTGCCTCATGTTTCGCCTTTAGTTCTTGAAACTGTTATCGGAGCGCTGATACTTGTTGCGGGTATGGATGCCCTGCGCGGGAGGCAAATTGAAATAAGGGATGATAATCAACATGCCGGAGTTGAATACCTGCTTATCGGTTTCGTGACCGGGGTCGGTTCGGCTCTTAGCGGGACCGGGGGTCCACTACTGCTAATACCAATACTGATATGGCGCAAGGTCTCGGTGTTAACAGCAATTGGTTTGGCGCAAGCGATCATGATCCCGATTTCAGTAACCGCAACGCTAGGCAACTATTTGCATGGGGAGATTGATTTTAAATTAGGAATTTTACTTGGAGTTGTACTAGGAGTGGGCTCTCTACTCGGTGCGAAATCAGCGCATCTGCTTCCGGTGGGAATACTTAAGAAAGTCGTTGCGGGTTTGCTTGTCCTAGTTGGCATCATGATTCTTTATCGGCTGTATTTTATCTGAGACGTAACCCGTTCGGAGTCGCCCTAGTTTCACTGGTCAATATAGAAATGATTTGGATCAACATCTTATAGGCTGAAGTCCGTTAGCGTTATGAGATTGCTGGAGCACTGTTCATCGATGGAATAAATATGAATGGTTGCATTGAGAACCAATTAACCGATTAAGACGCGTCCGACATATAGTTATTTATGAAAGCAATGCACATCTCTCGGATTGTAGATCTGAATAAGGACCGGCAGCCATTAGATCAAGTGGAACTATCGTTACCAGAACCTGGAGAATTTGAGGTGCGGATTCGGGTTTCCGTATGTGGCGTGTGCCACACAGAGCTCGATGAGATTGAGGGCAGGACGCGTCCCCCGCAGCTTCCGGTTGTGCCGGGGCATGAAGTAATCGGCGTAGTAGATAAGAGGGGATCAGGGGTGAGCAGATTTAGTGTTGGGGATCGAGTGGGTGTAGGCTGGATTCATTCATCGAGCGGTGGCAATATGGAGAACGTAAATGAAAAATTTCAGGCTACCGGCCGCGATGTCGACGGCGGCTATGCTGAATATATGGTCGCGCATCAAGACTATGCGTTCTTAATTCCAAATGTGTTTAGTGACTCAGAGGCTGCTCCATTACTTTGTGCAGGGAGTGTGGGATACCGTGCACTCAAGCTTGCTGGTGTGCGTGATGGGCAGAAATTAGGGTTCACTGGGTTTGGTGGATCCGCACACATTGTGCTGCAGTTGGCTCAATTTCTATATCCGGCTATCCAGATTTACGTATTTGCTCGTGATCCCGGTCAACAGCAGCATGCTCTTGAGCTGGGTGCACATTGGGCCGGGCCAACCGAAGCCAGCCCAGATCAACCGATGGACGCAATAATCGATACCACGCCGGCATGGAAACCGGTGTTGGCGGCAATGGAAAATCTGCGCCCAGGGGGGCGTCTGGTCATTAACGCAATACGCAAAGAGGATAATGATCTGGATATTCTACAAACTCTGGATTACGGCCGGCACCTGTGGCTTGAGAAGGAAATTAAAACCGTTGCTAACGTTACAGCCGAGGATATTCGACAGTGTCTTGAGATCGCATCACGCATTCCGCTTAAGCCTGAAGTGGAGAAATATCAGTTTTCGGACGCCAATCAGGCGCTTTGTGATCTGAAGGCCGGAAAAGTGAGAGGAGCAAAGGTGCTTATGTTGGAACCCGCACAGTAAAATTTCTGCTGGGGGTGCTTTTCAACAAATACCCCGGCGCTACTGAACCTCTCCTGTATCCCGATAGGTGTCCAATCACCACCTCGGTATTTGACCCTGATCAAAGCGGTCAAGACCATTTTTCGTTTGAATAGTGGGCAGTCTGAACAACCTATTCAAATGAATCAGAGGTCGAAAAATGGCACACAAAAGAATGCTGTTTCATTCCGCCGCCAGGGAAAAGATACTGAGCGGAACTGCTGCACTGGCCGACGCCGTACGTGTCACCTTGGGCCCGAAATCGAAATCTGTTCTGATACAGAAAAAATGGGGTGCGCCGATCATATGTGATGATGGCGTAACCATTGCCAAGGAAGTTGATCTCGAAGATCCCGAGGAAAACCTTGGCGCTCAGATGTTGCGACAGGCTGCAGAGAAAACCGGTGAGAATGTCGGTGACGGGACCAGTACCTCCACGCTCCTGGCCCACGCTATCTTCGCTGATGGCATTCGGAATGTAGTGGCAGGAGCAAGCGGTATCGATATCAAGCGGGGTCTCGACCGCGGACTGGGTGTAGCTGTAGACGCCTTGCAGAAAATCTCGGAGCCGGTCAGAACTCAAAAGGAAAAGATGCAGGTCGCCACTATTTCCGCACACCATTCAGAGCTGATCGGCAACTTGGTTGCTGACGCCATGGAGCAGGTTGGTGACGAAGGCGTGATCACTGTGGAGGAGTCAAATACTACAGAAACTGTGCTTGATGTAGTCGAGGGGATGCAATTCGATCGAGGCTACCTGTCTCCGTATTTCGTGACCGATACCGAGAAGATGGAAGCGGTTTATCAGGACCCCTATATTCTTATCTGCGATCGGAAGATCGGTCGCTTGAATGACCTTGTACCGTTGCTTGAGCAGATCGCAAAGACTGGGAAACCACTGGTGATCATTGCAGAAGATATTGAGGGCGAGGCGCTCGCAACACTCGTCGTGAATCAGGTTCGAGGCGTGCTGCATAGTCTCGCGGTCAAGGCGCCCGGGTTTGGAGACCGGCGAAAGGCAATGCTGGAAGATATCGCGGTTCTGACAGGTGGTCAGGTGATTTCTGAAGATGTAGGACTCAATCTTGAAAACGTGCAGCTTGAACAATTGGGCCAGGCGTCTCGAGTATTGAGTGATCGCGACAGCACAACCATCGTCGGCGGCGGTGGCGATAAGGCTGCAATCGAAGCACGCAGCGCATCGATTCGAGTGCAGATGCAGAACACCACTAGTGACTATGACCGCGAGAAGATGGAGGAAAGGCTCGCCAAATTGGGTGGTGGAGTAGCGGTGATCCGGGTGGGTGCACCTTCCGAGTCTGAAATGAAACGCAGTAAGGAAGCTCTCGATGATGCTATCAGTGCCACCAAGGCAGCGGTGGAGGAAGGTATAGTGCCAGGCGGAGGCCTGGCGCTGATTCGCTGCGCTGGTCCTATCGCGGAGGAGGAAGCTAAAACCGAGGGCGAC
>JAHEGU010000046.1 GCA_024644945.1 Gammaproteobacteria bacterium | reverse complement strand
CGATGACTGCTTCCATGGTAACCACACCTTGCGGCCCGCCAAAGCCACGAAACGCCGTACTGGATACGGTATGGGTCTTACATCGCAATCCGTCTATTAAAACATCTGGAATGTAGTACGCGTTATCGCAATGGAACATAGCGCGATCGACGATGGCATCAGACAGGTCCGGAGAATATCCACATTGCCCTGCAAGTAGATAACTTATTGCGGTGATTTCTCCTTGTTCTGAAAAGCCAACATCATACCGATTGAGAAAGTTGTGACGCTTGCCGGTCATCACCATATCATCGCGGCGAGATAGCCTGCATGACACCACCTTACCCGTGCGCCGTGCGAAAACTGCTGCAATGCATGACCATGGCGAGCCATGGGTCTCCTTGCCGCCGAATCCACCCCCCATACGGCGAGTTTCCACGTTAACCAGATTCATAGGTATACCTAAAACTTCAGCCACCAGTTTCTGTGCTTCCGTCGGATTCTGGGTAGAAGTAAGAATATTAACGCCACCATCTTCTCCGGGAATTGCAATGGACGCCTGTCCTTCGAGATAGAAGTGCTCCTGACCTCCTACCTGCAACATTCCGGTTAAGCGACGTGACGCCCCTGCTAACGCTGTATCAGCATCGCCGCGCCGCATACGATGAGGTGGTCGTACATAAAACTCTTGCTCAATAGCCTGCTCAAGATCGAGAACAGGCTCCAGCGGCTCAACTTCCGCCTCTCCCAGTGCCGCAGCTCTTCTAGCCAGCTCATGACTGGTTGCCAGCACAGCGAACAAAGGCTGACCCAGATATTCGATCTCCGACTCAACCAGGAGAGGGTCGCCTGGAAAGACCGGCCCAATATCCAACTGCCCAGGAATGTCCGCCGCGGTAATGACATCCATTACTCCTTGTGCCTGGCGTACCTTCTCGAGATTGATGGACTTCAATTTTCCGTGCGCAACCCTGCTGCCACCAACACATGCATACAGCTGGCCGGCGTACGCCGGTTGATCGTCGACATATACCGCCTCACCAGTTGCATGTTTGCGCGCGCTGTCATGGGGCATCGCGGTACCGATCCGTGAGGGGCTATGCAACATGTTCTACTCTTGTCTCGATACTGTTGTCGCTAACCTCAAAATGAAAACGACGCAGCAGATTTTGTGCCACCTGAATTCGATACCCGGCACTCGCCCTGGCATCACTGATGGGCGAGAAATCCTCATCAAGGGCTTGAGTGGCTTGATCAATTGTGGAGGCGTCAAGTTCGGCACTCTGCAAAATCTCTTCGCATTTAGTGGCTCGTTTTGGGATCGCAGCCATCCCACCTAACGCGATGCGGGCCGAGTTGATTCGAATTTCGTCCTGCGAATCTCTATCCAGACCAAGATTAATTGCCATGCAGACAGCTGATATATCGTCGTCAAGTCGCTTGCTTACCTTGTACACCCGAAACATCTGGCCTTCGAAAGGAAGTGGCAGCAGTATCGCGGAAATAAATTCGCCGGGTTGCAGAATAGTTTTACGGTAATCAACGAAAAATTCTTCGGCAATGACTACGCGGGTCTGTTCTCCCCGCTGCAGCTTGAGGCGGGCATCCAGCGCGATCAGTACTGGGGGAAGATCACCAATCGGCGAAGCGTTAGCAATGTTTCCGCCTATTGTGCCTTGATTTCTGACCTGGGTAGAGCCAAACCTTTGAAGCAGTTCGCTTATTTGTGGATAGCGCGTTTGCAGCAATTTATCGCAATCAAAAAGAGAAACCGCAGCACCAATTTCAAGCCGATTTCCATCGCGCTTTACTTGTCTTAATTCCTTTACCTGATCCAACAATATTATCGAGTCCAGCGACCTCAGCTGTTGTGTGACCTCAAGCGCCAGATCAGACCCTCCTCCGAGCAACCTGGCGCTCGGATTTTCCAAACATGTGGAAGCCAGTTCAGACAGCGATTGGGGTATTAAAAATGCTTCGACTCCAATACCTTTATCCAACGAGTCGTGATCAGAAATCTCACTTAACTTTATTGCCACTTCTTTTTCGTCGATGCTAAATTGATCTGATCGCGGCTGCTCGGTAGACGCCAGCGCCGCCTCCACGATTGGTCGGTATCCGGTGCAGCGGCAAAGGTTACCCGCGAGGTACTCATGTGTCATACGACGCCGATGATCGCGATCCGCTCCTGACGGCATATCCTTGTACAGCGCAAACATAGACATAATGAAACCAGGCGTACAGAATCCGCACTGCGAACCATGATGGTCGATCATTGCCTGTTGCACCGGGTGCAATTCGTTCTCGACAGCAAGATCTTCTACGGTGATCAGCTGTTTCCCGTGAAGCGCACCTAGGAAGGTAATACAGCTGTTTACAGATTTGTAGCTCAGGCCTCCTTCAGCCGGACTTGCCACTACAACAGTGCATGCTCCGCAGTCCCCGGAAGCACACCCTTCCTTAGTCCCACATCGGCCCTCCTGGTTGCGCAAGTACTCAAGCACAGTGAGATCTGCGGCAAAATCCTGCAGAACAATCTCTCGCTTGTTTAAAAGAAACCGAATCAAGGGCAGCAAAACCTGACTATTTGGTCAGAATTCTAGCAGCTTAAGAGATGCGGGCCAAATAAATGGAAGTCCACCTGTTCCAAGTTAATATACATTTATGTATATTTATCCATACATAGCTGTATGGAAATTCTCAACACTATATTGAATGACCGACAATACACTCCTGAAAGCAGTAGCCGAGCGCGGCACCCTTAGCACCGAGCGCAATCAGTTGCAGCGTTTGGACTGGCTTCAGACGGCATTGGAACTGTTTGTTGAGGAGGGCATCGATGCAGTGCGTATTACTAGACTGGCAGACGAACTTGAAGTAACACGCGGCAGTTTTTACTGGCATTTTACTAACCGAGACGACCTGATTGACGCTTTGCTGCAGTACTGGAGAGATAAAAACACACGCGCCATAGTCGGTGCGGTAGAAGACGCAGAGTCTTTAACTGATGGAATATTTGAATTGTTTGACGCCTGCATTGACATTGAACTATTTGATCCTCGACTCGATCTCGCGGTAAGGGAATGGGCACGCAGATCAAAAAAAGTGCGCAAGGAACTCGATAACGCAGATACCACCAGGGTTGATGCGATTACCGCATTCTTTTCACGTTTCGGATTTGAAAAAACCGAAGCGTTTATCCGCGCGCGTATTGTTTATTTCTCCTTGATCGGATTTTATGCCCTGGATATTAAAGATTCGCTTGCGACCAGGATCAGCTATACCAGAGCCTATTTCAAAGGCTATACCGGGCGTGATCTCACCGCACAACAGGCGGGTGAATTCGAATCCCGCATGCAGTCCAAGTATCAGGATCGTATAGTGTAATAAATTTGTCAAACATCTAACTTACGAGTAAAAGAATGCAACAGTTTCGGGTAGTCGTAGTAGGCGGCGGCGTGGTAGGTACCTCTGTTTTGTATCATCTGGCGAAATACGGCTGGACCGATGTGTGCCTGATTGAGCGCTCGGTATTGACCGCGGGATCTTCGTGGCACGCAGCGGGCGGTATCCACGCTCTCAACGCGGATCCCAATATGGCCGCATTGCAGGCATATACCATTGATCTGCTCTCGGAAATCGAGAAGGAGTCCGGTCAATCAATAGGATTGCATATGACGGGTGGAATCACGGTCGCGTCAGCACCTGCGCGCTGGGAGTGGCTGCAGTCTGCCTACCGAGTGTTCCAGACAATCGGTATCGAGGATTGTTATCTGATGACACCGGAAGAGGTAAAAGAGAAATGTCCAATCATGGACGTAGACGGCGTGCTCGGAGGACTCTGGGCTGACCGCGAAGGTTATGTAGACACTACCGGGACAGTTCACGCATACGCCGGTGCAGCCAAAAAGCGCGGTGCTACCATCATGGAGCATAACCGTGTAATGGAATTGAACCAGCGCCCTGATGGAACTTGGGACGTGGTCACGGAAAAAGAAACTATCCATGCGGAACACGTTGTCAATGCCGGTGGACTATGGGCCAAGCAGGTTGGCCGTATGGTCGGCCTGGACCTGCCTCTGTCTCCACTTTCCCACCACTACCTGGTGACCGAAACAATTCCCGAAGTTGCGGCCCTCGATTTTGAAGTACCGATGACGGTGGATCTCGAAGGCTTCACCTATATGCGTCAGGACCAGCAAGGCGTTCTCATCGGCATATACGAAATCAATCATCAGCATTGGCAAATTGACGGCGCCCCGTGGGATTATGGCATTGAACTGCTGCAGGAAGATATCGACCGCATTTCAGACGAGCTAGAAATGGCATTTCACCGGTATCCAGTTTTACAGCGAGTCGGCATCAAGAACTGGGTAAACGGCGCTTTCACTTTCTCTCCAGACGGTAATCCCTTGGTCGGTCCGGTTCCGGGTAAGCAGAATTACTGGTTGGCCTGCGGCGTAATGGCCGGCTTCCTGCAGGGCGGTGGTGTGGGCAAAACCCTGGCCGAGTGGATGATTCATGGTGAGACCGAGACCGACGCCTGGCCGATGGATATAGCCCGCTATGGTGCATTCACTTCTAACCGCGAATACATTCGACAGACCACGGGACAGTTTTATTCCCGTCGTTTCGTGATGACCTATCCCAACGAGCAACTACCCGCGGGTCGACCGCTTAAACGTGCGCCCGCCTATAGCGCAATGAAGGAGGCCGGCGCAATGTGGGGGTGTTCCTGGGGTCTTGAGGTACCATTATTGTTTGGCCCTGATGGTTTCGAAGAAACTCCGACGCTAAAACGTTCTAACGCCTTTGACATCGTTGCGGAAGAATGCCGTGCAGTAAGAGAACAGGTAGGCCTGCTCGACATCAGCGGCTTCTCCCGCTTCGAAGTCACTGGTGAAAACGCCCAAGAGTGGCTGGACAAAATCATGGCGAGCCGTCTGCCGTCTCCAGGCCGATCTCGATTGGCGCCAATGTTGGCTCCGAGTGGTCGACTCAAAGGTGATCTGACAATTTTCAACTGGGGAGATGGCCGCTGGTGGATCATGGGTTCGTACTACCTGCGCCTGTGGCATATGCGATGGTTCAATGACCATATTGGCACCAATGATCACGTCACGGTCTGTGATATTTCCGATGACTGGGTCGGCTTCTCTCTCGCCGGACCCAATTCACGCAAGGTCATCCAGGCATTGACTCATCAAGACATGAGTGCCGAAGCTCTTCCTTTTATGGGATGCACAACGGTAGATGTTGGATTAGTCCGGGCCAGAGTCGGGCGGCTATCAGTAGCAGGTGAACTGGGGTATGAAATAAATTGCCGCGCGGCGGACCATATCACTCTTCGCGAAACCCTGCTCGAGGCCGGCGCTGAACACGGTATACGTGAATACGGTTTCTACGCGATGAACTCCCTTCGACTGGAAAAGAGCTTTGGTATCTGGTCCGCAGAATTTACCCAGGCTTACACACCCGGCATGACCGGCATGGATCGCTGGATTCCGTTTTCTAAGGGAGAGTTTATCGGACGTGAGGCTGCACAAGCTGAAAAAGACAATAATTCCGCTCCTCAGCGCCTGGTGACCCTGGGCCTCGATAAAGGTGACGCTGAAGCCACAGGTTACGAACCTGTATGGAGTGACGGCAAACGAATTGGTTTCATTACCTCCGGCGGCTATGGCCATACTATTGGAAGAAGTCTAGCAATGGCTCTTGTCGAACCCCAGTTTGCTGAGCCAGGTACCAGACTGACAGCGCATATTGTAGGTATTGAACGTGGCGCGGAAGTGCTGACACCGTCACCCTTCGATCCGGAAGGCAAAAAGATGCGACTCTAGGCAAAGATCAGGAGTTGGGGAATGACTGTTACTACTGACGCTATAGTAATCGGGGCGGGGGTAATTGGCGCCGCTATCGCACTGGAACTAAACAGAACGGGTTTAAGTACTTACTCTGTAGATAAGAATCCAGCGGCGGGTTACGGTCCCACCAGCGGTTCCTGCGCCATTATTCGTGTGCATTACTCGACACTTGAAGGGACTGCTTTTGCTTATGAGGGCTATCATTACTGGAAGAACTGGGGGCAATACCTCAAGACCAAAGATGAACGGGGACTGGCTGAATTCCGTGAAATCGGGTGCCTGGTAATGTGCACGGAAGAAAACGGTTACCTTCATAAACACACCAGCATTTGTGACCAACTCGCGGTGCCCTATGAGGTCTGGGACGCAGCGACGATTCGCAAGCATCTGCCGTTCTACAACCTGGAGAGTTTTGCGCCACCAAAGCGCATGCAGGACCCGGATTTTGGTCAACCGGGCAGCGGTAGTATCGAGCGCGCGATTTTTTTTCCGACAGCAGGATATGTTACCGATCCACAGTTATCTACACACAATTTACAGCGTGCGGCTGAAGCCGCTGGAGGCAAGTTCTTATTTAACCGCACGGTAATAGAAATACTCAACCAGGGTGATCGTATTTCCGGCGTTCGACTGGATGACGATAGTGAAATTCATGCTCCGGTTGTCGTTAATGTCGCAGGTCCTTCGTCCTCCGCTATCAATGCCCTGGCTGGCGCACTGGGTGACATGACTATTCATACCCGGGCTCTTAAGCAGGAAGTGGTGCACGTACCCGCACCACCTGGTTACGATTTTTATACCCACGGCACTATCGTCTCCGACAATGACATAGGCTGCTATTGTCGTCCGGAAACAGGTAACTACATTTTGATAGGCAGCGAGGATCCGGAATGCGATCCGAAAGAATGGGTGGATCCAGAAAACTATGACCGTAATTTTTCGGAACAATGGACCCATCAAGCCTATCGATATGCCCAGCGCGCCACCGGCCTCGAGGTGCCGAGGCAGATGCAGGGTGTGGTCGATTTATACGACGTTTCTGACGACTGGATTCCGATTTACGATAAGTCTTGTGTGCCCGGATATTACATGGCGATTGGCACCAGCGGTAATCAATATAAAAACGCACCGATCGCCGGCAAGATGATGGCAGCGCTGATCAAACACTGCGAAGCCGGTAATGATCACGACCAGTCTCCCTTTCGTTTTCATCTTCCCTATATTGATCGTGATATCGACACCAGTTTTTATTCTCGAAAGCGTGAGATCAACACCGAAAGCAGTTTCTCTGTACTTGGATAGGCATGGCCAGACGCAGCAATAGAAGAACCAGGAGGTCTGAGAGCGCTGAACTGCCGCAAGCATCACGCACGGTCGATTACCACAATCTGATCAATCCATTTACGCCGCAAACCGTGTTCTCCAACGATGAGGTGGAAGCGCTGCACCAGAATGCATTGCGGATACTTGAAGAGTTAGGAATCAAGATATTACTGCCGGCAGCCAGAGAGAGATTGAAAAAAGCAGGAGCGCTGGTAGACCATGACACTTTCATGGTCAGGATCGGCCGGGAAATTGTTGCCCAAGCACTGGCCAGTGCGCCCGCCGAGTTCAAAATTTGCGGTGGAATCGGCGACAAGGACCTCTTAGTAGCGCCAGGTCGGCTGATATTCAAATCTGGCGCAGGTTGTCCGCATGCCTTTGACCGTGAGCGCGGCCGTCGACCCGGCACACTGAAGGATTTCGAAGAACTGATCAAGCTCACCGAGAGTTTTGATGCATTGCAACTGCTCGGAGCCATCGTCGAACCGCAGGATATCGCCATCCATGAACGCCACTACAGGACAGCAAGGATTCAATTATCTCTAAGTCATAAGGCACCTTGGGTGTATGCCCGCGGTAATAATCAGGTGACCGAGTGTTTTGAGATGATTCGGATTATGCGCGGAATATCCATCGAGGAGTTTAAACAATCCCCCTATTGTTCAACAGTAGTCAACACCAACTCCCCGCGCCAACTAGACAGGCCCATGGCCCAGGGAATTATCGATTTCGCGTTGGCCGGGCAACTGTGCATCATTACTCCTTTTTGCCTGTTGGGCGCGATGGCGCCAATAACGGTTGCCGGTGCTCTCAGCCTGCAACATGCTGAGAACCTAGCGGGCATCACTCTTAGTCAGATCACAAAACAGGGCGCACCAGTATTGTATGGAAGCTTTGCCTCAAACGTAGACATGCGATCCGGCTCTCCCACGTTTGGTACTCCGGAGCAGGTCAAAGCAACACTTGGTTCAGGGCAACTTGCTCGTCATGTTGGCTTACCCTGGCGTTCTTCATCTGGCTCAGGTTCGAACATCGCTGATGCGCAAGGCGCCCATGAAACCGATATGAGCGCCTGGGCCGCTGTGCTCGCGGGCGCTAACTTAATGATACACAGTGCGGGCTGGCTTGAAGGCGGTTTGACCTTGGGCTATGAAAAAATGATCATTGACATGGAGATGGTGCAAAGCTTTGCAGAATTATGTGGCGGCGCGACAGCAAACGAAGCCGAACTGGCTTTTGAAGCGATAGCCGATGTCGAGCCGGGCGGGCACTTTTTTGCGACACAGCACACGATGGACCGCTACCGTACAGCGTTTTATGAACCTCTGGTAGCGGATAGCTCAAACTTTGGACAGTGGCAGGAGGCCGGCAGCCTCACCGCGGACCAGCGTGCAACCTCGGTATGGCAAAAAAGACTGGAAACATATACGCCACCGGACATTGATCCTGCAAGACTTGATGAACTCGATGCGTTTATCTGTAATCGAATTGCCGAAGGCGGCGCACCGCTCATGGACTGACTATGAACTGCCTGAATCTACCCCCGACGCGCAACCTTGTTCGCCAGCACGGCTATAAGCAGCCCTAGCGTGACGTAACCAAGCACCACTTCAGCAACTACAATTAGCTCACCAATCCAGCCCGCTGGCGTGACATCACCAAACCCAAGCGTAGTGTAGGTGATTAATGAATAGTAGAACGGCGTGAACCAGGTATCAGCGCTCTCGCTATAGTCGAGTAACCCCCACTGTTTCCAGCGGCCTGTCCAGAATACCGCGCCAAACAGCACCGATAGGAAACAAGCGCCTAGCGCAACTCTGCTAAAGCTTCTGCCAAAGTCGATTACCCTCCATAAAGTAAAGACTAATTTACCGCCTAGGGTCGCATCTAATTTAACCTCTAAAGCATCTATATACTGTTGGTCTTCGATGTCTCTTTTTAAAATTGGGTTGCCGCGGCAGGATTCTATTTTTGAGCCGCCACAGCGCCCGTGCAGCTCCTGTCGCGAATAAACTGTTTCCGATAGCAGTGCATCCGTGAGATCGGCTCCACTAATGTTTGCCCTGCTAATATCAGCTTTACTAAGATTCGCCCTGGTGAGGTCCGCGCCTCTTAGATCGGATTCTCTAAGATCTGCGGCACTTAAATTCGCTCCAGTTAAATCCGACTCACTTAGATCGGCTTTATGCAGATCCGCCTCAATGAGATTGGCCGCCATGAGGTCAGCACCGCTCAAATCGGATTCTCTGAGGTCTGCCGCACCGAGACTGGCACCACTCAAATTCGCCCAGCTAAGATCTGATCCGGACAAGTCTGCATCGCGAAGCTCGACACCACTGAAATTCGCACCGCTTAATTTCGCCCAGCTCAGATTAGCAGAACTGAGATCAACATTACGCTCGGGATTGTCCTCCCGCCAGTTATTCCACTTCACAATATCCGAGCGGATCAATTGTACTGGTTCGTAATTTTTCATTTGTCTATTGCGGCTACTCTACCAGACTCACTGAATTCAGCTGAAATCAGCTTCGACCAAAAAGCGTTCCAGCTGCTGCAGTCAGTTCAATATTCAGGCATGTAACCCAAAAACCTCCGACAGTTTCTTTTATCATAACAGCGCATAGGCGCGCTGACAGTGTAACTTAGTCCTGCATCGATTTGATCGGTCTTAACTCTCACAGTCCCAAAACCGTCGATACACTGTAATACTACAGAAATTTTTGCCGATAAAAACCTTAAAGATAAGTAAGGCTTGGGACTATCTTTGCAATAAAACCGTGAATTCCACGAATCCCGGCGTGTCTTGATCTTTATACGTTGACTGAGTGCTACTTTGATTCCAGTGTGATTTTGCTGCCCGTGTATCCAGCTTGCAATCGTTTCAAATGAAAAGCGGCAAGGGAATCATCTGGATAACGGGAACAATACTGTAAAAAGTTCTGGCAGGCGTCAGGATGACAGGCTTTTAACGACTGGTACGCCGTTAAGTATGCTGTCGGGTCCACCCGGTCGGTATTACTATCGTCCAGGGGTTCAAACACTTCCGTTTCCTGGTTTTTACCCTTCAATAATAGTAACCCAATAGGCCGACCTCGAAAGTTCTTAATGCGGGACTTGGTATCACTACTGACACAAATTCTAGTTCCCAGATACTTATTTGCACTTTCCAACCTGGCTGCGGTATTGATTGAATCACCGTGAGCCGTATAGTCAAAGTAGTCTTCGCCGCCAAAATTCCCAACAATAGCACTACCGGAATTTACCCCTATCCGAGTGACGCCAACTGGAATCTTGGAATTGATCCGCTTACGGAAACTTTCAGCAACAGAATCCATCTCAAGGGCACAGTTAACCGCTCTAACAGCGTGATCTGGTTGCTCTTTCGGTGCGCCAAAAATCACATGAAGCGCATCCCCCACGATTTTTTCGACTGTCCCTTCGTGCTTAAACGCGATTCGGATCAACTCGTTCAGATACTCGTTGATGATCGATACCACTAATGATGGTTCGTTATTTTCTACTAGCGATGTAAAACCTTCCAAGTCAGTAAAAACAAAGCTCAGGTCTTTACGCTCACCTCCGACCCGAAGCAACTCGGGAGCATCCTCCAAGCGCTTAACCAAATTTGGGGAAAAATATCTGCCAAGCTGAATATTTTTCTTTTGCAACTGGGCTGCCTCCACGACCATGTTACGGGCCCGCATTGTCAGAAGCGTCAGAATGAAACCGGAGAGCAGAATAACCATAAGTTGTGTGACCACTCTTCCACCCGAGATTGCGGGGGACGTATATGCGACCAGATAGCTGGCTGTGAACTCAGTATGACTATCGTTTAAACCCAAATTTAAGAGTACGAAATGTACTAATAGCGCACCTACAGTTGCCAATAACGGATACAGTGGACGCATTGCCAGAGTGTTCAGGATAATAAACAAAATGGCGATCAGCGTAATTGAAGATTTCAACGTAATTCCTACTGGCAGATCACCACCGCCAAAGGAAGCGTGCCAGATGAAAGGCAATGTCGCGATCACGCACACATCGAGCGCAACTCCGGTGAGACTAATAAATCTTAGATGTTTACCGCGCCTAAGAAATACAGCCGATGCCGCAAGTACAGCGACATAGATCGTTAACAATATTGTCGTTGCAACCCGATCAATCATGGACGTCCCAAGCAACCAAACCATTGGAGCCATGATGGCAATCATTGCAAACCTGACCACGGAGCTCATCCTCAACGCTTTATATTCACGCTCCCGCAACAACTCCTCTGCCGGATCTATGAGTGATTTCTTCTGTTCGGATTGCGTGGCAATACCCTCAATTAGCGGGTTACACTATCGGGAAATAATAGCATGCAACAAACTGTATGGACGTAATCATGGCGGAATTTACGTTGTAGAATCAATCTCTCATGATCTGACTTAGAGAGGCTTTCCAAATGTCCTTTATACTCGAACGATTTATTGAAGACTGCCGAACTGCGCTTTTGGAAACTGATGCACAGGGCGCGATCAGAGAGCACATCGCTGCAGCGATATCTGATCCAGCCGGGATTATCGACGCGTTAGGTACTCCCGAATTGGCTGGGCTTGAAACACTTTATCACGCAGAAGACCTGACAATTCTAAACATCGTTTGGGCGCCCGGGATGACATTACATCCTCACAATCACTGCATGTGGGCAAATATCGGGATCTATGGCGGCGAAGAAGAAAACACGTTTTATCAAAGAAGCCCGGACGGATTAATTCAGCAGGGTCACAAGCTGGTAAATGAAAAAGAAGTTGTTCCATTACATCATGATGTAATTCACAGCGTACATAACCCTTCCCCTAAATTGACTGCCGCCATACACGTTTATGGTGGCGATTTCTTTAATGCGCCACGCAGTGAATGGGCCCCCGACACCCTGCAGGAGCAGCCTCTCGATATTGAACATACGCGTGCAGTTTTTGCTGAAGCAAACGAAAAAATTAAAGCGGCTAAAGACACCTAAAGGATTGATGTGTGACGACCTGCTTTAGAACATATTGAGAAGCCCATCTACTGCTTTTGCATTTCGATACGACCAACATAGCCCGCGCCAAGGCTGGGGGCATATGACTAAGCATCGTGAGGGATGAATTAATCCATATACGCCTGGATCAACTTTAAAAAAATAAAGCATTTGAATTGTCACCCGATTTTAGCCTAAACTCAGCTAATTCTGACCTTTTGGTCAGCTTTTAAATCGGCCACAGGCGACTAATTACCTTGCAAGGCGAATTCCTTCTACAGCTTGACGGTATGACTAAATCGTTCCCGGGTGTACTGGCGAATGATCACGTAAATCTCTCCATCGCCTCTGGTGAGATTCACGCCTTACTGGGGGAAAATGGTGCGGGCAAGTCTACCTTGGTCAAGATGATCTATGGCATTTTGCGACCTGATCAGGGTCAGATAAAGTGGAAAGGTAACACAGTTGAAATTACCAATCCTGCGTTTGCCCGTAGCCTTGGAGTCGCCATGGTGTTCCAACACTTTTCCCTGTTCGATTCGCTCACAGTATTTGAGAATATTGTGCTCGGAATGGATGCTTCTACGGATACTTCCAAACTACGTTCCGAAATTGAAGACATCTCCACTCGATATGGCCTGCCTCTCGATGCGAACCGGCATGTCTATACTTTGTCGGTTGGAGAACGTCAAAGAATCGAAATCATTCGCTGTCTGCTGCAACACCCGAGTCTGCTGGTGATGGACGAACCAACTTCAGTGCTGACTCCACAGGAAGTAGAAAAGTTGTTTGAAACTTTGAATCGCCTAGCTGATGAAGGCATGGCGATTCTTTATATCAGTCACAAGCTGGACGAAATTAAGGCGCTATGCCACCACGCCACTATTCTGCGCGGCGGTAAAGTGGTGGATTCAGTCCAGGTCGAAACCGAAACACCGTCGAGTCTTGCCGCAAAGATGATGGGTGAGTCTCTTGCGACAAGTAACCTCGGACAACAAGGCGAACCCGGAGAAATACGACTTCAGGTATCCGGCTTGGGTGTGCTGGCGATGGATGAATTCAGCATTCCACTGAAAAATATTACATTTGAAGTCAGGTCCGGAGAGATACTCGGTGTTGCAGGGGTTGCCGGAAATGGTCAGGATGAACTGCTTAAAGCATTGAGTGGAGAGACCCTGACAGCGGATTTGTCGGCAATACAGATAGACGGCAAGCCGTGTGGTGGCAAAGGGCCGAATGCGCGTCGGATGCTGGGCATGTCGACGATCCCGGAAGAACGCCTTGGTCACGGTGCGGTTCCCGGCATGAGTCTTGTCGATAACGGATTGCTTACGGCGTTTCAACGTTTAGAGTTTCTTACTGGTGGGTTTATTGTTCGAGGTGCCAGCGAGCTGTTCGCGCAAGAAGTTGTGCACCGATTTAACGTTAAATCTCACGGTATCGAAGCCGTGGCTTCCAGCCTGTCAGGAGGCAACCTCCAGAAATTCATTGTCGGCAGAGAAATCTGTCAAAAGCCAGAACTATTAGTGGTGTCGCAACCGACCTGGGGAGTAGATGCCGGGGCCGCTCAGACCATCCATGAAGCTCTCAGACAACTGGCAAGTGAAGGTACGGCGGTGGTGGTCATTTCCCAGGACCTGGACGAACTAATGAAAATTAGTGACCGTATTGCGGCAATCTGCGCCGGCGAACTTTCGCAAACTTATTCTGCAGCAGACGTTACCATCGAGCAGATCGGCCTTATGATGGCCGGCGCCCATTCGGTAGGTGAGATAACCGAGAAGGTCAATGCTATTTAAGCTGACCAAACGACCGGAACCATCACGCGCAATGGTTTTCGTTTCTCCCCTTATCGCATTAGGACTGACTTTGTTATCTGGAATTGTGTTATTCCAGATAATGGGTGTAAATCCCGGACAGGCTCTTTACGCTTTCTTCGTTGAGCCACTTACCTCGAAGTATGGTTGGGGGGAACTCGGCGTTAAAGCCACGCCTCTAGTGCTGATTGCAGTTGCCCTATCGATCGGATTTCGTGCGGGTGTTTGGAACATCGGCGCAGAAGGTCAGCTGACACTCGGCGCAATCTGTGGTGGAGGAATTGCCCTATGGTTATACCAGGTTGATTCGATATTTGTACTTCCCTTAATGGTAGTTTGCGGAATAGCCGGTGGCATGCTGTGGGCAGCCATTCCGGCGTTTCTCCGTACCCGATTCAATGCAAATGAAATTCTGACGAGCCTGATGCTGACATACGTTGCGACCCTGTTTCTCAGTGTCCTGGTGCACGGGCCGTGGCGTGATCCGGATGGATTTAATTTTCCAGAGTCACGCATTTTCAGCGATGCCGCTACCCTGCCTCTTATCCTTGACGGTACCCGACTGCATCTCGGTTGGATTTTTGCCCTGGTAGTAGTTGCCAGCGCATGGATACTAATGGCGCGCACCATCATAGGTTTTCAGATCAAGGTTGTTGGCGAAGCACCTGCAGCAGGCAGATACGCGGGATTTAGCGTCAACAAAGTTATCTGGTTTGCCCTGATGATGAGTGGTGGAGCAGCTGGGCTGGCGGGCCTGGTGGAAGTTTCGGGGCCAATCGGGCAATTGCTGCCTTCGATCTCTCCCGGATACGGATTCACCGCAATCATCGTAGCATTCGTGGGACGTCTGCATCCGGTCGGCGTTCTGCTGGCCGGACTGTTGCTTGCTCTGTCTTACCTCGGGGGTGAGAGCGCACAAATTTCCCTGAACCTGCCCTTAGCGGTGACCGGCGTGTTTCAGGGCATGCTGTTGTTTTTCCTGCTGGCTTGTGACGTACTGATCCAATATCGGATTGTCCCGGCCAATACAAAATCAACTGCTTCCTAAATGCTGACATGGATATCCTGATTCCCACGTTACTGACGATTATTACGGCTGCCACACCGCTGCTCTACGCGGCTATTGGTGAAATGATTTCTGAGAAAGCCGGTGTATTAAATCTTGGAGTTGAAGGCATGATGTTACTTGGTGCGGTATGTGGTTTCGCCACCGTGCATTTTACCGGTAGCGCGACGTTAGCCATCCTAGCTGGTTTTCTGGCAGGCGCCGGACTATCGATTATTTTTGCGGTACTGGTGCTTGGGTTTCAGTCGAGCCAGGTTGCCACTGGACTGGCGCTCACAATTTTTGGCATCGGCCTTAGCGCGCTGCTCGGGCAGAATCTCGTCGGCATAGCCTATGACGGTTTACCGAAGATAACTATTCCCTTTCTTTACGATATACCTGTTTTGGGACCACTTCTTTTTAACCATGACATACTGGTTTATGGCTCCATAGTACTGGTAGTGGCAGTTGCCTGGTTCCTGAACCATACCCGTCCGGGATTAATTCTGCGTGCAGTAGGCAATTCTCACGATGCTGCCCATGCAATTGGCTACCATGTTCTAAGAATCAGGTTTTTCGCTATCCTGTTCGGTGGAGGCATGGCCGGACTCGCCGGCGCTTATTTATCGCTGGCCTATTCCCCGTTGTGGATTGAGAACATGAGCGCTGGCAGGGGCTGGATTGCACTGGCGTTAGTTGTGTTTGCAACCTGGCGTCCATGGCGTGTACTCATTGGCGCCTATTTATTTGGCGGTATCACTATTCTGCAACTACATGCCCAGGCACTCGGCATCGGTGTTCCGTCACAGGTGATGTCAATGCTGCCCTATATCGCCACTATTGTGGTACTTGTTCTGATCTCCCGCGATCGCAATAAGATAAGGTTGAATGCGCCCGCCTGCATTGGGAAACCATTCCACCCGACATCATGACCGAAGCATGTCGGGGCTTCCACGAAAAATCACCGAACTTGGTTCCCGCAAGCGGGAGCAAATCCTGCGCGCAGCGGAAAAGGAGTTCGAAAAATATGGTTTCAATGGCGCACGAATGCAACGAATCGCAGACTCTGCGGGTGTGCCCAAAGCAAATGTCCACTACTATTTCACCAACAAACAGGCACTATACGACGCAGTACTTGCCTACGTGATCGAACTGTGGAACCAGGCGCTGGCGCCGATCGATGCCAGTGATGACCCAGCTAAAGTGCTGGAAAAATACGTCAGAATGAAGGTGGAATTTACGCGTATTTACCCCGCTTCGACCCGCATATTTGCAATTGAACTGTTAACCGGTGGGCAACATCTCAGTGAGCGTTTGATGACCGAAACGCGAAGATGGACTCGCGATCGCGCGAAGGAAATTCAACGCTGGATTGAACAGGGAAAAATTCTTCCCGTAGATCCTTACCACCTTATTTTCATGATCTGGTCCAGCACACAGCATTATGCGGAATCAGAAACCCAGGTATTGGCGATATACCGAAAGAAAAAGTTGTCGCGTGCAGACTATGACAAGTTAGCGGATTCACTTACCGCCATGGTATTACGAATTTGTGGGCTAAATAATCGGGACTGAAGGCTATTGGAAGCACATATTCACGAGTGGCTTAATCTATTGGTGCGGTGGATTCATTTTATTGTGGGCATCGCCTGGATTGGAGCCTCATTTTATTTCAACTGGCTGGAAAACAATCTTGACCGCAAGCCGCCACAGGATACGGGAATCGCAGGAAACCTGTGGGCAATTCACGGTGGTGGTTTTTATCACCTCAAGAAATTCAGTACAGGTCCTGATAAGTTGCCGTCGCCACTGCACTGGTTTAAATGGGAGGCGTACACCACCTGGCTCAGTGGCGTCAGCTTGCTGGTAATCGTTTACTACTTCAACGCCAGGGCTTACCTGGTGGATCCTTCAGTTTTTGATCTTGCGCCCTGGCTGGCGATTATAGTAAGCCTGGCATCGCTGTTTGTGTCTTGGATCGTTTACGATCTGTTATGCCGTTCTGCCTTACGGGACAAACCTGAAACACTCACGGCACTGATTTTTTCCTGGTTTGTATTGCTGGCATGGCTTCTATCTCATCTGTTAAGCGGGCGTGCCGCTTACATCCACGTAGGTGCGGCAATCGGTACCATCATGGTAGCAAATGTGTTCTTTGTGATTATTCCCGCACAAAAAGAGATGGTACGGGCACTTCTTGAAAAGCGTCCAGTAGACCCGAGCCCTAGCAAGAATGGGCTGCTTCGTTCGAGACACAACAACTACCTGACGCTGCCTGTGCTGTTCACTATGATCAGCACGCACTTCCCAAGTACCTATGGCCACCCCTGGAACTGGGCAGTGCTGGTGTTGCTTGCACTGATTGGTGTAGCTGTACGCCATTACTTCAATGTTCGCCACTTATCAAAAGCCATGCACTGGATTCTGCCTGCAGCATTTGCTGGCATGGTTGGCGTAATGTGGCTGACCTCGCCGCAGCTTCAGCTCCGAATCGCCTCGTCGCCAGACAATGAACAACCGGTAATAAGCGATCAACAGCTGATGACCATCGTCAACCAGCGCTGCGCTGCCTGCCACGCCGCCAACCCAAGCCAACCAGGGTTTGCCAGCGCGCCTAACGGGCTGGAACTCGACACTCTGGAAAAAGTGCAGACTAACTTGGAAAAGGTATATCAGACTACCGTGGTGACCAAGATCATGCCTCTTGGAAATCTGACCGGTATGCTGGATCAGGAACGCCAGCAGGTGATGGCATGGTATCTGGCAAGATGAACACCCGTTATCCTCGCGACATGATAGGGTATGGGAGATATTGCCCGGATCCCCGCTGGCCTGGTGATGCGAGAGTGGCAGTGCAGTTTGTCATCAACTATGAGGAGGGTGGTGAGAACAACATCCTGCACGGAGATACAGCTTCTGAGGCTTTTCTGTCAGAGATTGTTGGCGCTCAACCATACCCCCATATGCGGCACGCGAATATGGAGTCCATATATGAATATGGATCGAGATCGGGATTCTGGCGACTGCAGCGAATGTTTAGCGAAAGACAGATACCGGTCACTGTCTTTGCCGTTGCAATGGCAATTTCCCGAAATCAGCAGGCGGTAGACGCAATGCTCGAAGCGGATTGGGAGATCGCCAGCCATGGCTATCGCTGGATCGATTATCAGCATATGCCGGAAGAACAGGAACGGGAGCATCTTGAAACAGCAGTGGAAATTCATACCAGGATCACCGGACAGGCTCCGATGGGTTTTTATCTTGGCCGCACCAGCCCAAATACACATCGAATCACCGCGGATCATGGGGATTTTGCTTATACCGCCGATAGTTATGCGGATGAATTACCCTATTGGTTAATGGACTTCAGTAAGCCACAGCTGGTAGTGCCGTATACGCTCGACGTGAACGACATGCGATTTGCAACCGCTCAGGGTTTTAACAGTGGCAGCCAGTTTTTTCAGTACCTGCAGGACTCCTTCGATGTTTTATACGAAGAAGGTCGAAAATTCCCAAAGATGATGTCCGTTGGACTACATTGTCGTTTAATCGGCCGACCCGGGCGAGCCGCGGCGTTAGCAAAGTTTCTTGACTATGTTTTAAGCAAAGATAAGGTCTGGCTCGCTCGCAGAATTGACATCGCCGAACACTGGACAACTCACTTTCCACCTACTGCTCCAGAGCAGGCTTAAATCACATGACCACTGCCGACTATTCCCAACGATGGGTAAACCTTGCTTCATCCAAACTGGGGGCCTCCACTGTTGTCTGCAGCGATGACTTTTTTGCCTCCATGAGCCGGATGCTGAAAGAAGAGCCTGCCATATTTATCGATGATAAATATGATGATCATGGAAAATGGATGGACGGTTGGGAGTCTCGTCGCAAACGTGATCCCGGGCATGACTGGTGCATCGTTAAACTGGCTCGCCCTGGAGTCATTCACGGCATAGAAATTGACACCACGCATTTCACCGGAAACTATGCCCCCGCGGCGTCGGTAGAAGCCTGTTTCAGTACGTGTGACCTTCCGAAAGACAGTCAGGCCTGGACTCAAATCATCAAAAAATCTACCCTCCATGGTGATGCCAGCCGCGGATTCGATGTCGACAACGATCAGCTCTTTACCCATGTGAAGCTACATATTTATCCCGATGGCGGGATTGCTCGTTTTCGAGTGTTTGCAGAACCTCGTGTAGATTGGAACCAGGTAGGCCCAGATGAACGGATCGATCTCGCAGCTGCACTGAATGGCGGCGTGGCACTGGCATGTAATGACCAGCACTATGGCCATATAAGAAACCTGCTGGCTCCTGGGAGAGGTATGAATATGGGAGACGGATGGGAAACGCGCCGCCGACGTGAGCCTGGTAATGACTGGGTTGTGATTGCCCTAGCACACCCCGGAATCATCAAGCAGATCGAAATCGATACTGCTCATTTTAAAGGCAACTACCCGGACCGGTTTGACATTCGGGGCGCCATGCACGAATCGGAATCAACCGAGTCCCTGGTTAAGGACAGTGAGCACTGGGGCCTGCTGCTGCCTGAGTCCAAACTGGGTCCTGATCGGGTCCATCAGTTTGAAAACGAGATTATAAAACATCGACAAGTTTCGCATATCCGTATGAATATTTACCCTGATGGCGGCGTCAGCCGATTACGTCTGTATTCATTGGTTAAATAAACGTGATTGAACTGAACGCGACGCCGCTTACCAAAGAGAAATTCGCTCCTTTCGGCGATGTAATTGAAATTAAGAGCGCTCGGCAATATCCCATCAATCAAGGACACACCACTCGCTTTCATGATCTTTTTGATATTGACGCCACCGATAAGGGAGGACGTGCCATTGTTAGCGTGTTTCGCACTGATCCGTTACCGTTACCGCATCGGGTAGAGTTGATGGAGCGGCATCCTCTTGGCAGCCAGGCTTTTTTACCCATGGACCACGACCCCTTCCTGGTGCTTGTCGCCGACCCCGGTAGCAAGATTTCGGCATCCAATCTGCATTTATTTATTACCAATGGCGACCAGGGTATCAACTTGCATAAAAACACCTGGCACCACTTTCAGATCGGGCTTCACAAACAACGGGATTTTATTGTGATAGATCGCGGCGGCAGTGGGACTAATCTCGAAGAAATAAAAATAGAAGAAGTGGTGCAGATACCTGCAAATATTGTTAAATACCCGTAACGATACTATCGCCGCACCCCACAATGAGTCAGCCACCTAAGTCCATCGCCTGTCCGAATGGCGAATGGATCTCCTATCACCATAGTCATGGAAGCTCCCCTGGGGTTATGTTCTTTGGCGGTTTCAAAGCCGATATGACCGGTATTAAGGCCGCCACACTACATAAATGGTGTCATGAACGTGGCATCCAGTTCACACGCTTCGATTATTCGGGCCACGGACAGTCTTCTGGCCTATTCGTTGATGGCACCATTGGACGATGGCTTGCCGACAGCCTGCTGATCCTCGACCAGGTCACAGACGGCCCCCAAATTCTTGTGGGCTCCTCGATGGGCGCATGGCTGACGCTGCTGGCTGCAATACGCAGACCACGTCGCGTCGCTGCGATGCTCGGGATTGCTTCTGCCGCGGATTTTACTGAAAACCTGATCTGGAACAATCTCGATACCACACAGCAACAACACCTATTAGAAAATGGTCAAATTGAACAACCTTCGAGTTATCAAGAGGAGCCTTACCCGATAACAATGACGCTCATCAGCGAAGCCCGGGATCATCTCATTCTCAATACCACTATCCAGGTAAACTGTCCTGTACGACTGATACACGGCCAGAACGATCTCGATGTACCCTGGCAGACAAGTATCAAGATTTCCGAGAAGGTAGCCAGCAACGATGTCTGCGTGCATCTGATTAAAGATGCAGAACATAGGTTATCAAGAGAAAGCGATATTAAATTTATACTGGATCGACTTCGAGATCTTATCGGCTTGGTGAAACAATCTTCGTCTAGCAGCTATGATTGATCCCCAGGCGACGTTGTTGAATGGACTGTCAAATGTGTATCACCCCTAACCAGGTTCGGAGAAAACTGTATCCAATCCAAATCCGGATTGACATTGCCATATGAAACAAATTCAAGCGCTCCTCTTTGATGTATTTGGAACTGTTGTCGACTGGCGCACTTCGATCATCGACGAAGGCCGGGTGATCAACCAACAGCAGGGCCTTGAAGTGGATTGGGCGGAGTTCGCAGACGCCTGGCGCGCCATGTACCAACCATCCATGGAAAAGGTGCGCACCGGGAAACGACCTTGGACAATACTCGACCACTTACACCGGGAAAGTCTGGATAAACTCTTGATCGATTACGGAATCTCCAACTGGAGCGAGGAACAGATTGAATATCTTAACCGCGCATGGCACCGGCTAAAGCCGTGGTCCGATGCGGTTGAAGGGCTGACCCGTCTAAAACGCAAATTTATAATCGCCACCTGCTCAAATGGCAATGTAGCGCTAATCGTCAATATGGCTAAACACTCTGGGCTACCTTGGGATATGGTGTTAGGAGCAGAAGTCACCCGTCACTATAAACCACAAGACGAAGCCTATCTGGAGTCCGCTCGCATGCTCGGTCTCGACCCGGAGCATTGCTGCATGGTGGCCGCACACAATAGCGATCTGGTTGCCGCATCGAGAAACGGTATGCAAACCGCTTTTGTAGCACGCCCAACAGAATACGGCCCAAATCAGGACAAGGACTTCTCTGCAGAAAATGAGTATACGCATGTTGCCAGAAGCTTTTTAGATCTTGCAGATCAAATGGGTTGCCCACCCTGAGTTTATGACTATTACAAAGTACCTTTAGAAAATGATCACCACCCACCTTGACCATATCGTTGTCGGCGCATCAACTCTTGAAGAGGGTGCCGACTACGTCGAAAAAATCCTCGGAGTGCGGGTTCCAGATGGAGGCGAACACATCATGATGGGTACGCATAACAAGGTGATGACTTTAGGCAACGGAGTGTATTTGGAAATCATCGCAGTTAATTTCGAAATGACACCCCCGGCACAGCCGCGCTGGTTCGGATTGGATGATCCGAATGTGCTGGCAAGCCTGGTGCATTCTCCACGGCTTCTCACCTGGGCAGTGAATACTTCTGATCTGATGCAGTTGACGCTTCAGAGCGAAATATCAGTCGGAGAAATCAAACAGGCTGAACGCGGAGACCTGCGCTGGAGAGTTGCGCTTCCCGACGACGGCAGGTTGAGCGCGGCTGGATTTTTCCCGTTATGTATTGAGTGGCAGGTGGATTTTCATCCTTCTGAGCGAATGTCGGATCTCGATTGCCGACTTGAGGGCATTGAAATACATCACCCTCGTAGTGAGTGGTTGAAACACTGCTTGAAAAGCATATCAGCAGAGAATCTGGTCCTCATACAAGAGTGCGATGACAATCAGCCCGCCTTTATGCAGGCAAAATTTTTAACTCCGAGCGGCATTCGTATTTTGAGCAGCGAGATTCATTAATTATCAATCGATATTTCGGAATCCCGCGAGCAGTGATTGCTTTTGACAAGATAAATCACCGCAATCCATGCGCCCCTTCGAACTTCCTGGCCTAACGAGCGAATGGAGGACAATGTCTGTCACTATGGATCAGCTAAGTAAACTCAAGACTTCAGTACGTCTTAAAAACAAGACTAATAGCGTAACGCCTAACATTGCAATGAATATTGCATCTAATACTTTCATTTTCCCCTTCATTATTAATCACGTCGATTCATTAATTCATTTCCTTGACGACGCAAATCCTTCACCTGTTAATAATGTAAATATCCATAGCCAGCTTGTCTATAGCGGGATAGTTTAAATTTGAATGTGGTCACCACCTATCCCGAAAAGCACTCCGCTTATCTGATTTAAGCGCAGACTACAGTGTGAGGAGGTGAATGAACGACGATACGATTTGAATCGGAGTTCACAATTCGATTGATTGGTCGATAGAAAGCGGTGGTGTGATCCCGACTCACAAGGAGCAGTAATGTTGATTTAAGCCCATACTGTCAAACGATTCGGGCTCCTGCTATTATCCTCGAAAACAACCACCGTTTAAAAACCCCGTAATCGGGAGGAGCGCCATGAATTTCAGGGATATTTCGAAGCATCGATACGCAGGATCAGAGGGTGCACATCATCGATCTGCTCCAAGGCTAAGCCCCTCGGTACCTTTCACTGGTTTATTACTGCTTGCTTTCGCACTTATTCTATCCACTTGTTCTGTGTCAGCGCAGGATAGCGAAGAGGACATGCAAATCGCATTGAGTCTTGCGAATACCTTACGCGCAGCGCGAACGGTAATAGCTAACAGCCAGCCTCTAATCAATGATGCCTCGATAGACGATAAAGGCCTTACCGGTGAAAAAGTAGTGGAGGAAACGATATCGAGGATTAAAAAAGACTGGGACCCGAACTTTGAGCAGTTAGATAGCGAAACCAGACATGGATCGCTGGTTAATAGCCTGCTCGAGTCTATCGAAGAGGTTATGCAGGAGAATCAATCGACCATCAACCGTGGTGGGGTTGGGTTCAAGGGCTTCGTGCCCGCTGTATTCGCGCGACTGGTGAACGAGCGGTTTACAGAAAAATCCGGCCAGTACGCAAAGATCAAGGTGACGGCACCCTTAGAGTTGGTGCGCAATCGAAAAGCGAAGCCTGATAAGTGGGAGCGCGGTGTGATTGAAATGAAATTTACATCGGAGCAATGGCAAAAAGGCACTATCTTTTCAGAAACTGCAAAGGCCGACGATCGCACCGCATTCAGAATGATGATGCCGGAGTATTACGGCAATGCCTGTCTCAGCTGCCATGGCGCCCCTAAGGGTGAAATCGATGTAACCGGCTATCCGAAAGAAGGTGGCAAACTAGGCAATCTCGGCGGAGCAATCAGCATCTCGCTTTACCACTAAAGAATTTAGTGCGCAGATTCTCAATATTCACCCGACTCATCGTATTGTGCGCGGTACTGTTGGGCGCACTGATTTTTTCCAGCCTTTACCTGAATCGCGCACTCAATAACGGCGAGCGTGCATTGGTCGAAGAGGCCGAATTAGTCTCTATACTGACGAGTGCTAACAATGCTAGTCGCGCCTTCGGAGATTTGAAATACTGGTTGGCAGACCTGGCGGTGAGCCTGCTGATGCGCGCCGAAACCAATGCCGAACTGGCTAACGAAAAATTGTCCTCGGCCCTTGACGAACTCAAACCACACGATCCTGAAACAGTTTCGTTTATGCGCGCTGAAATAGAGCTCATGGTGGACAAATTCCTGGAAGCGGTGGAAGCATACACAGACGGACAAAGGGTGATTGGAAACACCATAATGGCCGAGGCTCGCGTACATACACAGCTTATAGATGAGCGCCTGGCGGCGATGGTCGGCAATTTCGAGAGGCAAGCGCTTAAGCAAAGAGACGAGTCCTTAGAAGATATTAGACAAACGGAATGGCTTTCCAAAATCATCATGCTGGGAGCGATTGTCGTCGGTCTCCTGTTAGCGATATTAGTCCTGCACTCGATCAGTCGTCCACTTGAAAAACTGGTTCGGGCAATGAAAGAGATTACCGCGGGTAACCTGGATGCTACGATACCGGATGACGAGCATGACGAAATCGGTGCCATGGCCAATACCCTGCAGCTATTTCGCGACAGCTTGCGTGAGCGCGACAGATTGGCGACCGAACGTGATCAGGCGAGTGTGGCGCTTGCGCTGACTCAGTCTCAGTTAAATGCTGCGCTGGAAAGTATCTCTGAGGGATTCTGTCTCTACGATTCCGAAGATAAACTACTTCTCTGCAACCGCCGATACCGGGAAGTCCTGTACCCCGACATGGAAGACACTGTGGCACCGGGCATGCGGTTTGAGACCATAATGCGCCAAGCAATTGCTGCCGGTTTAGTCAAAGATGCCGTAGGCAAG
>JAHEGU010000045.1 GCA_024644945.1 Gammaproteobacteria bacterium | reverse complement strand
CGATAGCGAAATCGGCAACGAACAACCGGAGCCATTTTCATTATCGCGTTTTTCTACTGCAATTGCCTCGCTGATTTTTTCAGATAATAAGGTCGGAAAGGCTCTCACCGAACAGCACGTTAAGATCCTTCCATCCCTTGGAGTTTCGGATCATCAGCGAACAGCCTTGTAGATTAATATCCTGCACCCGCAGGCACTCAGAGACACGTAAACCAATGTCATACATCAGGTCAAGGATCAAATAGTTTCTCCCTGATACCTGCGCAAGAATCCGCGCCACTTCCTCCGGTTGCCAGACAACAGGCAGATATCGACGCTGCTTCGCCAGAGTAAATCCTAGATGCCCAAGATCCTGGTTAAAGAATTTATGATACAGGAAAACCAAGGCGTTGGGCGCGACTCGTTGCGTATTGGGAGCAACATGCCTGTCGTTGGCTAACCAGGATAAAAAGTCCCGCACCTCCTCCTTTCCGTTTTCCTGAGGATGCCGCAGACTGATATAACGGATGTACCATCTTATCTTGTAAGTATAAGTTTTCTCAGTATGAATACTATACCCCCGGAGCCGAATATCCCTAAGAACCAAATCAATATACTCACACGCCACCAGCGCCTCCTTTCACGAATCAGTATACTGTATATAATCACAGTATATCAAGAAAAAAGCAATGAATCAGGCGCGCTTTATTTTTCTTCAGGCTCGCTTTGCAATTGCCAAAAAAACCTAATGTATTGTTAAATAAACAACATAGAATAAATACAAGGTTAGATACGAGGACACCCACTATCTAGATATCTAGCACGCTGGTTTTCCAATTACAGATAAAGCGTACCTGACCACTTATACTATGAGTACCAATAACTGAACACTGGTACCGCGAACCAATAAGGCGATAATGCGAGTCCGCCAAATATTCAACTGTAAGCTGTATTGAGTGATGACATTAGGCACATATATGTGCTAATAATCCCGAATGAAATCCTTCGATTGGAATTCCGAAAAAAACCAACAACCTATTGAAGAGCGGGGATTTTCATTTGAAGACGCTGCATATTATTTGCTGAACGGGGGCTTGATAGACGATGTTAAACACCCTAACCAGAATAGATATCCCAATCAGCGTGTATTTGTAGTTGATGTAGACGGGTATGCTTTCTTGGTGCCTTACGTGGAGTCAGAGGAGTATATTTTTCTTAAAACGGTTATCCCTAGTCGAAAGGCTACTAAGCAGTATCTAGGAGAGATAGATGAGTAAAGTCAAATTAAGTAAAGAGGAGCGAGAATTGCTTGAAGACTTCGAAACGGGAAAGTTGAAGTCAGTTCTTACTAAGAAACGAAAAAAAGAGATAGAAGCAGTAGCGGAAGCTACGTTTAAAAAAGATAAACGCATTAATATCAGGATTTCTGGAAGAGATTTAAGTGCAATACAAAGACGTGCATTAGAAGAAGGCATTCCATACCAAACGCTGGTGTCGAGTGTATTGCACAAATATGTATCAGGTGGATTGCGAGACGTAGCAGCTAACAAGAAATCGAATCGCACCAGCTAGCGCAGGGCGATTGCTATGACGTTAGGTTTGCCTCTTGACAGTGCGTGCGTAATAGCGTACGCCATTTTTTGAGATAAATAAATATGACCGTAGTAAACGCAACAGAGGCTCGATCAAAGCTATATAGCTTGATTGACGAAACAACTGAAATCCATGAGCCTATGGTAATAATCGGTAAGCGTGGGAACGCAGTTCTATTGTCCGAAGAAGACTGGAAATCAATTGAAGAGACGTTGTACCTCTTATCAATACCAGGAATGAGGGAGTTGATTAAAGAAGGTAAGAGTGAAAAGGTTGACGAAGGTGCTAAGGAGTTGAATTGGTGACGTGGGAAATTGTTTACACCAAACAATCCCAAAAGGACGCCAAGAAATTAACTAGATCGGGTTTAAAACCGAAGGCTGTAGAACTAATAGAGGTCATTCGTAATGACCCGTTTCAAAACCCACCCACATACGAAAAATTAGTTGGTGACTTGTCAGGCGCCTATTACCGACGGATAAATATCCAACATAGGCTTGTCTATCAAGTTTTAGAGGAGGAAAAGACAATAAAGATACTAAGGTTATGGAGTCACTACGATTAAATAAACCTAACAAGGCTCTGACTTGGCACGAGCTGAAGCTCGGTCAATAGAGCAGCGTTAGGTGTTAATCTAAAACTATGACTGCCGACAATATCCAGATTAGGAAGTGCCGCCCGGGGGATCAGCCTGCGCTTACTCTTGTGAGCCAAGCTACATTTTTAGAAACCTTAGGAGGCGTTCCGAGCGGGCAAGGCATAGTAGAACACTGCTCCGAGATCTACTCCCCATTATTTGCTTCGCCTACAGCAATGTGCCGCTGATACGGGCGTTAGCAGGCTATACGAGGATTCCATCTTGAAGATAAGATACTCTACTGAATCTGACAGCACTGCAATTGAGGGTATCCATACGAGTGCTTTTGGGCGGCACCAAGGCGAAGAGATTGTTGAACTCGTGAAAGACCTTCTGGAGGATGAGACGGCAAAGCCTTTGCTTTCGCTTGTGGCCGAAACAGACGGAAAGCTGGTAGGCCATATTCTTTTCACAGTGGCACGAATTCAACCCGAGGATCAAGAGGTTTCAATTCGAATTCTCGCGCCACTAGGAGTTCTAAGCGACTTTCAATGCCAAGGGGTCGGAGGTATGTTGATTAGAGAGGGTCTAAAAGAGTTGGAAGAGTCAGGGGTAGACTTGGTTTTCGTACTTGGTCATCCTGATTATTATCCGAAGTTTGGATTTCAAACCGCGAGTCTACTTGGTTTTCAAGCGCCTTATCCAGTTCCATCGGAGCACGCAGATGCCTGGATGGTTCAGGAGTTGAATGCTGGTGTAATCGGCAGTGTCAAAGGGAAAGTTCAGTGCTCGAAGGTTTTAAACCAACCCCAGCATTGGCGCGATTAGAGCCTTCTAGCAAGCGGTTGCAGTCGGACGTGGCAGAGCCGCGCCGCTAATGCGAAATATTATGCGCACAACAAATACATACAATACGGACATAAAATGAATTGCACTTGCCTGTTGAATCCGCCAGGTATGGCTGTGCTTGTGAAGCCGGTTAATATCTGCAGATCTATTAAGCGTCTATTTTTGCGGAGACCCGCGTGCAATTAAGCTTAGGATTGTTGAGTATGTTTCTCATGGCCAAATTTTTTCGCGTGTTCATTTGAGAGTCCTAACTGCAATTATTTTTCCGGGAGAAATTAATGAAACATGATGGCGGATGGAAAAAGGAATCTTCCAGATACCTGTTCAAAAGTCAGTGGTTCAACTTACG
Organism: Gammaproteobacteria bacterium; assembly: GCA_024644945.1. Classification (GTDB taxonomy): domain Bacteria; phylum Pseudomonadota; class Gammaproteobacteria; order Arenicellales; family Poriferihabitantaceae; genus VYFG01. Next base: position 21,713 of record JAHEGU010000045.1, on the reverse strand, counting down.
GCAGGACGATGTGGAATTACCAGCTGGCGAGTCAATTGTTTACACACTTATAGAACATCCAGGCTATTCTATGGTTGTGCCCTTATTAGACGATGGCCGTGTGATCCTTGAACGGGTTTATAGATACACTGTTCAGGAAACAGTGCCGGAGTGCCCTTCAGGGAGCTTGGATGGGGACACACCTATAGTAGCTGCTGAACGAGAGCTGCTGGAAGAAACCGGCTGGTCCGCAGGTGTATTAACTTCTCTGGGATCATATTACGGAAGCAATGGGATTAATAACGAGCGGTTTCATATATTCTTAGGGACGAGATTGCAGAATATTTCAGAACCGAATCGTGAGCTTGCTGAGCAAATGGAGCTTGAGAAAATGCGCTTGAAAGACGCGGTTGAATTGGCTTACTCCGGGCAACTTGCGGACGGGCCAAGTGCGCTGGCACTAATGCTGGCTTTCAGACATGTGCAGCAGTCAGTTTGAAGGCGGTGATCGCAGTCGCTAATTTCAATTGCACCTCGTTTCGAGAAAAATATTAAAATGAATCTGGTGCTAGATCGTTATACCGATAACCCAGTTATTGGAGCAATAGTTGCCTGGCCGCCAAAAAAGGAAAGAATAAAAACCTTGAGGGGGTGTTGCCCACTCCTAAGAAAGTCATTCATCGAAATTGAATACGAGAATGGGCGCACAGAATCGTGTAATTTTCCAAAGAATGCGTTCGCTCAGTTCTGGGCTGAGGCCGTTGTGATTATAGAAACCATCACTGATATCGAAATTATTTCAGAGTTTGAATGTGCTCAGCCGGCTCACAAATCAGAATTAGTCAGTGAGCTACAGAATGCCTTAGAAGAGTGCATTGCAGAGAGCGCTGAAATATTCGCTGGGGGAATGTATAAACTGTTTTTGGATCAGTATGGGAGAAACTATAAAGGCCTGCCTGACGAGGTGCAGAAAAAAATTGAAAGGGCACAAAAAAAGTTGATTGACTAGAAATGCCGTATGACCTTCGTATAGTTATGTTTATTGGTCATCTCGCTTGATGTTGTAAAAAAATGGGTTTGAGAAATGATTGAGTAAGCGTAATGACAATGCCCAGTGAGGAAATTGAGTTTGTTAATCATGTGGTTGAGCTGATGCAATCAGTTGGGCCAGCGAGTGCGAAACGCATGTTTGGAGGTCACGGAATCTTCTTGGATGGGCTGATGTTTGGTTTGATCGCGGGTGGCGATTTGTACTTAAAGGCGGACGATGTAAACGTCGAGGATTTCCTGTCCAGGGGCCTTGAGCCTTTTAGCTTCTACAAGAGGGAGAAAGAATTCAAATTATCTTACTTTCAGGCCCCAGAGGAAACGCTGGATGATGGTGAGGCAATGCACGAATGGGGAAACAAAGCGTATGACGCTGCATTGAGAGCGGCATTCGCAAAACGCAAGAAAAGTAAAAAGAAGTCGTTCTGATTCCGGCGAAAAGATATTGCTGGTCATTCTACTTACATTTGCACAGTATCTAAGAATCTCTGAGGAAAACAGGTTTGTGCTCTCCGGACGAATCCTCGTCGAAGTAGTATCCATCGAGATTAAAATCGATAAGCTTTTCGGGTCGTTTTACGCGGTTCTTAATTATCCAGGCAGCCATTCTGCCGCGCGCTTTCTTGGCGAGAAAACCAATCATCCGGTATTCGCCATTGTTCCAATCCCTGAACGCAGGCGAGACGATATCTGCGTGGAGCGATTTCGGTTTCACCGCCTTGAAGTACTCATTGGAAGCCAGATTGACCAGGGTCTTTGAACTAATAGTTGTTAGTTGTTTATTCAGAGCGTCAGTGATTCGCTTGTCCCAGAAATCATATAGGTTTTTACCACGCCTGGTTTTCAGGCGGGTTCCCATTTCAAGTCGGTAGGGACGCATTAGATCCAGCGGCCTGAGAACGCCATAAAGCCCGGACAGTATCCGCAAATGATCCTGAGCCCAGGCTAGGTCACTGCTATTCATGTTTTCAGCCTCAAGACCAGTGTAAACATCTCCCTTGAAGGCGAGTACTGCCTGCTTTGCATCAATTTGGTCGGACTTTGGCTGCCAAAGTTGATATCTCTTTTGATTCAGTTCAGCTAGAGCTGGGCTGATATTCATCAGTGTCTGTAATTTTGATGATGACTGACGACGTAGAACATCGATCAATGCCTGACTGTGATCGAGAAAGTCAGGCTCAGTAAATTTACGGATGCGGTGTTTGGATTCATAATCCAGCGTCTTGGCTGGTGACAGAACAATAAGCATGAATGTTTAGTAAAAGCGAGGTTAAACTGTGATTTTAAGGTTCAGTATATCAAATCGATGTGAGGAACTATCCTGTCACAGTCACCATTGCATAATTGATGATGTACCCAAACATCGTAGTGGCTCATACTAGAGGTCGACATATTTTTTGACGAAATGATTCTCCGTAATTGTCGATTAAGTCTGAAAGTAAGCGACTAATCGAAAGCATGCATATAACCGTTGTTTTTGCTGCGCTCGCGGCAGTGATTATTTTTGGCGCTTCGCCTGTGGCGGCAAAAATCGCGGTCTCGACGATTGCAGCCATCGATGTGGCGATGTTACGCACGGTTATTGGAGGCCTGATCGCTATTCCGGTAGCGTTGATTCTTGGTATTGGTCTACCGAAGACAGGTAGTCAGCAGATGCTGCTACTGATATCGGGATTTTGCGGTTTCGTCGGCTTTCCGTTGCTATTTACGTTTGGAGTGCTCCTGACATCTGCCAATCATGCTTCAATGATTCTGGCTGCGTTGCCGGTGTTTACCGGTGCCATTGCAATGACTTGGGATCGTCAGAAGCCACAATCCTGGTGGTGGCTTGGTTGTGCACTGGCGTTTGCCGGCGAAGCCATTCTTATTTCAGGCATCGATGCGGATAACACCGGAGCCAGCGTTACAGGCGATACATTGGTATTGATTTCAAACCTGATGGCATCGCTCGGGTACGTTGCCGGCGGCCGTCTGCAGCGCTCCGGCTATTCTGCTATGGGGACAACTTTCTGGGGTGTGGCGATATTTGCGGTGCTAATGTTGCCGCTGTTGCCGTTCACAATACAGGCAACCGATTTGAAAACGGCGGGGGTGAGCGCTTGGGCTGCCGTGCTTTATCTCGCGATAGGGGTCACAATTATAGGTTACATTCTTTGGTACTGGGCCCTGGGGTCAGGCGGGATTGCGCGAGTCGGGCTGATTCAATTTATGCAACCCGTATCCGGTGTCATACTTGCGTGGTTTTTGTTGGGAGAAATGTTGAGCACTAGTTTTCTGTTTGCTTCTGTAATAATTTTTATTGGAGTTTGGATGGCGATCAGGGTGAGAAAATAGAAAGTACATTATTCATAGGTAATCACTATGGTTACAAGAGCTTGCCTGTGTCGAACCCCTTATGATTGCCACAACTCGTGTCTTTTACTCCATTCCGATATGCCTATTCCTCCCAACACTAAAGCCAACGCAATGGCATGGTATTGAACGAATCTTTCCCCGAGGAAGAGCACGGCTATAATTGCGGCGAATATTGGCACTAAGTTAAAGAATATTCCTGCGCGGCTTGCGCCAATGATATCTACCGCTTTTATAAAGCATATCTGCGCCAGAAAAGACGGAAACAGGGTGACTAGCATCACAATAATCCAACCTCTAGTCGTCGGCCACTGCAGATTACCTAGCCAGGCTTCGCCAATTGTAAGAGGTATCGAAGCCACTAGTGCACCGATCGCGAACATGGCGAACAAAGAAAGGCGATCAGTATCGGGACATTTTTGTATACCGATCGAATATCCCGCATAAAGAATGCAAGCAATGACCATCAGGATGTCGCCATGCTGAAAGGTCAGTCCAAGCAACCGGTCAATATCTCCATTGATCGTAACGATTGCTACGCCGATCAATGCAACTGCAATACCTACGACCTGGAGTGATCGGACCCGGGTCCGATAGAGCATATACGTCCCTAGCAGAACGAATACAGGGATTGAGCCCTGAATGATACCGATGTTCAATGCTGACGTGGTGTACGCTGCAACATAAAACAAACCGTTGAACCCAGTTAGTCCTAGCATCCCCATAGCAACCAGAAAAGGCCAATGCCGGCGCAGTACTGGCCAGTCTTTGACAAATCTTGATCGTGCGACCAGCACAACTAGAATTAGAGTTGCGATCCACCGCAGCGTTACCAGCAGCATTGGAGAAATTTCACCTACCGCCAGTTTGCTGAAGTTGGCATTCATGCCGAAACTCAGCGTGGTTAATCCAAGTAAGAGATAGGCGCGGATATTGTTCGCGATTGGCACTTATGTTTTTTTGCTGGATAAATTACAAGGCCGGATTTGGGTCATGAGTGCGTGCAGTCGGGAGTACTTTTTGGCGTCGATTTACAAAAGGCACCTTGAATCCCTGTAAGTCTGCCTGGTTGTCTAACTAAGTGCCAATATCTTGACTCGTCTCAAGCAGTGTTCCACCTACTTTTGATCCAGAGAGAATCTCCAGATTGTCTTTGCGTTGAAGCCAGGTAAATTGACCATCCTCCCAGAATGTTTCACCATCAACCTGGACTTTCGGATTAAACACTGACCAGGCTATCTCTCCAGGCGGCACATCACCACAGGTATGAAAATGCAGGTACCTTGGGCTGGCGAAAGAGATAGCTCCCCATCTCTCCAGTTCATTGTCTATATCGCCCCGATAATAGGTAAATGGATTGATGCCCGCATGCCATGAGTGAACCCGATCGCGCGCGACGCTTAACTGCTGCGAAACAAAGTCGTAGAAGTCTGTAATTCTTTGCACCGATTTTTTTGGTCCGTGCATGGCTGTAATCGTGCCCTGCTGTACTTCAACATTTACTACATCATCAAAAGACAGGGTCGGTGGCTCAATCTTTGCGGCTGCGCCCGGTATAAGCCATCGTGATAACGCCACCTGACCATGGGCGGTACCGCAAGGTACTGGCTTAAATGTAGTGACCGGAAACAATCCGAGAGAGAATTCATCATCAATCCCATTCTTCAGGCTTGGCCAGCAGAATGTTCCCTCGATGTCAGTACCAAGTTCACAATCAATGCGCCAGATCTTCGCCGCCATTAATTCACTTTCAAGTTTTTTCAGTAGCGTCGACATCAACTGATGGCAGACACCCGAAAGAGGTGACGCCAGCATTTCCGCAGTGCGTGCATAACAGAGTGTCCTGCTTCCGATTCCAGGCAGCGCGGTAAAGCGGGCGTAATCGCCTATTCGACTGAGGAAGAGCGTATGGTCATATTGTTGCATTGCAATAGCAACAGACTCTGGAAAATCTTTGGGATCTTTGATCAGGTGAGGTCTCACTACTTTCACACTGCAGCCGAGTTCCTTGATTCGATCCTGGATTATCTCCCCGGCTTCGTCGTCGTAAATTGTTTTGTCCTCTGGTTCGAGGACCAACAGCACCGTATCTCCGCTCTTGATCCGAATACACTGCAGCAGCAAGTTGTCTGCGCCGGCTACGGCAGATTGGTGCCGCGGATCAGAGCTAGATGTCATCGATCTAGGGTCGAAAGAATGCGGGCCTTGATTATAGCGTCTCAATATTTTTCAGCAGCCAGTCCGCGCGCTCAATCAGCAAAGATTTTTTTTGTGGTTGCATTTTATTCCAGGTTCTATACGTCATACTAATTCTTGGGATTTCTGCAAGCTTGTCAGCATGACGATTGTAAAAATGCCAGTATAAACTATTGAACGGGCAGCCGCGTTCGCTGGTCCTGTCCTTGCTGTCGTAGTGGCAGCCTTTGCAGTAATGGCTCATCTTTTGAATGTAGTTGGCAGATGAAACATATGGTTTGGTGCCGACAATACCGCCGTCCGCGAATTGACTCATGCCACGCGTATTGGTGATCTCCACCCACTCTATCGCATCGATATAAATGCCCAGATACCATTTATCGAGTTGGTCCGGATCAATGCCTGCAAGCAGGGCGAAGTTACCGGTTACCATCAGTCTTTGGATATGGTGAGCATAGGCGTATTTGAGTGATTGCTTGACCGTGTGGTTGACACAAGCCATCTTAGTATCCCCGGTCCAAAAATATTCCGGTAGCTTTCTTCGATGATTAAAATAGTTTAATTTTTGGTATTCCGGCATTTTTGCCCAGTAAATACCTCGCATATATTCTCGCCACCCGATTATTTGACGGATAAATCCCTCAATTTGCGGCAAGCTGATCTTATCCGCATGTCGTCGCCATTGATCAATCGCTCTAGCCACCACCTCGAGAGGGTGCAACATTTTGGAGTTTAATGAGAAGGAAAGTCGCGAATGATACAAAGACCAGTATTCCGGAGTCATCGCATCTTGGTAGATGCCAAAATATGGTAAGCAATTTGTGACAAAGTGCTCAACCAGTTCAAGAGACTGCTGCCTCGAAGTCGGCCAGATAAATTTTCTCAGATCGATAGAGCCAATTGTTTTGACACCCGTGTTTTCAATCATCTTAACAATACTGGTTACATCCTGATCGAATTCCAGTGGTGGGGGCGGTGCGAGATCCGGCGGTAGCTTCTTTCGGTTTTCTTTATCGTAATTCCATTTACCACCGATTGGTTGACCATCATCCATTAAAATGTCGTATTGGCGGCGCATCTGTCGATAGAACGATTCCATCAGATAGGTTTTCTTGCCTTCGAAGAATTGCGTAAGAAATTCTCTTGAGGTTAAGAAATGTTCTGTGTCAAAGCCTTCAGTTTCGATATCTATCTCGGCACATAGTTGTTTCAATTGATGATCTAGCCGGTACTCATCCGGCATCTGGTATTCAAACCGAGTTGCTCCATTCTGATCAATAGCCTTCAGGATGTTGCTGTTCAGATTCTGCGAATTATCAACATGGTCGAGTTTTAAGTAGATCACCTTATGGCCTTGCTGCTTAAGAACTTCGGCGAAATTTCTCATTGCCGAAAAAAAGCCAACAACTTTCTGTATGTGATGTCGAACGTAGTCCGTTTCCTGACCAATCTCCATCATCAGATAAGTGATATCAGGGTTAACCTTCTGCAACCAGCTGTGTTGGAGATTAAGCTGATCGCCTAGAATGAGTCGTAAAGTAAACATGATATCTATATATTTTATTCCGAATCGTGGATGCGTAATTCAGTTATCCACCACGCCTAGAAAAACGCCGTGACATTAAGCAATAGCAAGTCTTTATGACGTAACTCGCGACACACTCACTTAGTTCACCCGAGCATCTGTAATTTCCCACATCGAATGTTGATTGAGCCAGAGAGGGTTGGGGCTAGATGAAGAGCATGCCTTACAAGTGATAGAGCATCGCGTGTCACTTAAATTTGATTAGGCGTGCTTTAATCCAAGCCAAACTTATACTCCGGAGTAAGCAGCATACCAGAGGCAAACATACTGAATTAAGGGATACATGTGGAGGTCAATCCGTTCAGGTCGGGATCATGGCTGCTGAAACAAACAGGGGAGCCGGTGATCGGTCCAGTTAATTGAGAGTGAGAAATCAGGACTGTGGTGGTGCCTGATTCGTCTGAAGTGCCCTCGAATATAGCGCCATCAAGCATGGAATGCCTGATTCGAATTGTGGTTTGTTCTCCAGAATCGGTGCTTGAACCCGAGACGCTTATACCGTTGAGTGAACCACCGCCACGAAGCGTGCTGTTAACGACATTTACGGAACTGTCCATACTGGCGTTCAGGCCAAGACCGATGGTGCAGCTGCCGGCGGCACCGACCAGGCGGGAATCAGATATCCAGACTCGCGATCCGCGTGCCGCCACCCCCTGACACAACGAATCATTACTGGTGGTTCCACGTGCAACAACATGTGTCAGGCGAACGCCGCTGCTATCTACAATAAAAATACCGTACTTCCATGCACTACTATCCACGGCTTCACCTCTGGATACGGATCGTACGTTTGTAATGGCCGAGCCAGTCGTTCCATCCACCGCGATTGCCACAGCAGAGGATGATGCCCAGTTATTTCTGATCGTGAGATCCCGAAGCTCGGAATGAGAGGCTGCGTTAATGATGCCCTGGATATCCGATGGCGTGCCGAACGAGGACCCGATCGCGCCCCGAATCACGGTGGTCTTGATTCCGGAGCCTTCCAAGTCCACGTACGGTTTCATTTCTACTGAATCTGAAACGCTGTAAACACCGGGATTGATTTTAACAACATACCGATTACCTGGAGAGGCCGGAGGTAACGTTGTGCCTATTGCTTCAAGAGCGGCCACCGGATCGGAAAAATCTCCGCCGACCTGAGAAACCAAAACAACATTTTGCGCAATGACCGGTAATGATAGAAACCATAGTGAAAGCGCCAGGCCTATTTTTTTCATGGATATCCCCTCTGGAGTTCAATAACTAAAATCAACGCGTCTGGAGAAAATCTATATGGTGGTAAGCGTTCTCCTCAGCTTTATCAAATCGTTCAAGTAGGTTAAGCGATTTTGTGCTCTTGCAACTTGCGTTAAATCAAGTTTGTTAGTGATCAATGTCTGCTCCGCACCAGCACGGGCCACATCACTGCCATCAGGTGCAACGATGCAGCTTGCGCCAAGGTAGCTAGCACCGTTCTCTTCACCGGCGTGGTTGGCGTACATCAACCAGACACCATTTTCAAATGCGCGCGTCGGCATCATCTGAAAAGCTACCGAATTCCAGTTATCAACCAGCGCAGTAGGAACAATGATCAGGTGCGCCCCAGCTTCTGCACACGCTCGAACGGCCTCTGGAAACTCTGCGTCATAACAAATCAAGATTGCACATGTCATGCCGTGATATTCGAACAAGGTGAGTTCGTTTCCGGGCTGAAAATACTCGTGTTCAAAACCTGGAGGAAGTAGAAGCTTGCGATGGTGGGCGAGTAATTCACCGTTGATGCCTATACACGCGGCCGCATTAAATAGTTCTTTGCCGACTCTCTCAGGATAGCCGTAGAGGATGGCGGTGTCGTGAGTATTGGCGAGTTTTGCAATCTGATTGCTGAAAGGACCTTGCTGCGGTTCGGCTAATTTAAGCAGGTCGCTGCCTACGTTATACCCCGACATAAAAAGTTCGGGACAGACTACGATATCAAGAGAGCTGCCCTTAAGTGCCAGATCAAGTTGATTCAACCGTTCGGCCGGCGTTTTCCCGCCACCGGCGCTTTGGAAAATGCCCGCTCGCATCAGTTCTTCAGGCGATTAGGTTTACTCACGGGTAACCAGGATCTCTCTAGGGTAATTGGTGAGATACTCACTACCGCTTTGGGTCACAACAATAGAGTCCCCAATCCGGCCGCCCAATCTGCCGTCAACAGAAATTCCCCCGTCTACGGCGAACGTCATCCCAGGTTGCAGAATTGTGTTGTCACCTTCTTTAAGCTCAGGCGACTCAAGGTACGCCATACCGATCGAACGCCCGGTACGATATCCGGTCTCATACCCTCGTTCACGATAAATTTCATTGGCCGCTTCGGCTACAGATTCAGCTGTAACGCCGGGACGAATGGCCGAGATCGCAGCCTGCTGTGCATCAATCGCAGCCTGCTGCACCCTGGCGGCTTCATCGGATACTTCGCTCACGAAGAACATCCTGTCAAAACCCAGTTTGTACTGTTTAAACTGGGCCATGTTGCAGAAGCAGAAGTATACTGGGTCGCCTTTCTCCAGTGACTTCACGCTTGCGCGTCGATGCACCATGGAGGTATCACGACCCGATTGCATGATCTGCAGGTTATGAATCATTGGCGAAATAAACGCTTCCCAACCGCGGTCAGTCAGAAATCCTGCCGCCTTCCGCGTGCCGGCATTGATTACTGCAAGCGCGGCCTCGTACTCTGGTGCTCCTTCGGCCAAAGAACTTTCCGCGGCTGCCATCATCGCACCTGCGATTTCGCCAGCCTGGCGCATGACTTCGATTTCTTCTGCAGATTTAATCATCCGCATTTCTCCCAGGAGAGAGGAAATGTCCTCGAGAGCTTTTCCCGACATCTGGTCGTCAAACCAGTTACGGACAATGGGCGGTAGCGCCGAAGCCTCCACCCCAATGCGCCCGGTTCCATTCCCAAGTGCATCAGCGAGCACTTTTTCCCAGCGGTTTTCTCCAGAGTCTTCCCAGGTCATGATATTTTCTACCCAGGTCATTGCGGATACCATTTCACTTTCCATCAGCGGCGTGATCACCACAGGTTCCTGCTCAGGCCTCACGAGCAAGAACGTGGGCCGGCCGAACTCCACCGAAAGATAACCCCAGAATCCAGCCAGATAGGCTATTGAGCTTTCGTCGGTAATCACTGCGACGTCAATGCCAGCGTCCTTGAGTCGATTCTGAAAATCCAGTGTGCGCTGGCGGGCCTGGTCGAGCATAAGAATTTCCTGGACACTTAAACCCTTGGATATTGCATTACCGCAGGGTCTGGCACAATAGTGCCAGACCTAATTCGAGCCGAATACCTTAGCGCCAGTATCACGTGACAAACGAGACCAACATAGCCACTGATTCACCAGCGCAGCTGGTACGTTTTGATAGGGGTCGGCACCACCGCGCTAAGGTTGGGTATGTCTTGCTCGCCACGGAGCAGACGATTGAGGACGATGTAATGAAAATGCGCCCTGACTCGATAACCAACTCGACATTGGCGGCACAGGCCGATCTGTTGGCGGATTGCGCCGCGACACAGCTCCCCGACGGCAGCCTGGTAATTGGTGAGGATCGTGTATTCGCTGAATTAAACAAGGGAGCGCCAGAGGCAAACGCGACTTCTCTCATTAGCGGTGTGATTCGTGCCCTTAAAGCGGTTGATGCGAAACGGATTGTGGTTGCCACTCCTTACATTGAGGATATCAACAGGCTTGAAGCCGAATATCTGGAAGCTTCAGACTTTAAAGTGCTGTCAATTGCTGGACTGGGGATAGAACGGGACAGCGATATGGTGCGAGTTGAACCTGATTTCATCCGCGAGTTTGCCGTGTCAGTGGATAGGCCAGACGCTGATGCTATTTTTATATCCTGTGGTGCGCTACGCACTCTGGATGTGGTCCAGAATATAGAATCAGCAGTCGCTATACCGGTTATCGCGAGCAATCAAGCGATGGTCTGGGACACTCTGCGACTCGCGGGCGTAGAGGACCGAATAGATGGTTACGGTCGTCTACTGCGCGACTTGTAATCTGATTTCGTATTTACTCAGCCGGGTAATGGTGACACACCTGCGAAGTAGGGGTGCAGGAATAAGACCACAATGAAAATAATCGCGCTAATTGCTATGCCCCTTATCTCTGTCTTCAGTCCAGGTGACTCAGGGGCGGTATAGACACCGTCTCGTGCATTGATCAGCTGTATTTCGATTATCGCCCATAAACCAAGTCCTCCAAACAATACCAGTGCACGTGTGCTGCCATTTGTAATCAGGTGACTGATAGCCCAAACAATCATTCCGGTCAGCTGAGGGTGGCGAATATGCCGTTTGATCGCTGTCTTATAGTTAGCCGCACCGAAAAGTATGAAAGAAACGATCATCAATAGAAATCCCGTTGGGCGGCTCCAGGCTGGCAACTGATATATAGTGACTTCTGTTGTGCTTCGCCAGCCAACCACCATTAGTGCAATTGACAGCAGAACCACTAGCGAAAACGCAGCCCGATAACCGGCACTACCCAGACGATCAATCAGAGTCTGACGCATTGGTCTTGCTAAGGTCGGCACCAGGTGGGTGATACTCCACAACAAAATACCTAATACTAGCCAAACCATATGCACTCCCAATATTCGCTGACTTTAGACCGCCACACTAAACTTCCAGTCGCTTAAGCTTCGATTTTAATCTGATCAAGATACCATTCCACAAAAGTTGTGATATAGCTTTCCATATTAGATAGTGGGCCGGGCTCATAGAATTTAGAATCTACGCCTTTCTGATTATTCAGGATGATTGTCTTATCTGACTCAGTGGTCACAGTCCACAGCCAGGTTAACTCTTCGAGGTTATAGTCTTTACCTTCGGTCGCCTGTTCATTGACCAGCCAGATAATTTCCATTTCGGTGCTATGCACATCGGTTGGCAGGAAGCGGTAGAACACGGCATGATCTGCATACAGGATGGCATAAGTTGCCGGGCCAAACATGACATCCGCAGCGCCACCCCCGTATTGTTTTATATCCCCTAGCAGCGGAGCCACTGGCTTTCCGTTTTGGCTGCCAGTAACATAGGATTCGTACATTGCACTGCGATTATAAAAGTATTGAATACAATCTTCGTCAGCTGGATTCGATTGGTCTAAAGACTCGACCTGATATCCAAGCTGCTCGGAGAGTTCCAGCATGGCAGGGCGCAGCGCCTCATAGTCCTTTGGCGTATTCAATGCATGAGAACAGGAATACTCAGAATGCGCAGGCGCGCAGTGATAACACTCCATGAAATTTTCAATCGCAAGTTTCCAGTTTGCTTCGACCGAAAATGTCTTTTGACAGGCGACCTTTGTTTTTTCAAGCTTATAAATTTTCAGCGCAGGGTCCATCGCGCTCAAGCCCTGGTCAAGATCCGGCGCATTGGGATCAAGGTTAATAAAGATAAGGCCATGAAATACGCTGAGGCGCAACGATTTCAATCCATAGTTCTCCCGCTGGAAATCCTCCGGCATTTCCCGTCTGGAGCGCAGACTGCCGTCGAGATCGTAGGTCCAGGCATGGTAAGGGCACACAAAAGTTCTGCTCTTGCCACTTTTCTCCAGGCATACCCGAGAGCCGCGATGACGACATACGTTGGCAAACGCCCGAATTTCCTGATCCTTGCCACGGGAAACAATTATGGATTCACTGCCAAACTCTACTAAAAAATAATACCCAGGCTCCGGCAGTTGACTGGAGTGGCCGGCATAAATCCACTTACGGTAAAAGATGGCCTTTAGGTCGTGTTTATATACCGAAACGTCATTGTAGAAACTTGCCGGCAGTGAATAATTTGGCCGATAGCTGTCTATAAGTGTGCGTAGATTTAGATTCGAGTCGCTCAAATTACAATACCTGAGACTGATAATTTTCTCTTAGAAACCCGTAACTCTGATCTACTGAGTTATCCAATTGTCGCGCATATAAGTGGCCCGAATAAACAGCGGCGGCAATAGTTCCTGGAACATAACAGTCGCCAATAACCTCTACCGATTTTATACCATGATCCTTCAGCTCCGCTTCATTTTGCAGTGCCAAAAACAGTTTTTCTTCAGGTAGTTTGGATGTTACCGGCACCAGTGCGTTGGCTTCGACAGTTTTAGAGTTTGCGCTAAATCTACAGTTGAACGTAATCGAGTTCGACGTAGTGGATATAGGCGTGTGGCTAAGTACGATGCCCACACCCAGCTCCAGTAATCGGCTATGCACCCGTAGTGCTTCGAGAGTTGCTTCAGTAAACGAGGCTACAGTGCTTCCCGAAGTGACGTAGGTCACGGTACATCCGTCAGTGATGAGTTTCTCTGCGATAACGTTTGCCATGTAGTAGTGATCGTCATCATAGACCACAACATGTCCACCCACCTGTTCCCCTCCGAGAATACTGTCCACTGAAACAATTTTCATCTTGCTGGTTTCGAAAACAGGTTTGTGCAGACTAAGGCCGATTCCGTCTTCTCTCCAGCGGGCCCCGCAAGCGATCACCACTCTCTCGAATCCGAAATCGAGCACATCTGTTGCGGTTAATGAGCTATGCAGATAAGTATTTACATTAGATTTCTGACTCAGCATGTAGATTCGATGATCGGTGACCCGGCTCCACTCGGTTAATCCAGGCAGCCGGGATTCGTACTTCAATCTTCCACCCAGTTCTTGTTCCTGCTCGGCCAAGACGACTTCGTAACCCCTCTTTGAAAGCGCTAAAGCACATTCCAGCCCAGCCGGGCCCCCTCCGACAATCAAAATCTTGTCACTGGAGCCCGCAGGGTCGATATTTTCGGGATGCCAGCCTTTTCGATATTCTTCGCTCATGGTTGGGTTTTGAGTGCATCGCATCGGCACAGCGAAATAGTCGCCGGTGGTGCATATATTGCAGCCAATGCACTCCCTGATTTCTTCTACTCGATCCTCCTGTATTTTTTTAGGAAGGAATGGATCAGCAATTGACGGCCGTGCCGCACCAATCAAATCGATTATTCCACGTTTTATCTGGGACACCATTGTATCCGGGGAGGTAAACCGACCGACCCCAACCACGGGTTTAGTGGTGACGTTTTTAACAAAGCTCATATACTTTTCCTGGTGCCCCGCTTCACCAAACCGGGAGCTCCTGGAGTCGTTGGACCAGTCCGATATATTCACATCCCACAAATCTGGAATTTCCGCTAACATCTCCACCACTTCACGACCCTCTTTATCATAGTGAAGGTGATCGTCGTCGAAATCGTGGACCGCAAAACGCAGGGCGACCGCGCAGCTGTCACCAACCGCATCCTTGGTGTCTTCGAGAATTTCTCTTAGAAGTCGCACACGATTGGTCAAGCTGCCACCGTATTCGTCGTTGCGGCTGTTATGTCGTTTTTGCAGGAAGTGACTGAGGATTGTCATATCGTGAGCGGCATACACGTATATGATGTCGTACTCCGCCTGCTTGGCGCGAATTGCTGCACCTCGATACCAACCTCGTAATTCTTTGATATCTCGCTTGCTTAAAGCTCGGGACTGAATAGGATCGCCCGAGTGGACAGGGCCTCCCGAAGGAGATAATGCAGGCACGCGCGTAAACCTGTTGCTACTATGTGATCCATTGTGCGCGAGCTGAATCCCAGCAAGTGCGTCGTGCTCATGCACTTTTTCGGTCATTAACCTGTGGGTTGGAATATCGCTGTCATCCCAAAGTCGCATTTCAGTAAAACCCGAAAGATCACTGCTTGGGTGAATTTCACATTCCTCGGTACAAACCACCCCCCAGCCGCCCTCGGCCTTCATGCCGCGCATATGCGCCATGGTCCGAGGCCAGCGATGGCCTGATCCGTTGCAGTGAGGCACTTGATAAAACCTGTTCTTAGCGATTTTCGGTCCAATTTGAACGGGTTCGAAAAGAATGGCGTATCGTTCGTCAGTCACTTTAATAACCTATTGCCGTTTAGTTTTTGCTTTGTAGTTTGAAATCTCAAGTTGAATTTCACCATTCATGAGGGATAACCTCATATTTCGCCTGAAAGGACGTTAAACTAGAATTGAGAAGGATCTTTGGTTTTGTTACTTCATCGGACATTATCAAGGCAGCACATTGAATTCCGATGCCCTGGGTCACCATTAAATTGCGGGGACAACATAAATTGAAATCAATTTGTATAGTGCTCTGGATGGACTTATCACGATTCTAGCATTACCATTTTAAGCGCTAAAATCATTCGTGTTAGGAATATAGAGGGTGAGTAGTAATGAAGAACTATAATAGTGCCGCTGATCTGGTTGACCTGGCTCAATACCCCATTACGGATCTTCATGGCCAGGAAGGATATGCTTTTGCCGAACGCTGTCGCCAGCAATATCTTGAAACAGGGCTTTGTGCGTTGCCAGAATTCATTCGGCCAGAAGCGCTGGAGGTATTGGTGGAGGAAGCCAACGCTGTAAGCGGGGAAGCCTATTTTTGTAAGAATGTGCACAACGCTTACCTTACCGAAGACAATCCGAACTTAGCGCCCGATGATATTGCCAGGCGGCAGGAACATACATATGTCGGGTCTGTACCCTATGATCGAATCGGTCGAGATACCCAGCTATGCGAGCTCTATCATTGGGACCCTCTTAAGGATTTCATTGGACATGTGTTGGATAAGAAACAATTCTATCGATTCGCAGATCCCCTTGGCGCCTGTTCTATCAATGTGTTCGTCGATGGCGGAGAGCATGGCTGGCATTTTGATGAATCAGAATTCACCGTTACATTAATGTTACAGCCCCCTGAGAGCGGAGGCATCTTTGAGTATGTGCCAATGATTCGTGGGCTCGATAACGAAAAAGAAATTGTAACTAATGTTTTGAATGGCGACCGAAAGAATGTGGTGGAGCTGCCGTTCAGCGCCGGAACTCTGCTTATATTTGGTGGCAATCAAACTATCCATAGAGTGACCCGTGTGGAGGGAAATCGCCCGCGACTGGTTCCGGTTTTATGTTTTGCTGAAAGGCCAGACCTGACAAACAGCGAATCTGTGCGACAACTATTTTGGGGCCGCAGCGGCAGTGAATCAGAGTCGAGAATATGAGTAACGTGACGATAGTTGATGAGGTGGTTGATCAATTCGATCGCGATGGTGCTGTATGTTTGCGAGGTCTGTTTGATCGATCGTGGCTGGATTCTCTGGCAAAAGGCCTTGATAAAAATTTTGCCGATCCCGGCCCCGATCACACGATGTATACCAAGGAAGGCGAACCGGGTGGATTTTATGATGACTATTGCAACTGGAATCGGATACAGGAATATCGGGAGTTTGTATTAAATTCTCCGGCCGCGGAAATCGCAGCGAGGCTTATGCGTTCGAAATCTGCCAGGATCTATCATGAACACGTGCTGGTGAAAGAACCGGGTACAAAAGAGATCACACCATGGCATCACGATCTTCCCTACTATGGGGTCGATGGAGATCAACTGTGTTCGATCTGGCTGCCGCTTGATCCGGTACCTGAAATCGCCTGTCCGGAGTTCGTCGCCGGTTCACATCGATCCGGTGTGCTGTATTACCCCAGACTTTTCGTCAACCATGAAAATTATGCGGATGGCGCGGAAGGATTTGAAACCATCCCCGATATCGATGCTCGACGGGATGACTACGAGATTTTATCTTGGGATTTAAAACCTGGTGATTGTATTGTGTTTCATATGCGCACTATCCATGGCGCACCAGCCACCGCCGGACTCAAAACACGGCGAAGGGGGTTCTCAACCCGCTGGCTCGGGGACGATGCCCGTTTTGCAGTAAGGCCTTGGACAACCTCACCTCCTTACCGCGAAGTTTCTTTAACTCCGGGTGATCCAATGGAGCACGCCTCGTTTCCTGTTGCCTGGCACGCCTGAACAGCGATAGCCGAAACGCCAAGCTTCACAGCGGGCTGGTACAATATATCTAGCCGATAGCCCGTCCCGCACCATCTGGCTGAGGAAGACCGGTGTGCCAGGAGGCGTAGTCGCTCACTACTGCGTTGACTGATTCAAGCGGCTCGCATGCGGAGCGAGTCTTAAGACTGACATGAATCAGCATGTGCTCACCTGTTGCTGCCAGGCGTCGGTCTTCGGTTTCGAGTCTCTGGAACAGATGCAGTTTTTTACCCGCACCCTGTATGACTTGTGTTGTGACTCTAACCTGTTCCCCCGCTTTTAATTCTTCAAGATGTCTAAGATGTGTCTCCACTGTAAAGTAGCTGTAACCTGAATCGATATATTTGGCGTCCGCTCCAATCATGCCTAAGAATCGGTCAGTTGCCTGGGAAAAAATTTCCAGATAGTGTGATTCATTCATGTGGTCGTTGTAATCTGTCCAGCTCTGGGGGATTGGGCGTCGCACAGTTTCAATGGGTTCTTTGTTTACCTTGGGCGCAGACCAAAGCGCCTGGTCATGTACATTCAAGGTGGCCCCGGCGCCCCAGTTCGTTTTCTTGAGTGCTCGCATCATGCCCACCAGATTGTCGTCCCGAACGCGTTCCATTTGTCGTGGTGTCATACCGTCTGCCTGCTGATCGCATTGTTTTGCAACGGTATCGATCAGCTCGTCAGTCAGCTCAGGGACATTCATTAACTTGGTCCAGGGCCATTTAAGGCTGGGTCCAAATTGAGCCAAAAAGTGGCGCATTCCACCTTCGCCGCCGGCCAGCCAGAAGGTCTGGAAAGTGCCCATTTGCGCCCAGCGCAGGCCACAGCCAAATCTTACCGAATCGTCGATTTCCTCAGTGGTAGCGATACCGTCATTTACCAGCCACAATGCTTCGCGCCACAGCGCTTCTTGCAGTCGGTCATTGATGTGACCGTCGATTTCTTTACGCACAAGCAACGGGTACATTCCAATGCGCTTAGCCAGCTCAATACTGCGATCGCGTATTGACGCCGCTGTTTTCGGAGAAGGTACGATTTCAACCAGAGGTAGCAGGTATACCGGATTAAACGGATGACATACCAGGATTTGTTCTGGGCGTTTAGCTCCTTGGTTCAGTTCAGAAGGTTTGAAACCAGACGTCGAAGATGCGATTACCGCTGTTTCTTCGGCATGATCCTGGATCTCGGAGAAAACCTTCTGCTTAATCTCGAGCCGCTCAGGCACGCTTTCCTGAATCCAGACGGTGTCTCGCACCGCATCGGCGATCTCGGCGTGGAACACCAGCTTGCCTTCGGCAGGCAGTGCGGTGTCATATAGAGACGGCAGGCTGCGCCGGGCGTTTTCCAATACTTCGGAAATCTTTCGTTCAGACTCCGGGTCCGGATCGTATACATTGACATCCCATCCGTTGATCAGGAATCGTGCCGCCCAGCCACCGCCGATCACGCCGCCTCCGATCACCGCGGCATTCATTTTCTCTGTCATCGAGGTGCTCGTTTTTCCAGTTTGAGTTTTTCTCTCACCGCCTCCGGCCCGATCACCGAAGCGCCCAAGCTTTCGACAATTCCAACTGCATGCTCGACCAGTTGGGCATTGGTTGCCAGTACGCCACGTTTTAAATACAAGTTGTCTTCCAGGCCGACTCGCACGTTACCCCCGGCCAGAACCGCTGCAGCGACGTAGGGCATTTCGTGTCGGCTGATAGAGAAAGCTGAAAAGGTCCAGTCTGAAGGTGTATTGTTGACCATTGCCATAAATGTGTTGAGGTCGTCAGGCGCACCCCAGGGAATGCCCATACACATTTGAACCATAACCGGATCATTGATCAGCCCGTCTTCAACCAATTGTTTTGCGTACCACAAGTGACCGGTGTCAAACACCTCTATTTCCGGCCTGACTCCGAGATCTTTGGTGATTTTTGCCATGGCCTGCAGCATTCCCGGTGTGTTTACCGCGATGTAATCCGCTTCGGCAAAGTTCATAGTGCCGCAATCCAGGGTGCAGATTTCAGGCTGGCTGTCGACTACGTGTGCGAGCCGTTCTTCGGCACCAGCCATATCCGTGCCCGCGCCTGGTGGCAGGGGATTGTCTACGCCGCCAAGCACTAGATCACCCCCCATCCCAGCGGTCAGGTTGAGTACCACGTCGACTTCCGCGTCGCGAACACGCTCGGTGACTTCGCGGTAGTATTCTACTTTTCGGCTGGGTTTGCCGGTTTCGGGGTCGCGCACGTGACAATGAACGATTGCTGCGCCGGCCTTGGCGGCATCGATAGCGCTATTGGCAATTTGTTCCGGGCTACGCGGCACGTGCTTAGAGCGGTCCTGGCTCCCACCGGAACCCGTAACAGCGCATGTGATAAAAACTTCACGATTCATTTGCAGGGGCATGGTTTCCTCCTGATGTTGAGATTAGATAGACTGATGGATAAGCTTGTTATTGGTCGGATTCTAGCACTGCATAATTCTGTGATTCGTCCCTTGTCGCCGACAGGTAAAATCAGGTCCTGGAATCGACGGTTGTCCAGAATAGCCGCTCAAACTATCGAAACTAGTGGATTTGAGGCGATCAATCGCACGATAGTGGATTATGACCTTCGTTACATTTGCACAAATATGATCGACATCAATCAGGCCAACTTCCCGGAGGATCTCACATGTGTCCAGGATTTACTGCGGCAGTATCTTGAGTGGGTGGGTTATCAGCTGCGCGAGGTGAACAACGAAGTTGTTGATATCGATAGCATGTTGCATCGCTCGATATCTCAACTGGACCATTACATGCCGCCGGAGGGAAGGCTGTTGCTGGCACAGTACCAAAGTCGTTCGGCAGGCATCGTGTTTATGAAAAAGAACCGGCACGATAGCTGTGAAATTAAACGCATGTATGTGGTGCCTGAGTTCCGCGGTTGTGGAATCGGCCAAGCGTTGCTGGATCACGTAATAGAGGACGCCCGTTTTGAGGGTTACTTATACATCTTGCTCGATAGCGTTGAGTTCATGCAACAAGCCCAGTCATTGTATCGTTCTCGTGGATTCAAGCAGATCGATCCTTACCCAGAATCGGAAATGACGGATTCGCTTAGCAAATATCTTATATACATGTCACTCGACATCGGCGATTAGCAGAATTTTTTGTTCCGTACGAAGGTACAATTTGGGGCCGAGATTCCTGCCTATAAACTTCGCCGTCCATGATTCCGGTTACCGAGTACTTTGATTTTGCGAGAAACCATCTGCGTTTTCTCGGATTCGGATTCCTGCTCGCTTTTACTTCCAGTGCAGGCCAAACCTACTTCATAGGAATATTCGGTCCGCAAGTGCGCGAGACTTTTCAATTAAGTCATACCCAGTGGGGGTTGATTTACATGGTCGGCACTTTGGGTAGCGCCATGTTATTGCCCTGGAGCGGTCATTTGATTGATCGTTTTGATCTTCGGATTTACACCACTGCCGTGGTCTCCGGTCTTGTGATCGCCTGTGTGGCAATGAGTCTAACCCCGACCGCGCTGATGCTTGTATTTTCTATTTTTCTGCTGCGCCAGTTTGGTCAAGGGTTGACCAGTCACACAGCAATTACTTCCATGGCTCGGTATATGAGTTCCGGTCGAGGCAAGGCTATTGCAATTTGCTCAATGGGCTATTCGTTTGGCGAAGCCACTCTGCCATTCCTCGCAGTAATTGCAATTAGCGTCATTGGCTGGCGTTCAACCTATTTGCTTTCCGCTATGTGTGTGCTGGCCATACTGCCTGCGGTGTTATGGATGCTGCGGGGGCATGGAGAAAGACATCAGGCACATATTGAGGCGATGGACCGTGAGGATGCGGGTGACGCACTGGGATCAGGTAGCTATACACGCGGTCAAATGTTGGCCGAAGGCCGCTTTTATTTGTTGCTGCCCGCTCTATTGGCGCCTTCCTACGTGGGGACAGGACTGTTCTTCCACCATTTGACTCTGGCTGACTCCAAGGACTGGTCAGGAGCCTGGGTGACCGGAAATTATTGGGTCTATGCCCTGTGCGCAATTGCTGCATCTTTGGTTTCAGGTCCGCTCATCGATCGCTTCACTGCGGCCCGGGTTGTGCGATTCTATCTGGTACCTATGATTATCGCACTGTTGTTGTTGGTGCCGGCGAAGAACCCAGCGTGGGTTTTGCCATATATGGTTTTAATTGGGGTCAATACCGGAATTTATTTCACTACATTCAGTTCGATCTGGGCCGAATTGTATGGCACGCGTTTTTTGGGTGGGATTAAATCGCTGGTCGGTGCTTTAGGGGTGCTGGCAAGCGCTCTGGGTCCAGTATCGATCGGCGCTCTACTCGACGCTGGGTTCAGCTTTGAACAAGTCTGCGTTTTATTCGCCAGTTTATGCGCAGTGGCGACGGTAACTCTGATTGCAGGTCTACGATACTACAGAGCAGTTCAACATGGTGGTTGAGCTGCCCATTAGTTCTAGCCGCAACGCAGCGACCAAAGTGACCGGCTAGCGACGACCAGGCTGCGAGTCGTGTTTCTGCATCGATAAGAGCCGACTCTTCACGATGCTGTAAAGAGACGTTGCGGGGTTTTCTACTTTTTATCCTTTGACTTTTTCTTTGCCTTAGACTTGGTTTTCTTTTTAGTTTTAGCTTTGGCCTTGGTTTTTTTCTAAG